>NZ_JBDPME010000028.1:0-106259 GCF_039871825.1 Nonomuraea sp. B12E4 | reverse complement strand
GCCGAGAACCTCGCAGCCGAGGGCGGCGGAACATGGAAGACCTACGCTCCTGGCGATCACACACAGTGATGGAAAGCCCCGAACGGCCGGGAACTCAGATCAGTCAATCAACGGCTCCTGCCAGTTCCAGATCCGAACGATAGCCGGTGGTCAGGAGGCTGGCAGGGACCGCTCGCCACCCGCACACCGGCCCTTCACAGCCCACCGGCGGTAAAGGGGGCCAGCGCGGCCAGCGCCGCTGCCGAGGCGGCGATGGCCGGACGATCCCCGGACGCGCGCGCGGTGGCCAGGGCCTGGCGGTAGTGGAAGCGGGCCTGGCCGGTGTCCTGCTCGGCCTCCGCCACCCGGCCCAGGCCGATGAGGATCCGCCAGCGCGTCAACGCGGCGCCGATCATTGCCCGGCCGCAGCCTCGCAGCGCCTGGTCGTACAGCTCGCGGGCGCCCTGCAGATCACCGCACAGGCGCGCGACGTCCGCGAGCCCGCGCAGGGCACCGGCCTGGGTCTCGGGCGTTCCGGTACGGCGGGCGAATTCGATGGCGCGCTTGTACTCCGCACGCGCGGCGAGCAGCCGGCCGGCGTCGGCCAGCCCGTCGGCGTTCCTGACGAGCAGCCTGGTCAGGTCCTCCACCGAGCCCAGCCGTCCCGCCAGGTCAATGGCCTGCGCCATCAGCGCGGCGAACCCAGACTCGTCCGCGAACCAGGCCACCTGCTCCAGGGCGGCGAGAACTCCCCAGCGGTCCCCGGTCCCGCGAAACCCCTCCAGCGCGGCCCGGAACGCCCGCTCGGCGGTGTCCCGGTCGCCGCCGAGCAAGCTTTTGACCCCTGATTCCAGGTGGGTGAACGCTTGGGACCACGGATCGGCGGGGACCTCCCCGTCCTCGTGGCAGGGGCCGTTCACCATGAACCGCAGGACGCGCAGGAACGGGTATCGGAGACGCCGATCGGCAAGGCGTCCCAGATGATCGCGCAGTCGCTGATCGTATACGGTGTCGCCGGCCGCGGCGTGCGCCAGGCACAGCGCGTACTCCTCTTCGAGGCCGGCGGGCGGTTCGTCGCCGATCGTCAGGAGCAGGTCGGCGGCCACCGCGGTTCGCTCGCCGGGCAGTCCCCGCAACTGCCCGTGCCACGACAGGGCGGCGAGCAGGCGGAGCGCGAGCGTGGGGTCGGCCCCCGCTGCCCAGCGCAGCGCAGCGTGGAAGTTGCCACGTTCGGCGTCGAGGCGGGCCAGCCACTCCAGCTGGTCAGGGCCGCGCAGGTGCGGCTCGGCGGCCCTGGCCAAGTCGAGGAAGTACGCCGCGTGGGCCGCTCTCACCTGTTCCGGCTCGCCGTCGGCGGCCAGCCGCTCGGCGCAGAACTCATGGACGGTCTCCAACATGCGGTACCGGCCTCCGCCGGCCTCCACCAGCGACTTGTCGACGAGGTCGGCGAGCAGTTCGACGACCTCGCCCTCGGACGGCCCGCAGACCCGGGCGGCCGCATGCAGCGGCGCGCCGCCGCTGAAGACCGTCAGCCGCGCGGCCAGCGCCTGTTCGGGGCGGCTCAGCAGGTCCCAGCTCCACCCGACGACCGAGCGGAGCGTCCGGTGCCGGGGCGCCGCCGAACGATCGCCACGCGACAGGAGGCGGAACCGGTCGTCCAGCCGGTCCTCGATCTCCTCGAGCGTCAGCGACCGCATCCGCGCGGCGGCGAGTTCGATCGCCAGCGGAAGTCCGTCGAGCGCCCGGCAGATGCGCAGCACCGCGCCGACGTTGGCGTCGTCGATCAGGAAACCGGGCCGCACGGCGGCAGCCCGGTCGGCGAACAGCCGCACCGCCGGATGGCCGAGCGCCTCCGGGCCGCTGCCGTTCAGCGGCAGCGGCGGAACCGGGTGCAGGGTCTCTCCTGTGATGCCCAGCCTCTCCCTGCTGGTGACCAGGATCCGCAGGTCCCGGCAGGCCACCAGCAGCCGACGGACGAGCGTGGCGACCTCGGCGACGACGTGCTCGCAGTTGTCCAAGATGAACAGCACCCGTCGATCGGCCAGCCCGGCGATCAGCCGTTCCACGGGGTCGAGCGGGCCCGACAGCGCGGGCACCAGCCCGGCCGTGCGCAGGCCCAGCGCCTCGATCAGGCTCTGCGGGACGGCCGTGCCGTCGGCGAGCGGGGCCAGGTCGACGAAGCGGACCTCATCCCGCTCCCGCACGGCGGCCTCGACCGCCAGCCGGGTCTTGCCGACCCCGCCAGGCCCGGTGAGCGTGACCAGTCGTCGCTCGCCGAACAGCGCGCGAACGCGTTCCAGGTCGCCGTCACGCCCCACGAAACTTGTGAACTGGGCCGGAACGCCACCTCCCGCCGCCTTGGCGGATGAGGGCTCGGTGCGCAACACCGCCATGTGCACACCGCCGAGCTCAGGAGAGGGATCGACACCGAACTCCTCCGCCAGTGTCCGCCGTGCGTCTTCGAACACCTGGAGCGCCTCGGCCTTGCGGCCGCTCCCGTACAGGGCCCGCATGAGCTGTCCGCGCAGCCGTTCCCGCAGCGGATGCGCCGCCACCATCTCCGGCAGCTCCGCCGCCAGGTCGCGGTGCTCACCGAGCGCCAACCGCGCCTCGACCAGGTCTTCCAGTACGGCGACCCGCAACTCCTCCAGCCTGGCGGCCTGCTCCCCGGCGAAGGGCGCGTCAATGACGTCGGCCAGCGCCGGACCCCGCCACAGTCCCAGTGCCTCGCCCAGGAGCCGGGCGGCGCCACCGTGATCCCCGGCGGCGAGCACCTGCCGTCCTTCGCCGGCGAGCCGCTCGAACCGGTGCGCGTCCACGTCGTCGGGATCGACGAGCAGCCGGTACCCGGCCGGACCGAACTGGAGCAGATCCCCCTTTTCCCCGGCCGCCTTGAGCCGGCGACGCAGCCGGGACACCTGGGACTGCAGGGCGTGCCCGGCACCGCTCGGCGCCTGCGGGCCGTACATGCCCTCGACGAGCCGCCCCACGCCCATCGTCCGGCCCACGTTCAGCAGCAACATCGCCAGCAGCGAACGCAACTGCGGTCCGCCGACCGCGAACGTCTCGCCATCGGCGGACCACACCCCCAAGGCCCCCAGGACACCGAATCGCACGGCAGAAGATCAGAAGCCGGTCAGGGCGGTGCCGGGGTGCGGAACGCGTCCGCCGAACGCGATACGGCGCTCCGACGTCTGGGCCCTCGGCCCGCACTGTGCGATCACCGCTCCCCCACCAATCGGTCTCCTTGACGGCAACCCTATGCTCTCTGACATTCGCGACTGGCCGTAGACGCCGGGGCTCAATCACGACATTGCGGCGCGGCCCGGACGGCGAGAATGTTCTGCCCCCGTCTTGCCGGGAACGGCCGCTGGGGCCGCCGGCGATCAGCAGGATGGGCTGGAGGATCCAGGTGAGCAGCGGCTTGGTCACCGAGGTTCAGCACGGCAAGCGTCGCCAGGCCCACGGCGATCGCCACTGACACCACCACGCTGGCATGGCTGGCGGTGAAGTCGAGACCGTGCTTGACCAGTACGGCGAGATCATGGCCCTGGCGTCGGATCTCGGCATCGGCTGCCCGCTGGGCGGCGAAGCCGTACCGGTGACCGGCAAGCGGAACGATCAGGTACGTCAGGGCCAGCAGGAACTGAAGGGCCACACGGATGGTCACGGGACCACCGCGTCAATCAATCCGGCCGACGCCTATCGCTACTCAGGTGACGCAGCAGCCTCGGAACCTCTCTGCCGCGCGGTGCTTACCCTTTGCGAGGAAGAACGTACCCGAGAAGGTGTGCTTCCCGCTCCAATATCTCGGCAAGACCCTTGCTGACCCAGGTCGCAAACAGGAGGCACGCGAAGTGCTGCAGGAGGCCCTGGCTCTGCGCATGGCCGAAGGCGACCCCGAGCTGATCGCCCGAAGCCAAGCGGCCCTGCGACTCCTCGACGCTCGATGCTTGCTGACACTTGGCGACCTTGAACAATCAGGGGCCACATGGCGACGGCCACCGCGTGATCATTCGGAGTTCGTGAAGACAACCAAAGATCGTGCGGTGGCCGCGACCCACAGTGGACGCCGATCCAGTCGTGACTGACCTGACCAACCTGGAGGGGCCAGGGTCAACGCCAGTTGACGACGCACAGATCAAATCGGGCCGGGCTCATAGCGAGCGTGAAGTCGCACCAGGCTCGGCGAAACTCACGACCCGATCACGGGGACCAGTAGAGGTCGCTCACCCGCAGGGTCACAAAACATTGCTTGCTCGCGTCACCATCGAACATTACCGAGATCCGCATAGCATTCTCCTGGCTACTGTTGGGGAAGCCGATGAACGGATAGTAGGGCTGCGGGCCCTTGTGCCAAGCACCGTCCTCGGTCGCGCTGAAATCCCTCCCGACTCCCCCGGCGAACACCCAGCCATATTGGTCGCCGTAGTGGTTGACCACCTCCCAGGCCCAGACTTCCGAGTTGTTGGTGTTGCCACCGGCCGACTCGATGTTGTAGCCCCAGGTCCAGACCGTCGTCTCATCACCGGTACCGGTGGGCTTGCCATAGGTTCGCAGGTCGGCACTGAATGATCGGCCATCCACCGAGCAGGTTCGCACCGCGCGGTACCGCGTCTCGGCCTGGACGCCGACATCGGTCGGCTCCGGTTCGGCCTGGACACCGACGCTGGTCGGCTCCGGTTCGGCCTGGACACCGACGCTGGTCGGCTCGGGTTCGGCGGCGGCTGGACCGGCGAGGGTGGTCAGAGCCAGTGCGCTCAGCGTCGCAACGATCGCGGATCGCTTGCGTATTGTGACCAGCGCACCGTCCGCGGCCAGCCGCTGGGCGATGGCTCGGCCCATTCCCCGTGAGGCGCCGGTCACCAGCGCGGTCTTGCCCTTTAAGTCCGTCATATCGGCCTCCTGTAAGTGATAGGCGATGACCACGAGGCTGACAGGGACCGCTCACCAATCACTCACCACCCACACACAAGCCCCTCACCGTCCACCGGCGTTGAACGCGGCCACCGCGGCCAGAGCCTCAGCCGAGGAGGCGGCGGCCGGACGATCTCCGGCCGCGCGCGATGGCGAGGGCCTGCCGGTAGCGGAAGCCGGGGCTTGTGCTCCTTGCCGAAAACCTTCGTCCGTGCAGTTCAAGCGGCATGTGAGTATTCGTGGAGGACTCCGCCGAGCCGGTCTCGTCGGCGTACGTTCTTGCGCCATACTCAGGTCGCGAAGCTGCGCCAGCTTGTCGGCCTTCTGCCGAACCAGATTGGTCATGCGCTCCTGAACGTCCCGGGCGAGATCACCTGTTGGGTCATCCGTGACCTCAAGGGTGTTGATCAGGCGGGCCCTACGCACATCAAGACCTCGGCGAGCAGGACGACGCCGGCCTGCTGTAAGCATTCAGCAGTTCATGATCTTGTTGTCGTGAGGACTGCCCGCAGGGTGGGATGATCTTCAGGTGCCGAAGGCCCCGGCCTCCGCCGCGCGTCGTATGACGAGCTGGCCGCGCTGGTGGTGCGGCAGATGAACACGCTGCTTCTCCAGGTCGGAGAAGCAGCCGTCGCCTGCGAGCGGGCGCAAGCGGCCGGCAGCCGGGAGCACCGGGCGCCGCCCTGGCCATGGCCGAGACCCCGACATGGCCGACGTATTCCCTCGAAGTCTGCTCTAGAGTGCGGCCCATGAATTCACCCGCGTACCTTTCCAGCCTGTTCTCCCTCGACGGCCGGGTGGCCGTGGTGACCGGGGGCAGTTCCGGCATCGGCCGGGCCATCGCCGAGGCCCTGGCCCGGGCTGGGGCCCGCGTCGTGATCGTGGCGCGCAAGGAGGCTGAACTGGCCGCCACGGTCGCCGAGCTGGAGGCCCACGGCTGCCGGGCGGCCTGGGTAAGCGCCGATCTGAGCAACCGTGACGCCGTCCGGGCTGGTGCCGAGGAGGCGGCGGCGGTGTTCGGGGAGCCCGACATTCTGGTGAACTCCGCCGGGGTCAACCTGCGGCCGCCGATGGGCGAGCTGACCGAGGAAGTGTGGGAGACGACGATGGCGGTGAACCTGGAGGCGCCGTTCCTGCTGGGCCGGCGGTTCGGCCCGGGCATGGCCGAGCGGGGCTTCGGGCGCATCATCCATATCAGCTCTCAGCAGGCACATCGGGCGTTCGTGCAGAGCGGCGCGTACGGCGTGTCCAAGGGAGGGCTGGAGTCGCTGTCCCGCTCCCAGGCCGAGGCGTGGTCACCGTACGGCGTCACCTGCAACACGCTCGTGCCCGGTTTCGTGATGACGCCGCTGAACGCGCGGTTGTCGGCGGATCCCGAGAAGGTCGCGGCGCTGGCCGCGCGCACGATGGTCGGACGCAACGGGCTGCCCGAGGACTTCGCCGGGGCGGCGGTGTTCCTGGCGAGTCCCGCCGCCGCGTACGTCACCGGGCAGTCGATCTTCGTTGACGGCGGTCTGTCCGTCCACTAGGAGGCGGCCGGTCTCACATGCCGGGTGAGCGCGATCGTCGAAGGTGTCGCACAGCGTATCACCCGGCCTGTCGTGAGCCGGGATGCCGGCCGAGATCCGGCTGCACGCGGGCGATCTCCCGGGAAATCGCCGCGGCCGTGGCGTGCAGCGCGGGAACGAGGGACACCACCGAAAGCCGCTCAACGGGCGCCGAGACCGTGGCGGCGGCGACCACCGCCGATCGCGCGAAGATCGGAACCGCCACCGACGCGGCGCCGTTCTGGAACTCTGCCCGGTCCACCGCGTACTTGCGGAGGCGGATCTCGCCCAGCTCGTGCTCCAGTGCGGGGCGATCCGTGATGGAGTTCGCGGTCCGGCGGGCGAACCCCCGCTCGCCCAGCACACGCTCCAGGAAGGCAGGCCCGGAGAACGCCAGCAGGACCTTTCCTGAGCCGGTGCAGGTCAAGGGCATCCGCCCGCCGATTCGGGTGTTCAGCTTCGTGGAGGCCCGGCCTGAGATCTTCTGGATGTACACCACGTCGAGCCCGTCGAGGACGGCCAACTGCACTGTCTCCCGGGTGATCTCGTACAGGTGGGCCAGATAGGGCGTCGCCACGTCGCTTAATCCCAGCCCGCGTTGCTCGGCGAGGTTGCCGAGTTCGAACAGCCCCAACCCCAGGCGCACCCCGTGCTCGACCGGCTGCAGCAGCCCTTCGGCGATAAGCTCGGCGACGAACCTGTTGGCCGTGGCCTTGGGAAGGCCGGTGATGCGGGCGATTTCCGCGCGGCACGGTCTCCTGGGGATCGGCGGCCCGACTCATTGAGTGAGTCTCACCCTTCGGTTGTCTGGCGGTCAACTTCTAATATCCGGGCACGACACACGACGGTTCCGCCGGAAGAGAACGCTGATGACCTCGCCTGCCGCCTTCGACTCGCGCATCATCCACCGGGTGCGCTTCGACGACATCACGACAAGCTTCGAGAGTGACGGGCCCGCCGACGGGGTGCCCGTGTTCCTGCTTCATGGCTTTCCCGACACCGCGGCGACGTGGGATGGCGTGGCGTCGGACCTGCTCGCCAAGGATCCTGGCCTGCGTCTGGTACGGCCCTACATCCGGGGGCACGGCCCCACGCTCGTGCATGAGGGTCACCCGATTTCGGCTGAGACGTCGGCGCTGGCCATGGACGTCGTCCGGCTCCCCGGCCATCTCGGCGTCGAGCGGTTTCACCTCGTGGGCAGCGATTGGGGCTGCCGCGCGGCCTATGCCCTGGCGGGCCTGTGGCCGGAGCGGCTGCTGTCGATGGTGACCCTGGGGACGGGCTACAACGAGGCGACCCCGATCACCGCACTGTCGATGCCACAGGTGTCGTCGTTCTGGTATCAGTGGCTGCTCAACACGCCACACGGCGAAACGCTCCTGCGGCGGCGCACACGGGAGTTCTGCCGGCACCTGTGGCGGGTTTGGTCGCCTTTCTGGGCCTTCACCGAAGCCGAATTCGCCGCCGCTGCTCCGGCCTTCGACAACAGCCAGTTCGCCGACACGGTCCTGCACTGATAATACGGGCGATCAAGCGGCGCCCCTGGAAATGAAATTGCCAATGTCGTCGGATACGCGGTCACTCCGACGTTCGTCCGCGCCCTGCTGGTTGGCACCGTGCACTTCGCCATCTCCAGGGTTCCCCAGAGATCAGGTGTCCGCCGAACCGGGCCAACTCCACGTAAGGCACGGTGCTGAACCGGGCAGCCACAAGCGATTACTTCGCGCGCGTGCTTTGTGCACGCGCGCGAAGGTAGGTCCGCGAGGAGGATGCGTGCGGGAATTGGCGCCAGGCAGGCGATCTTCGTTCGGTGCCTGAGCGTGTCTGACGCCGACAGCCGTTATCGGTTCGGTTCGCCCGGATGCCTTTCTTCCTTGGAGGGTTGTCAGTCGGTGACGTATGCCTACTCGCCGACGGACGCGTCCCCCATGGTGAACCGCGCGCCGGTGAGACGCGCCTTGACCGCCCCGTCGGCGCTGATGATCGGCGTGTCGGTGCCGTTCATGGCCAGTTCGCTGCCGGCGGGCTCAAAGTCCTTGAGCTTGCCGCCGAAGCGTACGGGGTTGGCCGCATACAGGGTGCTGGCCTGGGTGACGAGTTCGAACTCCGCGTCGATGTGCAGGTCGCTGGGGAACCGCACCTGGCTCAGGCTGCCCTCGCTCCCCTCGCCGAGGGCGCCGCCGGACGGCCGCGCCCAGCTGGCGCGCAGCATCACGCGGCCGCCGAGGGCGTCGCTGTGACCGGTCATGGCCAGGCGCGCCATCTGGGCCACCACGCCGGTCCCGTCATCGTGCTTGTCGGGCCCGAACAGCAAGATCTCGGCGCCCGCCGCCTTGAGGTGGTCGCCGGCCAGGTCGATGTGCTCGGTCTTGCCGTTGACCTCGACGTCGATGGTGCCTTCCATCGACGTCTGCATGATCATGGAGGGGTCGACGAGCATCGACATGAACGGGGCCGCGCTCGGGGCGAAGAACATCGTGGGCGTGATGCCGATCGGCTCGTTGTCGTCGTCGGCCGGATACCACGCCTCTGGCAGGGTGGTGCCGCGCAGCACGTTCGGCGCGTGGGCGATGTCGAACGGGCCGTCGCCGCGTGGGGCGCCGTGGTAGGGCCTGGTGAGCGGCTTCGTGTATGGGGGGATGTTGTCGATGACGGCGTAGGTGTCGATGGTGTTGCGGTGCGTCAGGCGCAGGGTGCTGGTCTCCAGGATGCCGAAGCGGCCGATGTGCATCTGCGCCGGGAAGTTCTTGCCCGGCGCGATCTGCCGCACGAGCCCGATGCTGGACAGGTACGGGTTGGACAGCAGCTGGATACGGTCGTCGAGTTCGTAGCTGAAGCCCTTGATGCCGACCTCGGGAGCGCTGATCAGCTCCTGCTCAAACTCGGAGCGGCCACTGTCGTCCACGCGGGTCTCGAAGCCGGGCATCGGCCACGTGTTGATCTGAACTAACCCGGAAAGGTTGATCGTCTCGCGGTGGCCCGCGTAGTAGTCGTCGCCGAACACGACGGTGGTGCAGGCGAGGAGGTGGGCGCGGATCGGTTGGGGCTCCAGATTGAGCGACTCATAAGTCTCTCGAAAGGCAGTCATATCCTCACGGTATCGGCTTGTTGTGTGAAGATCGACGACAGTCCGTGGCTGACGATTCACTTGGCGTAGATCCGTAGGATATCAACGCTGCGACCTGGGGTGCGGGCACGCCCGCCCTCAGCCAGGTGGAGACGCGGACGTGGCGGGGGTGGTCAGGGGTGAAGCACGACAGCGCTGGACGTGTTCCCGCTCACGATCAGCGGGTGCCGGGAAGGCGGCCAACGTACCTTGCGTGCCACGTCCTCGGCTCGGTCAGCCAGGCACTGCTGCATCGCGCGCCGTGCCCGCTGACCGTGGCACGGTGAGAACCCCGTCGTTCGTGTCGTCACTGTCGAGTACGTGCCGCGCGTTGCCGACAAGGTGTGCGTTCATCTTCCGCAGGGCCTCGAACCGCTTGGCGTGCTGCTCGAGCATCTTCGCCTGAATGAGCTGTTCCGCCGCCGTCCGGGCTGCAATGAGATCGGTCCGCTTCTTGCAGCCGACGTCGGCGACGGCCACGGCCCGCTCGGCCGGTGAGACCCGCGGTGAGTCGAGCTTCCAGCGCCGGTCCTCCACTGCCGCCTGTGGGGTCCGATAGTCGAAGCCTTTGTCATGCATGCAGTCGCTCCATGCCTGAATGGCCGAGGCCACCGCCGGATCTTCCGCAGAAAGATCGACAGCTTCGAATTCCAGGTCGGTGAACCAGGACGTGTTCCGGTCACCGATACCCTTCCACAAGGCGGAGTCGGTTCGGTCCGCGCACCCGTCCGGGTCGTAAAGGGCGGCCTTTTCCTCCTTGCTCGCGAGCTCCCTCCATGCCGCCTCTGCCGCTTGGGCCTGTCGTTCCTGCGGACTGTCGGGGACGTGATAGCCGTAGCGCTCGGCCGCTTCGGAGTCGGCCAGGCCGTACCGGCGAGCGTTTCCCGCGAGCAGCGGGTTCCCCTCTTCGAACCCGTATGATTCCTTCCAGTCGAAGCCCTTGTCGGCCATGCATTCCCGGACGAGCGCGCTGCGCGCGTCGGCGATGGTGGCGAGGGCCGCATCGTCGAGATGGTAGGCGTCGAAGGGCAGTACGACGGTCGCCCGGCTCGACCGGCTCACCCGGCTGGTGGACGTCGACCCCGGCCTGGTCGTCAGCGACTTCGCGGGCGTGCCGGACCTGGCCTCGGCCGAGATCCTCATCACCTGCTGGGGCTGCCCGGCCATCGACGCCTCCGTGCTGCGCCGCGCACCCGGGCTGCGCGCCGTCGTCCACGTGGCGGGCACGGTCAAGAGCCTGATCACGGATGCCTGCTGGGAACGCGGCATAGCCGTCTCCTCGGGGGCCGCAGCCAACGCGCTCCCGGTGGCCGAGTACACCGTCGCCGCGATCCTGTTCGCCGGCAAGCGCGTGCTCGGCCTCAGGGACCTCTACCGCGGGGAGCGCCGCTCCCTCGACTGGGCCGCGCACTTCCCCTCGCTGGGCAACTACCGCAGAACCGTCGGCATCATCGGGGCCTCGCACATCGGCCGCCGGGTGCTCGACCTGCTCCGCCCCTTCGACCTCGACCTCTTGATCTACGACCCGTACCTCGACGAGACAGGAGCGGCCGCGCTCGGCGCGCGACCGGTCGGCCTCGACGAGCTGGATCGGTACGTACGGGGCCCGCCGTTCGCGCATCCCGTGCGTGCCGATATGATCAACCGCCTGGCGTGACACGGAGGGCGATCCCGATGACGAATCCACTCGCCGGCAACCCGCTGTGTACCCGTGCGGACCTGCAGGAGGCGGTTCGCTCCTTGTGCGCGCCGCTCGCCCCGCGATTCAGCCCCGGCGGCGCCCGGGTACGGCTCGGCAACTCGGGGGCTGCCTTCGACGACACCGCCGCGGAGCTGGAGGGATTCGCCCGCCCGCTGTGGGGACTCGCCCCGCTGGCCGCCGGAGGAGGCCACTTCGACGGCTGGGACTCCTACGTCCGAGGGCTGACGAACGGCACCGATCCCGGCGGACCGGAGTTCTGGGGCGACCCTGCCGACCGCGACCAGCGCCTGGTGGAGATGGCCGCCATCGGCTTCGCCCTTGCCCTGGTCCCAGAGCGAGTATGGGAGCCGCTCGCGCCGTCGGCGCGCGACCACCTGGTGCGCTGGCTCTCCCTGATCAACCGGCGCCAGACCCCGGACAACAACTGGCTGTTCTTCCGCGTGCTGGTGAACCTCGGCCTGGCCAGGGTCGGCGCGGATCACGACCCCGCCGCGACGCGGGAGGCGCTGAACCGCCTGGATAGTTTCTCCCTTGGGGACAACGGCTGGTACTCCGACGGCCCGACGAGGCAGCGCGACTACTACGTACCGTTCGCCATGCACTTCTACGGCCTGATCTGCGCCGCGCTCGCCGATGACGCCCCCTCCGAAGTCTCCGAGCGGGCGGGGCGGTTCCGTGAACGGGCCGCGCTGTTCGCCCAGGACTTCGCGCACTGGTTCACCGCCGACGGTGCGGCCGTGCCGTACGGGCGGAGCCTCACCTATCGCTTCGCCCAAGGCGCCTTCTGGGGCGCGCTCGCCTTCGCCGACGTGGAGGCGCTGCCCTGGGGCGTGCTCAAAGGACTCGCGCTGCGCCACCTGCGCTGGTGGAGCCGCCCCCCGATCTTCCAGCCCGACGCGACGCTCTCCATCGGGTACGGTTACGCCAACCTGATCATGGCAGAGGGCTACAACTCACCGGGCTCGCCGTACTGGGCGTTGAAGTTCTTCCTGCCACTCGCGCTGCCGGAAACCCATCCCTTCTGGCAAGCGGAGGAGTCACGCCTGCCCGACCTGCCGCGGGTCCACGCGGTGCCCGAGGCCGGCATGCTGATCGTCAGGGACGAGGCGGGCCGCCAGGTGACCGCCCTTTCCGGCGGCGCCCAGTGGGCGGATTGGGAGCCACGGCACGTGGCGGAAAAGTACGCCAAGTTCGCCTATTCCACCGCGTTCGGCTTCAGCGTTCCCGCCGGAAGCCGCGGCCTCGCGCAGGCGGCTGCCGACAACATGCTGGCCCTGTCGGAAGACGGCGTGCACTACCACGTGCGCACGCGGTCGGAAGGCGGGAAGGAGCCGGAGGAAACGACGGCGCGGGAAGGGGAGGCGGCGCGGGAAGGGGAGGCGGCGTGGGAAGGGGAGGCGGCGTGGGAAGGGGAGGCGCTGCGCTCCCTCTGGCGGCCCATGCCCGGTGTGGAAGTGGAGACCTGGCTGCTGCCACGCCCGCCGTGGCACCTGCGCGTCCACCGAGTGCGATGCGAGCGCCCGCTGACCGGAGCGGAGGGCGGCTTCGCCGTCGGCCGCTCCGACCGGCTCGACACGCTCGAGATCGAGGGCGCCGCCTGGGCATGCGGCCCTTCCGGCGGGAGCGGCCTGCTCGATCTGTCCGGTACGCGCGACGGGCGCGTGATCCTCACCGAGCCCAACACCAACCTGATCACCCCCCGTACCGCCCTGCCCACGCTCGTCTCCCGCCATGAGGCAGGGGAACACTGGCTGGCCTGCGCCGTCCTGGCCGACCCCGACAGCACCGCCTGGCGATCCGCCTGGTCCCAGCCGCCAACGCTTCCCGCCTGGCTCGCCGAACGGATGGCGCACCCGGTCGGCGATCAACTGCGGACAACCTCCACCCAGTAGCGGCCGTCACGGTCGCGGTGGGCGCTGTGGATGTCGGTGGCCAGGTCGGGAAAGCTCCGGTTCGAAATCCTCCAGGGCTCGCATGACCCGGCGGGCGGTCACGAGGTCGCCTTGAGGTACCAGAAGTCCACCTGCGCGAGCGCTTCGACGGACGTCCCCGGTGCGAAGCCGCCGTACCCGCTCCCATGCACCCACTTCCCGACAAGGTGGGGAATGTAGCGGCTGGACAGGTTGGTCGCCTCGAAAATGAGACGGCACGGCTTTCCCGTGCGCCACAGCGTTCGGGCGAATGTGGCCATGACCTCCTCGGCGTGCGCCGCGCCGGCTTTCGTGCTGCTCGCGAGACCGTAGAAATAGATCAGATTTTCGTTGTCGGCCGCGGCCTGTTCTTCGAGATTCGCGCGGAATTCCGGGGAGAGCCAGTCGCACGCGGCCAGGCCGGTCATGAACAATCCGATGCAGACCGGCCGGCCCCGCTCGAATGTCGCCAAGGTCTGGGTGTCGCTGTGCAAGAGAGCCGAATTGAAGGTGGCCTGCGACTCCTCCATGGAGATGGGATGGTGCCTGCCCAGCCAGTCGAAGCGCTCGCCATAAAGCTCCCACAGCCGCTCCGCCAGGCGCGGATCGGCGCGCAATGAGGCCGCGCCAAGGATCGCGGCGTTCGCCTCTGCCGGGGCTCGGGGAGTCGAGTCTGGCCTCATTTCGAAAATACCGAGTCGAGGCGGCGCGCCACGTTCCGCCCATCAAATCTCGCCGACCCCGGCGCGCATTCGCCGACCGGTCGAATTCCTTAAGTGTTAGCGCTCACTCAGCACCGCCGTAATCGGTCCTCCTTTCTTCCTGGCGGCTGAAAAGGATGGTGCAGCGGAGCAAATATGACCGTGGCAGACCTGTCAAGACCCGGCCTGCTCGACGTCGAGAGCCCTCGCCTGAGAGAACCCGCCGCTCCTGCGCCTGACCAGGAGGAGCGGCCATGGCCACCGCCGGTCTGTCGCGATGAACCTTTCACGGCCGGTCAATCGAATCGTTTCGCGGCGCCCAGTCGGTGGCCGGTCTCGCGGGGGCGCATCCGGCCGAACCGGGGGTTCGATCCTGCCGATCGCCGGCCGGCAGGATCAGTGGGATGGGAAGAAGAGGCGCTGCTGGATCTCCCTGCGGTAGTCGTCGAGGGTGTTGTCGACGTGCGTGGCCGCGGCCTGGGCGGCCACTTCGGGGTCGCCGGCGCGGATGGCCTGGTAGATGGCATCGTGCTCCTCGACGGCCTTGGCGGCGTGCCCGCCCACCGAGCCGCGCAGCCCGATGAGGCTCGACTGCGCCTGCAGCCTGCGGGCCTCCCGCACGGCGACCTGGAGGAACATGTTGTGCGAGGCCGTGGCGATGGCGGTGTGGAAGGCGTCGTCGCCCTCGTTGAACAGTTCCTCGCGTCCGGTCTCGAAGCCGTGGCGGCACACGCCGACCGCGTCTTCGATGGCCCTCAACTCGGCAGGGTTGGCGCGGCGGGCGGCCAGCCGGCTGGTCTCCATCTCCTGCGCCCGGCGGAACTCGAACAGCATGTAGACATGGTCGAGGTCGGTCGGGAGGAAGAACGATACCCAGCGCCCGGTGCCGAGCATCCCCTCATCGTCGGCCACGTACAGGCCACGGCCCTTCTGGGCGCGTACGCGACCGAGCGCCGAGAGTATCTTCACCGCCTCGCGTACCACTGTGCGGCTAGTGCCCAGCCGCCTGGCCAGCTCGTTCTCGGTCGGCATGCGGTCGCCCGGACGCAGGCCGAGCCGGACGATCAATTCCAGCACCTGCTCAGCGGCCACCTCGTAGCCAGGCCGGTATCCGCTCTCCCGCGGGGTGTCGGTCACCATGCCTCCTCCTCGCCCTTCCCTGCAAGAGTATGGCTGATGAGCTGGCACTTCCCGGCACGGGCGTTGGGGGATCAGTCCGGCGACAGGCATTGCCGCTGGTGAACGAGGAATGGAGGTCACGAACGCTCGGCCCTCGGTGTGCGAACGGCGAAATAAGCGGGCTTAAGGTCTTGACGGGTATCACTACTTCAACGGTGATCAGATGCGAGGCTCGGGGAACGCGTTCCATCCGGAACCCTCCAGTGAGCTGGGCCGACTCGCGGATCCGGGGGCCGGCCGTCGCGCAGGATCGAGAGCAGAGCTCCTGTTCCGGTGGGACTCCGTTCATCGGCACGACATCTTTCGCGCACCTCCCCCGATTACGTCGTATCGGTTCGAACTTTTGCTTGACCCTCGACATAAGCCCGCTTAGCATCCCGCAACATGAGGGATGTGAGCCTGAAACTTTCTGGTAACCCCAGGGCGGGGATCACCGGGACAGGTTTCATGGGGCCGGTGTGTGCCCGCGCCGCACGGCTCGTCGGCGCCGCCGTCATCGGAGTGGCCGGGGCAGGAGGGCGCACCACGTGCTGAGCATGCGCGGCATTGGCAAGAGCTTCCTGGGCGTGCGGGTGCTGTCCGGGATAGACCTGGATGTGACGACCGGTGAGGTCCACGCCGTCGTCGGCGAGAACGGTGCCGGCAAATCCACCCTCATGAAGATCATCGGCGGGGTCCACTCGCCGGACGAGGGCACGATCGAGATCGACGGGCGGCCCGTCTCCTTCGGCCACCCGCTTGAGGCGCAGCGCTCCGGCATCGCGATCATCCACCAGGAGTTCAACCTGCTGCCCGAGCGCACAGTCGCCGAGAACGTGTTTCTCGGGCGCGAGCCCGTCAGGCGCGGCCTGGTCGACCGGGCCGCCATGGAGGAGGCTACCGCGCGGCTCCTCGACGAGCTGGGCGAGGATCCCTTCGGCCCTCGCGACGTCGTCAAGCGCCTGCCGGTGGCCCAGCAGCAGATCGTCGAGATCGTCAAGGCGTTATCGGTGAACGCCCGGTTCGTCGTCATGGACGAACCCAGCGCGGCGCTCGCCGCGCACGAGGTGGAGTTGCTCTACCGGCTGATCGGGCGGCTGAGGGAACGCGGCGTCGCCGTCGTGTACATCTCGCACCGATTGCGCGAGGTGTTCGACCTCGCCGACCGGGTCACCGTGCTCAAGGACGGCTCGCGCGTCACCACCCTCCCGATCGGCGAGGTGACCCCCGACGAGCTGATCCGCCTGATGGTGGGCCGCGACCTCGGCACCTACTTCCCGTCCCGCTCGGCGGGCACCGGCGAGGTACGGCTCAGCCTGCACGCGGCCGGCAACCACAAGCTCCGAGACATCGATCTGGAGCTGCGTGCCGGGGAGATCGTCGGCATCGCGGGCCTGCAGGGATCCGGCAGATCGGAGCTCGCCAAAGCGATCTTCGGCGCGGAGCCGTTCACCACGGGCGAGATGATCCCGTCGCGCCCGCGCTCGGTCCGAGAAGGCGTGGCCATGGGCATCGGGCTCGTGACCGAGGACCGCAAGGCCGAAGGGCTCGTGCTGCGCCAGTCCGTGCGCGACAACATCCTGCTCGTCGCCCGCGCGGTGGGCGCCGGAAACCGCGACGGTGTCCGCGACCTGCTCGAACGGGTACGCCTCTCGCCTGCGCGCCAGGAGCAGGAGGTCCGCTACCTGTCCGGCGGCAATCAGCAGAAGGTCGTGCTCGTCAAATGGATGACGATGACGCCGCGGGTGCTGCTGTTCGACGAACCGACCCGGGGGGTCGACGTCGGGGCCAAGGCCGCGATCCACGACCTGATGCGCGAACTGGCAAACGACGGCATGGCGATCATGATGATCTCTTCCGAGTTGCCCGAGCTCATCGGCATGAGCGATCGCGTCGTTGTCCTGCGCGACGGCCGCATCGTGGGCACGCTGCCGGCCGGGGCCTCCGAGGAGGCCATCATGCGCCTGGCCACAGGAGAGGTGGCCTGAATGAACCTGCTCACGCGCGCCCGCCGCCCCGCCCGCCGCAGCCAGGCGCGCGGCGGGCTGGCGGTGCACCTGCGCGAACCCAGGCAGGTGGTGTTCCTCGCGCTGCTCGGCCTGGTCGCCGCCGGCTGGGTCCTCGTCGCGCTCGATGGCGGCCAGTTCCTCACCTTGGAGAGCGTCGTCGGGATCCAGCAGCGTTCGGCGGCCCTCGGCATCGTGGCGATCGGGCAGACGCTGGCGATCCTGGCCGGGTCGCTCGACCTGTCCGTGGCGTACCTGATCAGCCTGTCCTCACTGGTCGCGGCGGAGATCATGGCGGGCCAGGATGGGAACGTCGGACCGGCGGTCGCCGCGGTGCTGCTGATCAGCTCGCTGGTGGGGCTGGTCAACGGGCTGGTCATCACCAGGCTCCAGGTCCACGCCTTCATCGCCACACTCGGCGTCGCCCTGATCATCAAGGGCATCGTCGACCACCTGTATGACGGCCCGGCGGGCAAGGTGCCCGAGTCGTTCCAGCTCCTCGGCTACTCCCGCATCGGGCCGATCCCCGTCTCCGCCGTGCTATGGGCGGGCGTGGCCGTCGTGGCCTGGTTCCTGTTGAGCAGGACCCGGCTGGGATACCGAATCTACGCGGTGGGCGGGAACGAGGAGGTCGCCCGGCTGTCCGGGATCCGTACGGGCCGGGTGATCGTGATCACGCACGTGCTCTGCTCGGCCTGCGCCGGCATCGCGGGTCTGCTGCTGGCCAGCAGGCTCGGGGCGGGGGCGCCCACGGTGGGCACCGACGGCGGCTACGACCTGGAGTCCATCGCCGCGGTCGTACTCGGCGGGACCGCGCTGGCCGGAGGCAAGGGCGGGGTCGCCGGAACCGTGGGCGGGGTCCTGCTGCTGGCCGTCCTGGACACCATCTTCAACCAGCTCGAGGTCAACTCCTTCGTTAAGGACGTGGTCCGCGGCGTGGTCATCGTCATCGCGGTGGTCGTCTACGCCCGGCGCGGGACAAGGCGGTCGGCATGAAGCGGGCACTTCCCATCCTCGCGGTCCTCGTGGTGCTGCTGACCGCGATCGCGGTCGTTAACCCCTTCTTCCTGGAGCCCGCGGGATTCCTGGCGTTCCTCAAACGGGCCGCGCCGCTGGTGATCCTCGCCGCGGGACAGTATTTCGTCATCGTCTCCGGCGAGTTCGACCTGTCGGTCGGCTCGCTGGTGACGGCGGAAGTGGTGATCGCCGCGCGGCTCATCGACGGCGACGAATCCGCCACGTGGCCGGTCCTCGCCCTGCTGATCCTCGTCGGACTGGTCGTCGGGCTGGTCAACGGCGTGGTCACCACCAAGCTGGGGGTGCCGTCGTTCATCGTGACGCTCGGCATGCTGCTCATCCTCAGCGGGGCGGTCTTCCTCTGGACCGGTGGCGCGCCGCGTGGCGCACTGTCGGAGGGCTTCCGGGTGTTCGGCCGCGGCGGCCTCGGGCCGCTGCCGTGGTCGGTGCTGATCCTGCTGGCCGTGGGCGGGGCGGCGATCTGGCTCATGCGCGCCGATTTCGGCAGGACCCTCATCGCCACCGGTGACAACGAGCGTGCCGCGGCACTATCCGGGGTCCGGGTCGACCGAGTCAAGATCTTCGCCTTCATGCTCTCCGGTCTTTCCGCGGCCGTCACGGCGATCCTGCTCGGCGGTTTCGCCGGGGTCTCGGCGCAGGTGGGCCAGGGACTGGAGTTCTCCGCCATCACCGCGGTCGTCCTCGGAGGCGTGGTGCTCGGCGGCGGCCGCGGCGCCGTGCTGGCCGCCATGGCCGGGGCCGTCACGCTGGAGGCGCTGTTCACCCTGCTCAACCTATACGGGATCTCGGGGGCGCTGGAGTTCACCGTGCAGGGCGTCATCATCATCGCCGCGGTCGCGGCGGGAGCCATCCGACTTCCCTGGAAGTCCACCCCCCGAAGAGGAGACGCACATGCCGCGTCATAAGGCCGCAGTCGCCGTGTTGACCGCGCTCGTTCTCGCCGGCTGCACCACCGACAGGCCGACGGCCACCACCCAGTCCGCGGCGCCCGCCACGAGCGCGGACCAGGGCGCCCAGGGGTCCGGCACGGGCGCGCAGTCGAAGTTCTTCGTGCAGGCGGACTTCGACGCCCAGCTGGCCATGCGCTCCCAGACGCCGCAGGGACCCTCGGACAAGCCCTGGGAGCAGGCCATCGCCCCGGAGATGATCGACACGGCACAGTACAAGAAGAACGGGCCGTACCACCTGTGCTTCTCCAACGCGGCGGTCAACAACCCCTGGCGCCAGGTCGGGTGGAAGACGATGCAGGCCGAGGTGGGCCTGCACAAGGAGATCAAGGAGTTCACCGCCCTGGATGCCGAGGGCAAAGACGACAAGCAGATCTCCGACATCGCGGAGCTGCAAGCCAAGGGCTGCGACGCGCTGATCGTCTCGCCGAACACCACGGCGACGCTCACCCCCGCGGTGACGGCCGCCTGTGGGAAGGTGCCCGTCATCGTGTTCGACCGGGGCGTGGAGACAGGCTGCCCGGTGACGTTCATCAAGCCCATCGGCGGCTACGCCTTCGGCGCCGACGCCGCCGAATTCCTGGTCGAGAAGGTGCCGGCGGGCGGGAAGGTGCTGGCGCTGCGCATCCTGCCCGGTGTGGACGTGCTGGAGACCCGCTGGTCGGCGGCGAAGGCGGTCTTCGACAAGAGCCGCCTCCAGGTGGTGGGGGTGGAGTTCACCGACGGCGACGCCACCAAGACCAAGAGCATCGTCAGCGACTACATCCAGCGGTATGGCAAGATCGACGGCGTCTGGATGGACGCGGGCGCCACGGCGGTGGCCGCGATCGAGGCGTTCGAGGACGCCGGCCTGCCGGTGCCGCCGATCAACGGCGAGGACCAGCAGGACTTCCTGCAGAAGTGGAAGGACGCAGGCCTCGCCGCCGTCGCGCCCACGTACCCGACCTACCAGTGGCGCACCCCGATAATCGCCGCTCTGAAGATCCTCAAAGGTGAGGAGGTACCCGAGATGTGGAACCTGCCGCAGCCGAAGGTCACCAGCGAGAACCTGTCGACCTACCTCAGGCCCAACATGCCGCCGCTGCACTACGCGCTGTGCGGTTGTGAGAACCTGCCCGGGTTCCCGGAGGCCTGGGGCGGGAAGAAAGGCTGACCGGCTCCTGCGAACCGACGAAGAGAGACGCCATGTTCTCCATCGGAGTGAACACCTGGGTCTGGGTCTCCCCGCTGACCGACAATGACCTGGCGCGGCTCGCACCCCGCATCGCCCAGTGGGGTTTCGACGTCATCGAGCTGCCCATCGAGCAACCCGGCGACTGGGACCCGGACAAGGCCGCGGCGGTGCTGGCCGAGCAGGGGCTGGCCGCGTCCGTGGTGCTGGTCATGCCGCCGGGGCGCGAGCTCGTGGCCGCCTCTCCGGAAACCGTCCGCGGCACCCAGGACTATCTGCGGCACTGCGTCGACGTGGCGGTGACCGTCGGCTCCCCGGTGATCGGGGGGCCGGCGTACGCCTCGGTCGGCCGAACGTGGCGGCTCTCACCGGACGAGCGCCGGGGGGCCTACGCCGAGTTGCGCGAGCATCTGCGTCCCGTCCTGGACTACGCGGCCGAGCGCGGGGTGAAGCTCGCGGTCGAGCCGCTCAACCGGTATGAGACCAGCCTCGTCAACACCGTCGAGCAGGCGCTCGACGCGCTGCCCGAGGACTGCCACCTGGCACTCGACGTCTATCACATGAACATCGAGGAGAAGGACTCCGCCGAGGCGGTGCGGGTCGCGGCGGATCGGATCGCGCACGTGCAGGTGTGCGGCACCGATCGCGGCACGCCGGGGGCCGACCGCTTCGACTGGCCCGGCTTCACCCAAGCCCTGCACGACGTCGGCTATCAAGGACCGCTCGTCATCGAATCCTTCACCGCGCACAACCAGACCATCGCCACCGCGGCCTCCATCTGGCGGCCCCTGGCGGAAAGCCAGGACGCGCTGGCCGCGGACGGCCTCGCCTACCTACGCACCTTCTGATACGCGCCCTGAACGTTTCATACTCATCTGCCCTCCGGCATTTCCGAGTATGCGGCCAACCATTGTCAGGCTAAGGGTGGTGTAAGGCGAGTGCCGCCTCATCGACACCTGCTTTCACCTGTTGTTCCACGATAAGGACGCCAGGGCCCTTCGCCCCGCAGAAGAGCAAGGATGGCCTCTGATGGATAAGAATGCTTGACAGGCTGTATTGAGCAGACCTATTTTCATTCCGAAATCGAATCGAATCGATACCTGTTTACATGGTCAGGCCCCGGCCCCACCTCGCTGGCCAACGTCCGTGGTGTCCCCGCCGCAAGCCCGGCCCGGCGAACCGCACCCAGCCCGGCACGGCCTCCTCCGAGGACGAGCCGAGACGACGCATGCCTTCTCATCGTCATCCTCCAACAACTCCACCGTTGCCGGTAACACCCCAGGGAGGTCGTCCATGCGAAGATCACGCCTGTTTCCCGCTCTGGCCGCAGTCTTATTAGGGCTGCTGGTGTCTCTGTCACCACTGGCGGCGCACGCTGCCGCTCCGCAGTTCAAGGTGCTGCTGTTCACCGAGACGGCGAGCGGCGCCTACAGGCATGACTCCATCCCCGCCGGTGTCGCGATGTTCCAGCAGATGGCGACCGACAACAACTTCCAGGTCGACCACAGCGAGGATTCCGCCGTCTTCACGAGCGCCGCCCTGAACACCTACGACGCGGTGATCATGCTCCAGACCAGCGGCATGGTGTGGGACAACGACGCCCAGCGTCAGGCCTTCCAGACCTATGTGCGCAGCGGCCGCGGCGTCGTCGCGATCCATAACGCCACCGACATGAACATCGAGACGCAGTTTCCCTGGTGGGACCAGGTCGTCCTGGCCGGCGCCCACATGACCGCGCATTCGGCGGTCCTGCAGGGCACCGCCAAGGTGGCCGACAGGGTTCACGCCTCCACGAAGGGCCTGCCGGAGCGGTGGGTGCGCTCGGAGGAGTGGTACAACTTCGACAAAAACATGCGGGGCTCGGTGCACGTCCTGGTGACCGCAGACGAGACCACCTATGACGCGGGGCCCAACAAGATGGGCGCCGACCACCCGATCTCCTGGTGTCACAACCCGGAGGGCGGCCGGGTGTGGGCCACCGCGATGGGCCACCAGGCGTCCTCCTACTCCGAGCCGCAGTTCAAACAGCACCTGCTGGGTGCGGTGCAGTGGGCGGCGGGCGCGGCGCAGGGTGACTGCGGCGGCACGGTCGCGGCCCGGTTCCAGAAGGTGACCCTCGACGGCGCACCCGACCAGCCGATGGAACTGGACGTGGCCGCCGACGGCAGGGTCTTCTACATCTCGCGCTCCGGCAAGGTGAACATGATCCCCGCCAATGGCGGGGGCACGCGCGTCATCGGCACCCTGTCGGTGTACGACGGCGGCGAGGACGGGGGCATCGGACTGGCGCTGGATCCGAACTTCGCCACCAACGGCTGGATCTACGTCAACCATTCGCCGTCCAACGGCGGTGAGGTCAACCGGGTATCGAGGTTCACCTTCAACGGCACCAGCCTGGACCTGGCGAGCGAGAAGAAGATCATCGAGGTCCCGGCGTACCGTAACGTCGACGAGCCTGGCCACACCGGCGGCTACCTGGCGTTCGGGCCGAGCGGGAACCTGTACATCGGTCCGGGCGACGACACCAACCCCAATGGCTCCAGCGGGTACACCCCGATCGACGAGCGGTCGGGCCGGGAGCATTTCGACGCGCAGCGCTCCTCGGCCAACACCAACGACCTGCGCGGCAAGATCCTGCGCATCCACCCCGAGTCCGACGGTACCTACACGATCCCGTCCGGCAACCTGTTCGCGCCCGGCACCGCCAAGACACGGCCGGAGATCTACGCGATGGGTTTCCGCAACCCGTTCCGCTTCTCGGTCGACAAGGTGACTGGCTGGATCTCAGTGGGTGACTACGGCCCCGACGCGGGCGCCGCCAACTCCACCCGTGGTCCCGAGGGCACCGTCGAGTGGAACCTGATCAAGCAGCCGGGCTTCTACGGATGGCCATACTGCGTCGGCAACAACACCCCGTTCAACGACTTCAACTTCGCCACCAACACCTCCGGCGCGAAGTTCAACTGCTCGGCACCGGTCAACGACTCGCCCAACAACACCGGCCTGAGCAGCTTGCCCGCGGCCAAGCCCGCGACCGTCTGGTACAACTACCACGCCTCGGCCGAGTTCCCTGAGATCAACTGCTGTGGCGGCGCCGCCCCCATGGGCGGCCCGTTCTACCGCTACGACACGGCCGGCAGCTCGGACCGCAAGTTCCCCGAGTATTTCGACGGCGCGCCGTTCCTCTATGAGTGGAGCCGCAACTTCGTCAAGGAGTTGCGGCTGGACTCCTCGGGCAACCTCCTGAAGATCAACCCCTTCGTGGCGCAGCTGACCCCGCATGCGCCGATCGACATGAAGTTCGGCCCAGACGGCGCCCTGTACATGGCCGACTGGGGCAACGGCTTCGGCCACGCGAACACCGATGACAGCATCTACCGTGTCGACTACGTAGCCGGAAACCGCGCGCCCCTGGCCAAGGCGAGCGCCAACCCCGACTCGGGCACGGCGCCGCTGACGGTGGCGTTCTCCTCGGCCGGCTCCTCCGACCCCGACGGCGACGCGATCACCTACGCGTGGGACTTCGGCGACGGCGGCACCTCCAGCAGCGCCAACCCCACCCACACCTACAACGCAAACGGCACCCACACGGCCAAGCTCACCGTACGGGACGCCGGCGGGAAGACGGGGAGCGTCACGTTGCCCATCGTGGTCGGCAACACCCGGCCCAAGGTGGCCTTCTCGGCGCCACCTGACGGCGGCTTCATCGAGTTCGGCGACCAGGTGGCCTACACGGTGAGCGTCACCGACGCCGAGGACGGCACCGTCGACTGCACCAGGGTCAACGTGGTCACGGCGCTCGGCCATGACCAGCACGCCCACGACACCGGCCAGTACACCGGCTGCACGGGCACTGTCACGACCACAGCCTCCGGCCACGACGAGGCCTCCAACGTCTACTACGCCTTGTCCGCCGACTACACCGACCAGGGCGGCCTGAAGGGCTCGGCCGGCATCACCCTGCAGCCCAAGCACAAGCAGGCCGAGCACTTCACCGGCTCGTCCGGGATCCGCGTCGTCGACGAGTCCGGCGCCGAAGGCGGCAGGCGCATCGGCGACGTCTCCAACAATGACTGGGTCTCCTTCAGCCCGATCAGCCTGTCCGGGATCGACACGGTCTCCTTCCGCGTCTCGGCACCGTCGAGCACCGGGGCGTCCATCGAACTGCACGCCGACTCGCCGACCGGGCCCCTCATCGCCTCCAGCCCCGTGCCGGCGACCGGGGGCTGGAACACCTACGTGTCGTTGCCCGCGGTGCGGGTGACCGACCCCGGTGGCACCCGCAATGTCCACGTCGTGTTCAAGGCGCCGTCCGCGAACTCGTTCGACCTGGACTCCATCACCTTCAACGGCAGGGGCGTCGGGCAGGGTGATGGCCCGCCTACCGGCGGCACGAGCGCGCTGCGGGGTGTGGGGTCGAACCGGTGCCTGGACCTCAACGGAGGCTCCCAGGCGAACGGCACGCAGGTGCAGATCTGGGACTGCAACGGGCAGCCTAACCAGCAGTGGGCCTCGACCAGCGCCGGGGAGCTGCGGATCTACGGCAACAAGTGCCTGGACGTGAACGGGGCCGGCACGGCGGACGGGACCGCAGTGATCATCTGGGACTGCAACGGCCAGAACAACCAGAAGTGGCGCCTCAACGCGGACGGCAGCATCACCGCCGTCGGGGCGAACAAGTGCCTGAACGTCACCGGCGCCGGCACCGCTAACGGCACCAAGGTGCAGATCTGGACGTGCAACGGCCAGAACAGCCAGAAGTGGACCCGCGTCTGATCCGCATGTGACGCCCGACCTTGGAGCCGGCCCGCCTCCCCGCGGCCGGCTCCAGCGCCTGCTTGGGGAGACGCGGTGGATCGAAGGGGCAAGGCCGTGTCCGTGGCCGCGCGTGGACGAGCTGCTGTCGGTGGTGGGCGCGGACGCGTACGCCGACCAGCCGCTGGGGCTGCTGTCGCTGGACCTCAGCCACCAGCGCGCGGTCACCGCCCTGGTGGACCAGCGGCGCAGGCAGCACACCGGCGTGCTGTTCGTCACCCACGAGATCAACCCGATCCTGCAGTACGTGGACCGGGTGCTCTCCCTGGCCGGAGGCCGTTTCAGGATCGGGCCGCCCGAGCAGGTCATGACCTCGGCGGTCCTGTCGGAGCTGTACGGCAGCCCGGTCCGGGTGATCACGCCGAGCGGTGAGCCGCCGAGCCGGCCGGGCGAACGACCAGGCCACCACCAGGTCGACCAGGGTCGTCGTGGTTCGTGATCTCCGTCGGAGCCACACGTTCCGGTTATCCGAAAACGTGTAAGGCGAGACCACCGTGGTGACTCATACCCTTACATGCCTTGTGTTCCACTTGTTACCAAAGGGAGACATGATCCCTTTGTGGCGAGTTCACTCTTTGATCAGCTCTATTCCACGTGCCACCTGAGGTGATCAGTGAAGAGGCGTCTGCTCCTCGCAGCGTTCGCGTCCGCGAGCCTTGTGATTCCGCTGACCGCGATGCCATCCACGGCCAATGCGGACCCCACCCGTCCCGACCGCTTCCAGCATCTGGACAGCGCGTTCGCCTACACCGGCTTCAAACCAGCCACGCTTGATCCTGCCCACCAGCTCAAGGTCCTCATTCAGGTCACCGGCACGCCCGTCGGCGATGCCACGGCCGATGCCGCCGAGGCCGGCAAGACCGTCGACCGGACGACCTTACGTGCCACCCTCCACCGCAAACAGCAGAGCGTCGAGGACAAGGTGCAGGCGGAAGGCGGGAAGGTTCTCACCACCTATACCGACAGCTTCAACGGCATCGCCGCCGCCATCCCCCGCAGCAGCCTGCCGGCGATCCAGCGGACTCCTGGAGTCGTCTCCGTACATCCGGTGCGCACGTTCCGCGTGGACAACACCGCCGCCGTCCCCTACATCGGCGCCCCGCAGGCGTGGCAGGACCTCGGCAGGACCGGCACAGGCGTCAAGGTAGCGGTCATCGACACCGGGATCGACTACACGCACGCCAACTTCGGCGGCTCGGGTGATCCCGCCGACTTCGAGGGCAACGACGGCACCGCGATCGAGCCGGGTACCTTCCCGACCGCCAAGGTGGTCGGCGGTTACGACCTCGTGGGTGACGACTACGACGCCAACGACCCCACCTCGGTGCCCAAGCCCGACCCCGACCCGCTCGACTGCGACGGCCACGGTTCCCACGTGGCGGGCAGCTCCGCCGGCTTCGGGGTGGACGCCAACGGCAAGACCTACACCGGCCCGTACGACTCCACCACTCACACCAATGCCTTCAAGGTGGGGCCGGGCGTGGCGCCGAAGGCCTCGCTGATGGCCTACCGCGTCTTCGGCTGTGAGGGTTCGGCCAGCGAAGACGTCATCGTCTCGGCCATGGAAAGGGCCCTGAAGGACGGTGCCGACGTGGTCAACATGTCGCTCGGCTCACCCTTCGGCCGTGTCGACGAGCCCTCCTCGCAGGCGGTGCGGACGCTGACCCGCGCGGGCGTGACCGTGGTCGCCTCCGCCGGCAACTCCGGACAGAACGCCTACCTGACCGGGGCTCCCGCTGTCGCCCCCACGGCCATCTCGGTGGCCGCGCTCGACGCCGCGCGTGCCGACCTGCCCGCCGTGAAGATCGCCGCGGACGGCACCGAGCTCGTCGCGCAGAACTCCAACGAGGCGTCACTGCCCTCCGGAACCCTGCCGATCGCGGTGCTCCGCACGAGCTATCCATCCGGCCCCGTATCGCTGGGCTGCGCCCCGGCCGACTACGCGGCCTACCCCGGCGGCGTGGCCGGCAAGCTCGTGATCACCCTGCGTGGCGACTGCGGCCGAGTCAAGCGAGCCATCCTCGGTCAGCAGGCCGGCGCCGCGGCGGTGGCGATGATCAACACCGACCCGGCCTACCCGCCGCTGGAAGGGCAGATCACCGCCGACCCGGACACCGGTGAGCAGTACACGGTGACCATCCCGTTCCTCGGGTTCAAGGGCGGCGACGCGGCGGCCGCCGAGTCGCTGGACGGCAAGAGCACCACGCTCGCGGCGCTGGCCATCCCCAACCCCGCCTATGCCCAGCTCGCCTCGTTCTCCTCCGGCGGCCCGGCCAACGGCGACAGCGCGCTGAAGCCGGACGTGACCGCGCCCGGCGTCGCCGTCGTCTCGACCGGAGTGGGCACGGGTTCCGGCGCCGCGACCATCTCGGGCACCTCGATGGCCTCGCCGATGGTCGCCGGTGTGGCCGCGCTCGTGAAACAGGCTCACCCGAGCTGGCATCCCGCCCAGATCAAGGCCGCGATCGTCAGCACCGCCGACGCCACGTCCAAGATCGCGGGCTACACCGCCAGGGTCGCCGGCTCGGGCGTCGTGGCCACCCGGCAGGCGGTCGGCGCCACCGTGATCGGTGAGACGGAGAATGGGAGCAGCCTGTCGTTCGGCCTGAACTCGCTGACCGGCAAATACGTGCAGATCGAGAACTTCGCCATCCGCAACACCGGCGACCTTCCGGTCACCTACAGCCTCGCCGCCGCGTTCACCGGCGAGTCCTACGGCGCCAAGGTCTCGGTCTCGCCCAAGAGCGTGACCGTGCCCCAGCGGAGCAGCCGCACCGTCCAGGTCACCCTGACGCTCAGCGCCCAGGCCGTGGCCGCCCTGCCCGCCGCCGAGACCTCCAACTTCGGTACGGTCACCCACATCCAGGGTGCGGTCAGCGCCACGCCTCGGAAGGCCGCCGAGGGCGTCTATCCGCTGCGGATCCCGTTCCTGCTCGTCCCCGACGCCCAGTCCAAGGTGCACTCGTCCCAGCCGGGCAAGTACACGGCGGGCGACGGCGGACTCAAGACATCGGTCAGTGTCCGCAACGACGGTGCCCACTCCGGCACCGCGGACGTCTACGCCTGGGGCATCACCGACGCCGACGACGTCGAGGGCGCCGAGGACTCGATGGACATCCGCGCCGCCGGGGTGCAGACACTCCCCGGATCGGCACTCGGCGGCGCCGACACCGACCGTGCGCTGGTCTTCGCGGTCAACACCTCCGGCCGCTGGTCCAACGCCTCGGTCAACGAGTACGACATCTCGATCGACTCCGACAATGACGGGACACCCGACTATGTCCTGGTCGGCGTGGACTACGGTCTGGTCACCGCGGGAGACTTCGACGGGCGGTTCGCCACGTTCGTCTTCAAGGCCGACGGATCCCTGGTGAACGCATGGGTCGCCACGGCCCCGATGAACGGCGGCACCCTGCTGATGCCCGTTCTCGCCTCCGAGCTGGGCCTGACGGAGGGCGCCGCACGCTTCACCTACACGGCGACCGGTTTCTCGCAGGTTCCCGAGGGACTCACGGACGAGACCGAGTCGGCGGCATTCGACGCCTTCGCCCCGGCGATCTCCACGGGGGCGTACGTGCCGCTCGCGCCGCGCGCCTCCGCCTCCATCCCGCTCACCGTCGACCAGGCGAAGCTGGCGGCCACGCCGGCCAAGGGCTGGCTCGTCGTCACCCTGGACAACGGTAGCGGCGACCAGGAGGCCGACCAGGTCGGCTTCGGAAAGCTCCCCGCCGTACAGCATTAACCCGATGTGGGCGCCCTTTTCCGGGCCAACCGGGGCGGGCGCCCACCGCTGGGCAACCTCACGTGCGGTCACAGGCCGGAGCCGGCGAGCGTCAAAGCCCCGGCCCACCTGCCGAAGATCGATGAAGGAATGCACACGGAATGTTCGATGTCGTCGTGGTGGGCGGAGGGCCCGCGGGGAGGAACACCCCTTCGTACTACGGCCGAGCTGCTTCAATGCCTCCATCACAGCGATGCCGGTCCCGTCTGCCGGGCTTCATAACGCTTTCGCCAGTTCTGACCAAGAAGGGGGGTAATCGACGAAGGGAGCACTGCCGGTGCGTCTCAGACTGCCGGATATCGCGACGGACCCGGAGTCACGAACAACCGCCGTGTCGCGCGGGTTCGTTCCGCCCGTCCCTTTCCGGGTCGAGCCGTGCCCAGACGTCGGCGAGGCTGTGGAGCTGCTCGTCGTCGAGCCGGTCGAAGAAGAGCCTGCGCAGGTCGCTGTGCTGCTGGCGCCACGCCTTGCGCAGGAGCGCCCTGCCGTCCTTGGTCAGGACGGCCTCGAAGCCGCGGCCGTCGCCGGGCGAGCGTCGCCTCTCGATCAGTCGGCGGCGCTCGAGCCGGTCGGCGAGCCGGGTGAACCCGCCGCTGGACATCAGGCGCTGGTGAGCGAGCTCCGACATCCGCATGCCCTTGCGGCCGGCCTCGCCCAGCAGCGCCATCACGCTGTATTCAGCCATGCTCACGTTCAGCGGAGCGAGCCCGAACTCGATCTCGCGCCAGATCCGATCGTGGGTGACCAGAAATCCCCGCCATGCCTGGTCCTCAAGCTCTCGCAGCTTGTCGGTCGCCATGAGCAGCACGGTAGCGGCAGGACGTCTCATGGACCAACCGAAGTATCTGCCTGCGCACGCCGGCCACTGGAGCAGTTGCTTGCGTAGGCAGGCAGGTTTCTGGGGATGCATCTCCCGGTCAGGCTCATCGGGGTCGCGTAGCCCACGCATGCCGGCGGGGGACAGGGTCAGGAAGAGCCTAAGCGGACGCCAGGCCGGCGGCCCACGCCGTGTGATCCTTGGACGCCCTGGAGCGACGTCAACCGTGCCCCGCATCAGATCAGCTTCCTGGTCGTCCATCGCCCGCCGCAACCGGCCCAGTGCCGGCATGACGGTCACCTGCCGGTGGTGAGGACCATGCGGTAGCGGGCGTCACCGGACAGCATGCGGTCGTAGGCCGCCTCGACCTCGTCCAGAGGGCGGGTCTCGGTCATGGCCCGCACGCCGGTCAGCGCGGCGAAACGCAGGGTCTCCTCGACATCACGCGCGGTGCCGGACGGGTGGCCGTGCACGGTCCTGCTCGTCGTGATGAGCTGGAACGGGCTGACCTGGATAGGCTCCGGCGTGGCACCCAGCACGACGAGCTCGCCGTTGCGACGCAGCCCGTCGATGGCGGCGCTCATGGCATCGGAGCTCGCCGCGGTGGCCAGCACGACCTTCGCCCCGCCCAGCGCCTGCAACTGGCCGGCCACGTCACCGGCGGTGGCGTCGAGGTAGTGGTGGGCGCCGAAGTTCTTGGCCGCCTCGGCCTTGCCGGCGCCCCGCGCGACGCAGACGGTCTCGAAGCCGAGCCTGGCGGCGAACTGCACACCCAGGTGACCCAGCCCGCCCAGGCCGAGCACGGCGACGAGGTCACCCGGCCGGGCCGCGCTGCGCCGCAACGCGTTGAACGTGCTCACCCCGGCGCAGCCCATCGGCGCGGCCTCCACGGCGGTGATCTCATCAGGGATACGAGCCAGCGCGGACGCGGGGACGACCACGGCCTCGGCATAACCTCCCGGATAGGCCCAGCCGGGAACCTGGAGACGCGCGCAGTGGATGAAGTCGCCTTCACGGCAGGCCGGACAGGTGCCGCAGTGGCCACCGAACCAGCCGACGGCCACCCGGTCGCCGGCCTCCCAGCCGTCGACACCGTCACCGACCGCGTCGATGCGCCCGGCGATCTCATGACCGGTCACCAGCGGGAACCGCACATCGGGAAAGGCGGCGTTGACGAACGCCGCGTCCGAACGACACACGCCACATGCCTCGACCGTCAGGCGGACCTGACCCGGCCGCGGCTCGGGCAGCTCGCGCTCGACCACACCGAACCGGCCGCCGGCCTCGGTGACCTGGGCGGCGCGAAAGGTCGTGGAGAGAGTTTCCCTGGACATGATGGACCCCTTCCGGAGGAAGTAGAGGGTGGAGAAAATCGGTCCCAGCGGACCCATGTCCAGCACACCACTCCCTGGCCCTGGAAATCCGCTCCGAGTAGACCCTGAACGGGCAGGTACCCACAGGGCCACCTTCCGGCGGCCGCCCTACTTTCACCCCGCAAATCACGACACGTCACCACATAGTCGCCGTCAGGGGCCGAAGCGGTGGCGGGCGGTCTCGATGTGCCCGAAGTATTCGTGGGTCCAATCGCAGATCAGATCCACCGTCCTCCGCAGGGCCAGGCCCGGCTGGGTGAGCGTGTACTCGACCCGCGGCGGCACGGTGGGGTACACCTTCCGCTCGGCCAGGCCATTGCGCTCCAGCATGCGCAGGTTCTGGGTGAGCATCTTGTGGCTGATGCCCTCGACCTCGTCCCGCAGTTCGCTGAAGCGGAGAGTGCGGTCACCGAGGGCCTCGATGATCAGCAAGGCCCACTTGTTGGCGACGTCCGAGAAGATCTCCCGCGCCAGGGAGTCCGCGCGCCTCAGGTCCGCTTCGTCGGCTGAGCCGTTGAACTGCTTGGTCACCATCGAGTTCCCCAGTCACTGAAAAGTGCGTTCTTCCACGTCGGTCAACACTCTCCTATGGTTTCCGAGTAACCACAAGTGAGCACGTGAAGAAGGAGATCTCATGACCGTTTCCCTCATCAACCCGGAAAGACACGTCCGAGTCCCGCTCTACCACCACGTCGCGGTGGCGACGGGGAGCCGGCAGGTCCACATCGCGGGACAGGTCGCCTGGGACGAGAACGGCCAACTCGTAGCACCGGGCGACCTCGCCGGACAAGTCGCCCAGGTCTACCGCAATGTCGCCAAAGCGCTCGACGCGGCAGGGGCGACGTTCCACGACGTCGTCCGCTTCACCTGGTACGCCGCGGGCTGGAAGCGAGAGATGTACGACGCCTTCAACGCGGGCGTAGAACAGGCGGCCCGCGAGTTCGACCTCGCCACGCCGCCGGCCGCGCTGATCGGGGTCGACATCCTCTTCGAGCCCGGCATCCTCATCGAGGCCGAGGTCACCGCGATCATCGATTGAAGACGGCCACGCTCAGACTCACCGGCCGGTCAGGCGACCAGTCTGGTGCGCGTCAGCGGGGAGGCTGCTCGGGGAGGTCACGCATCCCGTAATGCCGCAAATAATCCACCCACGCCCGGCTCGGACGCCGAATCTCGATAAAGGACCATCCCTCGGCTGTCCATGCCGCCCCCCGGCTTGCCCGGCAGGATCCTGGCCATTGGTGGCATAATCGCCGCGCAACGGGACGATCCCGTACGCAATGACCTCCAGGGAGTCTGGGTGTTCGGGATCTACCAGCCGTGTGCCCGCGACTCCTGCCCCTCAGTGAAGGCCTGGACCTCGGCCGCCCGGCGCGGCGTGGAGCCGATCGGCTTCGACACCACCCAAAAGGCTGACGAAGGGTGCGTCTACCCCTCCCGTTATCACTCATCTGGCTTGCCGATCGTTGAGGATGGCGCTCGGTGAGCGGAGGGGTGGCCCTGCAGGCGTTCATGAGCGGGTTGGCTCTGGGTACGGCCTACGGTCTGATCGCGATGGGGTTCAGCCTCGTCTTCCGGCTTACCGGCGTGGTCTCCTTCGCGCACGGCGATCTCGTGGTCGGCGGCGTGTTCATCGGTGTGCTGGTGGTGCTCGGGTCCACGCCGGTGGCGGCGGCCCTGGACGTGATGCACTCCGTCGGGCTCGCGGTGCTGGTCGTCGCCGCGGGAGCGGCACTGTCAGCGAGCGTCTACCTCCTCGCCGTACGGCCCTTCCTGCCAGGAGCCGGGCACCGGTCCGCCCGCGGGGACGTCTTGGGGTGGGTGGCGGGTGGCCTGGCCGCCGGCCTGCTGATCCGGGAGGTTCTCGGACTGGTGCTCACGCAGGACGCGTATGCGGTCCCGGATCCGTTGCGCCTGGGCAGCCTGACGCCTTCAGGGGCGCTGCAACTGCCCGGGGGAGGGACGGTGGCGGTGCGCACTCTCGGGGTCATAGGGATCGGGTTGGCCGTGGGAATCCTGGTCGAGCGGCTGCTCGTGCTCACCCCGGTCGGCACGGCGATGAAGGCGGTCAGTGAGGACCCCACCGCGGCCGCGCTGCTCGGGCTCCCGGTGCGGCGGCTGGTGTTCGCCGCCTTCGTGGTGGCCGGCGCGCTGGCGGGCCTGGCAGGGCTTCTGATCTCTCCAGACCGTTCGCTCAGTGTCGACGACGGCGTCGTCCTCGGCCTCAAGGCGATGGCTGCCGCGCTGGTGGGTGGCCTGGGATCGGTGCGGGGCGCGCTGGCCGGAGGTCTGGCGCTCGGCGTGATCGAGTCGTTCGTGGTCGCATCGAGCGTCCTCGGCCCCCAGTACGCCGACGTGATACCGCTGGCCATCCTGCTGATCGTGCTCGCCCTCGGACGGCGGGGCCTGCGATCGACGCTGCGTGAGGATCCGGAATGACGGTCGAGCTGGCACACCATCTGTACCTGTTGATCGCGGTGCTGGGGCTTGCGTTGTCGGTCTCGTACGGAGGTCAACCCGTCCTGTGCCAAGGCGCGTTCCTGGCCGTGGGCGGTTTCGGTGTCGTGCATCTGGAACGCGCCGGATTGCCGCTCGCGGCGGCCGTGTTCGCCGCCGCCGCGATCGCGGCGTGCGCCGGTTACCTTGTCGGCCTGCTCACGGCTCGCCTGCGCGGCGCGGCGGTCGCGTTGTCGACATGGGCGTTCGCCTGGCTCGTGTACGCGCTGCTCCATGCGTTTCCCGCGGTGTCCGGTGGGAGCCAGGGGCTGGTCCGCCCGACACCGGCCCGCCTGGACTCAGCGCTCTTCGGCGTGACAGTCACGCTCACCCCGCCGGTGCACGTCGCCGTGGCGGGAACGCTGTGCCTGCTGTCACTGACCGCCGTGGCCCGGCTGACCCGCGGACCGGCCGGCCTGGACTGGGCGGCCCTTCGCGAGGCTCCCGCGCTGGCCACGTCTCTCGGGGTGCCGGTGCTTCGCCGCAGGGCCGCCCTCCTCGCCACGACCGCGGCCTTCGCGGCGGTGTCCGGCGCGGGCATCACCGTGCTGCTCGGAGTCGCGGCCCCATCCGACGTCTCGCCGCTGCTGTCCCTCCAGTTGTTCGTGGCGGCGCTGATCGGGGGTACGGCACGACTGTGGGGGCCGGTGCTCGGCCTGCTCGTGATCGCCGTGATTCCGCCGCTGGGCGAGGTGCTCGCCGACGCGGTTGGTCTGCCGGCCGAGGCATCAGGTGGCGTGCTCACTGCCTTGACGCTGGTGGCCGTTCCGTTCCTGCGCAAGCCGATCGAACGGCTGACGGCCCGGTGGCCCGAGCGGGCGGAGCGCCCGCGCGAACCGGTGGAGGATTCGGAGAAATTCGCCACGCTCACCACTTCCCGGGCGGGGGTGACGTTGACCGCCCAGAGGCTGGATGTCGGCATTGGGGAGTCGGACATCCTCACGGGAGTGAATCTGGAGGTGCGAGCCGGAGAGGTCCACGCGCTCATCGGGCCCAACGGCAGTGGCAAGACGACGGCCTTACGGGCCCTCGCAGGCGCTCTGCGTCCCAAAGGCGGCCGGATTTCGCTGGAGGAGACCGACGTCACCGGGGCCGGCCAGTTCGAAATGGTCAGGAGAGGCGTGACCCGGACGTTCCAGCGCACCGTCGGTCTGGAGCGGCTCTGTCCTCACCGTCAGGTGCTGCTCGGTGTGCGTGGAGGAACACCGGTGCCGTTCGCCGCCGTCCGGGACCTTTTCGGAAGTGCGTCGATGCACGATCACGCGGCCACCGCCGACCGCGAGGCATGGAGGGTGCTGCATGTGACGGAACTCGCCCAGCGCGCGTTCGACCGCCCGGGGACGCTCGGCGCCGGCGAACAGCGTCTCCTGCAGGTGGCCCGGGCCGTCGCGACCAGGGCGCGCGTGCTCCTGCTCGACGAACCGGCGGTGGGCATGACCGGGCCGGAACGAGCCACCCTGGCCCGCGTCCTGCGTCGCCTCGCGGCGGACGGCGTGGCCGTCTTGCTGGTCGAACATGACGTGGCGCTGGTGTACGGCGTCGCCGACAGGATCACCGTCCTGGATCGCGGCCGGGTACTGGCGAGCGGAACCCCCGAGGCGACGGCCGCCGATCCCGCGGTACGCCGGATCTACCTCGGTGATGCCGATCCGTCGTCCACCCACGCCTGACATGCTGAGAGGAGACCGCGTGGCGCTGCTCGACGTTCGCGGACTGTGCGCCCGCCACGGCGCCGTACCGGTGATGGACGACGTGTCCTTCCACGTCGAGCGCGGCGAGATCGTCGCGTTGCTCGGCGGCAACGGCGCGGGCAAGACGACCGTCGCCCGTGTGCTGTCGGGCCTGCATCGGCCGAGCTCGGGCGAGGTTGTGTTCGACGGCCGGGACATCACCCGGTGTGACCCTCGGCGGATCGTCCAGGCGGGGCTGAGTCACGTGCCCGACGGCAGACGTGTCTTCCCCAGTCTCACCGTCGAGGAGAACTTGACCCTCGGCGCCTATCTCGACGGCCGCAGGAAGAACGTCGTCGCCGAGCGCCGGGAGGGCGTCTACCGGACCTTTCCCTCGCTGTCGGAGCGGCGCGCGCAGCGCGCCGGCAGCCTGTCCGGCGGAGAACAGCAGATGCTCGTCATCGGCCGCGGCCTCATGTCGGACCCCTCGCTGCTGGTCCTCGACGAACCGTCGGCTGGTCTGGCACCTGCGTCGATCGCCGCGCTCGCCGAGGACATCGCCGCCATCCGGGCCGCGGGCACAACGGTTCTGCTCATCGAGCAACACCTTCAGCTGGCTTTGCGGCTCGCCGATCGGCTCGTCGTGCTGCAGGAAGGTCACGTGATCCTCAGCGGGTCCACCGCGGCGGTGGCGGCCGACCCGCGGATCGGCCGGATGTACTTCGGCGACGGCAACCCCCTGACGTGAGCCGCTCCCGCTTCCCCGGCGGCCGATATGCGTCCCCGTGGTGACGGGCGTCAGTCCTGCAACTGGTTCACGGAAGGGATGGTGTCGGAGAGCGGGTCGTCGCCAACGGGTTCGAAGACGAAACCGTGGAACCGGGCGAAGTACATGTCGCTGGGGTTCACGCCCTCGTGCTGGTCGGCCGCGTAGCCGCGATAGTCGCCGTTGGCGCCGGTGATGCTGACCTTGTTCAGGGCCTCCATGAGCGGCTCGCCCGGTGCGCCTCCCTCACTGAGCGATGCGGCGACCAGGTGAACCGCGTCGTAGGAGAACATCGCCCAGTCCGGCGGCTGCACGACCTGCTTGCCGTCCTGGCGGACGCCGACCAGATCGACGCCCATCTTCGCCTCGTACCCGGCGCGGAACTGCTCGAACGGCCCAGGCCCGACCTCACTGGTCATCCGGAATGAGACGAAGGTGACCTGGTCGAGCCATTCCGGATGCTCGGCGAGGCGCCGGCGGACCAGCGGGTCCTCACCGGTGGGCCCCGTGTAGACGGGCACCTTCCAGCCCAGCGCGCGGACGGCCTGGATGGCCGCGATCACGTCGCTCGCACTCGCCCACACAACGAGTCTGTCGGCACCCGCCTGCCGGGCGGCCAGCACCTGCGTCGTCAGCTCGGGAGAGCGTGCCGGCACCTTCTGATCCGCCACCACCTCCACCTCGTCGATCTTGAAGGCCTGTAGCAGCGCCTCCCGGCCCTGTTCTCCGTACGTCGAACCGTCACTGATCACGCCGACCTTGGGGCGGCTGTTCGCGATGTAGTCGGCGAGCCGGCGCGCCATCGGCTTGTTGGCCGGCGCCATGCGGAAAAGGCTCGGCCGGCGGGCCGGGTCGATCAGCGCGTCGCCGCCTTCGAAGCAGATGAAGACCGGCAAGTGCGCCGGGTCGGTGATCGGTGCGACGGAAGCCGCGCCGGTCCCGTCAGTGAGCAGAACGGCCGCGTGCTCGTCGACCGCCTTGCGGGCGTTCGCCGCGGCCTTGGCCGGCGACCCGGCGTTGTCGAGCACGGTCAGCCTGACCCGGCGCGATCCGGACGAGGTGGTGACCCCTCCGTGCGCGTTGAGCTCGTCGATCGCGAGCCGCGCCCCTCGTTCGATGAAAGCGCCGATCCACGGCTCTGTGGACATCGGCGCGCTGACCGCCACCAGCAGGTCGTCGGTGGCCTCCCCCTGCGACCCGCCGCCTGAGCAAGCCGAGATCAGGATGGTGAGCGCGGCGAGCCACATCGGCACCATCCGTGGTCTGTGGCCACTCCGGCAAACCTGGTAGCGTCGCCGCCCACGGGCGCGTCTGCCCGTTTTGAGGGATTCCTGCCCGATCATGAGCAGGACCTTATCTCAGCTTCCCGAGGAATCATTTTCATGAACATCACACGACTGATCGCTGCGGCGAGCGTCGCCGTCGCTGCCGTGTCGCTCGCCGGTTGCGGCGAGACTTCGAACGGCGTTGCTCAGGAAAACCCCGCGAGTGCGACTTCGGCGGCGGCGAGCCCTGAGCCGAAGGGCAACGGCATCCCCTGCTCGGAGGCCGGCGACCTGACCGGCACACCGGAGCGGAAGCCGCCCGCGGACATGCCGGTGCTGCCTGGCGGGCAGCTCTACCTGTCCAAGGGGCCCTTCGGCAAGACCGAGCTGTTCTTCCTCGCGAAGGACGCGGATCCCACCGACCTCGAAGGTGTCCGGGACGAGGCCGCGGACGTGCTCGCCAAGGCCGGGTACAAGATCGAGCGTAAGGACCAGGAAGCGGGCTCGGAGGCCGAAGCGCACCTGTCAGGGCCCCACGACGTGGCCATCCAGGTGATCCAGCTGTGTGAAGGAAAGGTCCGGGTCAAGTACACGCTGTCGTAGAGACGAACGCCGGCCCGTGGCTTCCTACATTTGTCGCATGGCCCCCTGACGGGCTCCGCCAAACGCGTACGTGCCGCTGGAAACGATGCGCGGGCCGGCTTCCGTACGGCGCCGATGCCCGGTGCGGCATCGGGTGGGCCCGTAAATCGCGCCCGCAACGTCCCGCAAATAGCTCGGTTTAGACAAATGTCCATTGACCAACTTCTTACTCTCTCTTTACCCTTTGACCCCAGTTGTCCACCAGTGGGCAGGTGATTGGGAGGCGGAATGGTCAAGAGACGTAAGGGCCGGATGAGGCGTGCCCTGCCCGCGATCGGTACGGCGGCCGTACTCGCGCTCGCCGTGTCGGCCTTGACATTCCAGGGACCCGCGTACTCGGGGCAGGCGACCCGGTCCGCGGGAAACCAGATGAGCGCCTCTCTACAGTTGCCCGGCGAGGAGGAGGACGGTGGTCCCGCTGAGCCGGCGGAATACCTGACGCAGAAGTTCACCTCCGGCAAGAAGGTGACGGAAGGGCAGATCAAGCAAGCGGTCCAGCAGGCCAAGGCGCTCAAACCCGGCGCCGGCACCTGGGATCTCGTCGGCCCCTCGAACATCGGAGGCCGCGTCACCGACCTGGCCGTCGACTCCGCCCACCCTGACACGTTATACGTCGCGGCATCGGGCGGCGGCGTCTGGAAGAGCACGGATGCCGGCGACACCTTCGAGATGGCCTGGCCGGGCGACTACACGCAGACGGTGGGCGCGCTGGCGATGAGCCCCGACGGCACGCTGTGGGCCGGCACCGGCGAGGCGAACCCGTCCGGTGGCGGTCTGACCTACTTCGGCGACGGCGTCTACAAGTCGACCGACGGTGGCAGGCACTGGCAGCAGTGGGGCCTCACCGACAGCGCGGCGATCGGCCGGATCGCCGTCGACCCCACGGACTCGGAGACGGTCTTCGTCGCGGCAGCGGGGAACCTGTCCGGATCGGCGAGCGAGCGCGGCATCTACCGGCTGACGAACCGCGGCAAGGACTGGAAGCTGGTCCTGCCGACACCGAACTCCACCACCGGCGGCGTCGACCTGGTGATCGACCCGACGAACCCCAGGCGGATCTTCGCGTCGCTGTGGGACCACCAGCGCAACAGCGGCGCACGCCTCTACGGCGGCGTCGGCTCCGGCCTGTACCGGTCCGACGACGGCGGGGACAGCTGGAAGCGACTGGAGAACGTGACCGGCACGCATGTCTCGGACGCCTCGGGCACCGGCCTGACGAGCGACGCGAGCCTCGGCCGCATCGGAGTCGCGGTCGCGCCGAGCGACCCGAACCGGGTCTACGTGATCTCCGGGAACACGTACGGCCCGGACAAGGGCTTCTATGTCTCGGACGACGGCGGCGACTCGTTCGTTCCGGGCGGTCGTGCGGGGGGCGGAAGCGGTTTCGAGTGGTGGTTCGGCCGCCTGTGGGTCGACCCGAAGGACAAAAACCACCTGTTCAACGCCGATGTGAATTTGCGCGAGTCCAACGACGGCGGCGCGACGTGGGGCACCTCCAGCGGACCGCACGCCGACCAGCACATCATTCAGTGGGACCCCAACGTCCCGGACCGGGTCTATCTCGGGAATGACGGCGGTGTATACCGCTCCGACGCCAACGGCGCCACACGCTCGTGGATCCACGGGACGTACCAGCCGTTCAACCAGTCGTACCACCTCGCGGTGGCCATGGACGACCCGAACCGGCTCGCGACCGGCCTGCAGGACAACGGCAGCAACCGTACCTGGACCGCCGCCGCCGGGCCCTCGGACCTGACGCAGTGGAACTCCTACGGCGGCGGTGACGGCCACTACGTGGTGATCGACCCGAGCGACCACAACATCTACTACCAGTGCTCCCAGGTCGGAAACTGCTCGCGGCACGAGGACGCGAACGGCACCACCCGGAACATCCGGTTCGGACAGCGGCACTCCTCGCGGATCACGACGGACGCCCCGGTCGTCCTCGACCCGAACGACCCCTCGATCGTCTACTTCGGCGGCAACGTACTCGACCGGTCAACCGACCGGGGCACGACCTGGACGCAGATCAGCCCGCCCGGGGACTACTTGACCGGTCCGGTGCCGCCGGAGCAGGACGACCAGGGTTCCTACGGCGGCCTCTACTCCACGATCACCGCGATCGGTGTTTCGAAGACCGACGGCAACACGATCTACGTCGGCACCGACACCGGCCGGCTCTGGAAGACGACCGACCTCGGCGCCAACTGGACCGAGTTCACCGGCAAGGGCCTGCCCGTCCGGTGGGTGAACTCGATCGTGGTCGACCCGGCCGACGGCGACCATGTGTACGTGGCCTACTCGGGCTACCGGGAGGGCGACTACGCGGCGAACGTCTGGGAGACGACCGACGGCGGAGCGAACTGGAAGAACATCAGCGGAAAGCTGCCGAACGCGCCGGTCGAGATGCTCGCTTACGACCAGCCGAACGGACAGCTCTACGCGGCGACCGACTTCGGCGTCTTCTACGACAAGAACGGCAAGAAGAACTGGAAGCGGTTGGGCGGCGGGCTGCCGAACACGCCGGTGCTCGACATCAAGATCACCGGTGACGGCAAGACGCTCTACGCGGCGACGTTCGGCCGCAGCGTCTGGAAGATCGCGCTTCCGCAGCCGTAGCGAGTCGCCCCCTGACGGTCGGGGAGGGCGGGCGCACAACGGGCCCGCCCTCCTCCGTTTTGGTCATCCAGGTCATTTTCCGAAAGCGTCCTGGTGTCCGTAGGTGGAAATCAGTCCGCAGGGGGGCGGGAACAATCCAGATGCGGCCCATGAGCTCGGCCTTATAGCCTCGCCCTCATGAACGACCGTGCCCTCGTCCCCGACGACTTCGCCGTCCCCCCACACCTGGCCACTCCACAGTTCCGTCTGGAACCCCTGGGACCCCAGCACAACGTCGCCGACCACGCCGCCTGGACCAGCAGCATCGAGCACATCCGCGCGACCCCGGGCTTCCCGGACGGAAAATGGCCTCCCGCGGGCGGCATGACCCTGGAGGCGAACCTCGCCGACCTGCAGCGCCACGCGAACGACTTCGCTCAGCGCCGCGGATTCACCTACACCGTCCTGGAAGCGGCCGGCGGTGAGGTGATCGGATGCGTCTACATCTATCCCTCCCGCAGCGACGACCACGACACTGACGTGGCCTCCTGGGTCCGGGCCGACCGAGCCGAACTGGACGTGCCCTTGTATGAGGCCGTGACAGCCTGGCTGTCCACGCATTGGCCCTTCGAGACGCTCAACTATCACCCGCGCTGAGACCACATCACGTGGCGGGACGCGGCGCATTTCAACAACCGCCGCACAACCGGACGCACCACCCCGATGAACGTCGAATCGGCCGGCGGGCGTGGTCCCGGGGCCTGGTCAACACGCACCTGTCCTGGCGGCGCCGGTTCTGGCAGCGCGAGGTGCCCACGGAGACGCCGCCCTCAGCCACGCGACCGGGCGCGCACCACCAGGTCGTGCAGCGCCGCCTCGGCGGTGGCCCGCTCGGGCAGGGACGAGGAATCCCGGGCCGACTCCAGCGTCCGCGTCATCCGTTCCACGTCCCCTTCGAGGTCCTCACCCGAGGCCAGGCCGCCGGGTAGCGTGCCGTGCTCGGCGGCCTGCTTCGCGGCGACGAGTTCGGGCAGGTACGCGGGCCCGTAGGCGTACAGCCTGGTCAGGTCGGCCCGCAGTTCCCCCGTACGCATGAGGTGCGTGCCCGTGGCCAGCACCCGGAAGGTGTAGAGCAGCGGCTTCAGCTCTCCGGTCTTCTGGAACAACCGCCACTGCGTACGGGCGAACCCCAGGTAGTGGTGGGCGTGATGCCGCGTCAGGCATCCGGGCGCCAGCGCGGCCAGCTCCTCGTGCACCGCCGAGGACGCCACCACCAGCGGAGACAGCAACTGCTCCAGGACGTAGCCGTTGCGGCCGAGCAGCAACCGGCAGAACTTGGCGGCGTCATGCGTGACGAGGTCCACCTCCACGCCGTCGCGCGTCCACATCCGCGACAGTGTCTCGGGCCCGTGCCGCAGCCCCGCGACCTCCTCGACCGGCAGCACGTGCACCCCGCGCAGGTCCACGTCCGAGTCCACCGAGGGGAACCCGTACAGGTGCGCCCCGCTCACCGTCGCGAACACCAGAGGGTACGGCTGCTCGCCGGGGATCTCCGCCAGCCACCCGGGCAGTTTCACAAGCTCTCCCTTCGCACACCGATCAGGAAATTCTCCACCCTTTCCTGATCGGGCCGCGCGGTCAGTGGGCCCCTGTGAACGGCCGCCGGAAACGTGGGAAACGCCGGGGAAACATGGCGCGGCGTTGGATCGGGTTCCAGCCACGTCCGGTTGTGAAGGAGGCCAACGCATCATGACTCGACCCCAACCGAGTCCCGCGCCGGGATGGTCCCGCAGGTCCGTACTCGGGCTGCTGGGGGCCGCCCCCATGATGATGGGTGTCCCCAGCGCCGCCCGCGCCGCATCACCGCGCGCCGGCGAACTGGAGGGCAGGGTCAAGGAGATCATGGGCAGACCGGAGTTCGCCGGTGCCCGCTGGGGGATGGAGTTCTACTCCCCCGGCACCGGCAGGGCGGTTTACTCCTTGAACGCATCCGAGCTCTTCAATCCCGGCTCGTCGTTCAAGGTCTTCCCCGCGGGCACCGCGTTCGAGACGCTCGGCCCCGACCACCGCTTCCGCACGCGGGTCTACCGGACCGGGCCGCTGGTCAAGGGGGTGCTGAAGGGCGATCTGGTGCTGGTCGCGGGTGGCGACCTGCTGCTGTCCGGACGGGTACGGCGGGACGGCTCGCTGGAGCTGCCCACACCGGACCACTCCTACGATCGGAACGAGGGAGCGGGCCCGCTGCCGGGCGACCCCCTGGTGGAGATACGCAGGCTCGCCCGCCAGGTCGCCGCCCATGGGGTGCGCCAGGTCGAGGGCCGGGTCCTGGTGGACATCTCGCTGTTCCGCGAGGGCAGAGAGTCCCTGGCCAACGGCATGAACGCCACGATGTCGCCCATCATGGTCAACGACAACCTGGTCGACATCACGGTGAGGCCGGGCGGCGCCGCCGGGGAGCCGGCCGTACTGGACATCTCCCCGCAGAACGCGTACATCCGGGTCGTCAACGACGTCACCACGGTCGCGGCCGGTGCGCGGCCGCTCACGTTCACCGGCGCGGCCGACGCCCCGGATGGGACGCACCACGTGACGATCACCGGTGACGTACCGCTGGGTGTCAAGAGCCTGTTCCGCGCCTGCTACGCCCCGCAGCCCGCACGGTTCGCCGCGATGCTGTTCACCGAGGCGCTACGGGACGAAGGGGTGCGGGCCGAGGCCGGTTCGACGGCAACCCCGGACTTCGCGGAACTGTCGTCCCACTACACGCGCAAGCGCATGCTGGCCGAGCACGTGTCACCACCGCTGCCGGAGGAGCTGAAGGTGATGCTCAAGGTCAGCTCGAACATCCACACCGGCATGTGGCCCTACCTCATCGGCGCGATCGCGGGCGGCGACGCCGAGAACCCCAGGGCGGCCGGGCTGAAACTGCAGAGCAGGCTGTTCGAGGAGGCTGGGCTGGACGGAACGCCGCCGGGCGCCTCGGAGCACAGGTACACGCCGGAGTTCTTCACCCGGTTCCTGGCGCACATGTCGCGCAAGCCGTACTACCGCACGTACCGTCTGACCCTGCCCATCCTGGGCAGAGACGGCTCGCTGGCCCACGTGCAGCCGGACTCGCCGGCCGCAGGACACGTCTTCGCCAAGACCGGGACGGGAATCATGATGTCCGACACCGCGGTGGGAATCAGCAAGGGGCTGGCCGGATTCGTGGAGTTGCCCGACGGCCAGGTGTTGACGTTCGGGACCTTCATGCACCTGTCGTCGGCCCCCGGGGGCGGGTCCGCGTCGGCCGATGCGGCGGGCCAGGCGCTGGGCGAGATCGCGGCGGCCGCCTACGAGAGCTTCGCCCCCCGCTGAGAGGGCTGCTCGCGGGGTGAGCGACACCCGCGGGCAGCCCCGCCGGGCTTGGCTGTCTGGCAGGCGTCCGGCTTCCTTGCCCTCGCCTCGGTCCAGGTCGCGCTCGGCATCGCGCACATACCGTCGGTCCATCTCCCTCTGGGCGTCCTGAAGTTCGGGCTGAGCGTGCTGGCGCTGCCGCGGCGCTGAAGCCCGACCCGTGGGGGCACAGCGGGAAGCCGGATGCCGCGCAGGCGTGCGGCTCAGATCATCCGCCGCAGGGCGGTCTCCACAGCGTCGATGAGCGCATCACCCTCGGTGCCGGGGTGGCGGGCAAGGCCGAGTTCGACGTCCGGCAGCGTCGGCAACACGGCCGCGTCGTGGCAGGCCATGGCCGGCTCGAGGTTGGCGGGCAGGAGCGCCGCGACCCCGAGCCCGGCCCGTAGCGCGGCGAGCACTCCGGCGAGACTGTTGCTTTCGAACGCCACCCGCCAGCGGCGCCCTGAGCCCTCCATCGTTTCCAGCACCGATGTTCGCCAGGAGCACGCGTTCGAGAACAGCACCACCGGCAGCGGATCGGCATCGGTGGCGACGCCCTGCCCGATCGCCCAGGCCAGCGGGAGACGCACCGTCCAGCGCGGCGGCCACGGAAGATCCTTGACCTCGTCGAGCACGAGTTGGACACGGCCCGTGTCGTACGCCTCCCGCATCGCCGCGCTGGAAAGGCTGAGCACCTCCAGCGTCGCGTCGGGGTGCAGCCGCGCGAGGTCGGCGAGTGCCTGGGGAAGGCGGGAAGCGGCGAGATCTTCGTGAAGTCCCACCCCGCAATGCCCGGTGAGCGCACGTCCTGTTTCGGCGAGTGCCTGGGCCGACAGCGCGAGAATGCGCTCGGCGTACGGCAGCAGTTCCTCGCCCACCCTGGTCGGCGAGACGCCGGACGGCGCCCGGTGCAGCAGCGGACTGCCGACGGCCCGTTCGAGCTTGCGCAACTGTTGGCTGAGCGCGGGCTGGGTGCGGCCGAGCGCCGTCGCCGCACGGCTGATGCTGCCCACTCGCACAGTGGTGACGAACGACCGCAGCAGCGCGGTCTCGAGATCACGTGCCATAAGCATTCATTATGCCTGTTCCAACGAATTAACGACTTCCTATGGCATGACGGGTGACCTAGCGTCAAATCGGTGATCAGATTTCGACAGGTGCTCGCGGTGCCGGGGATGACGCCGCTGCTGGGCATTTCGCTGCTCGCTCGCACCGCGATCACGGCGGACGCGATGGCGTTGACGATGTACGTCGTCGTCGCCCTCGACATGAGTTACGCGGCGGCGGGGGCCGTGGTGGCGGCGCTCACCGCCGGTGTCGCGGTGGGCGGGCCGCTGCTGGGCCGGACGATCGACCGGCGGGGCCTGCGCACCGTGCTGGTGGCCACGCTTGTGCCGCAGCTCGTGTTCTGGATGGCCGTGCCCGCGCTGCCGTACGTGATCTTGCTGGGCGCCTCCTTCGCCGCCGGTCTGCTCATGGTGCCGGTCCAATCGGTCACCAGGCAGGCGATCGCCGCGATGACGACGGCAGGGCAGCGGCGGGCGGCGTTCGCGCTGGAGTCGGTGGTGGGCGAGCTGTCGTACATGGTGGGGCCGGCGGTGGTGATCCTTTGCGCGGCGAAGGTGTCCCCCGGCGTGGTGGCCTGGGGCGTGGGCGCCGCGATCGTCGCTGGAGGGGCAGGGATCGCCCTGCTCAACCCGCCGCTGCGGACGGAGGACGAGGCGAACGGCCAGGCGACGGACCGGCCCCGGCGCCGGGAGTGGCTGGGAGCGCGCATGGTCGCTGTTCTGACGATGGGGTTCGGCGTCGCGATGCTGCTCAACGGCGTCGACCTGGCCATCGTCGCCACCCTTCAAGAGGCCGGTCAGGTCTCGTGGGCGGCCGTGGTCGTCGCCGTGTTCGGGGTGACGTCCGTCATCGGCGGTCTGGTGTACGGGGCGCTGCCCCGGCCGATGCCCACCTGGCTGCTGCTCGGCCTGCTCGGGCTGGTGACGATTCCGGCCGGGCTTGCCCATGACTGGCCTTGGCTGTGTGTGGCCGTCACCGGTGCCGGGCTGCTCACCGCACCGACCCTTTCCACCGTCTCCGACGCGGTGAGCCGGCTGGCGCCGGCCAGTGTGCGAGGTGAGGCGACCGGCCTGCATTCCTCGGCGGCGAGCGCGGGGTTCGCACTCGGCTCCCCGGTCGTGGGAGTGGCGATCGACGCGTCCGTGCCGGCGGGCGGCTTCGCGGCGGCCGGCCTGGCCGGCCTGCTCGCCGCACTCACCGGGTACCTGCTCTCACGCCGCTCACCCGCCGCCGCGAGCTGACGCTGCCAGGTGTCGGCGTCGACGACAGGAGGTAGCGCGTTCTTGCTCATGGTTCCTCCATGATCATGTACGCAGCTTGCGGTGTTCATTGAAGCGCCCTTGCAGACAGTACTTTCAACTGCCGAGAAGGGCGAGGGATGGCCGCTCACCCCGTCGACTGACGCTCGATCAGCTCGGCGGGGAGCCGGGTGCTGGTCCGGGAGCGGTCCGGCTCGGCGATCCGGCGTAGCAGCAGGTCGACCGCGGCCGTGCCCGCCTCGTCGGCCGGCAGCCGGATCGTGGTCAGGGCCGGCTGGAGGTACGCGGCGAACGGGTGGTCGCCGTACCCGAGGACACGCACATCATCGGGTACGGTCAGGCCGCACTCCCGGATGGCCCGGTAGACGCCCAGCGCGAAGTAGTCATTCGCGGTGATCACCAGGTCCGGATGGTTGTCCCGGGTGATCAGGTTGGCGGCCAGGGCGTACGCGTCGTCGGGACGCCAGGGCAGGGTGGCGCCGCTCGTACGGCGGGTGGGCACCTTCAGCACGAGTGAGTGCCCGTGGGCGATGCCCAGCTCGTCGAGCGCGCGCCGGAAGCCCGCGATCCTGGCGGCGACCGTGCTGACGCGGAGGTCCTCCTCCAGCAGCCAGACCCGCCGGACACCGGGACCGGCCACCCGGACCACCGCGTCGCCGATGGCCGACTCCACGTCGATGCCGACGAAGTCCAGCCCGCGGCCGGGAATGTCGCGGCTGAGCTGCACCACCGGAATCTTCGCCTCGCTCAGCCCGTCCCACACGTCACTCCTGAACTCGGTGGCGACGCCCAGCACGCCGTCCACGCCGAACCGCAGGAGCTGCTGGACCGCGCGCTCCTCGTTCTCCTCGGAGTCCTCGGTCACGAGGAGCAGCACGGAGTAGCCGGCCGCGCGGCACTGCCGTTCGACCGCCGAGATCAGCGCGGCGTAGAACGGGTTCGACGGGTTGGTGATGACCAAGCCGACGACCATGGTCCGGCCGGACACCAGCGAGCGGGCGTGGCTGTTCGGGACGTATCCGAGCCGCTTGGCCTCGGCGCTGACCAGGGCCCTGGTGCTCTCGCTGACCTGGTCCTTGCCTGCCAGGGCCCGGGACACGGTGTTCGCCGACAGCCCCAGCCGGTCGGCGACATCGCGTAGCGTCACCCGTTGTGAACGTGCCATCCCGTCGCCCTCCGGCTCAGCTCTTGCCCACCAGGTAGATGCGTAGTCTGGCAGCCGGGGCCGCGTCGCCGGAAACCCGGCAGCGCACCCGTAGCCACTGGCCGAAGCCGGTGACCAGCCAGCTCGTCATCCCGGGCGTCTCGACGCGGACGGGCGGCTCGTCGGCCGGGCACCAGGTCAGGCCGTCCGGCGAGATCTCCGTCGTCAGCTCCAGCACCCCGGTCAGCTCGTGCACCTGGACGAAGAAGCGCGCCTCCTGGGCCCACGGGAGCTCGTACGGCTCGGTGGCGAGTTCGTCGTTCACCAGCGCGGCGCGTTCCAGGACCGCGGTCATGGTCGATCGCATCGTCGTCACCAATCCACCGAGATGAGGACAGAATCGAGGAAGAGAAAGTTGCGGATGTCGGCGTGGGTCCGGACGGAGAAGTAGAAGTTGAGCAGGTTGTCCAGGGTGCTGTAGCGGTCGGGGTAGATCGGCACCGGAACGTCGCTCATGTCGATGATCCGGTCGTTGAGCCGGAGCTCCACGTTCGACCGTGTGCGGGTGTCGATGTCCCAGCGCAGGTAGTGCCAGTTGATCTTGGTGGGCACCTCGTTGACGCACAGTTCCAGCGGCTCGTCGAAGTACCGCCAGTCGTCCGGGTCGGGCGCGGTGAAGTCGGCCGCGTACGGCAGGGCGAACTTGCCCTCCTGGTGGTCGCGCGGCGTCGGCTCGGACACCACCGGATACATCCACCGCTGGGTCATCTCGCCCGCCAGGTTGGTGTTCTGGTAGCGGATCACATTGTGGTAGCGCACACCGTTGTCCGCGCAGATGTCGGTGGCCACGGTGAACGCGCCGAACTGCGCCTCCGACGGGTGCCGGTTGCCGTCCCAGGCGACGCTGGCCGGCAGCTCGCGGCCGACGGTCGCCTCGGCCTTGAACGCGAAGTAGGTCTCGATGCGCACGCGGCCCCGCCCGGCCATGGTGAGCCGGCGGATGCCGGTGGCCGTGTGCCCCCGGTAGGCGCGGGTGGCGAGCTTCAGCGCGTAGTTCCCGCTGAGCGTGCCGTGCGTGCCGACGTCGAAGAACGAGCAGGAGGACAGCTGCGGCGGCCGGAAGTCGCGCATGTGGTCGTCGACCGTGCCGAGGTCGCCCCGGCCGTCGTAGTTGCCGATCAGCTCGGTCCAGCCGTGGGTGGTCGAGTCGAACCGGTCGAAGCACAGGATCCGGCCGAGCGGATCGTATTTCGACAGGCCGACGTCGGCGGCCGGCGCTGCGGGTGTCATGCGCAGTCCTCTCATTAACGCTCACGTGAAAAGCTCGATGGCCGAAACCCTTGACCTGCTGAGCAGGCCACTCGTAGTGTGTCGGCCACATTAACGTTAATGGTCCGAATGCAGGGGCGCAATCGCCAAGCTGTGATGAGGGAGTCCACGATGACGCTGCGGCTCAGCCGGGCCACGATCGCTTCCACCGTCGGCACCGCGCTCGAGTGGTACGACTTCTCGCTGTACGGCACCGCCGCCGCGCTGGTGCTGCCACTCGTGTTCTTCCCCTCCGGCGACCCGGTGTCGGCGACCCTGTCATCGCTGGCCACGTTCGCCGTCGGGTTCTTCGCACGGCCCGTCGGCGGCATCGTCATCGGCATCCTGGGCGACCGCGTCGGCCGCCGTACGATGCTGTTCGTCACCCTGCTCCTGATGGCGGTGGCGTCCACGCTGATCGGCCTGCTGCCCTCCTACGCCGCGGCCGGCCCGGCCGCGCCGATCATGCTTGTGGCGCTGCGCGTGGTGCAGGGGCTCGGTGCGGGCGGCGAGTACGCGGGGGCCATGCTGATGTCCGCCGAGCACGCCGAGACCCGGGCGCGCGGGCTGAACGCCAGCGCGCCGACCCTCGGCAACGCCGTCGGCTCGCTGGTCGCGACGGGCGTCTTCTTCCTCGTCTCCTCGGTCATGCCGCACGACGCCTTCATCGCCTACGGCTGGCGCATCCCGTTCCTGCTCAGCGTCCTGGTCGGCGTGGCGGGCGTGATCGTACGGCTGAAGGTCTCCGACACCCCCGAGTTCCGTGAGGCGCGGGACGGCGGGGACCGCGTGCAGGCGCCGCTGCGGGCGCTGTTCGCCTCCTCCCGCCGCAAGATCGTGCCCGGCATGCTCATCAGTGTCGCGCCGAACGTGATCAGCTACCTGCCGTCCGTCTACGCCCTGACGTACCTGACCACGCACGTGCACGCCGAGTCGTGGATCGGCCTGGTCGGCGTGGTGATCGCCAACCTGGTCAAGCTGGTCACCGTGCCGACCGCGGGCTGGCTCTGCGACCGGTACGGGCGGCGCCCGGTGATGGTCGCCGGATCGGTCGCGGCGGCGGTGCTGTTCTATCCCTTCTTCTTCATGCTCGACACCGGCACGCCCGTCGTGGTCTGGGCGGCCTTCGTGATGATCTACACGCTCTGCAACGACCTGACGCTCGCCTCGCAGGCCACGATGATGTCGGAACTGTTCGACGTCCGCTACCGCTACACCGGCGTCACCTTCACCCGGGAGATCGCCGGCGCCATCGTCGGTGGCTGCATCCCCTTCGTGGCCGCCTGGCTCGACGGCTGGTCCGGTGGCCAGATCTGGCCCATCGTGGTGGTGTCCGCCGCGCTGTGCCTGCTCTCGGCGGTCGGCACCCGGTTCATCAGCGAACCCGCCCACCTGCGGGAGCCCTCACCGGCGACGGCCGGCAGCGGCAGCCCTGCCGCATAGGTCGTCTCGGGCAGGTCACACAGTCGGCTCACCAGGTGGATGCCAGCTTGCGGCGGAGCCGGACGGGGTAGCGCTCGTCGCCGATCACCTGGAACCGTGCCCGCCGGTCGGTCATCTGATGCGCGGGGTGGTTGAAGACACGGGTCAGGCCATGGGGCCTGATGGCGCTTCACACCTTCGCGTGTTCCGGTTCGCCGTCTCCCAGCGGGCCGAAGCGCCACTCGCCGCCGCCGAGCAGTTCGAGTTCGTGGGTGTGGTGCTGCTCGACCGTCGTACGGTGGCTGACGCTGACGACGATGGTGTCGGGCAGTTCTGACCGCAGCCGTCGGTAGAGGATGAACTCCAGGTCCTCGTCCAGCGCCGAGGTCGACTCGTCGAGGAACACCACCTTCGGCTTCGTCAGCAGGATCCGGGCGAACGCGATCCGCTGCTGTTCGCCCGGGGAGAGCACCTTGGCCCAGTCCAGCACCTCATCGAGCCGGTCCACGAGATGCGGCAGCGCGACATCCCGAAGGGTGCTGCCCAGGGTCTCGTCATCAATGGCGCCTTCCTTGCCGGGATATGTCACGACAGCGCGAAGGTTGCCCAGCGGCACGTACGGGAGCTGCGACAGGAACATCGTCTCGTTGGGCCCGCACGGCCGGGTCAGCGTGCCGCTGGTGAACGGCCACAACTCGGCGAGGCTGCGCAGCAGTGTGGTCTTGCCGCTGCCGGACGGCCCGGTGATGACCAACGTGTCACCCACGTCGAGCCGCATGTCGAGCGGATTGATCAACTGCCGCCCGTCGGGGGTGCGGACCTCGATGGCATTGAGCTGGACCGTCCCGTCGGCGCAGGGCAGCGTCGTCACCTCCGGCAGCGCCCTGGCCTCCTCGTCGGCGACGACCAGGCCGTGCAGCCGGATGATCGCCGCCCGGTAGCCCGCGAAGGCGTCGTAGGCGTTCCGGAAGAACGAGAGGCCGTTCTGGATCTCGTTGAACGCCGATGCCGACTGGGTGAGATCGCCGAGGCGGATCTCGGCGGCGAACAGCCGCGGCGCCTGCAGCAGATAGGGCAGGGGCACGATGCTCTGGCTGATCGAGACGTTCCAGGCGTTGAAGCCGATGGTCCTGTTCAGATACCGCTTGTAGTTGGCGACGACGGAAGTGAACAGCCGCCGCAGCCCTGAGCGCTCCGCGAACTCGCCGCGGTAGAACGCGACCGCCTCCGCCGCGTCGCGCAGGCGCACTAGAGCGTACCGGAACGCCGCGTTGTACTTCTCGTTCCGGAAGGCCAGCCAGATGATCGGCTTGCCGATCCAGAATGCGATGACGGAGGCGATGAGGACGTAGACCAGCCCGATCCAGAACATCGCCCTGGGAATCTCGAACCCGAAGAGGGAAAGCCCACCCGAGAGGTTCCACAGGATCGCCGTGAACGACACTATCGACGTGACCGCGGAGATCCCGCCGAACAACAGCGTGCTGGACGTCCCCCCGTTGCTCGGAAGGTTGGGCAGAGGTCCGTATCCGGCGGTGACCAGGTCGATGTCGGACTGAATACGCTGGTCCGGGTTGTCGATGGTGTCGTCGATGAATCGCGACCGGTAGTAGGCCCTGCCGTCGAGCCAGTCTCCGGTCAGCCGGTCGGTGAGCCAGGCGCGCCAGGCCAGCACGAACCGCTGGAGCAGGAACAGGTCCAGCAGCAGCCGGGCGATGTGTATCGCCGCCAGGACGCAGAAGACCAGCAGGGACATCCAGAAGCCGTGTTCGCCGGAGCCTTTGACGGTGGAGTCGTTGACGGCGACACCCTGGACCGCGACCTGGAGGCTGGACAGCATGTCGTTGCCCTGGTAACTGAACAGCACGTCGAGCCGCACGCCGGTGACCACCGACAACAGCAAGGCGCCGAGCCACAACCAGACCCTGACGCTCCCTGAGCCGGTGAAGTACGCGCCGGTGATGCGCCAGAATTGCCTGCCCCACGTCGTGAAGCGGCCGATCAGCACGAGGACCGCCAAGGTGCACACCGCGGCGACCACCCAGGCCTTGGCGATCCACACCATCGATGTCCAGACCTCGGAGCCCCAGTCGAGCGTCGGGGTGAACAACTCCATTCCGGAAACGTATATGCACGGAGAGCGACGAGCCCGCAAGAGGGCCGAACACGCGGGAGAAAGTCGTTCGCGGCGCCATTCCTGGACGGAGACCCCCGGCCCGCGCACCTGCGGCGGCTGAACCGCCGCGGCCTCGCGAAGGGGCTCCCCTGTCGTCGGATCGACGTGATGGGGTCATGAATAGCAGCCCCTGCCGACAGATTCCGTCGCGCTCCGCGTCGATCGGCCGGTCAGCGGAGGGCCGCCCAGCCGGACAGGTTCTCGGGGCCCTCGATCACCGTGTCTTCGTAGGTCTCGTCGGCGACGCGGATTTTCATGTACTGGGTGCCGGAGAACACCCAGTAGTGGTTCCGCTCCCCCGGTACGGGCATCGCCGCGTCGATCCCCTTCCTGAACGCGGAGAACTTCTCGAAAGTGCCGTGCCATTCCCCGAGTGGTGACGGGCCGTTGGTGACCTGGCCGCGGGGTCCTTCGCCGTCCAGCCTGGTCCTGACGTACTGGTCGCCTGCGAACACCCAGTACTGGTTCGGGTCGTCCGGCGTCCGCATCACGGCGTCGATACCGTCGTCCGGAAGGCCGCCGAAGGCGTTCTCCCAGTCGCTGAGCGGCCTGGGTCCCGCCACCAGCGTGTCGGCGAAGTTCTCGTCCGCGCCGGCGACCCGTATGCGGATGTAGCGATCACCGGAGAAGACCCAATACTCGTTTCGAGAGCCCGGAACACGTAAAGTCGCGCCTATTCCGCGCTGGAATCCCGGCAGGTTCTGGAAGGTGCCGGTCCATATTCGGAGTGGCGCGGGAGGCCGCAGGCTCTGGCGTACCGGGTCACCCGAAGTCGAAATGCGGGCTCGGATGTACTGGCCGCCGGAGAACATCCAGTAATCGGCCGGGGCCGTGAGATCCGGATCGTCCGGGACCGGCATGACGGCATCGATGCGCGTGGGGGCCGCAGAGGTGGACGGTTCCACCGGAAGTGCCGTCCCGGTCGCCGCCACCGGATCGGTGCCGCCCGCCGAGCGGTTCACGAGCGCGACCGTGGTGACGACGGCGGCGAGCAGGAGAGCCGCGGAGAGCGCCGACACGCCGAGCAGGAGGCGGCGCCGGGCGGCGCCTGGTCCGCGGGTCGGAAGGGGGCTCCCGGCGGGCGCCGTCATGGTGAGGGAGCTGAGCATTTCGCTCGCCCGCGCGACGGTGGGACGATCGGCCGGGTGCTTGCGCAGCAACGCCTCCAGCACGGGACGCAGCGGCCCCGCGGCGGCCGGGATCTCCGGCTCCTCACGGACGATGGCGTGCAGCACGCCGGCGGGTTCCGGACGGGCGAACGGGGAACGGCCGGACAGCAGCTCGCACAGGGTGATGCCCAGGGAGAACAGGTCGCTGGCCGGCCCCACGGGCCGGTCACCCAGCCGTTCCGGAGCGACGTACCCGAGGGAGCCCACCATGGTGCCGGTCTCGGTGAGCGAATCGCTTCCGGTCAGCGCCGCGATGCCGAAGTCGCAGAGGACCACTCTGTCGTCGCGGCGCAGCAGGATGTTGCCCGGTTTGATGTCCCGGTGCAGCGCGCCGGCGGCGTGCACGGCCTCCAGGGCGGACAGCAGTTGCAGACCGATCCCGGCGACGGCGGAGGGACTCATCGGGCCGTTGGCGGCGACATGCTCCTTCAGCGAGGGCCCGTCCACGAACTCCATCACCAGCCACAGGCGCTCATCGTGGTTCAGGAGGTCGTGGACGTTGACGACGTTCGGATGGGATATCCGGGCGAGCGTGCGCGCCTCCCGGTGGGCCCGGGCCGCATGCTTGGTGAGATCCACGCCCGAGGCCAGAAGGTGCATCTCCTTCACCGCGACGGTACGACCCAGGAGCTGGTCGGTCGCGCGCCACACGGTTCCCATGCCGCCGCTGCCCAGGCGGTCCAGCAGCAGATACCGATCGGACAGCATTCGTGGTCCCCCGCGCTCAGCCACGAAGCCAATTTACTGACCTTCTGGGTTGTCGGTACAGATATCGGGAGCCGCACCTCGCCCAGCACGCCACCGTCGCCCTCGGCGAGCTGCCCAGATTCCCGCCAAGGAGACCAGCGCCTCCACCTGGGTGCTCGCCACCGTGGAGCCGTCGCCATCGCCCGGATGATCGCCGGCTACTGGCTCTCCGCGGCGCTCACCCGTCGCTGCGCCACATCCAGGCGGCGACCTCGATCAAGTAGCGGCGGGTGTGCCGGTGCGGCACCGCACCGGCGGCGCCTGACTCCAGAACGGCTCAGCGCGCCCTCGGTGGCGCTGCGTACATGCCCGGACGATCGGTCCAGCCGATACTGACCTCCGCTGATAATCAAGGAAGGAAGGGGTGACCGTGGACGGACGCGCGGCGATCGACGGCAGGCTGATGGACGCGGACGCGCGCCTCATGCTGGGAGCCCGCTACGGGCACTTCACCGCCATGCAGGTCAGGGACCGGCGGGTGCGCGGGCTCGACCTGCACTTCGCGCGGCTCGAAGCGGCCGGCCGGGAGTTGTTCGGCGCCGGGCCGGACCGCGCGGCGGTGCTCGGCTCGATCCGGGCCGTGCTCGGCGACGATGTACGGGACGCGAGCGTACGCGTCTACGTCGTCGAACTCGACAGGGCCGATGCCGACCGGCCGGCCGTCATCGCCACCGCCGCACCGCCACACCACCTGGACACCCGGCCGCTGCGCGTCACGCCGGTCGTCTACCAGCGCTACCTGCCGCACATCAAGCAGGCGTCCGGATTCCAGCAGGCCCACATCGGGCGGCTGGCCAGGCGGGCGGGCTTCGACGAGGCGCTGCTGACCACCGGGGACGGACTGATCAGCGAGGGCTCGATCACCAACGTGGGCGCCTTCGCGGGCGGGCGGCTGGTCTGGCCGGAGGCTCCCATGCTGCACGGGATCACGATGGCGCTGCTGGAGCGGCTGGACGTGCCGCAGGAGCGGCGGCCGCTGCGGGTCGCCGACCTCGCGGGCTTCGACCAGGTCTTCTTGAGCAACTCGTGGGGGGTCATGGCGGTCGGCTCGGTGGACGGCGTCCCGCTGCGCCAGGACGACAAGCTGATGGCGCTGCTGCGGGAGCACCACGACGGCGTGGCCGGGGATCCGCTGGACTGAACCGGCCGGCACGTCATTTGCGGGCCCTCGGCGTCTCGCTGTCCACACAAGGTAGGATATTTCCTACCTATAGTGTTCCGTACGACAGGAGCTCCATGTCCGGCATCGCAGATTCCTACGCCCGCCTCGCCGACGCATTCCTGGCCCGCGTCCTGGCCACGCCCGACGACCGGTGGAACGCCGGGAGCCCCTGCCGGGGGTGGACGGCCCGCGATGTCGTCGCGCACGTCGTCAACGGGCACCGTGGCATCCTCGCCGCCATCCACGGCACTCCGCCCGTCCCCGCCCACGGGGTCGGCGTCGCACCCATGTCCGACGCCCCTACCGTGGAGCCGGGCGCCGACCTGGCCGCCGCCTTCACCGCCTGCCGAGACGACCTGCTCGCGGTGCTCCGCGACCCCGCCCTGGCCGGCCGGCCGCTGCCCGGGAGCCCGCTCGGACCGATCCCGGTGGAGCAGGCCGTCTCCGTCATCGGCTCCCTTGAGCTGCTCGGGCACACCTGGGATCTGGCCCGCGCCACCGGCGGCGACGAGACCCTCGACCCGGTCGCCGTCGCCCGAACCCACCAGGTGCTCATCCCGCACCACGAGGCACTCCTGGCCACCGGCGCCTTCGACGTGAGCATCCCCACGCCGCCGCACGCCGACCCCCAGACCGCGTTCCTCCGCTTCACCGGCCGCCACGCATGACCCGCGTCGAACGGGCCTGCGTCAGCTGAGCTCAGTCCGGGCACCCGACTTCGATGCCGCCGGTGCATTCCCGCCCGGTGAGGGGGCTTTCGCCGACGTAGCCCCTTTCCTCGCGGTGGCGATCGCGGTCGTGGCGATCGCGGTCGTGGCGGGCACGGTCGTGGCGGGCACGGTCGTGGCGGGCACGGTGGCGCTCACGGCACTCGGCGGAGTGCCTGCGGTGCTTGCACGGGATCATGTGAGCGACCGCCACCGTGCCGGCCCGCTGAGCCACGGGCGCGGTGGTCGCGGGTTGCGCCGATGCCACCGCCGGGGTGGCCAGGGCTGAGGCGGCCAGGGCGACCACAGCCAGAGCATGGGATGTTTTGATCATCGAGATCACCTCGTGCCGGTCGCGGACTTCCAGGGCGCGCGCGGACTCGGAACACCATGGCGTACCAGAATCAATCTAGCTGCGACGTTTGTCGCAATCATCCGGCAGAGGCAAAGCCTCGATCAGAGAATGCCGCGCGGCCACCACACGGGCCACAGCCTCGCCATCGCTCACACCCGCCGCAGGGTCAGCTTACGGAGGCGGCCTGGCATTCGAGGCCGTGGGCGACGTCCGTCCACAGGGCCGCCAGCTCCCTCGCCAGGTGGCCGACGGTTCTGGCCCGGTGCGGGGGGACGTTGGCGATCATGCGGTCCCACTCGCGCTCGTCCATCGTGTGGGCGGCCAGCAGCCTGAGCAGGCTCCGGCCGGCCTCGTTGAGCCGCATCGCGGGGTCGTCCCTGAGCCTGCTCACCACCGAGGCGCGGGCCTCGGCCGAGCCGGGGGCTCCGCCGGTCGCCCGAGGCGCCCCGCCCGCTCGTGTCTCGTCGGCGAGGCGGGCGGTCACGCCGTGCTGCGGGGTCGCCGCCTGCCGTGCCGCGTGCGGTGCGGCCTTTCGCCTGCCGCGGCCGGCGGGTACGGGATCCTCTCCCCGGTTGAGCCGCTGGCGTACGTCTCGCACGGTCTCCGGGGAGATGCCCACCGCCTGGGCCACCTGCCGGAGCGACAGCGTGGGGTTCTCGGTCATGAGCCGCCCCGCGAACCGCCTGGCGGCCACCCCGCTGACGGGCCGCACCCGGCCGTCGAGCCCGATCCTGGACTCGGTCGCGGGCACGATCCCCCCGCGTGCCTTGCGGATCTCGGCCACGGTCGCCGCCGCGACGCCGGAAACCGAGGCGATCATGCGGTCCGACCACTGCGGGTGCGACAGCACGATGCGCTCGGCCGCCGCCTTGCGGTCGGCGAGCGAGAGCGGCAGGCCGTGGGCGACGTTCTCCCGGACGGCCAGCACGAAGGCGTCCCGCTCGCTGCCGTCGAAGAACCGTACGGCGATCGTCCGGGCCCCTCTGAGCTCGGCCGCCCGCAACCGGTGCATGCCGTCCACGACCCGCATGGTCGCGCGGTGCACGAGGATGGGCGGCAGCTCGATGTCGAGCGTGGCCAGCGCGTGGACGTGGTCCTGGTTCTGCCCCTGGATGCGTGGCGAGTCCGCGGCGACGAGCAGGCCGATGTCGATCTCGACGACCTGCTCCTCGACCTCCTGGTGTGCGACCTCCTGGTGCGCGATCTCCAGCCGCATGTCGGTCCCCCTGATGAAATGCCCCCGATGTTCCCTTCCCCGTGATGATCGTAACGAGGCGGCACTCCAGGGCAGCACCCCTTTGGCCCCCCTAAACACCCCTGCGGGGACCCCCCTACCGCCGCCCCCTGCCACGCGTTGGCGGGCGGGGGGCGTTCGGTCAGACCGTTCGGAGCGCCTCCGTCGGGGACAGGCGGGCGGCCCGGATCGCGGGCAGGAGACCGGCCATGGCGCCGATGACGACCGCGGAGGCGATGCCACCGATCCACGCCTCGGGGGGAACGACCACGGCCCAGTGCTTGCCGGCCGCGTAGATGACGGTGGACAGCACGCCGACCGCGACGCCGACGGTGCCGCCGATCGCGGCCAGCAGGATCGCCTCGGCCAGGAACTGCAGCCGGATCTGCCCCTTGGTGGCGCCCAGCGCCCGCCGCAGGCCGATCTCCGACCGCCGTTCGAGCACCGAGATGATCATGATGTTGGCCACGCCGACCGCGCCGACCACCAGGGCGACCGCGCCCAGCCCGAGGAACAGGCTGTTGAAGGCGCCTTCCGCCGCCGCGCGGGCGGTGAGCACGTCGGAGGGCTGGCTGACGTCGACCTCGTTGGGGTTCTCCGGGTTGGCCGTGGACGCGAGCACCTGCTGCACCTCCGAGACCTTGTCCGTCTTCGCCCGGGTGTACAGCGTGCTCGGGTTGCCGACGGTCGCCCGCCCGCGGGAGATGCTGCTGTAGTTGAGGTACGTCTGCGCCGCCGGGAAGCCGACGAGCGCGCTGGTGTCGATCTCCCTGGCCAGCGTGGCGGGCCGCAGGATGCCCGCGACGTAGAACCACTGGCCGCCCAGCCACACCCGCTGCCCGGGAGCGACCTGGCCGATGCCCATCCGGCGGGCGGCGGTCGCGCCCAGCACGGTCACGGGGACGCGGGCGGTCGCGTCGTTGAGCCAGGTGCCCTGCGCCATCTGCACGGTCAGCACCTTGGGCAGGTTCAGGCTGGCCGCCCTGACCTGCAGGGCGTTGGTGTTCGTCGAGGGAATCAGCGGGCTGCGGTAGACCTTGGCGGTGTCCACGAGCCCGACGTGGGCCACCTGCTCGACGTCGGCGAGCCGGGCCACCCGGGCAGGCGCCTCCAGGGGCAGCGGAGCGTCCTCGCCGCTGAAGGTCTGCCCGTTGGTCGCGGTCAGCAGGTTGGTGCCCAGCCGGTCGATCTCGGCCAGCAGCCCCGCCTGCGAGGAGGAGGACAGGCCGAGAACGGCCACGATCGAGGCGACGCCGATCGCGATGCCGAGCGCGGACAGAGCGGCCCTGAGCTTCCTGGAGCGGATGCCGATGCTGGCCAGCCGCACCTGATCACCGAGGCGCAGCCGCGCGGGCGCGCTGGCCGTCGTGACGTTCATGGCGACCTCACCGCTCCCCCGCCGGCTGTCGGGGCGTTCATGGCGACCCCATCGGCTGTCGTGACGTTCATGGGTACCCCACCGCCCCGGCGCTGTCCGAGATGATCTTTCCGTCGAGGACGTGGACCTGGCGTGGCAGCCTGGCGGCCAGGCCCTCGTCGTGGGTGATCACGATGATCGTGGCGCCCTCGGCGTTGAGCTTGTGCAGCAGGTCCACGATGGTCGCGCCGGTCGCGCTGTCGAGATTGCCGGTGGGCTCGTCGGCCAGCACGATCGCCGGTTGGCCGACGAGCGCGCGGGCGATGGCCACCCGCTGCCGTTCGCCGCCGGACATCTTGCTGGGACGGAACATGGCCCGGTGCGCGAGCCCGACCTGGGTCAGCGCCCTGGCCGCACGCGCCCGCCGTTCCGTGACCTCCACCCCGGCGTACAGCAGCCCGTCCGCCACGTTGTCCAGCGCGGACTGGAACTCCTGCAGGAAGAACTGCTGGAAGACGAAGCCGATGCTGCGGGCCCGCAGGGCCGCCATCCTCCGGTCGTCGAGACCGGCGACGTCCACGCCGTTGATGCGCACCACGCCGTCGGTCGGGCGTTCCAGCGTGCCCATCACGTGCAGCAGTGTGGTCTTGCCCGAACCGGACGGGCCCACGATCGCGACCAGCTCGCCCCTGCGCACCCGGAACGACACCCCGCGCAGCGCGGGCACGGGCGGGTCCTGGCCGTAGGTCTTGGTGACGGCGGCCAGCTCCAGCACGACCTGGCCGCCGCCGCCCCCGTACGAGAGCGCGGGCCGGCTGATGTCATCGAGCGCGCTCATGACGCCGGCACCACCACTCGGTCTCCTGCCGCCAGGTCTCCGCTGACCTGCGCGACTCCTTCCGCGTTGTCGACCAGCCCGAGCTCGACGGGGATGAGCTGCCGCCGGCCCTGCGCGTCGATCTTCTCCACCCCCGACTTGTTGCCCGCCATGCCGACCAGCGCGGTGACGGGCACGATCAGCGCCTTGTCGACCCCGGCGACCGTGATCCTGACCTGCACGGGGGCCTGGTCCAGGGAGCCTGCCGCCTTGGGCTTGGTGAGCGTGATGTAGATCGGCAGCACCGCGTTGGACGCGCCGTTCGCGGTGGTCTCCTGGTTCTGGCTCTGGGCGGTGGAGCTGGCGACGGAGCCGATCCTGCTGACCTTCCCCTCCGTGACCGAGTTGTCCGGCAGCGTCAGCTGGACCTTGTTCCCCACCTTGACCCCGACCTGCTGCGCCGCGTTGAGCTGCACCACGACCTGGCGCTGGATCTTGCTGGCCTCGAAGACCACCGAGTTCGGCCGCGCCTGCGTACCGCCCTGGGCGAGGGTCTTGCTGACGCGCAGCGGCCCCGGCAGCGCGACGGCCTCGCCGAGCTGGAGCCGGCCGTCCTGGGTGGTGCCCAGGTCCTTCTGCATCGCGATCACCGCCTCGGTGGTCTCGCCGCCGAAGTAGTTGGAGTCCTTGTCGATCTCATCCGATTTGGCGTAGCCGAGCTCGCGCAACTGGTTGTTGAGCTGCTTCACGTCGTAGCCGGACAGCCCGGCGTACAGGGTGCGGTAGAAGGGCTTGGCCCCGCAGAGCAGGGCCACCGCCTCACCGTCGACCCGGTAGACCGTCTGGCCGCATTTGATGATCTGGCCTGCCGTCGGCAGGCTCGTGTACACGCCGTTCGCGTAGTTGATGGCGGAGTAGGGCTGGCCGTCCTTCTCAGAGGCGTACGTGAGCGTGCCGTTGGTGCTGATCTGCGAGGACAACGGCCCCTCGCGGACGACGGCCGTGGCGGCGCCCGCACCCGCGTTCGTGCCGGCCGGGACCGGCGCCGGGGACTCACCGCCGAACGGCTTGGCCACCAGGATCCCCGCGCCGGCCGCCCCGCCCACCGCGAGGCCGACGGCGATGGCCAGCAGCGACTTGCGCATCCCGATGGCGCGCAGTGTGGCCCTGGCCCCGCCGGGGCGCTTGTCCTTCTGCTTGGGAACCGGCGGTTTCCCGCCGGCCCGCGGGAAATCCCCGGCCGGCGTGTCGGACCGCTGCCGCTCCTCGGACTGCCGGGGGTAGACCCGCTGCCCGGGGTACGTCAGCCGGACGTCGGACCGCCGGACCGGGATCGTCTCGTCAGCGTGAGTCTCCATGGCCTGCCTTCTCCTGTCAGACGCCGCCAGGCGAGACCCCGCCCGGCATGAACTTGCGGCAGGCGTCCTCGGCGTTCTTGAACTGCGGCGATTGCGGGTCGACGCCGACCTCGGGCGAGAGCTGGATACGGCCGTTCTGCGGGTCGGGGAAGTTCGGCACACCGTTCTTCCGCATGCAGGCGACGTACTTGAGCATCTGCTCCTGCTGGTCGCCGCTGACGCCCTTGCCCTCCAGCAGGCCCGGGGGCTCGACCGACTTGCACTTCTTCTGCGCCTCCTGGAAGGCCGGGCTGTCGGGGTCGAGCGCGCCGCCGCGCTCCGCCTTGAGCTGGAGGCGGCCGTCGACGGGGTCGGGGAACTGCGAGACGCCGTTCTCCCGCATGCACTGCGCGTACTTGACCAGCGCGGCCGCGCGGACCTCCCTGCTGTCGCCGTCGGGCGAGCCGCCCCCGCCCGGATTGACGGAGGACGAGCCACCCGAGCCGCCGCCGCTGGCCGCCTCGCTGTTGCCGCACGCCGCCGTGGCCAGTCCCAGTATGGCGATGGCGGCGATCCCCAGACCTGCCCGCTTGATTGCGTTCATTGTGTGAGCTCCATGCGTCGGTTTGACTTTGCGTATTCCGTTGTACGAGCGGGCCGGTCACAGCAGGGTCCGCGCACTTGTGACCCGGCTGTGACCGGGGGCGGGAAGGAAAATGGCCTATGAGAGTCTTGGTGGTCGAAGACCAGGTCGAGCTCGCCGAATCGGTGGCCCGCGTGCTGCGCCGCGAGGGGTTCGCGGTCGACCTTTCGCACGACGGGTCCGACGCGCTGGAGCGGACGATCGCCGTCGACTACGACGTGGTCATCCTGGACAGGGACATCCCGGGCGTGCACGGGGACAAGGTGTGCAAGGCGCTGGTCGCCCGGGTGCCGCAGCCGCGGGTGCTGATGCTCACCGCCTCCAGCACGATCGCCGACCGGGTCGAGGGGTTGAGCCTGGGCGCCGACGACTACCTGCCCAAGCCGTTCGCCTACGCCGAGCTCATCGCCCGCATCAGGGCGCTGGGCAGGCGGGCGCCCGTCGCGGTGCCGCCCGTGCTGGTGCACGACGACGTCCAGCTCGATCCGGCCAAGCGCGTGGCGACCAGGGGGGCCGTACGGCTCGACCTGAGCCCCAAGGAGTTCGCGGTGCTGGAATACCTGATGGCCGCCCAGGGCAGGGTGGTGTCGGCCGAGGAGCTGCTGGAACGCGTCTGGGACGAGGCCGCGGACCCGTTCACCACCACCGTCAAGGCCACGGTGAGCAGGCTGCGGTCCAAGCTCGGCGACCCGATGGTCATCGAGACCGTCCCGCGCGGCGGATACCGGATCTGACATGCGCCGGCCCACACGCGTGCGCGCGCGCCTGACCGCGCTGTACGGGATGCTGTTCACGATCTCCGGCGCCGCCCTGCTCGGGATCCTGTATCTCCTGGTCAGCAACTCACCGAAGACCACCGTGCGGGTCCACGTGAACCAGCCGGGACCGGGTCCGGGCATGCCCACCGCGCCGCCGCCCACCTCCTTCGACCAGGTGCAGGTGATCGAGGAGACCGCCGTACGTCAGCACGACGCGCTGCTGCAGGGCCTGCTCGAACGATCGGGCATCGCGCTGGCCATCATGGTGGTGTTCTCGATCTTCCTGGGCTGGCTGGTGGCCGGGCGCATCCTCCGGCCGCTGCGGGCGATGACCCAGACGATCCACCGCATATCCGCGAGCAATCTCCACGAGCGGCTGGCCATCCCGGGCCCGGACGACGAGATCAAGGATCTGGCCAACACCGTGGACGCGCTGCTGAACCGGCTGGAGTCGGCACTCGACGCGCACAAACGGTTCGTCGCCAACGCCGCGCACGAGTTGCGCACGCCGCTGACGCTCGAACACGCGCTGGTGGAGGAGGTGCTCCTGGACCGCGGCGCCGACGCCGCGACCTTCCGGGCGGTCTCCGGCCGCGTGCTGGAGATCTGCCGGCAGCAGGAGCGGCTGCTGGAGTCACTGCTGACGCTCACCACGGGCGAGCGCGGCCTCGACCGCAGGGAGGGCTTCGACCTGGCCGCGCTCGCCGGCACGGCGCTGGAGCCGCTGCGCGCCGACCTCGACCGGCGCGGCCTGTCGCTGCGCGCCGGTCTCGCCCCCGCGCGCAGCTCCGGCGACCCGGCGCTGGTCGAGCGGCTCATCGCCAACCTGCTGGACAACGCCATCGACTACAACGTCGAGCACGGTTTCGTGGAGCTGGAGACAGGCTCCGACGGCGACCGCGCGCTGGTCAGGGTGACCAACTCGGGGCGGCACGTGCCGCCGGAGCACGTGGACCAGATCTTCGAGCCGTTCCACCGGCTGGACCGCTCGGCGGGCAGGTCCGGCCACCACGGGCTCGGTCTGTCGATCGTACGGTCCATCGCCAACGCGCACGACGCCCGGCTCACGCCCAGCGCGCGGCCGGGCGGCGGCCTGGTCGTCGAGGTGTCCTTCCCGCTGGACACCGAAACGGCGCAGACCCCGCCCGCCGCGCTCACCGGGACGGTCTAGCCACCGAAGGCGGCCTCGAACTCCTCGACGTCGTCCTGGTCGAGCTCGACCAGGGAGAAGTCGGACGGAGTGTGACCGCCCGCCTGGCCACCCTCGGTGTGCGTGACCAGGCCCTCCAGCATGGCCACCCACCCGCCGGCCAGCGCCTCCAGCGCCTGCCTGGCCAGCAGGCCCGCCGGGCTCTCCAGCGTGATGGTCAGCTCGGGGCCCTCCGGCAGGTCGCGGACCACGCCACCGGCCTCCAGCGCGTGCCTGGCGGCCATCTCAGGGTCGATGGTGCCGCCCATGGCCCGCTCGCCCGCCGGACGCCAGTTGCCCTTGTCCAGGTCTGCCGGGCGTGGCTCGTCCTCGTCGCGGGTGGCGGCGAACCTGCCCATGTAGTTGAAGCCGACCTGGGCCGAGGGGAGCGCGGCCAGCCTGGGCGCGGTGGCCGGGTTGAGGTGGCGCAGCAGGCCGTATCCAAGTCCGTCGCCCGGAACGCTCCTGAGCTGCTCCTTGATCCGCTTGATCAGTCGTCCGGCGGCCCCACCGCCGGCGCGCACGTCGGTGAAGTCGAGCACGCCGGGGTTCAGCCGGACCGGGTAGGCGCCGGTGAACCAGCCCACGGTGCGGGTCAGGTCCATCGTCTCGGTCAGCGGCTCACGCCCGTGCGTCTCCATCTCCACCAGCATGCCGCCGTCGAAGGACCGCCCGCCGGCCTGCCGCCACTCGCCCACGGCGGCGACCAGCCCGGCCAGCAGCAGGTCGTCGACCTTGGCGTGGAAGGCGGTGGGCACGCTGGTCAGCAGCGCCGCGGTGGCCTCGGCGGAGACGGTCACCTCGACGCGCTCGAACCCGTCCGCCAGCCTGTCCAGGGCCGGGTCCAGCGGGCGCTCCCCCAGCACCAGGTCCGAGCCGGACACCATGGCCGCCCACGCGGGCAGCTCGTTGACCCGCTCCTGGCCGGCGGCCTGCCTGGCGAGCTCGACCGCCCAGCGCCGGAAGGAGGTGCCGACCGGCTCCAGCGCCGGCTCGTCGTCGCCCGCCGCCAGCATCAGGTAGGCGGCCGCCAGGTCCGGCAGCAGGATCCGCCAGGAAACGCCGTCGACCACGATGTGGTGCGCGACCAGCAACAGCCGGCCGGGCTCCCGCGGGCCCGGGTCGAGCCAGACGGCCTGGACCATGACGCCGGCCTCCGGGTCGAGCCGGTCCGCCGCCTCCCTCGCCGCCCGGTGGACCAGCTCGCCCATGGCCTCCTGGTCGAGTCCCGCCACGTCGATCCTGCGTACGAGGTCGGCCACGGGCACGGACTCCTCCGGCACGTACAGGCACTCGTCGCCGTCCCTGACGACCAGGTTGGCCCTGAGCATGTCGTGCTGGCGCAGCAGCGCGGCGAACGCGCCCAGCAGCCGGTCCATGACCAGGTCGGCGGGCACCTGCACCAGCATCGACTGGGTGCCGGCGCGGGCCACGGAGCCCGACTGCCCGGCCAGCTCCCGCATGACCGGGGTAAGCGGCACCTCGCCGACCGCCACGTCGTCCTCCGCGCGCACCTCCTCCGTGACCGTCTTGGCCACCCGTGCCAGCTCCGCCGCGGTCTTGAGCTCGAACACCTGACGCGGGGTGATCACCACACCCGCCTTGCGGGCGCGGGACACCACGAGCATCGACATGATCGAGTCGCCGCCGAGCTCGAAGAAGGAGTCCTCGGCGCCCACCCGCTCCAGGCTCAGCACCTCGGCGAACAGGCCGCACAGCAGCTCCTCCACCGGTGTGGCGGGCGCGCGGCTGACCGCGAGCCCGGACAGGTCGGGCGCGGCCAGCGCGGACCTGTCCAGCTTGCCGTTCACCGTGACGGGCAGCGCGTCCAGCACCATCACCGCGGCCGGCACCATGTAGTCGGGGAGCCTGGCCGCAAGCTGGTCGCGCAGCACGCCGCCGTCCACGGACGCCCCTTCGACCGGGACCACGTAGCCGGCCAGGCGCCTGACGCCCGGCTGGTCCTCGCGGGCGATGACCACGGCCTGCTTGACCAGGTCGTGCTCAAGGAGCGCCGCCTCGATCTCCCCCGGCTCGATGCGGAATCCGCGGATCTTCACCTGCTCGTCGGCGCGGCCCATGAACAGCAGTTCGCCGGTGGGCGTCCACTGCGCCAGGTCGCCCGTGGCGTACATGCGGCGCCCCGGCCGCTCGCCGGGGAAGGGACAGGCCACGAAGCGCTCGGCGGTCAGGCCGGGGCGGCTCGTGTAACCGCGGGCCAGACCCTCGCCCGCCACGTACAGCTCGCCGGTCACCCCGGCGGGCAGCGGGCGGAACGCCTCGTCGAGCACGAAGATCTCGGTGTTGTCCATCGGGTAGCCGAGCGGCACCGAGTCGGGCACCGCCGAGTTGGCGGTGAAGGGGATCTGGGTGGTGAACGCGGTGGTCTCCGTCGGGCCGTACGTCGAGCGCACCACCATCTCCGGGTGGTTCTCCAGCAGGGTCCTGACCGCGTTGGGCGAGACCACGTCGCCGCCGGTGGAGACCTCGCGCACCCCGGCGAAGATCTCCGGGTTCTGCTCGGCCAGCACGGCGAACAGGCCCGCCGTGGCGTGCACGTTGGTGACGCCCTCGGCGGCGATCAGGCGGCCGCGCGCCACCGGGTCCACCTGGCCGGGCGGCACGATCACGAGCTGGCCGCCGCGCGAGAGCGGCACCCACAGCTCGTACGTCGAGGCGTCGAAGGCGTGGTTGGCCTGCAGCAGCACCCGCTCGACCACGTCGTCGCGCCAGCACCCGTCCAGGCAGAACGCCATGACGTTGCCGTGTGTGGCGGCCACTCCCTTGGGCGTGCCCGTCGAGCCCGAGGTGTACATGACGTAGGCCAGGTTGTGCGGCGAGATCCGCACGCCGAGGTTGCCCGCGTCTGAGCCGTGCGCCAGCTCACGGGCGGAGACCTCGATGGTGGGCGCGGAGCCGAAGAGGTCGGCGTCGCGCAGCTTGGCGGCGGTCGGGGTGTCCACCAGCGCCAGCGCCACCGCGGCCTCGGTCATGACCGCGCGCAGCCGGGCGATCGGATGACGGCCGTCGAGCGGTACGTAGAAGCCGCCCGCCTTCACCACGGCCAGCAGCGAGACGATGAGCTCGATGGAGCGCTCCATGACGACGCCGACCGGCTTCTCCGGCCTGATGCCCGCGGCGACCAGGCGGTGGGCCAGGCGGTTGGCGCGCTCGTTGAGCTCGCCGTAGGTGAGCACCTCTCCGCCGTACACGATGGCGACCGCGCCGGGCTCGCGTGCCGCGCGCTCCTCGAACATCTCCGCGAGCGAGCGGTGCGGCAGGGCCCTGGCCAGCCCGTTCCAGTCCCGCAGGATCCGCTGGTGCTCGCCGTCGACCAGCAGCTCGATGCGGCCGACGGGGATGTCGGGGCGGGCCACGAGCTGGCGCAGGACGCCGAGCAGCCGGGCCATGAGCGCGTTGACGGTCGGCTCGTCGAACACGTCCGGCCGGTAGTCCATGCGCAGTTCCATGGCGTCGGCGGGGGTGACGACCAGTGTGAGCGGGTAGTGGGCCGCCTCCTCACCACCGGCGCCGGTGATCCGCACACCGCCGTACCGGTGCGCGCTGCCCTGACCGCCCGGCTCGGGACCCGACTGGCCCGCGGACGGCGGGGCCATGTGCGGAGGGCCACCCTGACCATCCGGCGGCGGACCCATGTGCAACGGACCACCCTGACCATCCGGCGGCGGACCCATGTGCAACGGACCACCCTGACCATCCGGCGGCGGACCCATGTGCAACGGACCACCCTGACCGCCCGGCGGCGGACCCATGTGCAACGGACCACCCTGACCGCCCGGCGGGGCGGAGGCGATGGTCGGCCGCTCCGCCTCCGCGCCGCGCACCGAGCCGCCGATCGACGGCTGCTCCATCGGCCCGCGCGGGTAGTTCTGGTAGACGATCAGCGAGTCGAACGTGGCGCCGGGGCCCGCCTCGCGCTGGATCTCGGTGAGCCCCAGGTGCTGGGCGTCCAGCATCTTGGTGTGCTGGCTCTGCAACTGCTTGAGCACCGAGGTGAACGCCTCGGCGGGGTTCAGCGTGACCCGTACCGGCACCGTGTTGATGAACAGCCCGAGCATGCGCTCGACCCCCGGCAGCTCGGCCGGCCGCCCCGACACGGTCGCGCCGAACACGACGTCCCCACGCCCGGCCAGCATGCCGACCAGGATCGAGTAGGCGCCCTGGAGCACGGTGTTCAGCGTCACGCCCTGCCGCCGGGCCAGGTCGCGCAGCCCGTCGGCCAGTTCGTCACCCGCGTGGCTGATCACGTGCTTGAGCATGACGGGCGGCCCGCCGCGGTCGGGTGGGCCGACCAGCGTGGGCTCGGTGTTGCCGGCCATCACCTCGCGCCACGACCGCCGCGCCACGTCCTTGTCCTGCTTGACGAGCCATTCCAGATATGTCCGGTACGGCGTGACGGGCTCCAGCACCGAGGCGTCGCCGCCGTTGCCGTAGAGCGCCCACATCTCGCCGAACATGATCGGCAACGACCAGCCGTCCATCAGGATGTGGTGGATCGTGACGACCAGCCGGTGCGTGGTCGGGCTCAACCGGATGAGCAGCACCCGCAGCAACGGGGGCACCGCCAGGTCGAACCTGCGCCTGTCCTCCTCGGCCACCCTGTCCGCCTCGGCGGCCGCCTCCCCCGGCGGCAGGTGCGACACGTCCACGAACCGCCACGGCAACGTGACCTTCTTGGCGATCACCTGGACCGGGTCGCCCGCGGCGCGGTGCTGGAAGCCGGCGCGCAGGCTGGCGTGCCTGTCCAGCAGGACCTGCCAGGCGGTGCGCATGACCTCCGGCTCCACCGGGCCGTCCAGGGTGAGCACCCGCTGGCCGACGTAGACGTCCATGGGCGCCTCGTCGTCGTAGGTCGCGTGGAACAGTAAGCCTTCCTGCAGGGGCGCCAGCGGCCACACGTCCTCGACCTGCATCTTCGTCACTGATCTCTCCTCTCGTCTGATGGTGGCAGCAGGTGCGGGGCTCCTCCGCCGCCACCGGGCGGAGGCAGAAGATGCGGGGCTCCGCCACCGCCACCGGGCGGAGGCAGAAGATGCGGGGCTCCGCCACCGTCACCGGGCGGAGGCAGGAGATGGGGCGCTCCCCCATTGCCGGGAGGCGGCGCCATCAGGTGCGGGGCGGGCGCGACGCCGACGAGTTCCCGCTCCTCGGGTTTGGGCGGCCGGGCGAACTGCGTGCGGTACAACTCGGCGTAACGCCCGTTCAGCTCCATGAGCTCGGCGTGCACGCCGCACTCCACGATCCGGCCGCCGTCGACCACGATGATCTGGTCGGCCTCCCTGATCGTGGCCAGCCGGTGCGCGATGACCAGCGAGGTGCGCCCGGCCAGCGCGGTACGCAGCGCACGCTGCACCGCGGCCTCCGACTCGGAGTCCAGGTGCGCGGTGGCCTCGTCCAGGACCACCACCGAGGGCGACTTCAGCAGCAGCCGCGCGATGGCGATGCGCTGCTTCTCCCCGCCGGAGAACCGGTAGCCGCGGTCGCCGACCACGGTGTCCAGGCCGTCCGGCAGCGTGGAGATCAGGTCCCAGATCTGGGCCGCGGCACACGCCTCCCTGAGCTCCTGCTCGCTCGCGCCCGGCCTGGCGTACTCCAGGTTGGCCCGCAGCGTGTCGTGGAACAGGTGCGCGTCCTGCGTGACCATCCCGACGGCGGCGCGCAGCGAGTCCACCGTCAGGTCGCGCAGGTCGTGGCCGCCGAGGCGGACCGTTCCCCGGCCCGGGTCGTACAGCCTGGGCACCAGGTGGGTGATCGTGGTCTTGCCCGCGCCCGACAGCCCCACCAGCGCCGTGAGCTTGCCCGCCGGGGCGCGGAAGGTGACGTCATGCAGCACCCAGGCGTCGCCCTGGCGCTCCTGCTCCCGCGTGGAGATCGTCTCCAGCGAGGCCAGCGAGACCTCGGAGGCCGTCGGGTAACCGAACCAGACGCCGTCGAACTCCACGTCCATGGCCTCGGCCCGGGGCAGCGCGGTCGCCGCCGGCTTCTGGACGATCAGCGGCTTGAGGTCCAGCACCTCGAACAGCCGGTCGAAGCTGACCAGCGCGGTCATGACGTGCGCCTGGAGGCTGGAGAGCTGGTTGATCGGGCCGAACAGCCTGGCCAGCAGCGTCGCCAGTGCCACCAGCGTGCCGATCTGGAAGGCGCCCGCGATGACCAGGCCGCCGCCGAGGCCGTAGACCAGCGCGGTGACCAGCGAGGCGAGCAGCGTGACGGAGATCAGCAGGGTCCGGGAGTGGACGGCGGTCACCACGGCGATGTCGCGTACCTTGGCCGCGCGGCTCCTGAACAGGCCGGTCTCCCGCTCCGGCGTGCCGTACAGCTTGGTCAGCAGCGCGCCGGCGACGTTGAAGCGCTCGTGCAGCAGCGTGCCGAGCTCGGCGTCCTGCTGCATGGAGACCCGCAGCAGGCGCTGCAGCCGACGCCCGACGACGCGCCCGGGCAGGATGAAGAACGGGATGACCGCCAGCGCGACCAGCCCCACCACCCAGGACAGGTAGAAGATCGTCCCCAGCACCAGCAGCAGCACCAGAACGCTCGACATCATCATGGACAGCAGCGAGGTCATCGCCTGCTGGGCCGCGACCACGTCGGTGTTGAGCCTGCTGACCAGCGATCCGGTCTGCGCCCGGGTGAAGAAGGCCAGCGGCTGGCGCTGCACGTGCGAGAACACCTCGGTACGCAGGTCGTACACGAGGCCCTCGCTGACCCTGGCGGACGCCCAGCTCTCCAGCGCGCCGAGGAGCGCCTGCAGCACGGCGAGACCCGCCACCGCCAGCGCCACCGAGACGACGACGGACCGGTCGCCGGGGATGATCCCGTCGTCGATGATGACCTTGAACAGCAGCGGCGTGGCGACGATGACGACCGCGTCGAGCGCGGTCATCAGCAGGAGCGCGACCACCATCCAGCGGTACGGTCCGGCGTACGGCACGATCCTGCGGAACGTGCCCGGCCTGACCGTCTGGGCGTTCTCCGGGCCGTCGGGCCCGAAACCGCCGCGGATCTGGATGAGCGGCCCGGGACCGCCGATCATGAGACGGCCATCTCTGTGTAGTCGTCCATCTCCAGCGCCAGGCTCCTGGGCCGCATGTCGGTCCAGTTGGCCTCGACGAACTCCAGGCAGGCCGCACGGTTCCCGGGCCCGTGGGCGATCTCCCAGCCCACCGGCACCTCGGCGTAGGCCGGCCACAGTGAATACTGACCCTCGTCGTTCACCAGGGCCAGGAAGGTCCCGTCGGCGTCGGCAAAGGGGTTAGCCATGATGGTTGTCCTTTCTTGATCTTCAGTGTCCGGTCCACACCGGTTCGCGCTTGTCGGCGAAGGCCCGTACGCCTTCCGCCGCGTCGCGGCTGCTCCTGCGCCTGGACTCCCAGCGGTACTCGGAGGTGAAGGCGTCGGGCAGCGGCATGTCGAGCGAGCGCATGGCCGCTTCCTTGATCGACCGGACCGACAGCGGCGCGCTGCGCAGCAGGTCCCGCGTCCACCCCGCCACGCAGGCGTCCAGCCGGGCCGCGGGCACGACCTCGTTGACCAGGCCGTGGGACAGGGCCTGCGCGGCGGTCATGGACCGCCCGGTCAGCAGGTGGCCCATCGCCACCTTCAGCGGTAGCTGCCTGGCCAGCCGGAACGCGCCCCCGGCGCCGGGCACCAGGCCGAGCCGGGCCTCCGGCAGGCCGAACACGGCGTGCTCGGCGGCGATGATGAGGTCGCAGGCCAGCGCGAGCTCGAAGCCGCCGCCGAGCGCGTAGCCGTTGACCCGCGCGATCAGCGGCTTGTCCATGGTGAAGCGGTCGGTCAGGCGGGGCCAGCCGGGCTGGCCGCGGCTGCCGAACGTGGTCGGCGGCGTGCCCCGCTCGTCCAGGACCGCGCGTTCCTTGAGGTCCTGCCCCACGCAGAACGCGCGGTCGCCCGCGCCGGTCAGCACGACCACCCACACGTCGTCGTCGGTCTCGATGTCGCGCCAGATCGCGTCGAGCTCGACGTGCGCCTGCTGGTTCAGCGCGTTGAGCACCTCGGGCCGGTCGAGCGTCACGCGGGCGACGTGGTCGCACTTCTCATAGCCGACCGTCATGATCGCCTGTCCGAGAACGCTGCGACCTTGCCGATGACGTCGTTACTGTGCATGCGCAGCGCCTGCTGGTAGGCGAACTCGGCCAGGTAGGCGCGCAACTGGTCCACCGGCTCCTCGACGAGGTTCAGCAGCCGCCGGTTGGCCGCCACGGAGTCACCGCGCAACCGCTCCACGCTCCGCGCGAGCAGGTCGTCGAGCTCGGCGCCGTCCGCGACCTCGTCCACCAGCAGACGTGCCTCGGGATCGGTGGCCTGGATGCGCCGGCCCTGCAGGATCGCCTGCCTGGCCAGCCGCGGCCCGGCGAGGCGGGTGAGCCTGAAGTTGGCCGCGCCGGGGATGATGCCCTCCTGCGCGGCGGGCAGGCTGAGATAGGCGCCGGCGCCGGCGATGACGTGGTCCAGCACCAGCAGGAGCTGGCAGCCGCCGCCGATCGCGAAGGTGTCCACGACGCCGATCCACGGCTTGTCGCCACGCACCATCTTGTGTATGTAGCCGAGCTCGCGGCGCAGCAGGAAGCCCACCAGCGTGATCTGGCCCGCGTGCAGGCGCTTGAGGTTGATGCCCGCGCTGAACACCCGCCTGCCGCGGTAGCGCGGGTGGCTCATCGTGCCGCCGCGCACGACGCCCACCTGGACGGCCGGGTCGAGCAGCGCCAGGTCCACGGCCGTCTCCATGTCCTCGACCTGCTGCTCGTCCTCGGCGTTGAGGCAGTCGTCCCGGCACATGGTCAGGTGCGCGGCGGCGTCGCGGCGCTCCAGCAGCACCGACTCCATCTGGATCCTGCCGGTCCTGGCGAACCGCGGCAGCAGCGCGAGCGCGCGCTCCGTGGGCCGCAGCATGGTTCCGACCAGGTGGGGTCCGGCCAGCGGCGCGCGCAGCACACCGCGCAGGAAGATGCCCTGGTCGATCTCCAGCCCCTGTTTGTCCGCCTGCGCCCTGGTCCGCTCCTCCGCCAGTTGGTCCGCCGTGGGCACCAGCCCGGGGAAGGCGTCGGCGGCCGCGTGCAGCAGGTCGGGCAGCCGCAGGTGGAGCGCGCGGCCGCGGGTCAGCTCGTCGTAGACGGCCTCGGCGTGGGCGTCCATGAGCTCCAGCCGCTCCTGGCGGCCGGTCACCGGCGTGCTCCACGTCGTGATCATCGGGCCACCTCTGTCCGGCGCAGCGCCCTGTCGCAGGCCGCCAGGTGCGCGCCGAGCGCGTCCTCGAAGACCGTCGTGGTCGCGTCGAACATGAGCCGCCGCCTGATGGCCAGCTCGCTGCCCGCCAGCGGTCCGGCGCCCCGGCCGGCCGCGGCCAGCGCCTCCTGCGGGTCCTCGGTCACCTCGTCGAGCAGGCCGAGCTCCAGTGCCTCGGCCGCGGTGATCGGTCTGCCGAACAGCGCGGCGCGGCGGGTCCTGGCCACCCCGGCCTGCTGGGCCAGCCGGTAGAGAGCCATGCCGGGCCAGGTGGCCTCGCCGTCGCCCGCGATCAGGAGCCGGACGCCGGTCTCCCCGATGCGCACGTCGGTGGTCAGCAGCACGTCCAGCGCGGCGCCGCCGCAGTCGCCCGAGGCCAGCGCCACCGTGGTCACCGGCAGCCGCTCCAACCTGCGCAGCATCCGCTCCCACCTGGTCACCAGCGAGACGTTCAGCTCCCGGGTCCAGGCTCCGCGCGGGGCGCCGGACACGCGGATCGCGACGGTTCCGCCCTCCTGGCGCTCCGCCTCGGCGACGAGGGCGCCGATCGCCTCGACCGTCGCCGCGGACAGCGGCTCCGCTCCGCTGATGGTCACTATCGCTTCCACAGTCGTCCTCTCAGTCATCTCGTTCACCAGCGGATCAGTGCCGTCTCGATGGTGGAGCCCGGGCCCATGGTCATCAGCACGCCGTACTCGCCCGGGCGGGTCACGCCCTCCTCAAGCAGGCGCTCGTAGGAGAACAGGAAGGAGGCGCTGGAGACGTTGCCGTGGTCGCGCAGCACCCCCGTGGTGTGCCTGACCGCGTGGCGGCTCAGGCCGAGGTTGATGACGACCGCGTCGATGACCTTCTTGCCGCCCGAGTGGACCAGCCAGTGGCCGACGTCGCCGCGGCTCAGTCCGGTGCCCGCCAGCAGGCGGTCCACGACCGTCTCGGCGTGCGCGCCGATCACGTAGGGGATCTGCGGATCGAGGAAGAAGCTGAACCTCGCCAGGTCCCTGTCCCACTCGTACCGCATGGCCTCGATGGCGTCCGTGATGATCATGCTGGCGGTCTTCACGATGGCCGGGCCCGGCGGCGTCGTCTCGCCCGCGACCAGCGCCACCGCGGCGGCGCCGTCGCCGAACAGGCTGTTCACCACCGCCGTGCGCATCGAGGAGTCCACCGCGTACGCGGCGGAGCAGGCCTCGGCGCAGAGCACGACCGCGAGCTCGCCCGGACGCGCCACCGACCAGCCCGACACCACGCCCAGCGCGTTGAGCCCCGCGTTGCAGCCCATGCCGACGATGTCGGAGCGACTGCAGTGCGGGTCCATGCCCAGCTCCTTGATCAGGTGGGCGCTCACTCCCGGAGTGAGGAATCCCGTGCTGGTCACGCAGCACAGGTGCCTGACGTCCGACAGCTCGGCCCCGGCCCGCTTGAGGCAGGACTCCAGCGCCTGGGCGCCCATCTCCAGCGTCTGCGCCTTGTGCTTGTCGAGCAGGTCGCCCTGCGGTTCGGGGGCGCGCGTCCCGCCGGCGCCCTGGGGCGGCAGCACCAGGCCGCGCCGCTCGATCGCGCTGCTGTGGAACAGCGAGACGATCCGCGGATCGGTGATCCCGAGGGCATCGAGCACTTCCTGCTGCGTGTACGTGGTGGCGGGCACCGCCGTGCCGACCCCGACGATGCGCGCCGGATCGAGCGCCCCCGTCATCGCGCGTCCCGCCCTTCCGCCTCGATGAACCTGGCCAGCCTGGCGGTGCCCTCGGTGATCTCCTCGGGCGTCAGGTAGCTGGTGGACAGCCGGATGGCACGTTCGCCGCCGCCGTCCGGGTAGAAGTAGGACATCGGCGTCCAGATGACGCCGAATTCCTGGGCAGACCGGACCAGGGCCGCCTCGTCGGTACGGAAGGGCACGGTCATGCTCAGGAAGAACCCGCCTCGCGGCGCGTTCCACGAGACCCCGAGCGCCGCCCGCCGGTCCGCGGGCAGCCACCTGTCCAGGTGCTCCAGGACCGAGCGCATGGTGCCGCCGTAGTGGGCGGCGCCCTGCGCGTTCAGCTTGGAGAGCAGGCCGCCTGCGGTCATGATGGCGCCCGCCACGGCCGCCTGGCCGAGCGAGGAGGTGTTGACGGTCACCATGCTCTTGATCTTGGTGAGGTGTTCCGCCAGGAGGCCGGTGCCCGTGCCGGTGGCCACCGGCTGGTCGGCGACGGCGAACCCCACCCTGGCTCCGGGGAAGACCGTCTTGGAGAACGACCCGAGGTGGACCACGCGCCGCCCGCGGTCGAGCGACTTGAGCGTGGGCACCTGCCGCCCCTCGCTGACCAGCCGGTACGGGCTGTCCTCCATGATCAGGAAGTCGTGCTCGGCGGCCAGGTCGAGCAGCGCGCGCCGGTCCTCGATCGGCATCGTCCCGCCGGACGGGTTGGCATGGTCGGGCACCAGGTAGAGCAGCCGCGGCCGCCGCCCCCTGGAACGTTCCGCGGCGATGGTGGCCACCAGGTCGTCCATGACGAGCCTGCCTTCACGCTCCTCCACCGGGGTGAGCGGCGCCTCCAGCAGGCGGGCGGCTCCGATGATCCCGACATAGCACGGTGTGGCGGCCAGCAGCACGTCGTCGCGGTCGCGGATGAGCGCGCGCAGCGTCAGCAACATGGCCTCCTGGGCGCCGGCCGTGACCACGATCGACTCGGGTGGGACGTCGATGTCCTCCTCCTGACGCAGCCAGTCGGCGATGACCTGGCGGATGTGCCCGGCGGTGGGGCCGTACTGGTAGACGTGATCGCGGACCTCGCGCCAGGACCTCCCCCGGGTGGCGAGGTCGTCGAGATAGGCGCGCAGATAGGTGAAAACCAACTCGCTGTCGAAGAACTCGCCGTACGGCCGTCCGGCGGCAAAGGAGATGGCCTCCGGATATCGCCAGGCGACCTCGTTGAGGAAATTCATCGTGTCCAATGCCGGGTCGGACACGCTCGAATGCAGTTCATGAAGTTTGAGCATGGTCGGGTGCCTCCTCAGGGCAGGAGGAAAACACGCTCAGGAGCGCGTCAACAAGGGCGATAAATTTGGTGTCCAAGTTCGTTTTTCACGCGGTTGGACGGTCCAGGACAACGGCGGGCGGTAACCGGTGGGACGCCAGGTGACCGTGGTGCCCGTGCGCTCGCGGCACATCAGGACCCGCAGCGCGGCGCGGATCGCCGCGAGCTCCTCCTCCGTCGGATTTCCCGCGACGACCGTCGGCTCCATGTCCGTCATTGCGGCGGATTCCCGTGCTTGCGCTCCGGGAGCGTGGCGTGTTTGGCGCGCAGCAGGTCCAGGGAGCGGATCAGCGTGCTCCTGGTGGCGCGGGGATCGATGACGTCGTCGACGAGCCCGCGTTCGGCCGCGTAGTAGGGGTGCACGAGCGTGCGGCGGTACTCCGCGACCCGCTCGGCCCGCCTGGCCTCGGGGTCGGCGGCGGCGGCGATCTCCCTGCGGAAGACGACGTTGGCCGCGCCCTCCGCGCCCATCACCGCGATCTCGTTGGTGGGCCAGGCGAACGACAGGTCCGCGCCGATGGAGCGGGAGTCCATGACGATGTAGGCGCCGCCGTACGCCTTCCGGACGATCACCTGGATCCGCGGCACGGTGGCCGCGCAGTAGGCGTAGAGCAGCTTGGCGCCGTGCCTGATGATGCCGCCGTGCTCCTGGTCGGCGCCGGGCAGGAAGCCGGGCACGTCGACCAGGCTGACCAGCGGGATGTTGAAGGCGTCGCAGGTCTGGATGAAGCGCGCGCCCTTCTCCGAGGCGTGGATGTCCAGCGCGCCCGCCAGGTGCCCGGGCTGGTTGGCGACGACACCGACGACCTGCCCGGCGAGCGTGGCCAGCCCGCACAGCAGGTTGCCCGCCCACCCGGCGTGGAACTCGAAGAACTCGCCGTCATCGACGATCTCGACGATGACGGCGGCCATGTCGTAGGAACGCGCGGGATCCGCGGGCACCAGGTCGAGCAGCCGGTCGCACGGCCGGTCCGCCGGATCGGCGGTGGCCACCGGGGGCGGGGCCTCCCTGTTGTTGGAGGGCAACAGCGACACCAGGTGACGCACGTCCTCCAGGCAGGAGACCTCGTCGGCGTGGACGAACCCCGCCACACCGGTCAGGGAGCCGTGCACGCGCGCGCCGCCCAGGTCCTCGTGGGTGATGTGCTCGCCCGTCACCGCCACCACCACGTCGGGGCCGGTCACGAACATCTGGGCGGTGCCCTGCACCATGAAGACGAAATCGGTCAGCGCGGGAGAGTAGGCCGCGCCGCCCGCGCACGGTCCGAGCATGACGCTGATCTGCGGGATCACTCCCGAGGACGCGACGTTCCGGTGGAAGATCCCGCCATAGCCGGCCAGCGCCGTGACGCCTTCCTGGATCCGCGCGCCCGCGCCGTCGTTCAGGCTGATCAGCGGGACTCCCGCGGTCCTGGCCAGGTCCATCGCCTTGTGGATCTTCTCCGCGTGCGCCTCGCCGAGCGCGCCGCCGAACATCCGGAAGTCGTGCGCGTACACCATGACGCGGCGGCCGTTGATCTTCCCCCAGCCCGCGACCACACCGTCCGTGTACGGCCTGCGCGCCTCCATCCCGAACCCGGTCGCCCGATGCCGCCTGAACGGCTCGATCTCGCTGAAGGACCCCTCGTCGAGCAGCACACCGAGGCGTTCGCGAACAGTGAGCTTGCCCCTGGCGTGCTGCCGGGCCGTGGCCTCGGCCCCGGGACCGGCCGAAATGCTGTCCTTGATGAGCTCCAATTCGACGACCCGGTCCCGCATGGTTTCCGCGGCGAGGTCCGACGAAATCGCATCGTTGACTTTCAACGCTTTCCTCCTCGTGCCATTTCGTCAAGATAGGCATTCGAGGCGGCGTGGAGAAAGAAATGCCCGTCCAACCGCTCGGTTCCGGCCTGCGTCAAGTGAGTTGAAAGCGGGCCGGGGCACAATCGCTGTCCAGCAGAGTTCAGACGGCCCGCCGGAGCCCGCACGGCCCCGGCGAGTACCGGGGGTGAACGATGTCTGTCCAATCAACGGAGAGAACAGGAGAGCTCGAGACACTGTTGCGCCTCTTCCATTCCGCCCAGCGGGGTTCCAGCGCCGTGGGATGGATCGAGGGCGCGGCGGGGACGGGCAAGACGAGCCTGTTACAGGCCGTCGCGGAGCGGGCCTTCCAGGCGGGTGCGGTCTTCCTCAACGCATCGGCCTCGCGCGTGGAGTCCGTGGTCCCCTTCAGCGTCATCCGGCAGCTCCTCCACAGTCCCCACCTCACGCCCGACGAGCGGGAGATCGCCGACACCGTCCTGGCCGTGGACTGGCTCCACGCCCCGCAGGACAGGACGACCGGGGAGTTCGACATCGTCAGCCGCGTGCCCGCCGCGGTTCTCAGCAGGCTCGCGGGGATCCTGCTCGACATCTCCCAGCGGGCCACGCTGGTGATCGGCGTCGACGACGCGCACCACGCCGACCTGGCCTCGCTGCAGGTGCTGCTCTTCCTGACGCGCCAGGCCGGGAACAACCGGGTGCTGGTGCTCATGACCGAGTGCGTACGGGCGACCCGGTCGCATCCGCTGCTCCACGCCGACCTGCTGCACCTGTCGGGCGCGCGCCGGATCCAGCTCACCCCGCTGTCGCCGCACGGCGTGGCCACCACGCTGGCCGCCCGGCTCGGCGGCGCCGCCGCGGTCCGGCTGGCAGGCGACTTCCACGCGGCCAGCGGCGGCAACCCGCTGCTGCTGAAGGCCCTGATCGACGACCTCACGCTGGGCGCGTCCGACACGGTGGTGTACGGGGAGTCGTACCGGCAGGCCGTGCTCACCTGCCTCTATCACGCCGAGTCCACCCCGCTCGCGCAGGCACTCGCCGTGCTGGACGAGGACGCCTCCCCCGCGCTGGTCGAGGAGTTCGTGCACCGCGACGCGGAGTGGATCGGGCAGGCCGCGCTCGCGCTCCGCGCCGCGGGGCTCACCAGCGACGACAGGCTTCGCCACCCCGCCGTCAGCGCCGCGATCCTCGGCGGCATGCGGCCCGCGCTGCGCGCCAAACTCCAGACCCGCGCCGCCGAGATCCTGCACAGCAACGGGGCGCCGTCCGCCGTGGTGGCCCGGCACCTGCTCGCGCCGCGGCAGACCAAGGCGCCGTGGGCCATCCAGGTGCTGCGCGAGGCCGCCGGGCAGGCACTGGGCGACGCCGACGTGCACCGGGCTGTCGGCCTGCTCAAGCAGGCGCTGCGGGACTGCGACGAGGAGGATCAGGGCACCGTCGTACGGCTGGACCTGGCGCGGGCCGAGTGGCAGGCCAACCCCGCCTGCGTCGTACGGCACCTGCCCTACCTGGTGCGCGGCGTACGGGCGGGCACGCTGCCCGCCGCCACCGCGGTCACGCTGGCCTCCTGGATGTTGTGGCTCGGCCGCGCCGAGGAGGCGCAGGCGCTCCATGCCGAGCTGGCGGGGTCGGGGGCCGACCTGACGGGGCTCGCGCTGCTGCATCCGGGGATCATCGACGGGCTTCCGGCGACGACACCGCCCGCCACGCCCGACGCGGCGGTCTCGCACGCGGTCGTGGCGCTGCGTGAGCACGGCACCCAGCCCGGCGAGCTGATGTCGATGCTGGCCATCGCCACGCTCATCCACCTGGACAGGATCGACCAGGCCGAGCGCGCCTGCGACGTGGCCGGCCCGCTGACGCCGCTGACCGGCGCGCTGCTCCACCTGCTGCGGGCCTCGATCCTGCTGCGGCGGGGGGCGCTGGAGCCCGCGCTGGCCCACGCGCGGGACGGGCTCGTGCTGGTCCCCACCGACGGCTGGGGCGTGGCCATCGGCACCGCGCTGGCCGTCACGATGTCGGCGCTGACCGCCATGGGACGGCACGAGGAGGCGGAGGAGCACGCGGCCGCGCCGGTGCCCGAGGCCATGTACCAAACCCCGCACGCCGCGCTCTACCTGCACGCCAGGGGCCGCCACCATCTGGCGACCAACCGGCCCGAACTGGCCGCCGCCGAACTCGCCAGGTGCGGGACGCTGCTGCGGCGCTGGGGCATGGACGTGCCCAGCTTCGTACCGTGGCGTGCCGACCTGGCCATGGCCCACCTGGCACTCGGCGAGCCGGAAACGGCCCGTACGCTGGCCGGTGAACAGTACGCCATGATCGGCTCCGGGACGTCGAGAACGCACGGCATCACGCTGCGCGCGCTGGCCGCGGTGGCCGAACCGGCGGAGCGGCAGAGGCTGCTGCGCGGCGCGGTGAAGGCCCTGGAGCGGTGCGGCGACCGGCTGGAGTTGTCGCGCGCGCTCGGCGAGCTCAGCGCCCTCTATCGCGAACGCGGCAAGTCCGCGCCCGCGCACACGCTGGCCGAGCGCGCCCGTGTCCTGGCCGCCGGCTGCGGCGTCGTCAGCCGGCCCGCCGAACCGGACCACGACGGCGATCCGCTCACCGAGCTGAGCGAGGCCGAGCGCCGGGTGGCCGCGCTGGCCGCCCAGGGATATACCAACAGCCAGATCGCCCACGCCCTGCACGTGACGACGAGCACGGTGGAGCAGCATCTGACCAGGGTCTACCGCAAGCTCAAGATCAAGTGCAGGGCTGACCTGCCGCTGCTGTCCCGCGAGCCGAGCCAGGCGTTCGGCTAGCGCATACGACGCTCGACCGTATATAGGACTTTTCTCCCATAGAGATCTTTACCTCTCCTGGTCCGACCAGTACCCTCAGTGCACTGAGTGCACTTCAAAGAGCCCAGGACGCGTGGGCGGTACCTCCGCGTGCCCTGCACCGCACTGGAATGAGGGACCCATGAAGCCACGCCTCGCCGCACTCCTCGCCGGATCCTTAGCGCTGACCGCCACCACTCTCGCGACGCCCGCGCCCGCCTCGGCTGCCACCCCCGGCCTTCCCGGCCCGCACAACGCGATCACCGACGTGCCGGGCATCAAGGTCGGCCAGGTCCAGTCCGCCCGGGCGCCCTACCTCACCGGCACCACCGTCGTCTACACGCCGCAGATGTCCGTGACCGGCGTCGACCAGCGTGGCGGCGCCCCGGCCACGAAGGAGACGGACCTGCTCGACCCGCTGAACTCCAATCCCGGCGTGAACGCGGTGATGCTCGGCGGCAGCAGCATGTACGGATTGTCCGCCGCCGACGGCGTGATCCGCTGGCTGGAGGACCGCGGCGAGGGCGTCAAGGTGGGCTCCGGAGTCGCGCCGATCGTCCCCGCCGCGGACATCTTCGACCTCGGGAGGGGCGGCGACTTCAAGGCCCGTACCACGCCCGAGTGGGGTTACCTGGCGGCCCGGGCCGCCGACCAGGGCCCGGTCCGGCAGGGCGTCGTGGGCGGCGGCACCGGCGCCCGCGCCGGTGGGCTGAAGGGCGGCGTCGGCAGCGCCAGCGTCACCCTCGGCGACGGCGTGACGGTCGGCGCCATCGTCGTGGTGAACGCCGCCGGTTCGCCGGTGGACCCGAGGGACTGCTCGCTGTTCGCCGCACGGTACGAGCTGGCCCACGAGTTCCGGGGCCTGAAGACGCCGAAGGCGCAGGAGTGCCGGCCGGACACCGCGGCGGAGTCCCTGCCGATGAACACCACGATCGCGGTGGTGGCCACGAACGCGCCGCTGGAGAAGGCCGCCGCGGCGCGGATGGCCGGCAACTCCCACGACGGCCTGGCCCGCGCGATCAGCCCCATCCACACCCTGGACGACGGCGACACCGTCTTCGGCGTGTCCACCGGCACCGGCACGCCGCTGCGGGTCAACAACCCGGCCGACGCCCGCCGCCTCAACGAGCTCTTCAACGCCGCCGCCGACACGCTCACCCGGGCCGTCGGCCACGCGATGCTGGCCGCGCGCACCGTCGGCACCACCACCAGTTACTGCGACCGGTACAAGTCCGCCTGTGACAAGGTCTCCGCCTTGCCGCAGGACAAGCTGGGCAAGGCACCGGAGGTGACCCAGGAGTCGCTGGCCGAGGCCCGGCAGCAGCTCGACAAGGCCCCGGCACTGCCGACCGGCACCGACCCAGGGCCGTCCAGCACCGGCGGAGCGGGCTCGGGCAGCGCGGGACCGGTGAACACGGGCGGCGCGGGACCGGCGCGCATGGACGGTTCGGGGCCGCTCGGCGTCCCGGCTCGGCTGAACGTCGCCGCACCCGCGGTCGCCGGGCCGCGCGTCAAGCACGTGCAGAGATTCCGGGCTTCGCCATAGCAAGCCCGTCAAGAGCGTTGCCGGCCTCTGAGCTGCGGGAATTTCATGTTTAGCGCATACCCGCGCATCTCAACCATGAGGCCCGTCCATGCTCGCCCAAGCGTTGTTCATCCTGACAGTCCTGCTGGTCGTGCACGTCCCGCTCGGCGACTACATGGCCAAGGCGCTGGACGGCGGCCGGCACCTCAGGGCCGAGCGCGTGCTCTACCGGCTCTGCGGCGTCGACCCCGACGCCGAGCAGGACTGGCGCCAGTATCTCCGCGCCCTGCTGGCCTTCTCCCTGATCAGCGTCGTGGCGCTGTTCGGCCTGCTGATGTTCCAGGGCGCGCTGCCCTGGAACATCGGCCACCAGGGCATGCCCTGGGACCTGGCCCTGCACACCGCGGTCAGCTTCACCACCAACACGAGCTGGCAGAACTACGCCGGCGAGTCACCCGTCGGGCACACCCAGCTCACGCTCATGGCCGGGCTCGGCGTGCAGGCCTTCGCCTCGGCCGCCATCAGCAGGTCGCGGTGCTGGCCGGTAGCCGTGACGAGCGGGATGGACAGCGCCGCAGCCGGCGGCGGGTTTCCCCGTACGCCCGCATGCGTCCGATCCGCTACCTGGCCCGCGGACCGCGCTCGATGCGCTCCAGCGCCCGGACGACGTAACCGGAGCCGTCCTCCCGGCGGACACGGTCGGCGAGCTGCGTGGCGCGGCGCCGATAGGCGGGATCTGTCACCGCCTGCCGGATCAGGGCGGCCAGCCGCTCGGCCGTCAGCCTCCCCATCGGTGTCCAGCCCGGGCTCACGCCCAGCTTGGCCAGCCGCTCCGACCAGAACGGCTGGTCACCGAGCACCGGCACCGGGATGGCAGGCGTGCCCGCGCGCAGCCCGGCCGCGGTCGTGCCCGCGCCGGCGTGGTGCACCACCGCGGCCATCCGCGGGAACAGCCACTCGTGCGGCGCGTCCCCGATGGTGATCACATCGTCGCCGGTCGCCGCCAGGTTCGACCAGCCCGCCTGGACCACCGCCCGGACCTTGGCCGCGCGCAGCGCCGCCGACACGGTCTCCGCGAGGCGCTGCCCGGCGCTACCGGTGATACTGCCGAACCCGACGAACACCGGCGGCGGGCCGGCCTCCAGGAAGCTCGCCAGCTCCGCCGGCGGCCGCCAGCCATCCGGGTACGGCGGCCACCAGTTGCCGACGACCTCCACGCCGGGCCGCCAGTCGGCCGGCCGGGGCAGGGCCGCCGGGCTGTACCCGTGGTAGATCGGCCAGTCGCGGTCATGGAGCATCCGCAGCCTGACCGCGCCCAGCCCGCTGACGGGCACGCCGAGTCGCCGCTGGAACTCCTTGATCGGCCGGTCCAGCGGCGTCCTGATCCGGCTGCTGGCCCACATGGCGAATCGGGGAATGTTCCGGTTGCCCCACCGGCCGAAGGCGCGGACGTCGAACGACGGCAGGGCGAAGTCCGCCGTCGGCACGCTGGGGAAGAGCTCCAGCGCGATGCCGGGGATGCCCATCGCCCTGGCCACGAGATACCCGTGCCACATGCCGGTCCGCTGCACCAGCAGGACCTCCGCGCCCTCAGCGGCGGCCAGGACGCCCTCGCCCATCTCCTCCAGCAACCGCATGCCCAACCTGATGTTGGTACGCATGCCGCCGAGCCTCCCGGTCCCCTGCTCCTGCCACTCCCGTCCCTGCTCGGACCCGAGGAGCTCGCGAGTGTCGCCCGGGATCCACCGATACTCACATCCGGCGTCACGCACCGAGTCGGCGAACGCCTCCTGCGTGGCGATCGCGACGGTGTGTCCCGCCGCGACCAACCGCGATCCCAGGCCGGTGAAGGGCGCCACGTCGCCACGCGAGCCGCTGGTGATGATGACAACTTGCATGTCGTTCCCATGCCTTCTGGACTGGACCCTCGGCTGGGCGCCACACGACCGCCCAACGATTCCAGCTTCCGTTGTAGCTAGCAATTTCAATCTATACTGAAATTACTAGCCGCGACAAGCCTATTGGTGTCCGCTCACAAGCGATCAAGTGCCTGGCGGTCACTCATCCCGGCGGGCCCAGCCCTTCCGGCCGACTCCAGGTCGTTACATATGGGTTAGTGTCACTCACATTAGGGATAAAACATGACATGCATGCATAAATCGGGCAACCGTGGCGATCGCTCCTGCGCCGATGGTGGCCGGCGGAAGGGCACAGATGACGGACGAGGACGCGAGAAGGGCCAGTGACCTGCCACTGGGCGTCTTCGATCCCGCCCCGGTGGGTGTGGCGGTGTTCAGCGGCGCCGACCACCGGCTGATCTACATGAACTACGCCTACCAGGAGATCGTCGGCGAGCGCCCGATCGGAGCCCCGGCCAGAGACACCTTTCACGACATCTCCCAGAAGGGGTACTTCGCACTGCTCGACCAGGTCAGGGACACGGGTGAGGCCGTCAGCCTGAAGGAGATCCCGTTCGAGTACCTCGATCATCCCCTGGCCGGACAGGAGCGATACACCTCGGCCAGCGTGTCGAAGATCTCACTCGCGGACGGCGAGGACGGCGTGATGATCATGGCCCTGGAGGTCACCGGCCAGGTCGAGGCCAACCGCCTGAGCGGCCCCATCGCTGAGGAGCGGCACCGGTTCCTGCAGCGCTACCAGAGCCTGATCCAGCTTGAGAAGCAGGCGATCTGGGTGTCCGATCCCCAAGGAGAGGTGATCGAGCCGAGCCCGGGCTGGCAGCGGTTCACCGGGCAACCCTGGGAGGAGTATCGCGGCAACGGCTGGCTGGACGCCCTGCACCCCGACGACCGCGGGCCCACCCTGGCCAAGTGGCTCAAAGTGGTCGAGCGGCTGGGCCACTGGGACAAGGTCTACCGCCTGAAGACCCCCGACGGTACCTACCGGCATGTCCACGCACGCGCCGTACCCATCGTCGAGGGCGGCAAGGTGGTCGAGTGGGTCGGCGCCTTCTCCGACGTCGAGCAGGAGTGGCAGGAGGAACACCGCAGGAGGCTGCTCGACCAGGCCGCCGCGGCCACCGCCGACCTCGGGAGCCTGGACGAGGTGCTGCGCACGCTGATCGACGTGATCGTGCCCGCCCTGGCCGATGGCTGCGCCATCTTCGTGCTGCCCCAGTTCGAGGACGAGTCCGTCCCGCTGCCCTTCGTCGCCGAGCGCCTCGTCAGCTTCGCGCGTCTGGGAACCCCGCCGGCGGTGGGCCCGCAGGTGATCGACGCCGACTGCGATTTCACCACGGCGATCCGGACCCGTCGGCCGATCCGCCGGGTCTTCCCCAAGGGAAAACCGCCGCCGGGCGGTATACCACCGGGCGGCGAGGAGTGGGCGGTCGCCGCGGAGGCCAACAGCCTGGCCCTGGTTCCGGTGATCGTGGACGGCACGGTGGCAGCGATCGTGCACGCCGTGGTCTGCGGGGACCGCGAGCCGCTCAGCACGGCCGATGTAGACATGCTGGGGCGGATGCTGGATCACGCGCATGTCCATCTCAGCAACGCGATGCGGTTCCAGCGCACCCAGCGTGTGGCCCTGGCCCTGCAGAACTACCTGCTCCCGGATCCGCCGCAGGTGCCGGGACTGGAGATCACCGCCCGCTACCGGGCGAGCGCCACGTCGGTGGAGATCGGCGGCGACTGGTACGACTCCTTCATGCTGCCGGACGGCTCCACAGTGCTGACGATCGGTGACGTGGCCGGGCACGACCTGGCGGCGGCGGTGACGATGAGCCAGCTCCGCAACATGCTCAGAGGGCTGGCGATGGACCGCCGGGAACCTCCCGGCGACATCCTGCGCCGGCTGAACATCGCCACCGAACTGCTGAACGGCGAAAGCACGGCGACCTGCATCCTCGCCCGCCTGGAAGACCTGGACAGCGGCGTCTGGTCGCTTCGCTACTCGGTGGCCGGTCACCCGCCGCCCCTGCTCGTCACACACGAGGGCGAGGCGCGCTTCCTGGAGGAAGCCGTCAACCCCATCCTGGGCGCGGCCTACGACCTGCCGCGGAGCAGCGCCGTCGCGGTGCTCCCGTCACGCAGCACGCTGCTGCTCTACACCGACGGCTTGGTGGAGGTGCCGAGAGAGCACCTCGACGTGGGGCTGGAACGGCTCCGCCGCGGCGCCGCCGCGCTGGCCCGCGAGCCCCTCGACACGTTCTGCGACAAGCTGCTCCGGCTGCCCATGGCACGCAAGGACGACATCGCCATGATCGCCGTACGCCTGCCCGGCAGCGGGACACGGGCAGGGGCCCCGGCCGGCGGCCAGGACCCCTCCACGTGATCGCGCCGCGTCAGCCGTCGGTGTCCGACGACCTGATGAAGGCGCCCGGCACCTGGTCCGGCTCGTAGATCTTGTCCTCACCCGGGTAGGGCTTCCGCCAGTCGTGCGCCTCGTACCACGAGAAGCGGTTGAGCTGCTCGGGGCTGGCGGAGTCGGCCCTGGCGGTGGGCCCGGTGAAGTGCTGCTGCGACTTCCAGGTCTCCCACTTCTCCGCGACGTCCTTCTTGTCGGCCGGCACCTCCGCCTTCGGCGGGGCCGCGGCGTCCGGGTCCACCGGTGCCGGGGTGTCGGCACCGCAGGCGGGCGGGGTCGGCAGGCCCATGGTCAGGGAGGTGCGGTTCGGCAGGAAGGTGAACGGCGTGTTGTCGGGCTTGTTGGTGAAGGCCGCGGCCATCGGGCTGGCGGCGCTGTCCTTCTGGTTCATCGGCTTGATCCCGAGGATCTGCTCGATGGTGCGGATCATGGTGATCTGCGTGTAGTAGTGGCTGTCAACGGTGCCGTGCTTGGCCCAGGGGCTGATGATCTGGATCGGGGCACGGTGGCCGTCGACGTGGTCGAGACCGGCCTGGGAGTCGTCCTCGACCACGAAGATCGCGGAGTCCTTCCAGTACTCGCTGTGCGAGATCTTGTCGACGATCTTGCCGACGGCCAGGTCGTTGTCGGCGACCTGGGCGGCCCCGTTGACCGGGCCACCGGTGTGGTCGCTGGAGAGCCAGAACATGTTCAGGTTCGCCGGCCCGTTGGCCTCGAAGTCACGCTTCCAGATCTCGTACCGGTAGATGTCCGGGACGCTGGTGTCGAACTTCGGGAAGCCGTGCACCGACACGTCGTTGAGCGACGGGATCGGCGAGGAGGAGTTCAGAGTGTAGGCGGTGTCCTGCCCGGTCGACTCCATGTTCTTGGTGTCGCAGTACAGGTTCTGCCAGGTCGCGCCGGACGGCTTGGTCAGGAACTGGTGGAACTCGCCGAAGTTCCGCACGGACTTGCCCGCGGCCTGCGCGCCGGTCCAGATGAAGCCGGTCCGCTGGTGGCCGAGGGCGTCGTCCTCGGTGTCGTAGCTGCGCAGGTACTCGCCGGCGCTGGACTCGGTGTACTCGGGGTTGTCGGCCTGCATGAGCCAGTTGTGGCCCTCGGCGGAGTTGGTGCCGATGTCGTACGTGTTGTCGAACAGCCCGAACTGGCGGGCCAGCGCGTGCTGGTTCGGCGTCACGTTCTCGCCGTACTGGGCCAGCGACGGGTCGCCGTTGCCCCGCGGGTCGTCACCGAGGATCTGGTCGTAGGTCCGGTTCTCCTTGACGATCAGGAAGACGTGCTTGATCGTCGACGGGTCGCCGAGGCGCTTCGGGACCGGCTCGGCCTTCTGCTTGTTGCCCTCAGCCACCTTGACGTCGTTCTTGCCCCAGCCGTTCTGCGCGAAGACCGTGGCCGTGGACTTGGCGATCTCCTTGTCGTCCGGCAGCGTGAACCGCTGCAGGCTCGACGTCGTGTCGTGGGTGCCGTGCCCGGCGCTGTTGGTGGGGCGGAGGGCGTCGATGCCCCGGGTGTTGGAGACCAGCACCTGATCGCCGACGGTGGTGATCTCCGCGGGGAAGTAGTCCGTCGGGAGCAGGCCGAGGTAGCTGACCGGCTCCTGCGGGGTCGTATACCGGTAGACGGCGACCGCGTTGGCGCGGCCGAGCGTCACCAGCAGGTGACCGTCGTCGGTGAGCGTCACCGCGTCGGGCTCGTAGCCCACCGAAGACTGCGGCCACGGCTGGGTGGCGATGGTCTGGACGACCTTGTCGCTGGAGGTGTCGATGACCGACACGTCGTTGGTGGCGGTGTTGGTGACGAACAGCGCCCCGTCCTTGGCGTACAGGGCGGTCGGGTGGAGGCCGACGTCGATGCTCGTGGGGGCGGTGGCCGGGTTCGCCACGTCGATGACGCTGACCGTGCCGGTGGTGGTGGCGCCGGTGACCGGGTCGGCCGGCACCTGGGTGCCGTAGGAGTTGATCGTGGTGTCGCCGGGCCGCGCCGGGCGGCCGCCCTCGTTGCTGACGTAGAGCTTGTTCCCGACCAGGACCAGGTCGCGCGGGGCGTTGCCCACGTCCCAGCTCTGCTGGATGGTCCCGGTGGCCGCGTCGATGGCGACGACGCGGTTCTGGCCGTTGACGGCGGAGTAGACGGTCTTGCCGTCGGAGGTGAACACCGCCTCGCCCACCAGGGCCTGCTTGGTGCCCTGCTTGGCGATGGCGACGGCCGTCGGGTTGGCGAGGGTACCGTCCGGGTTCACGGTGAACCTGGTGTAGCCGTTGGCCTGGCCGAGCCAGAGCTGCGAACCGTCCGGCGAGTACGTCGGGCCCTCCTGGCCCACGTCGTTGCCGCTGATGCGCAGGTCAGCCGCCGCGTTGCTGCCGACGAGCTGCTGCACCTTCCAGCTCTGCAGGTCGACGATGGCCAGCGCCATCCCGCCGTCGGTGATGGCGGCCGCGACGTGCTTGCCGTCCGGGCTGACCGTGGACGACATGATCTTGCCGTTGTCGATGACGAGGCGCTCGCCGATCGGGCTGATGTACTGGTCGCTGGATACGACCAGGCCCTTCTCGGTGGTCTGGCCGACCTGTTCGTTGCCGAACACATCGGTGGAGGCGTACGCGATGCCCCCGCCGGCGACGACGAGAACGGCGGTGGCCGCCGCCAGGAGGCGAGCCCGGCGGCCGGTGAGCCCGTTACGGGCCTTGCTGACGCGTTGACGCGTGACGTGCACTTTCTATTCCTTCGGGGTGCTTGCGAGCAGGTCGACGTTCCCGTCGAACTGCCACAGAGGGTTCGGCGCGTCCCCGGCAGGGGTGCGCACCTGGAAGTAGCCGTTGACCTCCTTCGGGCCGTCTCCATCGGCGACGTACCGCCCGTCCGCGGTGACGTCGAGCTGGTAGATGGCGTTGCCCACGGCGGTCGCGCCGGGGAGGTGCCAGGACACGACACAGCGCCAGTCGTTGCCCGCTCCCTCGTCGAGCACCCGGGAGCCGCCCTTGTCGCAGGACGCGGTGGCCTGCAGTTGGGCCTCGGTGACGTCGGGGCGGTGGAGCTCCCGCGTCTGCAGCCGGTAGAGGTGGCCGTACACGGTGGCGAGCGAGTCCTGCAGCTTCGCCCGCTCGATCCCCGAGCCCGTGGCCGGGGTCGCGCCGGCGATCACGCCGACGCTGAGGGCGACCAGCACGGCCAGCGGTACGACCGCCGCCACGAGGATCTGCCGGCCCGACCCGTCGAAGGTCAGGTCGGTGAAGTCGCGGCGCAGGAAGATCCGGTACGCCAGCGCGGTGGCGAGGACCGCCCAGGCGAGGCTCACCACGAAGCCGATGAGGAGCGGACCCGTCTGCGCCGGGCCGGTGAAGAGCCCGCGCCAGGCGAGGAAGGCGTGGCTCGGCAGGCCCAGTTGCACGGCCACCGGCAGCGGGAGGAGCTGGACGAGCTGCAGCACCAGGGCGAGCAGGGCGGGCATCAGCAGGCCCATCGGGGAGCGGCCGAGGGCGATCGAGCCGAGCAGGCCGACCGCGGCGAACGCCAGCGTCGGCGCCAGCGCGCTGACCCACGCGAGCAGGACGGTCCCGGCCGCGTCCGCCGGGGCGAGGAGATGGCCGTCCAGGCCGACGAGCGGCTCGTTGCCGACCGCGACCAGGCCGCCCACGATGCTCGACGCGGCCAGCCCGACCACCAGCAGCAAAATCACGGTGAGGCTGGCGAGGGCCTTCGCCGCGAAGATCCGCTGCGGGGAGCGGACCGCCACGAGAAGGTGGCGCCAGGTGCCCAGCCGGTCCTCCACGGCGAAGACGTCGCCCGCGACCAGCGCCGTCAGCAGCGGGAGCGCCCAGGTGCAGGAGAAGTCCAGCACGACCAGCGAGCCCGCCCAGCCGGTCGAGTTCATCCAGCGGCCGAAGACCGTGTCGGAGGGCAGCGAGGTCTGCAGGCTCACCGCGGCCACGAAGAGCGCGGGGGCGATCCAGCAGGCGAGCAGCAGCAGGCGGATCCGCCACTGGGAGAGCAGCTTGACCAGCTCGAACCGGTAGCCGTGGGTGAAGGGTGCCGGCCGGGCCGCGGCCTGGGGCGGGGTGGCGGTCATGGTCATCGGGAGTTCTCCTGGTCGGTCTCGGCGGGCGCGGCTTCGGTGCCGGTCAGCGCCAGGAACGCGGCTTCGAGCGGCGTCACCACCGGCCCCAGCTCCCGGGGTGCCACCCCGGCTTGTACGAGTCGTACGACCAGCTCGTCGAGGGCCTGCACCGGCCCGCGTACGACGATGTCGGCCTCCACCCGCTGACCGGGCTCGCTGTCGTGCACCACGCGGAGCCCGGGCGTCTCCGACGCCAGCCGGTGGGCGGCGGCCGGGTCGGAGGTGACCAGCCGGTAGTCGAGCTCGCCGCTCTCGGCGGCGAGCTTGCTCAGCGGCCCGGTGAAGACGACCCGTCCGGTGGCCAGGATGGTGACCTCGGAGCAGAGCGCGGCGAGGTCGTCCATCCGGTGGCTGGACAGGACCACCGCGGTCCCGTTCGCGGCGAGTCCGCTGATGACACGGTGCACGTGGCGCTTGCCGGCCGGGTCCAGGCCGTTGGCCGGCTCGTCGAGGATGAGCAGTCGCGGTGTGGTGAGCAGCGCGGCGGCCAGCCCGAGCCGCTGGCGCATGCCCAGCGAGAAGCCCCGGACCCGGTCGTCGGCGACTTCGGTGAGCCCGACCTGCTCCAGCGCGTGCTCGACGTCGGCGGTGGGACCGTCGTCGTACCGGCGCAGCAAGGCCAGCGCCGCGAGGTTCTGCCGCGCGGTGAGGGAGGGATAGAGCCCGGGGCCGTCCACGAAGCCCGCGACGCCGTCGGGCACGGAGAGCGTTCGGCCGACCGTCGTACCCAGGATCTCAAGCCGGCCGCTGTCCGCGACCGCCAGGCCCAGCAGCAGCCCGAGGAGTGTCGTCTTGCCTGCGCCGTTCGGGCCGACCAGGCCGTGGACCTGCCCGCTCGTCACGTCGAGGTCGACTTCGTCGAGTGCGATCACCTCGCCGAAGGACTTCGTGATGCCGCGAGCCCGGACCGCCGGGGGCCTCTCCATGCCGATCTCCCTTGATTTGATCTCCAACCAAGGGAACTTAGAGATCTAGGTTTTCGTTGAAGAGGACCCCAGTCGAACGTTTGGCAAATGGCATAAAGCCCCCGTTAGGCCACCCGACCGGTCGATAACCTCACTTAACCCGCCAAAACCGCGCTCGACCTGGAGTGCCGCGGCACAGCGGCAGCAGCCTCCGTGGCCTCGCCCGTCAGTCGGTCACCTGACGGAAGACGATGGTCGCCCGGTAGTAGCCGGGCTTCTCCGCGTCCGGGTCCGGCTCGACGCGGGTGCTCAGCACGTGAACGCCGGTGCCCTCCAATGTCGGACCGTAGAAGGCCCGGGCCTCGGCGAGCGCCAGACTCCTGATCTCTTCCGGGGTTCGCCCGGACACGGTGGCGTGGAAGTCCAGCGGGAAGCTCTCGGGGCTGCTCAGCCACACGAGGCGACTGTGGATCTGAGGCTCGCTCATGCTGGACGTGTGCCCTGACGAGGCGCCGCCTCACGTATCTCCGCGCGGACCACCGTTAAGACCCGCCGCCCGCGACCAGGTCCATCCGCAGGAACTCGGTGATGCGGAGCAGCTTAGGCGGGCGGGCCACCTCGGCGGGGAGGGCCTGGAACGCCTCCTGTTTCCCGACGAGGCGTGGGGCGGTGAGCTCCACCTCCTTCCCGTCGACCCGGAGCCGGGCACCGTGGGCGGCCAGGACGTTCCGCACCCAGTCCGAGCGCGAGCCGTACACCAGGATGAACAGGTAGCCGCCGTCGACAGGATGCGCGTCGAGCGGGGTGCGGTACGTCGCGCCGGAAACGCGACCGACGTGAATCAGCACCGGCCACTTCCCGCCCTTGACCGCGAGCGGGTTGAACACCCTCTTGTTCACGTGTCCCCACCATAACGGCATCGGCATCGGGATCTCCTTCAGGAAGACTTACACCAGTAAGGTGACTTACGCTTGTAAGGCTGACTTACGCTCGTAAGGTTGTCAACCCGTTCACACCCCGGAGCCGTCGTGACCCCACCACCGCAACCGCTCAGCAGAGGTCTCGTGCTGGAGGCCGCGATCCGAGTCGCCGATCGCGGCGGCGTGGCGGCGATCACGATGCGACGGGTGGCGCAGGAGCTGGGCGTGGAGGCGATGTCGCTCTACCACCACGTACCGAACAAGGACGCGATCCTCGACGGCGTGGTCGACATGGTGTTCGCGGCGATCAAGCTACCCGGTGCCGACCACGACGACTGGCGCGAGGCGATCCGGGCCCGCGCCTGCTCCGCACGTGCGGTCCTGTCGCGGCACAACTGGGCGCTCGCCCTCATGGACTCCCGCCGCAACCCGGGGCCGGCCACGCTACGCCACCACGACGCCGTCCTCGGCGTCCTGCGGAGAGCGGGGTTCACCCTGCCGATGGCCGCGCACGCCGTCTCGCTCCTCGACAGCTACATCGGCGGATTCGTCCTCCAGGAGGCGAACCTGCCGCTGAAGACGCGGGACGACGTCGAGGAGGTGAGCGGCACCATCCTCGATCACATCCGGGCAGGGGAGTTGCCGTACCTCACCGAGATAATCGTCGACCACGCTCTGCGGCCGGGCTACGACCACCAGAGCGAGTTCAGCTACGGCCTGGACCTGATCCTGGACGCGCTCGAAGCCCGCCGGAATTAGCGCCCTCGACGGGTGAGAACGTCCCCGGCAGCGCCGCCCGTACTCCGGGCATGACGGCCGCGCGGAACGCGGCGTCCAGCTCGGCGGGTGTGGCGGTGGTCTCACCGTCCACCCAGGCCCGCAGCAGGCCCATGAACGCACCCACCACACAGATCACCAGCAGGTCGAGCGAGGCCGACTCGCGGCCACCCGCCGCCACCAGCTCGCTCCTGACGACGGCGGCGAGCAACCGCTCGCCCCGCGCGTGCACCAGCCCGCCACTGTGCCTGCCCATCAGCGCCCGGACCAGCCGCTCCTGCTCCCGCACATGCTCGAACATCGGCCGGCTGAACGCGAACAACTCCCCCGCCCCCTCCGCCGGCGCGGGATGCAGGAACGTCAGTTGCTCGATGTTGCTGAACAGCACGTCCTGTTTGTCGGTGAAGTGGGCGTAGAACGTGGACCGGCCCACATCCGCGCGGTCGATGACGTCGGTGACGGTCACCGCGTCGTAGCCCTTCTCCAGGATCAGCGCCACCAGCGCCTCCTGGATCAGCCGCCGCGTGCGCCGCACCCGCCGGTCTCCGGACAATTCCCCGCCCCCTGTTCGGTACGGCACACCACGACCGATCTGCTCGTTGACCGCCCCTCATTATGAACGCATGATTCCTAAATGAACACCTCGTTCGGAATCGGAGGACCGCCATGGGTCTGGGGAAGCTGCTGCACGGGCATCACGAGCACGCCGACGGCGGGGGCACCATCGACCGGCCGCGGGCCTACGAGGTGTTCGCCTCGATCGCCTATCTCGGCGGCCGGCGCACCGCCTTCACCCGCCTGGCCGCCGCCGCACGCCCACGAGCCGGCGATCGGGTCCTGGACGTGGGCTGCGGCACCGGCTATCTCAGCCGGATCCTCTCCCCCGTGGTCACCCCCAGCGGCCACGTCACCGGCCTCGACCTGTCACCCGCGATGATCGACCACGCCACCCGGCGGGCTCCGGCGAACTGCGCGTACGTCGTCGGGGAGGCCCAGGACCTGCCCTTCCCCGACGGCTCCTTCGACCTGGTGACCTCCAGCCTCGCCATCCACCACATCCCACGGGAGGCCAGAGCCGAGGCGCTGCGGCAGATGTTCCGGGTGCTGCGGCCGGGCGGGCGACTGCTCGTGGCCGAATTCCGCCCGCCGGCCAACCACCTCGCCCGGCACCTCATCGGCCTGCTCTCCGGCCCCGCCATGCGGCACGACCCCCGTGACCTGCTGGGCAGCATGATCCCCGATGCCGGGTTCCAGGTGGAGTCCGAGGGGGAGTTGCCGCACCTGCTGTACTACGTCCGCGCGATCACACCGGCGCCTGGCCGACCCGCGGAGCGGGACCGACCTCCGAGGACGGGTTGATCAAGGCGTGTACGTGCATGTCATGCCAGCCGTCGGTGTGCCGGATGGAGCTGCGCTCGGTGCCCTCCGGCATGAACCCGACCTTCTGCGCGACCCGGCAGGACACCTCGTTCCTGGTCGAGTGAATCAGCCACAGCCGGTGGAACCCCGCCTCGAAGGCCCAGGCGTTGAGCGCCCGGACCCCGGCGGTGGCCGCACCCCGCCCGCGTGCGGCGGGCCGCATCCAGTAGGCCACCTCGCCCTGGCCCATCTCCAGGTCGACGGCGCGCAAGGCGACCCTGCCGAGCACCTCGCCCGCGAGCGTCACCACCGCCCAGGTCGCGCTGGACTCGGCCTGCCAGCCCTGGGCGTAACCGTCGATGAGCTGCTCCGCCTCGGCGACCGAGTCAACGCTGCGGAGGGACCAGTGCCGTACGGCCGGGTCGCTGAAGGCGTCCACGATCATGGGAGCGTCCGCCCGGGTCCAGGGCCGCAACACGAGGTCCGGCTCCGCCGCCAGGACGGGCTGCGGGACCTTGCTCAACGAGCCGGAGGCGATGACCGGCGGAACCAGTGCAGCCAATGCAGTCTCCATCCATAGGGGGCAAAACGGAGAACAAGTATGTCTTCCCTTCACCCGAACCGATCAACCGGGGCCAAGGGCCGACCGGCGGCCGGTCAGGCGGGCAGCGCCGGGTAGTCGGTGTAGCCGGTCGCATCGCCGCCGTAGAAGGTGGCCGGGTCCGGGGTGTTGAGCGCCGAGCCGGTCGCCAGGCGGCGGGGCAGGTCGGGGTTAGCGAGGAAGAGCCGCCCGAAAGCGATCACGTCCGCGGTCCCGTCGTCGATCAGCGCGAGCTCTCCGGGACCGGTCGGGCGGTCGCCGGAGTGCGGGTTGAGGATGAGGGTGCCGGGGAACCGCCGTCGCAAGGCCCGTGTCAGCTCCCGGTCGCCGGCCTCCATGATGTGCAGATACGCCAGGTCCAGGGCGGCTGTCCGCTGGACGAGCGCCTCGTAGACGAGGTGCGGTTCGGGCTCGTGGATGTCGTTGCTCGTCGTTCCGGGTGACAGACGCAGCCCGGTACGGTCACCACCGATCGCGGCGGCGACCGCGGCGACGACCTCCACGGCGAACCGGATGCGCCCCGAGACCGAGCCGCCCCACCCGTCGGTACGCCGGTTGGTGTTGGGGGCGAGGAACTGCTGGATCAGGTAGCCGTTGGCACCGTGCAGCTCCACCCCGTCGAAGCCCGCCTCGATGGCGTTGCGCGCGGCGTCGGCATGGTCGGCGATCGTCTGCTCGATCTCGCCGGACGTCAGTTCGCGCGGGGTGACGAAGTCCTTCATGCCGTCGGGGGTGAACAACTGTCCCCGCGCGGCGACCGGCGACGGCGCCACCGGGATCAGGCCGTCGGGCAGCAGGACGGGGTGGCCGATCCGGCCGGTGTGCAGGAGCTGAGCAAAGATCTTTCCGCCCCCGGCATGCACCGCGTCGGTCACTTTGCGCCAGGCGGCGACCTGTTCGGCCGTGTGCAGGCCGGGGGTGAACGGATACCCCTGGCCGATCACCGACGGCTGGACGCCTTCGGTGATGATCAGTCCCGCGGAGGCGCGCTGGGCGTAGTACTCCGCTGTCAGCTCCGACACCAGCCCGCCATGGGCCCGGCTGCGGGTCATCGGTGCCATCGCTATCCGGTTGGCGAGTCGGGTGCCGCCGACGGTGATCGGGTCGAATGCGCTGGTCAAGATCGTTCCTTCGTTGAGGTCGTACGAGGACATAGGGGTTGGAGCAGGAGGCGTCAGCCGTGCCGGTGTCGCGGCAGCAGCACGCTGACCGCCGCGATGGCCAGGCCGAGCCCGGCCGCCATGAGGAAGACCAGGCCGTAGCCGGCGGCGAGGGCGGCGGCCGGGGAGCTCCCGCCGGCCTCCGTGGCGGCCCTGGCGCCGGCGGCCGTCGCGAGCACCGCCAGGCCGATCGACCCGCCCACCTGGACGGCGGTGTTGGCCAGGCCGCCGATGATCCCCGCGTCACCCTCGGGCGCCTCGGCGGTCGCCGCGGCCATGAGGGTGGGGAAGGTCAGCCCGATGCCGACCGCGACGAGGAGCGTGGGCCCGAGCACGCCGGTGACGAAGCCGCTGCCCGCGTGGGCCTGGGCGAGCCAGCCGAAACCGGCCACGAAACAAGCGCAGCCGGCCAGCACCAGCGAGCGCGCACCGGTTCGTGGCAGCAGGGCGGCGGCCCATCGCGCGATCACCACGAACGTCACCGCCGCGGGCGTCTGCCCGAGCCCGGCCTGCAGCGCGCTGTAGCCGAGGACGTTCTGCAGGAAAAGCGATGTGAAGTACCACATCGCGATGGCGATCCCGCCGAACAGCAGCAGCATGCCGTTGCCGGCGGCCACCCCCCGCACGCGGAACAGCCGCAGGGGCATCATCGGCCGGCTGGCGAATCGTGCCTCCACCACGATGAAGACTCCGAGCAGGAGCAGGCCCGCCACCGCCGGCCCGACGACCCGCACGGACGTCCAGCCGTGGTCGGCGCTCTGCATGACCCCGTAGATCAGTGCGGCCAGCCCCGCCGTTCCCGTGACCGCGCCGGCGAGGTCGAGCGACTCCCGGCGGCCGGTCCGCGTACCGGTCGCCGACAGCAGGGCGACCACGATCAGCGCCGCGCCGATCGGCACGTTGATGAGGAAGACCCACCGCCACGAGAGACCGGTGGTGAGGGCACCGCCCGCGACCGCCCCGGCCATCCCGCCCACACCGCCCGAGGCGGACCAGGCGCCGAACGCCCGGGCACGCGCGTGCGCCTCGGTGAAGGAGGTGTTGATCACGGCCAGCGTCGCGGGGGCCATCATGGCGGCTCCCACACCCTGGGCGACGCGGGCCGCCACCAGGATCTCCGGAGCGGTCGCCAGGCCGCCCGCCAGGCTTGACGCGGAGAACAGCACCAGCCCGGCGACCAGCGTACGGCGCGGGCCGAACAGGTCGGCGGCGCGACCGCCCAGCAGCATGAAGCCGGCGAAGGTGAGCAGGTAGCCGTTCACCACCCAGGCCAGGCCGGTCGGCGTGAAGCCGAGTTCCCCGCGGATCGAGGGCAGGGCGACGTTAACGATGGACGCGTCCAGGATCACCATGAACTGGCTGGAACACGCCAGCGCGAGGATCATCCAGCCGGGAGCGGCCCGCTGAGCTACGGTTTCGATGCTTGTCATGCTGCTTCTTCCTTGCCGGCTCGGCAGTCTGGGAGGTCGTTGGTGCAAGGTTCATTATGCGCATAATGTTATGCGCATAACCAATCCGTCAAGGAGTGCCCATGAACTCCGGCCAACCCCACGCCCTCGCCCGGGCGATCAGCCCTCTGAGCCCCCGTCCCCAGGCCAGGGACCGCCTTGCACAAATGACGCGCTTCGCGTTATGCTTGCCGCGCGCCCCGTATGGGCCTACTGCATGGAGGTATTGGCTTCTCAGCCACCACAGAGTCCGGCACGTTTCCCGACTCTCCCGCCGTTACGGCACCCCTCGAATCATGGGGTTCTGTACTGCGTACTTCTCCAGTGCAAGTTGCGGCCTGCGGGGTTTTCGTTTGTGCCGGCTCATGGTGGTCCACCGCCTCCGATCCCCTGATCAGGAAGGAAACCACCGCGTGACCCAGAAACAGCTCGACGAGTACAAGGACTTCGACGCCAACGCCTTTCAGCGGAGCGTCATCAAGGAGTTCCGGGAGAATGACGGCAGAGTCGGTGGGATGTTCGAAGGAGCACAACTGCTCCTGCTGACCACCACCGGCGCCAGGACCGGCAGGCCGCGGACGAGCCCGCTGGCCAAGGTCGAGATCGAGGGCAGAACCCTTGTGGTGGCGTCGATGTTCGGCGCGCCCACCCACCCGGCTTGGTATCACAACCTCAGGAAGAACCCCATGGTGACCGTCGAGGCCGGCACCGAGACGTACGAGGCGATCGCCTCCATCCCGGACGGGGAGGAGCGCGACGAGCTCTTCGCGAAGGTCGTCGAAGTGGCCCCTGGCTACGGCGACTACCAGGCCAGGACCACCCGGGTGATCCCCGTGGTGGTGCTGCATCGGGTGAACGCCTAGCGGATCAAGGGCATGGGCGCCGTTAGTGTTGCGCCATGCCCGACTCCTTCGAGCAACTCCCCTTCGACACTGATGATCGACCGCCATCGTCGCCGCACCAGGAGACGGTGCCGGGACTGCACTACCTCCCGGGCTGGCTCGCCCCTGACGACTGTGCGAGGCTGCTCGCCGCCATCGACGCCGCCCCGTGGTCGACGCAACTGCGGCGACGCGTGCAGCACTACGGCCACCGCTACGACTACGGCAGCCGAAGCGTGGCGAGCGACGCCCGGTCGACCCCCGCTCCGCCGATCCCGGCATGGGCCGCACAGCACGCCGTACGCCTGGTCGGCGAAGGATTCATGCAGGCGGAAGCCGACCAGGTCATCGTCAATGAATACCAGCCCGGGCAGGGCATCAGCGCGCACGTCGACTGCGTGCCCTGCTTCGGCCCCGTCGTCGCCGCGATCTCCCTGAACTCCGCCTGCGTCATGGACTTCACCCACCCCGGCGAGGGCACCAGGGTGGAAGTGCCGCTGGCCCCGGGCAGCCTGTGCGTGATGACGGGACCGGCCCGGTACACCTGGCGTCACAGCATCGCCGCGCGAAAGAGCGACCCCGGCGCGGCGGGCCGTACCCCGCGCGGACGGCGGGTGTCGGTCACCTTCCGCACCATCGCCGACCCCGCCCCTTGATCGGGCCGGCACCGGGGGGGTGCTCGCGGCCGCCCGCGCGCCGGTCACGCTGGCCGTCGTCTGGCCGCAGGACGTGCACTCGCCGGCCGTCGCCGCCTTCGTCCGCACGGCCACGGCGGTCGCGGAGGCCGCTCGCGTGGAGACGGAGGTGCCTCGGCGGACGGCCACCTGACCACGACCGGCGGCTGTTCGGCGGGGCCGCGGAATGGAAGCGCCAACCGGTCCCGTATTTGTTGTGGTCGCGGCTCTTTTGACGGCCTGCATGACAAACCAACAGTCGAGCAGATTGGCTCATTTGGGGCTTCGGCGGCCGCGGGCCCGGAGGTGTGGGACGCGAGACGATCGGCGAGGGCGATCACAAGGTCGCAGTTCGCCGGGGTGCTCGGCCGGCCGGTCCGCGCCTGCCGCGGGCCCGTGCGCCGCCGGCTGAGATCGCCGCACTCCCCTACCGAATATGCCTCTTATTCCCTCGTGCGCATTCCCCGTAAAACCACTATGACCAACTTGATTGGCGGCAAATGGGCCCTTACTTTGAAGATCCGAGCTGACTTCCTTGAATGATCCGAAGCCGGGGAGGATGTCATGCGCCACCTGACCGTCTTCGACCTCGACGGCACGCTCGTCGACACCCCTCGAGCAATCGTGGAGACCTTCACCGCGGCATTCGGCGCGCTGGGGGTCACCGCTCCTGAGGCCGCGGCCGTCCGCGCCACGATCGGGCTGCCGCTCCAACGGGCCTTCGGCGGGCTGCTCGGCGTGTCACCGGACGACGAGTCGGTGACCGAAGGAGTGCGGCACTACCAGCGGCTGTTCAGGGAGATCATCCTGCCGCGCGCCCCCGAGCTGTGCTTCCCCGGGGTCGTCGAGGGGCTGGACGAGCTGCGAGCGCTGGGGGTCCGGCTCGCCGTCGCGACCAGCAAGTTCCACGCCAGCGCCGAGGCGCTGCTCCGGTCGGCCGGGCTGCGTGACCGGTTCGAGCTGGTGGTGGGCGCCGACCAGGTCACCCACCCCAAGCCTCATCCCGAGTCCGGCCGGCTCGTCCTGCGGACGCTCGGGGTCGCGGCGGAGCGTGCGGTGATGGTGGGCGACACCGTGCACGACATCCACATGGCGCACGCGGCGGGCATGCGCTCGATCGCGGTCACGTACGGCGTCCAGAGCCCGGTCGAGCTGGCCGCCGCCGCGCCCACCTGGTTCGCGGGGACGTTCGGCGAGGTCGTCACCCTGATCGGTACGAACCTGCACAACGCCCCCGAGGAGCTGGCGGGATGACCGGACGCGCCCTCGACTGGCTGCTCGCGCTCGCGGGCGGCGTGCTGCTCACGCTGATGACCCAGTCCAACGCCGTGCTCGCCCACCACACCGACGCGCTGTACGCCTCCTGGGCCGCGCACGGGCTCGGGGCGGTGGTCGCACTGCTCCTGGTGCTGACGCTCTCCCGCCGCCGGCCGGCGCCCCGCCAACCAGCGGGGACGCAGGACGAGGGCAGGACGCCGCTCTGGTACCGCCTCGGCGGCATCCCCGGCGCGCTCGTCGTCGTGCTGTCGGCGGTCGCGGTGAACAGTGAGCTGGCCCTGGCCGGCACCATCGCCCTGATGCTCACCGGCCAGGTGGTCTTCGGCACCGTCGCCGACCACCTGGGCCTGCTGCACACCCCCAGACGCCGCGTCACGGGCACGGATCTCGCGGTCGCCGGGAGCGTACTGGCGGGCAGCGTGCTCATTGTGCTGGGCGGAGCGTGACGAGTGGCCCCCTCGACGAGTGGCCCCCGAAGCGTCCCCGCCGGAGGGTGACCCGTGCTCTTCTTCGTCTTCCTCGCGCTGCTCAACGGCGTGCTCATCGGCGCGAGCCGCACGATCAACGGCCGGCTCAGCACCAGGACGGGCGCGTTCAGGGCGTCGGTGTGGAACCACGTGGTGGGCTTCGCCTTCCTGACCGTGGTCCTGCTCGTTCTGCGGGCCTGGCCTGACCTCACGGACGCGCCCGTCGCCGCCTACGCGGGCGGGGTGTTCGGCGCGCTGTTCGTGGCGGTCAACAGCCATGTGTTCCCCAGGCTGGGCGCGATGAGCGCTTCCCTGCTGGTCATCAGCGGGCAGGTGCTGTCCGCCGTGGTGATCGACGGCGTCCAGCAACGCACGTTGCCCGCGCCGATCAGGCTCGCCGGTGCGGCGCTCGTGCTCCTCGGGCTCAGCCTGCCCCGTTTGACGGCCCGTCTCCGGCAGAGGGAGATCCGCAAGTGCCCGACCGCGCAGAAGTGATCGAACGGCTCCTCGACGACCGTGCCTGTCACCAGGACTGGGACGCGGTCGTCGGCCGGGCCGTCCTGGAAGAGGAGGAGCACAACCCCGAACTCGCCTACGTCCTGCGCCGGGTGTGGGAACGCAGCGGCCACCGCTCGATCAACCGGGTCGCCGCGAGCCAGTTCACCACCACACCGGAGCTTCCGCACTCATTTGAAGAGCCGCCCATCGCCTGACGGGACCCGCTATGTCAGTTCTGCACAACCTGCACCTACTTCCGCAGACCCGCCAGCTTCGCGCCCTGCACACGGTCGTCCGCGACCGGCACGCCGGGCTCGACTCCTTCGTCCTGCACTCCCGCCGCATCATCCGCCTCCTCCTGGAAGCCGGGCTCGACCAGCTCCCTTTCACCGAGCACGACGTCACCACGCCGGTGGGCGCCACCTACCGGGGGCTGAGACACACCGTGGACGTCTGCGCGGTGGCCGTGGTCAGGGCCGGCGAGAGCATGGAGGCGGAGCTGCGCGAGCTCCTCCCCGGCATCTGCATCGGCAAGATCCTCATCCAGCGCGACAAGAAGACCAAACTCCCCCACCTCTACTACTCGCACCTGCCCCCCGGCATCGCCGACAGCCACGTCCTGCTGCTGGAGCCGATGCTGGCCACCGGCGGGTCGGCGAACGCCGCCATCGACGTACTGCTCAAGGCCGGCGTGCGTGAGGAGAACATCATCCTCATCAACTTCATCGCCGCGCCCGAGGGCCTCCGCGCCGTCAGCAAGGCGCACCCACGCGTCAAGGTCGTCGTCTCCTCGATCGAGGAGCGGCTGAACGAGAACGCCTTCATGGTCCCCGGCATCGGGGACTTCGGAGACCGCTACTTCGGCACCATCGATTCGGGAGCACGATGAGCACCAACACCTCCGCGGGGCCGGCCGGGCTCCGTGCGCCGGTCGGCATCAAGTCCTGCCTGCCCAACCTCCTGCTCCACCAGGCCGAGATCCGGCCCGACGCCGTGGCGGTCACGGGCGCCGGCGGCGAGCTCACCTACCGTGAGCTCGTACGCGACGCCGGGCGGCTGGCGACCCGGCTCCGCGACCTGTCGATCGGCCCGGACGACTGCGTCGGCCTGTACGCCGAGCCGTCGGCCGACCTGATCACCGGCGTGTGGGGGATCCTGCTGGCCGGGGCCGCCTACCTGCCACTGTCCCCCGACTACCCGAGTGACCGCGTCCGCTTCATGATCGAGGACAGCCGCGCCGCCGTCGTCGTCACCCAGGAGTACCTCGCCCATGACCTGGCCGCGCTGGCCCCGCCGGGCACGCGGATCGTCAGCCTCGCCGACACCGGCGAGGAGTGGCGGCTGGAGGAGGAGTCCTGGTGGCCCCGGTCGCTCGCGTACGTCATCTACACCTCCGGCAGCACGGGCCGGCCCAAGGGCGTGATGATCGAGCACCACAGCATCGCCTCCCAGATGCGCTGGCTGCACACGTGCGGGCACGTCGGCCCGAACACCACGATCCTGCAGAAGACCCCGGCGAGCTTCGACGCCGCCCAGTGGGAGATCCTGGCGCCGGCCCTCGGCGCCCGGGTGGTCACGGCCGCGCCGGGCGGCCACCGCGACCCCGAGGCTCTCATCAAGACCATGACCGCGTACGACGTCACCACGCTCCAGTGCGTGCCGACGCTGCTCGAAGCGCTCATCGACACCGGTGACCTGCCCCGCTGCTCCGCGCTCACCAGGGTCTTCTCCGGCGGCGAGGCCCTGTCCAGGCGGGTTGCGCGCGAGTTCTTCGCGGTGATGCCCGACGCCTCCCTGATCAACCTGTACGGGCCCACCGAGTGCACCATCAACGCCACCGCACAGGTGATCAATCCCGCGCGGGCCGGTGACGGCGACGAATCGCTCCCGATCGGCATCCCGGTGGACAACACCCACTGCTTCGTCCTGGACGAGAACCTGGCCCCGGTGGACATCGGGGAGACCGGCGAGCTGTACATCGGCGGCGCCCAGCTCGCCCGGGGCTACCTGAACCGGCCCGAGCAGACGAAGGAGCGGTTCATCCCCTCGCCGTTCATCCCGACCCAGCGGCTCTACCGCACCGGCGACCTGGCGTACTGGAACCCCGACGGCACTCTGCAGTTCGCCGGCCGCGCGGACGACCAGATCAAGCTGCGCGGCCACCGGATCGAGCTGGGCGAGGTGGCCCGAGCCGCCGAGCGGCACACCTGGGTACGGCGGGCGGCGGCCGTCGTGGTGAACGACGAGCGGACCCGTTCCCCCCAACTGGTGGTGTGCGCCGAGCTGAACCAGAGCGAAGCGGCCCTGATGGACCAGAGCCACAAGTCGGCCCACCACATGTCCAAGGCCGACCGGCTGCAGGTGAAGGCGCAGCTCTCCGACGCGGGCCTGCGGCCGGACCTGGCCGGTCTGGAGGCGGTGGCGCTGCCGGACCGGCAGGAGCCGGCCGAGCTGCGGCGGGCGGCCTTCGCCCGCAAGACCTACCGGTTCTACGAGGGCGGATCGGTCAGCCGCGCGCACCTGCTGGATCTGCTCGCCCTCAACGGGCCGGCCGGGACGGGCAGTCGCGACCTCGACGAGCTCGGCTTCGACGAGCTCGGGCGGATCCTGCGCTGGTTCGGCCAGTTCCGCAGCGACCAGCGGCTGCTGCCCAAGTATTCCTACGCCTCGCCGGGCGCCCTGTACGCGACCCAGCTCTACGTCGAGACCGCGGGGCTGGCCGGCCTGGCGGCGGGGCTGTACTACTACCACCCCGTGGACCACTCCCTGGTCCGCATCGGCCCGGCCCGACTGCCCGGGGAGGCGCGCCTGCTGGTGCACCTGTCCGGCAGGCTGGCGGCGATCCAGCCGGTCTACCAGGAGAACGTGCACGAGGTCCTCGAATTCGAGGCCGGCCACATGCTGGGCACCTTCGAGGACGTGCTGCCCGCGTTCGGACTGGACATCCGGCCGGTGGACCGCCTCGCCTCCGTCAAGGAGCGGCTCAACGTCGAGCCCGGCGACCACTACGTCGGCACGTTCGAGATCCGGCCCCACGACGGCTCGGCCCGCGCCGAGAACGTCGAGGTCTTCGTGCAGGCGCACCCCGACCGCGTGCCGGGCCTGCCGGCGGGCTGGTACCGGTATCAGGAGGGCGCGCTGGAGCGGGTCTCCGACGAGCTCGTGCTGCGCCGGCACGTCGTGGCGATCAACCAGCAGGTGTACGACCGCGCCTCCTTCGGCGTCGCCCTGCTGGCCAGGGACGCCCAGCCGTGGCTGGCGTACGTGGTGCTGGGCGCCCGGCTGCACCACCTGCAGCGCAACGGCCTGGACATCGGCCTGATGTCGTCGGGATACAGCTCGAAGACCGGCCACCCGATGCCCGCGGCGCGGCGGGTGGAGGAGATCCTGGCGGGCGCGGGACTGGCCGCCCCGCAGGCGATGTACTTCGCCCTCGGCGGCGGCATCAGCGCCCAGCAGGTCGCCGGCGAGGACATGCGCGAGGACGCCGTGCACATGAAGGGCCCGGCCGAGCTGATCAAGGACGAGCTGGTCCGGCTGCTGCCCGACTACATGGTGCCCAACCGGGTGCTGCTCGTGAACGCGCTGCCGCTCACGGCGAACGGCAAGGTGGACGCCGCGGCGCTGCGGTCCCAGGCCCGGCTGCGTCAGGCCGGTCCGTACACGCCACCCGCGACCAAGACCGAGCAGTGGCTGGCCGGGGCGTGGGGGCAGGTGCTGAAGTACGACAAGGTGTCGGCCTCGGACGACTTCTTCGTCAGCGGCGGCAACTCGCTGACCGCGATGGCGCTGATCAACCGGATCAACCGGGAGTACGGCACGCGGATGCCGTTCCAGGTGCTGTTCGAGTCCCCGAGGCTGACCGAGCTGGCGGCGCGCATCGACGGCGGGCGGACGGTGCCGTCCTCGCGGCTGGTGTCCCTCTCACCCGCCACGGAGGGGCGGCCGGTGTTCTGCTGGCCGGGGCTCGGCGGCTACCCGATGAACCTGCGCCTGCTGGCCCGCCACGGCACGCCCGACCGGCCGTTCTACGGTATCCAGGCGTTCGGGCTGAACCCCGGCGAGGACCCCTACCCGTCGATCAGGGAGATGGCCGCCGCCGACGTGGCCGAGATCAGGCGGGTCCAGCCGGAGGGCCCGTACACGCTGTGGGGGTACTCCTTCGGCGCGCGCGTCGCCTTCGAGTCGGCCAAGCAGCTCGAACAGGCCGGCGAGCGGGTGGACGGGGCGGTGCTGATCTGTCCCGGCAATCCCAGGGTGGCGGGCGGACACCGGGAGCGCGAGGCGTCGTTCACCAACCCCGAGTTCGTGACGATCCTGCACTCCGTCTTCACCGGCACGGTCTCCGGCCCCACCCTGGACGCCTGTCTGGAGCAGGCCACGGACGAGGACAGCTTCACCGGCTTCGTGCACGAGTTGCTGCCGGCGCTGGACCGGCCGCTGATCCGCCGGATCGCCCGCCTGGTGGCCAGGACGTACGCCTTCCCGTACGACTTCGTCGGCCTGGCCGCGCCGGTGACCGTCATCAGGGCCACCGGGGACCAGCAACTGGACATCGAGGGGAAGGTGATCGACCTGGTGGCCGACCACTACGGGGCGCTCAAGGAGTCCGGCATCGGCGAGCTGTCCCGGGTCGTCCGCGCGACCATGAAGGAGTCGTGAGTTGAGCGGCATCCCCCTGGTGGTCGCCGAGGAGGTCGCCCAGGCCCTGGCCGAGGGACGACCGGTGGTGGCCCTGGAATCGAACGTCATCACGCACGGCCTGCCCTACCCGGACAACGCCGCCAC
>NZ_JBDPME010000027.1:0-117166 GCF_039871825.1 Nonomuraea sp. B12E4 | reverse complement strand
GTCCGCGCGGGTCACAGCCCCGACACACTCAGCGCGTTCAGGCATTCACATACCGTGGCACCCATCGGCGAGCTCCCGCAGGAGAATCTATGAGACCAGACCGCGATCTAGCGGAGTAGTACTAGGCTTCGCCCAAGGCTAGACGGCGGGCTCGGTCACCTCCGGCCGCTGCTGCGGGATGCCGGCCAGGGAACGCTGGGTGGAGGTCAGCATCGCGGCCACCGGGCTGGGCTCGCGCAGCCGGTTGATCCGGTCGCGCATGCTCTTACGCATGCGGCTGGCCCTGCGCTTCTGCATGGTCTTCTGGGCGGCGGTCACGTGCTCCTTGGCCGGCTTGGGAGCGCCGGTCAGCTCGTAGCCCATGGATTCGAGGCGGTCGCCGAGCATGTGCTCGCACAGCGCGATCTCCCAGTCGTCCAGCCGGTTCGCCCAGCTCCCGACGCGGCTGCGGATGACCTCGCCGTGCGTGTTGCTGTGCCAGACCTTGTGCTGCGGCACGGCGTGGATGGCGGCCTCGCGCGGGGAGATCATCGACGGGGAGAAGTCCTCCTCCAGGAAGTGGCAGAGCTTCTTCAGCTCCGTCATCGGATCGTCGGTGAGGTCCTCGTAGCGCAGCTCGTAGTAGGTGTCCTCGGGCAGTGTGCGCCGCAGCCGGCCGCCCGCGTCGATGGCCTCGGCCCAGGTGGAGACGGCGTGGAAGGAGTCGAGCGTGTACCAGGGCATCTCCTTCAGCGAGGCCACGCAGTCGCGGCCGTCCCTGATGAGGTGCACGAACTGGGCGTCGGGGAAGAGCCGGAGCAGCAGGTCCACCTGCTTGACGTAGCTGGGCCGCTTGTCGCCCCAGCGGGCCTTGTCGAAGCGGTCGGCGTACATGCGGAAGGCCGTGCCGATCACCGAGCCCAGCGAGCCGGGGGCGTCCAGGGCCTCCCGGATGAACTCGTCCTTGTCCAGCTTGAGCTCGCGGAACTTGGTGCTGCGGTCGGTCGCGATCCACTGCGCGAGCGCCCGGCGGCGGTGGTCGATCCGCAGGTCGCCCCAGGTGCGGCGGCGGTAGTACGCGGGAATGAGGAACCGCGTCTCCGGCGGCACCGAGATGCGCGGATGCGACTGGAGCATGAGCTGGAGCATCGTGGTGCCGGAGCGCGGGCATCCGATGACGAAGATTGGCCTGTCGGACATGTCGTAACTAACCCCCGAATACTTAAACGAGAACGTGCTCTCGGCTCTCCTGAGAGGAGGCCACGCGGTGCCTGCGCGTGAAGCGCCACATCCTGTAGACAAGGAAGATCTCGTTGACCAGCAGCAGAGCTCCGGACGCCGCGGCGAGCGGGATCAGCGCCCATGCCCCCGCAAGGGGCGCGATCACGAACACCGCGGCATGGAACTCGATGCCGCTGATCAGGTGCGAGCGGACGCGGTGCCGGGCCAGGAACCTGTTGAGCCGCTTGGGGAGGCTGCGCCCCCGCGGCAGCCGATCCTCCGGTCGCCGGATCCGCTCCAAGCGCTCCGGATCCAGCGGATCCGGCACCAGTGGGGCGGGCACCAGGGGCTCCAGCTCCTGGCGTTCCTCCCTGACGGCCTCACGCACCCGCTTCATCTGCGGCGCGTTGACGTACCGGAACAGGTCCAGCACGGCCACCGCCGCGCCGAGCACGACGTAACTCACGTCGCCGGTCAGCGCGTACTGTCCGTACGCCAGCCCGCCGGCGCACATGACCACCCTGACCCGGTCTCCCACGTAGTCGAGCCAGAGCCCGAAGGGCGTCCCCGTGCCCTTGAGCCGGGCGATTTTGCCGTCCACGCAGTCGATCATGAAGCTCAGATAGAAAAGCCCGGCTCCCGCAACGAGCTGGTTCGTCGCGAAAAGGACGGCCGACACCAGCCCGAGGACCAGTGAGAACACCGTGAGACCGTTCGGCGTCAGGGACGTGCGGTTGGCCACGGCGAGGGCGACCCGGCAGGCGACCGGGTCCACGAAATACACGGTCCACCAGGAGTCTCTCCGCTTGCGTGTCTCGTGGACGTCATCGAGCGAATAGGTCCTCATGCATCCCAGCATGAACACGTGACGCGCCCGTTCGATTACTGTCTGGAACTACTGGGCGATGTCCATGCCGCTTCTTGACCAACCCGGCACGGAAAACCGCCACGTCGAGCCGGCCTCACCGTCCCTGAACCAGCCTTTGAGCACGAAACCGCGGGTCTCGGTCCGTACGCCGAGGCGCCAGGTCGGCCCGCCGCCCGCCAGCCGCGCGGAATCGACGGCGGCCACCACGCCGTGGCGGCCCGCGCGCCGCGCCTCCAGCGGGATCCGGCGGTGTCCGTCGCTGAGCCACAGGTTCACCTTGCCGACCTTGCGGTCCACGCGGTGCAGCGACACGTGGCCGCGGATCCGGAGCTCGCCGCCGGCCCACACGCTGCCCTCGACCCGGGCGATCAGCTTGAGCTCGTCGCGGGCGTCGTACACGTCGTCGGGGATCCGCAGCCGCCGGTTCCGGAAGAAGGGGTAGTCGCCGTACCAGTTGGTGTTGCGCAGCCCGCGCGGCACGATGCGGGCGTGGTCCTCACGGGCCCGCCGGAACTCGCGGATCTTGCGCAGCTCCGCGACCAGGCCGCGGCCGAGCAGGTGCAGCTCCAGGCGGCGCAGGGACGGCGCGGTGGCCAGCACGTTCGCGCCCAGCTCGGCGACCCAGGCGCGGGACAGCTCCAGCAGCGGCCCCGGGTCGTCCTCACACGCCTCCAGCGCCTGGAACAGGAACACGATGTCCTTCTCCAGCACCAACGCGTCGAAGCCGTCGAGCAGCTCGGGCGCGCGCTCGTCGAGGAAGGCGCGGACGGCGCGGATGGCCGTCAGCCGCTCCCACAGGTTGGGCAGCTCGTTCCGGCGCTGGGTGATCGAGGTCGCCCCCTCGTCGCGCTTACGCCAGTGGTAGACCACCTCGCCCACCATGTCCACGCTGGTGGCCAGCACGTGCGCCTGCATGGCGACGGGCACGTCCTCGTAGATGCCGGCGGGGAAGCGCAGGCCGTGGCGCTCCCAGAAGTCGCGCCGGTAGACCTTGTTCCACACCGTGCGGTCGCGGATGAGCACCTGCTTGTCGGTGATGTGGGTGCACAGCTCGGGCCGCCTGAACACCTTCTCGTGCAGGATCGACTCCTCCAGCCCGCCGTCCACCAGCCGTCGCACCGCGCCGCACGCGAGGTCGGAGCCGGTCTCCGTGAGCCTGGCGACGAGCCTCTCGTACGCCCGCGGCGGCACGACGTCGTCGCCGTCCGCGAAGGCCAGGTAGGTGCCGCGGGCGTGCTTGACGCCCTCGTTGCGGGCCGGCCCCGGCCCGTGGTTGGGCTGCTTGATCACGACGAACCGGTCGTCCTGGGCCGCGAACTCCTCGGCCACGCGCCCGCTGCCGTCCTGCGAGCCGTCGTCGACCAGGATGACCTCAAGGTCGTCCAGGGTCTGGGCGGCCAGCGACCTCAGGCACTCGGCGATGTACGGCTCCACGTTGTAGACCGGGACGACGACGCTGAGCAGGGGGATCATACGAAAATCGCTCCTTGCTTCCGGGATCTCGGGAGAGCTAGTGGGCAGCATGCCGCGATCGCCGGGCGGATTCCGCGGCCGATACCCGTCCCTGATGGGCTCTTTACCGGACGCGTAATCCGCTACGTTGTGCAATGAGGCGATCACGATGTGTAGGAGGAGCGGTGCTGAGAAGCGTCCGGGACGACGACCTGCCGGTCATGCGCCGGTGGCGCAACCACCCTCGGGTGCGCGCGGCCAGCCTCACCACGCACGAGATCGCCGAGGACGAGCACGCCCGCTGGTGGGCGGCCGCCCGCGCGGACGCGGGCAGGCTCGTGCTGATCTACGACCACGACGGCGTCGCCGCCGGGGTGGTGACCTACTCGGGGCTGCGCTCAGAGACCCCCACCTGGGGTTTCTATCTGGACCACGACGGGCTGGAGGAGTCGGGGCGGCTGCTGCGGGCCTGGATCGGGCTGGAGCGGGCGGCCATCCAGCACGCCTTCGGGCCGCTCGGGCTGATGACCCTGCGCGGCGTGGTGCTGGCCGACAACGAGCCGGTCAGGCTGCTGCACAGGCGGTTCGGGTTCGTGGAGGTCGGCACCTACCAGCAGGACGTGGACGGGGTGCCGCGTGACGTCGTGGCCATCCAGTTGAGGAAGGGGCAGGCATGATCTCCATCGCGGGGCGGCCGATCGGGTCCGGGCATCCGCCGTACGTCGTGGCCGAGCTGTCCGGCAACCACAACGGGAGCCTGGTGCGGGCGCTGGCCATCGTGGACGCGGTCGCGGCCGCCGGGGCCCACGCGCTGAAGCTGCAGACCTACCGGCCCGACACGCTGACCGTCGACTGCGACGCGCCCGCGTTCCGGATCGGCGACGGGCACGCGTTGTGGGGTGGCGAGACCCTCTACCGGCTGTTCGAGCGGGCCCACACGCCCTGGGAGTGGCACGAGCCCATCTTCGAGCGGGCGCGCTCGCACGGGCTGGCCGCCTTCTCCTCGCCGTTCGACCCGACCGCCGTCGAGTTGCTGGAGAAGCTCGGCGTGCCGGCGTACAAGATCGCCTCGTCGGAGATCGTGGACCTGCCGCTCATCAGGCTGGCGGCGGCCACCGGCAAGCCACTGATCATCTCCACCGGGATGGCGTCGGCCGCGGAGATCCACGAGGCCGTGACCGCCGCCCGGGAGGCGGGCTGCACGCAGCTCGTCGTGCTGTCGTGCACGGCCGCCTACCCGGCCGCGCCCGAGGAGAGCAACCTGCGGGCGCTCCCGCTGCTGGCGGCGCTCACCGGGGAGGTCGTCGGGATCTCCGACCACACGCCGGGGCTGGGGGCCGCGCTGGCGGGGGTGGCGCTCGGGGCCTGCCTGATCGAGAAGCACGTCACCGCCTCGCGGGCGGACGGCGGGGTGGACGCGGCCTTCTCGCTGGAGCCGGACGAGCTGGCGGCGCTGGTGGTGGAGAGCGAGCGGGCCTGGGAGTCGCTGGGCAGCCCGGCGCTCGGGCCACGCGCCTCCGAGCGCGAGGGTCTGCGCTTCCGCCGCTCTCTCTACGTGGTACGCGACGTCCGCGCGGGCGACCCGGTGACCCCGCGGAACGTCCGCTCGATCCGGCCCGCCGGCGGCCTGCCCCCCGAGGCCGCCGCCCACGTCATGGGCCGGCACTTCACCAGGGACGCGCCCCTCGGCACCCCGCTGAGCTGGGACCTGATCTAGCAGGTCACGGCCGGGCGAGCGCGAGCAGGGCGTCGGCGACGCGTTCCCTGCCCCGGCCGTCCACCAGGCCGCCACCCCGCCTGCCGTGCTCCTCGCGGGTGGCGGGGTCGGCGAGCAGCCGGGCGAGCAGGGCGACGGCCCGCGCGTCGGCGGCGCGCCCGAGCCCGGCCGCGGCGCCCCGGCCCACCAGCTCCCGGTAGCCGACGAGCTGGTTGTCGGCCACCCAGCTCAGCGCCGCGGGCACACCCAGGTAGAGCAGCTCCCAGACGGCCGAGCCGGCCGCGGTGACCACGAGGTCGGCGCAGGCCATGAGCTCGGGCAGCCGGTCGGTCGGCGGGATCACGGTGATCGGCCCGCCCGCCGCGAACGGCGTCGGGCTGACGACCGTGCCCCGGAACGGCACCCCGGTGGCCAGCAGCGCGGCGGCCCAGGCCGGGGCGACGCCGGCGCTGTCGGTGCCGCCGAAGAAGCACAGCACGCGCGGCACCGGGCCGGGCTCGGGTGTCCGCCTGTGCCGCCGTACGCTGTCGCGCAGCAGGGCGTAACGTGCTCCCGCCAGGCGGCTGCCGGGCCCGGTGAAGGGGCGGTGCTCGGCGCCGAGGTTCTGGTCGAGGTAGAGGTCGGCGTGCTGGCCCGGCGGGTCGCCGTCCACGATCGCGAGCACCGGGAACCCCGTGCCGCGCAGCACCGCCCCGGTGCCCGGGGGCAGGTCGTAGGAGTCGAGGACCACGGCGTCCAGGCGCAGCTCGCAGGCCAGCGCGGCCAGGCGTACCGGTGTCTCGGGCGCGGCCACCAGCGGCAACCCGCGCCCGCGCAACTGCGCCATGGCCCACTCCGACCCGCGCACCTCACCGAGGAAGACCGCCTCGACGCCCCTGCCGCGCAACTCCTCGGCCAGCGCCACGCAGCGCACCAGGTGGCCCACCCCGCTGCCGACCCCGGCGTCGCAGCGGAAGCCCACGCGCACCATGCCTGTCACGCGTCCTGCAGGGCCTTCTGCCGCACGTGGGCGTTGAGCCCACACACCTCGGGCCGGGCCCGCAGCCAGCCGACCAGGGTCCTGACCGGCACGCACCGGTCGCCGAACTCCTCCGCCACCCGCGAGATGAGCCGCCAGTCGTCCTCGGTGTCGAGCGTGACCCGCAGGTCGTCGGCGACCGGCCGGTAGGACAGCCCGAGCAGCCGCGCGTCGCCGGGATGCTCGTAGACGTAGGAGGTCACGTGGGTGCGGTGGAAGGAGGTCGCCTCCGCGTCGGCCCGCTCCAGCGCCGCCCGGCCCACGATCTCCACGTCCAGCCCGCGCGGCAGCGTGCGCGCCAGGCTCGTGCTCAGGTAGTCGAGCCCGGGAACGGCACGGAAGACCAGTGCCGCCTCCCTGATCACGGCGGGGTCGAGCAACGGGCAGTCCGCCGTGAACCGCATCACGGCCTGCGCCCGCCGCCCCGCCGTCGCCTGCACGAACCGCGTCAGCACGTCGTCCACGGGACCCCGGTGCCAGGCCACGCCGAGCCGGCGGCACTCGATGACCACGGCGTCGTCGGCCGCCTCCGTCGTGGTGGCCACCACGAGATCGTCCACCGCGCCCGCCTCCCGCGCGGCCCGGACCACCCACCCCAGCACCGAGCGGCCGCGCAGGTCCCGCAGCACCTTCCCCGGCAGGCGCGTCGAGCCCATACGAGCCTGAACAACCCCGACAATACGCACCAAAGCCCCAATCCCCCATGCGACTCTGTGTCATTGAACGATCGCGCTATGCTACCGCCTGCTTGAACGACTACAGCGCGTAAGCGCGACTCAGGGGGCCACGTGAGCATTCTCAGTGGATCGTCCATACTCGTCACCGGCGGCACGGGGTCCTTCGGCAAGGCCTTCATCCGCCACGCGCTCGACTCACTCGGGGTGCGGCGGCTGGTGGTCTTCTCCCGCGACGAGCTCAAGCAGTACGAGGCCAGGCAGCTCTTCCAGGACGACGAGCGGCTGCGCTGGTTCATCGGCGACGTCCGGGACCGCGACCGGCTGACCCGCGCCATGCACGGCGTCGAGCACGTGGTCCACGCGGCGGCGCTCAAGCAGGTGGACACGGCCGAGTACAACCCCTTCGAATACGTCCGTACCAACATCGCCGGGTCCCAGAACGTCGTGGAGGCCGCGATCGACTGCGGCGTGCGCAAGGTGGTCGCGCTCTCCACCGACAAGGCCTCCAGCCCGATCAACCTCTATGGCGCCACCAAACTGGTCGCCGACAAGCTGTTCGTGTCGGCCAACCACTACGCCGCCGCGCACGAGACCCGCTTCGCCGTCGTCCGCTACGGCAACGTCGTCGGCAGCCGGGGCTCGGTGGTGCCGTTCTTCCGGCGGCTGGCCGCGGAGGGCGGCAGCCTGCCGATCACCGACAAGCGCATGACCAGGTTCTGGATCACGCTGGAGCAGGCCGTCAGGTTCGTGGTCGACTCGTTCGACTCGATGCAGGGCGGCGAGCTCTACGTGCCGCGCATCCCCAGCATGCGCATCACCGACCTGGCCGAGGCGCTGGCACCGGACAACCCGGTCTACGAGATCGGCGTCCGGCCTGGCGAGAAGCTGCACGAGGAGATGATCGCGCCGGACGACGCCCGCAGGACGCTGTGCCTGGCCGACCGCTACGTGGTCCAGCCCACCATCGCGACCTGGGGCTACGTGCCGCCCAACGACGGCGAGCAGGTGCCGGAGGGCTTCGCCTACCGCTCCGACACCAACGACCGGTGGCTCACGGTCGGGGAGCTGCGCGGCATGGTGACCGGCTGATGCTGCCCTACGGACGGCAGTCGATCGCGGACTCCGACGTCGAGGCGGTGATCGAGGTGCTGCGCGGCGACTGGCTGACGACCGGGCCCGCGGTCGGCGCGTTCGAGGCCGAGCTGGCCCGCTGGACGGGCGGCGTGCCGTGCGTGTCGGTCACGTCGGGCACCGCGGCGCTGCACGTGGCCTACGTGGCGGCCGGGGTGCGGGCCGGGGACGAGGTGGTGACCTCGCCGCTGACGTTCGTGGCCACGGCCGCCACGGCCGCGATGCTGGGCGCGCGGGTACTGTTCGCCGACGTGCAGCCCGACACCGGCAACCTCGACCCCGGAGCCGCCGCGGCACTGGTCACCGCGCGGACGCGGGCGGTCACGGCGGTGGACTACGCCGGCCATCCGGCCGACTACGACGAGCTGCGCGCGGTCTGTGCGCCCGCCGGCGCGAGGCTGGTGGGCGACGCGGCGCACTCGATCGGGGCGGCCTACAAGGACCGGCCGGTGGGCGCGGTGGCGGACCTGACGACGTTCTCGTTCTTCCCCACCAAGACCATGACGACGGGCGAGGGCGGGGCGGTGGCGGCCGCCGACCCCGAGCTGCTCGCGCGGGCCGCCCGCTTCCGCAACCACGGCCTGGTCAGGGACCCCGCCGCGCAGCGCGACCCCGGAGAGGGCGGCTGGCACCAGGAGGTGCACGAGTTCGGGCTGAACTACCGGCTGCCCGACGTGCTCTGCGCGCTCGGCCTCAGCCAGTTGCGCCGCCTGGAGCGGTTCCGGGCGCGCCGGGCCGAGCTGGTCGCGCGCTACAACGCGCTGCTGCGCGACGTGCCAGGGCTCGGGCTGCCGGCCCAGCGGGCATACGTGACGCCGAGCTGGCACCTGTATCCGGTCAGGATCCGCGACGGCCGCCGCCGCGAGGTCTACGAACGCATGCGGGCCGCCGGCATCGGCGTGCAGGTCAACTACCTGCCCGTATACCGGCATCCGGTGTTCGAGGACCTGGGCTACCGGCGCGGGCTCTGCCCGCGGGCCGAGGCGTACTACGCCGAGCAGCTTTCGCTGCCGCTCTTCGCCGCCCTGTCCGACGCCCAGCAGGACCGCGTCGTGAAGACGCTGACCGGCATCCTGGCCTGACCCCGGCCTTCGCCGCGTCCTGGCGTGATCGTCAGCGCTCGGCGAGCAGCAGGCAGCCGTCCTCCGCCCGGTCGACGAGGAAGCGCCGGTCGGCGACGGTCGCGACCGGCCGCTGCCGCGTACGCACCAGCGGCCGGATGGGCTTGCCCTGGTCGATGACGACCTCCCAGCACGACTCGGTCCCGACGCTCTCGTCGATGTCGGCCAGCGGCACGCGGGCGTGGAAGTCCCGGCCCGCCAGCTCCACCGGGAAGTACATCTCCTCGCCATCGCTCTTGCGCCGCAACCTGAGCACCGGATCGCCGTCGCCGACGTCGGAGATCTCCCCCGAGAACACCAGGTCGCCGTCGTCCACCCGGCACTCGCCGATGACCGCCTGGGCCGTGCGCAGCCGCAGCCCCCAAACCCCCCGGTGATTGCGTACCGGCACCAGCCACACGCCCGCCCGCCGCCGCGGCGCCGGGATCAGGGGCGGCGACCAGCGCGGCCCGGCCACCCGGCCGTCCAGCTTCAGCCCGTACCCCCGGAGCTGGACGCGCAGGTCCCAGTGGCCGCACCGGGCGAGCTGCGCGGGCGACAGCATCGCCGGGTCGAACGCGAACCTGAACGGGAACGCGTGCTCGGCCACCGGGACGCCGTCCTCCTGCTCGACGCTCTCCCAGGTGGGCGTGGCCTCCGCCGCCGAAAGCCGGACGACGTCGCCGGTCTTGCGCTCGCGCATCCATACGCGTACCCGCAACCGGCGCAGCTCGGCCATGTCGAACCTGCCGACCGCCGCCCGGCCCACCCCGGTGAGCACGCCGTCGCGCCATTCGAGGCTCACCAGCCGGGCCACCAGGCCCAGCTCGTCCGACACCTCCGACAGGTCGGCCGGCAGCCAGGGGTGATGGCCGTACCAACGCTTGCGCACGACCCCGGTGGCGCTGATCCGGGGCTGCAGCCGCCCCGCGCGGGCCTGGTCGAAGGCGTCGGCCAGCTCGTCCAGGCGGCGCCGGTGCAGCAGGTGGACCTGGAGGCGGTGCTCGAACGGGATGCTGTGCCACGCCTCGCGCGAGACGCCGTCGAGATAGCGCACGATCAGGTCGATCAGCTCCGGGTCCGGCGCGGGCCCCATCGCGGCCACGGCCTCCACGGCGACGGCCATGTCGATGTCCAGCGTGTCGCGGTCGAAGTCCGGTTTGAGCTTCGGCGCCCCCCTTTCGAGCAGCGCGGACGTCTCCAGCACCGACAGCAGGCGGTCGCGCAGGTTGCCCGGCTCCAGGCAGCGCTGGGTGATCGAGGTGCCCGGCTCGTCGCGTTGCCGCCAGTGGTAGACGACCCTGGCCAGCACGTCCACGGAACGCGCTCCGACGTGGGCGGCCATGGCCACCGGCTGGTCCTCGTACATGCGCTCGGGAAAGCTCAGGCCGAGGCGGTCCCAGAAGGAGCGGCGGTAGACCTTGTTCCACAGCATGCGGTCGCGGATCAGCAGGGGGTGGCGGGTGATGTGGGTAGCCTCCATCGGCTTGGCGAACGCCTGCCGGTGCGCCCACGAGGGCACCAGCAGGTTGTTGTGCAGGCGCATGACGTTTCCGCAGGCCAGGTCGGAGCCGGTGGACTCGAGCGAGGACACCAGCCGCCGGAACGCGTCGCGGGGGACGGTGTCGTCACCGTCCACGAAGGCCAGGTAGCGGCCCAGGGCCCGGCTCACACCGACGTTACGGGCCCGGCCGACCCCCTGATTGCGCTGCCTGACGAGGCTGATCCGGGGGTCGTCCGCCTGCCTGGCCAGGACCAGGTCGGGGCCTCCGTCGGAGCTCCCGTCGTCGACGCAGATCACCTCCAGGTCCGTCATCATCTGGGCGGTGACGGAGTCGAGGCAGGGCCCGACGTATTTCTCGACGTTGTAGAACGGGACGATCACCGAGAGAACCGGCACATGCACTCCTCAGTCGTTGGGTCGGCCATCGTGAGGTCACCCGGACAGCAGGCGTATGACGCGGCGGGCGACCTTGCCGGGGCGGGCCAGGCGGCGGGAGAGGCGGTATCCGAGGGTTCTGCGGTAGGCGGCGGCCTTGCGCTGGATCCTGCGCAGCTTTGACCTCGCCCTGACCAGCTCGCGTTCCCGGTAGGAGAGTTTGGTCTCCAGGCGCGAGATCCTGGCCAGCGCGGCGGTGAGCTGGTCGGCCAGGCGATCGCGGGCGCCCAGCAGGTCGCGGTAGGTCGGCGCCTGCTCGGCCAGCTCGGCGGGCTGGCCCAGCTCGGCGTCCAGCTTGCGGGCCAGGTCGAGGTCGCCGGGGTCGCACGGGCGGCCCGCCATGCCGCACAGCGTCAGCGCGAGCTGGTCGGCCTCCAGCGGCCAGGGCCACGGGTGGTGGTGCCCGGCCGCCTGCAGCCTGACCGCGAAGCGCCACAGGATCCGGCACAGCACCACGCGCGGGTCCGGCGTCGTGGCCGGGAGCACCGCCGGGCCGATGGCCGCGAACCGCTCGCCGTCGTAGACCAGGCCGTCGGTCGCCGCCGACGGGTCGCCGCCCGCCTCCAGCCAGGCGGCCAGCTCGGCGAGCAGCTCGCGTACCGTGCGTACGTCCTCGCGGGCGCACGCCTCGACCAGGATCTCCTCGACCACCCGACCGGCCGGGATCGGGCGCTCGTCGCCGTCGGGCAGGCGTCTGAGGCCCGCCGGGGTGAGCTCGTAGAGGGACGCGCCCTCCTCGACCAGCCCGAGTGGCAGGTCGTCGTTCGGGGCGTCATATGGAGCGTCGTACGGCTCGTCGTGCAGGTCGTCGTGCAGGTCGTCATCGTGTGGGGCTTCGTGGCGCAGGGCTTCGTGGCGCAGGGCTTCGTGGCGCAGGGCTTCGTGGTGCGGGCGGGTGGCGACGGCGAGCCAGAGGGGGGCGAGTTGCTCTCCCAGGCGGTGCCTGAAGACCAGGCGGGTCAGCCGCAGCGGGTCGGCCACCAGCATCCGGTCGCCGCCCCTGGCGCTCAGCGGGAACGTGAGCGCCTCCGGCAGGTCGCGGGCCAGAGCCTCGCGGGACAGCAGCGCCCGGGGCGCCTGCCGGCCCGGGTAGGCCGCGTAGCAACGCTGCACGCGCAGCCCGGCCGACTCCAGCCCGCTGTCCAGCGCTCCAGGCCCGCTGGGGTAACTGGGGTCGAAGCCGTGCGGCGCCCACTGGTCGTCGCCGCCCTCCCGGTCGGCCGGCCGCGCCTCCATGAAACGGTCGACGCCCAGGTCGTTGCGTACGCCGAGGACCAGCCGCCCGCCGTGCGCGACCAGCGCGGCCAGCGCGTCGAGCGACTCGATCCAGGCGGCGGCCGGGGCCTCGGCGGAGTGCGTACGCAGCAGGCCGTCGAGCGCCAGCACCAGATCGTACGGCTGCTCCGCCTCGAACACCTCCAGCCGCCCGCAGAACACCGCGAGCCCCGGATGCCGCTCGCCGAGGGCGCAGGCGTCAGGGTAGGAGCGCAGCAGCACGGCGGCGGCGGGGGCCTGGGCGACCACCTCGTCCACCAGCAGCAGCGGGTGCGGCCCGACCAGCAGCACCCGGCCGCTCTCCGGGACCATCCGCCTGATCAGCTCCAGGGCCGCGCCCCGCCATTCCGTGACGCCCCCCATGGTGGACATGTCGGACCACAGCAGCATCTCCCCGCCGATCAGGCGGACGTTCTCGGGGGCCTCGTTCGTGCGCGTGTTCATGGCCGCGCTCCGAGAGGTGGGTTCGGCCGCCCGGACGCCTTCGCCTTCGCCCGCCGCTCCGGTCGCTTCAGCCCTGCCGCTCCCCCGCCGGGCGGTGGCGCCCCCACGCTCGTCCGCTTCCATCCGAACATTCGCCGTAGCTCCTCCGGTGTCGCCTGATACTCGAATCCCAGCTCGCGCCGCGCCACCTCCGCCGCCAGCCCGGGATCGACGCTCGTGCCGTGCATCTCGGGCCAGAGCCGCAGGCGGCGGGCCGTGCCGCCGTATTCGGGGCGCTCGTCCTCGTACTGCATCGGGTCTCCGTAGACGGCCACCTCGCAGCCCACCGACGCGCCGTAGAACAGCGCGCTGCCGAGCCGGTTGGAGGCCACCCTGCGGTGGCGCCGCAACTGGACCAACTGCTTGTAGAGGAAGTCGCGCCCCTTTCCCTCCCAGCGGGATCCGCGCTCGCCATGGCAGATGACCCGGAATCCCCTTGATTCGTACGCCCGCCGAATGTCCGGATTCGCGAATTCCAGCCAATAAAGGCAGACAGTGACGGGATCAGTCTCGACATTTCGGATTTCATCGGCGAGCTGGGCATGGTCACCACTGACGGAATACTTCTCCCAGCCGTGGAAGGGATACCAGATCGTACCCTTGCGCTCGGGCACTGTGCCCAGCTCGGGTTCGAGGTAAAGGAGGTAGATCCAGGGTGCCCCGACCAGGTATTGGCCCCGGCGGCCCATCGACCAGCCCCGGCGGCGCAGCACGTCGGACCAGAGGAAACGGGGATAACCGGGGCTGCACCAGTGGTCATTTGGGGGAAATCCATGCAGATAGTTCCATCCGTGCTGAAGGAAACCCTGGATTCGTTTTGGCGTCTCGTCCCGGAGACCACAGTATCTGCCGAGTATGCGGGAGTGCCCGTACCAGTGATTGGATTCGTCCATCAATTCCCCCGTACGGTTGTCGTGTCCCTTCCGACATTCCCAGCCCGCAACACGTGCCACGCGTCGTTATACGGTTCCATTACCCGGCACGGGGCCTTGGTTTCTCATGCCACGCGATTACCGCTACACTGCGTCGTGGCTTGAGGACAGAGAGTGAGTGATCATGAGTCATCTCGATCGCCTGCGGGCCGTCTTCCGCATGGCGCTCAACCTTCCGGCCGACGGCGACGTCGACGGCCTCGAATATCGTGCCATCCCCCAGTGGGACTCCCTGGCGCACATGGCGTTGATCGCCGCGATGGAGGACGAGTTCTCCGTCCTGATCGACACCGACGAGATGATCGATATGAGCTCGTTCGCGAAGGCGGCCGAGCTGTTGGAGAAGCATGGCATCGGCGCCGCCGCCGTCTGAGGCCAGGGTCGCGCTGGTCACGGGCTCGACCTCGGGCATCGGGCGGGCCGTGGCGACCAGGCTGGCCGCGACCGGCCACGACGTCGTGCTGCACGGCCGCGGCGAGGAGCGCACCGCGAAGGCCGCCGCCGAGGTGGCGGCCGAGACCGGCGGCGTGACCGACGCCGTGCACGGCGACGTGGCCGACGCCGGGGTGGTCGCGGCCATGATGCGGCAGATCTACCAGCGGCACGGCCGGCTCGACTCGCTCGTGATCAACGCCGGCGTCCACGCGGCCGGCCTGCTCGGCCTGGTCCGCCAGGACACGATCAGCAGGCTCTTCGAGGTCAACGCCATGGGCGCCGCCCACACCCTGCAGGCCGCGCTGCGGCTGCTGCGCCGGGGCACCGACCCCGCCGTGGTCCTCATCTCCTCGATCATGGGCCGCTCGGGCGGGCCGGGTCAGGCGGTCTACTCCGCCACCAAGGCCGCGGTCCTCGGCCTGACCCTGGCCGCCGCCAAGGAGCTGGGCCCGGCCGGGATCAGGGTCAACGCCGTCGCCCCCGGCTACGTACAGACCGACATGCTGGCCACGCTCGACGAGGAGGCCCGCGCGGCCACGGTCTCGGCGACCCCGCTCGGCCGCCTCGGCAGGCCCGACGACGTCGCCGGCGCCACCGCGTTCCTGCTCTCGGCCGAGGCGGGCTTCATCACCGGCCAGGTCCTCGGGGTGGACGGCGGGCTGGTGCTGTGACGTCCTTCCCGCATCCACAGGCCCGGCTCATCGTCGCCGGCGAGCCGGACGGCCTCACCGGCGACGACCTGGCCGACCACGTCACCCGCGCCGCGGAGGCGCTGACCCGGCTGCGCCCGGGCCCGCTGTTCTGCGGGATGCGCAACAACCTCACCTCGGTCGTGCGCTATCTCGCCGCCTGGCGGTCGGAGCGGCCGATCGCGCTGCTCGACCCCGACCTGTCCGCGGGGGCGCTGGCCGAGCTGGTGGCGCGCTTCCGGCCGGCCGCGCTGCTGGGGTTCACGCACGCGAGCGACGGCTCCCCGCCGCCGCGCCGCGAGGTGCCCGCCCCCCATCCCGACCTGGCCGTCCTGCTGGCCACCTCGGGCTCGACGGGCAACCCGCGGCTCGTCCGCCTCTCCCGCCAGGCCGTGTCCGCCAACGCCGGCGCCATCGTCACGGCGCTGTCCGTGCAGCCCGGTGAGATCGCGCCCACCAGCCTGCCGCTGCACTACAGCTACGGCCTGTCGGTGCTCAACAGCCATCTGCTGGCGGGCGCGACCGTGGTGCTGACGGAGGCCGGGCTGCTGGAGCGCTCGTTCTGGACCCATCTGGACGCGCACCGGTGCACGTCGCTGGCCGCCGTGCCCTACCAATACGAGATGCTGCGCCGGCTGCGCTTCGACCGCGCCGAGCACCCGGCGCTGACCACGCTCACGCAGGCCGGCGGGCGGCTGAGCCCGGAGCTGGTCACGCAGTTCGCGGGGCAGGCCGACCGGTTCTTCGTCATGTACGGGCAGACCGAGGCCACGGCCCGCATCGCCGTCCTGCCGCCGGACATGCTGGCCGCCAAACCCGGCTCCGTCGGGCGGGCGATCCCCGGCGGGCGACTGTCCGTCGACGACGGGGAGATCGTCTACCACGGGCCCAACGTCATGATGGGCTACGCCGAGACGGCCGCCGACCTGGCGCGGGGCGACGACCTGGGCGGGGTGCTGCGCACCGGGGACCTGGGGCGGCTGGACTCCGACGGGTTCCTCTACATCACGGGGCGCATCAAGCGCATCGCCAAGATCTTCGGGGTCCGGGTCAACCTGGACGACGTCGAGCAACTGCTGCGCGACACCGGGCCGGTGGCCGCCACCAGCGGGGACGACCGGGTGACGGTGTGGGCCGAGGGGCTCAACGCGGCGGGGTGCGCGGGGCTGGCCCGACGGTTGGGGTCCGAGTTGCGGGTGCACTGGAGCGGGTTCGACGTGCGGGGCGTCGACCGCCTGCCGCTGCTGGCCACGGGCAAGGTCGACTATCGGGCACTGGAGTCACGCGCATGACGGCCCCCGGGCACCCGCCCGGGCCGACAACCGTGCGCACGGCCAGCGGGCGCCGGACCGGGGCGTATTCGGCCCGGGTGGTGTGGTGGCGGATGTGTGGGTGGGGGCAGTCGATGAGGGTGGGGGTTCTTGTGTGAGCGTGTTCGGTCTGGGGGCGGCTCAGCGGGAACCGGTGCTGGTGGAGCGGCTGGCGGAGTTGACCGAGCACCATCGGGCGGCCTGCCCGCCGTACCGGGGGATTCTGGACGCCGTCGGCGCGGCGCCCCCGTACGAGCGGGTGGTGGATCTGCCGTGGCTGCCGGTGCGGCTGTTCAAGACGCACGAGTTGCGCAGTGTGCCCGCCGAGCGGGTGTTCCGGGTGCTGACCTCCAGCGGGACCACCGGACAGCGGCCGAGCAGGATCTTCCTCGATCGGGAGGCCGCGGCGGCGCAGACGCGGATGCTGGCGGCCACGCTGCGGGTGGTGCTGGGCGAGCGGCGGTTGCCGATGCTGGTCGTGGACAGCCGGTCCGTCGTCAGCGATCCCGCTTTGAGCGCTCGCGGGGCCGGCGTGCTCGGGATGATGAGCCTCGGCCGGGACCACACCTTCGTGCTCGACGAGCAGGGGCGGGTGGACACGGAGGCGGTCAGGAAATTTCTGGCGCGGCACGGGAGCGAGCGGTTCCTGGTCTTCGGGTTCACCTTCATGGTCTGGCTCTATCTGCGGGATCTCGGGGCCGATCTGACCCATGGGGTGCTGATCCACTCCGGCGGGTGGAAGCGGCTGGCCGAGCAGGCGGTGGACAACGCCGAGTTCCGGCGGCGGCTGGCGGCCGAGTGCGGGCTGAGCAGGGTGCACAACTTCTACGGGATGGTCGAGCAGATCGGGACCATCTTCCTGGAAGGACCGGACGGGGACGGGCTTTACTGCCCTGATTTCGCCGACGTCGTGATTCGTGATCCGGAGACCTGGGCGGAGGCGCCGCCCGGGGAGCCGGGGCTCATCGAAGTGGTCAGCACGTTGCCCACGTCATACCCGGGCCACGTGCTGCTGACCGAGGACCTCGGGGTGGTGCGTGGCGTGGACGACGGGTGCTGGCCGGGCAGGCGGTTCGAGGTGCTCGGCAGGTTGCCGCGGGCCGAGGCACGTGGTTGTAGCGACACCTTCGGGCGGGGCTGATGGACGACGATCCCGGTCTCGCGCTGGATGTCAGGTTCCCGGCCGCCGCGCCCGCGCCCATGCCCGTGCCTGTGCCCGTGCTGCTGGCGCAGATGCGGGACGAGGTGGGGGCCGGCGATGCGGTGGGGCGCGTTCCTCCGCAGGCGGGCGACGAGGGCGAGGGCTCGCCGCTGGAGGCGAGTGAGACGGGCGTGGGCTCACCGCTGAAGGTGAGTGAGACGGCCGTGGGCTCGTCGCTGGAGGTGGGCGACGGGGGTGTGGGATTGCCGTTGGAGGTGGGTGACGAGCGGGTGCGTGAGTTTCTGGCGGCGTTCGGGAGGCGGCTGCTGCGGCCCTCGCTGGCGCGGAGGCATCCCGAGCTCGGGTCGCTCGGCTTCTTCCTGCGGCCCAGCGAGCTGGCCCGCACGGTCGAGGCGCTGGGCGGCCCGCACATACGCGTCCCGCGGGGCCTGGTCTTCCACATCCCGCCCGCGAACGTGGACACCGTCTTCGTCTACTCCTGGGCCCTGTCGGCGCTGATGGGCAACCGCAACATCGTACGCCTGTCGCCCCGCGCGGGCGCGGTCGCCGGGGTCATCCTCGACACGCTGCATGAGGCGCTGGCCGAGGCCGACCCGGTGATCGGTGCCACGCAGCGGATCGTCTCCTACGACCGCTCCGACGCCGTCACCGCCGCGCTGTCGGCGGCCTGCGACCTGCGGGTGGTGTGGGGCGGGGACCGGAGCGTACGAGAGATCCGGCGGCATCCGCTCGCCCCGCACGCCAGGGACCTGGCCTTTCCCGACCGCTCCTCGTTCGCCGTCGTCCGGGCGGCGGCGTGGCTCGGCGCAACGCGGGCGGCTCGGGTCATCGTGGCCGAGGGGTTCGTCAACGACGGCTACTGGTTCGACCAGGCCGCCTGCTCGTCGCCGCGGACGGTGTTCTGGGTGGGGAGCCGGGACGATTGCGACAGCGCCAGGGCCGACTTCACCGATCACGTGGAGCGGGTGGTGGCTGGGCACGGGTGGACTGTGGACGCGGCGATGGCCGTGGAGAAGCGGGTCGCCACCTACGGGCTGGCCGCCGACGGGGTGGCCGAGCGGGTCGAGTTCCGCGGCAACGCGCTGGCCAACGTGATCTTGACCGATGCGGCCGCCGCGCCCCGGTCGTGGCTGGGGGCCGGGACGTTCGCGCACGCCAGGCTCGGAGGGCTGGCCGAGCTGGTCCCGGTGGTCGAGCGGCGGGACCAGACGATGACGCATTTCGGGTTCGGCCGGGATGAGCTGGAGGAGCTGGCCAGAGGGCTGGCCGGGCGTGGGGTCGATCGCATGGTGCCGGTGGGCAGCGCGTTGAGCTTCCATCGGGTGTGGGACGGGGTGGATCTACCGGTCGAGTTCACGCGGCTGGTCACCGTGACCAGTTGACCGCCGCCCGCCGCCCACCGACCGGTGGGCGGTGACCGGTGGCCGGTGAGCGGTGAGCGCCGACCGGTGACCAGTGACCAGTGACCAGTGACCAGTGGCCGGTGAGCGGGGAGCGGGGAGTGCCGAGCGCTGCCTGTGGGCGGTGGTTTTGGCCGGGCCGTGCGTGGCCGAAGTGCGCAATCGGGCGACCGTGACCAAGCGGTTGCGACCAGACGACTGGGATCGGGTGTGATCAGATGACGTTCGCGCCGCCGGCCGAGGGTGTGGTCGTCCGTCCGGTGCCGGGGCGGTGGCCGCGCTCCGGGTGGGTGCCCGCCGCGCTCGTGTGTGCCGGGGCCGTGGGCGTGTTCCTGTGGTGCGGGGTTTCGGCTCGTGACGTGGCGGCGTTCGCGGCGTACGTCGGGGGTGGGGTGGCGCTGCCCGGGACGCTGTTGTGGCGGGCGCTGGCCGGGGGCGGGCGGTCGCCGGCGGAGGACGTCGCGGCGGGACTGGCACTGGGGTACGCGGTCGAGGTGCTCGCCTACATCCCGGCCCGGGCGGCGGGGGCGCCGCTGCTGGTCCTGGTGCCGCCGGTGGTGATGATCGGCGCCTTCGTCGCGGTGCCCGGGTTGCGGCGGCACTGGCGGGGGGACGGCTCCGGGGAGCGCATGCCGGGGTGGTGCGCCTGGGCGCTCGCGGGCGTGGTCGGCTACCTGATCGTCTGGAGCACCGTACACCTCTACCGGGTGCCGATGACCGCCGCGTACGTGGACATGCCGTACCACCTGGCGCTGGTCGGCGAGGTCAAGAACCACATGCCGCCCACGATGCCGACCGTGCTGGGCGAGCGGCTCTCGTACCACTGGTTCGTCTACGCCGACCTGGCCGCCACGAGCTGGGTCACCGGGATCGAGCCGACGACGCTGGTCTACCGGCTGGCCACGTTGCCGATGACGGCGGCCATGGTGGTGCTGGTGGCGGTAATCGGGCGGCGGCTCGCGGGCGGGCGGTGGGGGGCCGGGGTCGCGGCGGTCGGGGTCGCGTACTTCCTGTTCGGGCCGGTGTTGCAGGAGGACGTGGTCTTTCCGACGCGCTCGATGTTCACGGCCTGGGCCAGTCCGACGCAGACGTTCGGGGCCCTGATGTTCGCTCCCGTGGTGCTGCTGCTCGCCGGTGGGCGGCGGCCCTGGGCGGTGCTGGTGGTGCTGCTCCTGGCGCTGACCGGGGCCAAGGCCACCTTCCTGCCGCTGCTGCTGGCGGGCCTGGTGGTGGTGCTGGTGGTGCAGGCGGTCCTGCGGGGGCCGTGGCGCGAGTGGGTCCGGCCGGCGGTGGTCACGTTCGGGTGTCTGCTGGTCGCGCAGTTCGTGGTGTTCGGGCGGGGGGCGTACGGGACGGTGATCGCGCCGTTCGCGGCCATGCGGGAGCTGTGGGGGGCGGTGGCGGGGGTCGGGATGCCCGGGTTGGCCTCCGTGTCCGTTGCGCCGCTGCTGGTGTTGAGCCTTGTGCATGTGTTCTGCATGGCGTGCGTGTGGGGCGGTGTGGCGGGGCTGGGTGGCCGGGTGCTGGAGCCGGCCATGCTGCTGTTGCTGGGGATGGGCCTGGCCGGGGTCGGCGCGGTCATGGTGCTGGGACATCCGGCGGCCTCGCAGCTGTACTTCCTCGAAGGGGTGCGGCCCTACCTGTCCGTTGCCGCCGTGTGCGGGGTGGTGGCGGCCTGGCCCTCGCTGCGGGGGCGCCTGGTCGGGGGGATGGCGGCGGTGGGGGCCGGAGGCGCCGTGCTGGGCTTCGTGGTCGAGGTGCCCGGGGGGCCGCTCGTCCGGGTCGTGGTGCCGTACCTGGTGCTGGGAGTGGCCGCGGTCGTGGTGTGGCGGCGGGGGCACGTGCTGGCCGTGGTGGCGTTGCTGGCGGGGTACGCGATGCCCGCCTCCGCGTGGGAGGTGGTGGGGCACGTGCTACCGGAGGAGGACCGGCGGGACCGGCTGATCCCCGCTGGGGCGCAGGCGGCGGGCCGGTGGTTGCGCGAGCACTCCGCGCCCGGCGACGTCGTGGCCACCGACCTGCACTGCCGGTTCCCGCAGTGGCGGCTGTGCGACAGCAGGCATCACTGGGTGTCGGGGTTCAGCGAGCGGCGGGTGCTGGTGGAGGGGTGGGCGTACGCCGGGAGCACGCAGTCGCGGACCGAGCTGTTCGTGACCTCGTATCTCGCGGTGCCGTTCGCTGACCCGGCGCGGCTGGCGGCGAACGATGCGGTGTTCCGGGAGCCCTCAGTCGAGAACGTCCGGCATCTCGCCCAGAAATATGGCGTCAAATGGCTTTTTACCGGCCCGAATCCGAAGCTGGGGAAATTCGCACAATTGCGGTTCCGGAACGGCACCTCCACCATTTATCGGATCCCCGAACGGTAAAGTTTCTCTCCTCTCATGTAATCTTGCGGAAAAGTTGCACGCGCCTCGCTGGACGTCCCCTGCACCATTTCCGTGGACCCACGGCCACGAACACGATCAGGGGATTTCATGGACACGCGTGCCGCCCTGGCGCCGAGCCCCCGCATCCTCGACACCGGCACCGGAGCGGCGAGCGTCGACATCGTCATCCCCGTGCTCAACGAGGAGCGCGCCCTGCCCGGCTGCGTACGCACGCTGGCCGCCTTCCTCGACACCGCCTTCCCGCTGCCGTGGCGCATCACGATCGTGGACAACGGCAGCACCGACGCCACCTGGCCGGTCGCCGCCGCGCTGGCCGGACGGTTCGAGCAGGTGCACGCCCTCAGGCTGGACGTCCGCGGCCGGGGCGCGGCGCTGCGCGCGGCCTGGCAGGACAGCCCGGCCGACATCGTCGCCTACATGGACGTCGATCTCTCCACCGACCTCGGCGCCCTGTTCCCGCTGGTCGCGTCGGTGGCCAGCGGGCATTCCGAGATCGCCATCGGCACGCGGCTGGCGCACGGCGCGCGTACCCGCCGCTCGCTGCGCCGCGAGGTGATCTCGCGCGGCTACAACGCCCTGCTCAGGTACGGCTTCGGGGCCCGCTTCACCGACGCCCAGTGCGGCTTCAAGGCCGCCAGGACCGACGTGGTCGGGCCGCTGATGGCCAAGGTCGAGGACGACTCCTGGTTCTTCGACACCGAGCTGCTCCTGCTGGCCGAGCACAACGGCCTGCGCGTGCACGAGGTGCCCGTCGACTGGATCGAGGACGTCGACTCCCGGGTGCGGATCATCCGTACGGCCTTCGACGACCTGAGAGGGCTGGCCAGGGTCGCGTGGTCGATGGCGATGGGCCGGGCCCGGGTCGAGGTGGCCAGGTCGGAGCCCACGCCCACACATCCGGACGCCGTGGTCACCCGGCCCCGGGCGGTGCCGGTGACGAGATTCGCGTCGTTCACCGTGATCGGCCTGTTTTCCGCGATCCTGTACGCGCTCACCTACGTCCCCCTGCGGGACAACTGGTCGCCGGAAATGACCAATCTCGGCGCACTCGTCCTGGCCGGGGTCATCAACATCGAGGCGAACCGCCGGTGGACCTTCAAAAGGCGCACCACACCGCATTTGCGCGCGGCGATGCTCTTCACGGTCATTTACCCGCTCACCACCATGGCTGTGCTCGCGGTGCCCCCGGGCGCCGGCCGGGCGGCGGAGGTGGGCGCGGTCGTGGCCACGTACTGCCTGCTCACCCTGATCCACTTCGCCGCTCTGGACCGCTGGGTCCTCTCCCGTACGAGGTACTGACATCCGATGGATAGCACTGACATCCGCCACCTGGTCGCACTGGAGGACGGCCACTGGTGGTACCGCGAGCGCCGCGCCATCCTGCGCAGGGAGTTGCGCGAGCTGGGCCGTCCCGGGCGGGCGCTGGACGTCGGCGCGGCGGGCGGCGGGAACACCCGCGTGCTGGTCGCGGCTGGCTGGGACGCGACGGCGACCGACAGTTCCCAGACGGCGGTGGACCTGGCCAGGGAACGCGGGCTCAAAGCCGTGCTCGCGGACGCCCGGGCGCTGCCGTTCGAGCCGGACAGCATGGACCTGGTGACCGCGTTCGACGTGCTGGAGCACATCCGCGAGGACCACCTGGTCACCGAGGAGATCGCCAGGGTGCTGGCGCCGGGCGGGCACGCGCTGATCGCGGTGCCGTGCGACATGGCGCTGTGGTCCGCCCATGACGACGCCGTGGGCCACGTACGCCGCTACGGCCGCGAGTCGCTGACCGTCGTCGTGGAGAAGGCCGGGCTGAAGGTCGATCGCGTCTGGAGCTGGAACGTGCTGCTCCGCCCGCTCGTGGTGCTGCACCGCCGCCGTTCCCAGGGCAGCGACCTGCGCAGGACGCCTTTCCTGGTGAACGCCGGCCTGTCGGCGGTCGTACGGGCTGAAAGGTATCTTCCGGTCAAATCACTCAAAGGCGTGACTTTGTTCCTTCGCGCCCGTCTCGGTAGATGACAGTGTTCAGACCGAGATGTTAGGCATCAACCTGATAGGTGGTCATGGCTCTAGGCTTACGTCCGTGGTGATTAATGCCCTGATCGCGGCCTCACTGGCCCTTACCTCGACGACCGCCCCGGCAACCGCCCAGGCGACCGTGGACTGCTCCCGAGTCAAATGTCTGGCCCTGACCTTCGACGACGGACCCGGCGAGCACACGCCCACCCTGCTCAAGCTGCTCAAGAAGGAAGGGGTCAAGGCCACCTTCTTCCTGGTGGGCAGGCAGGTGGTGAAGCATCCGGAGATCGCCAAGCGGACGCTCGCCGAGGGGCACGCGATCGGCAACCACACCTACTCCCACGCCTCGCTCCCCACCCGCCTGGACGACGAGATCCTTGAGGAGCTCAAGGTCAACCAGGAGGTGATCGAGAAGGCCACGGGGTATCGGCCGACGATGTACCGTCCGCCGTACGGGAGCACCGACGCGCGGGTCCTCAACCTGGCCAACCAGGTGGATCTCGCGGAGATCCTCTGGACGGGCACGACGCTCGACTGGAGCCTGAAGGACGCCGCGAAGATCAAGGCGGCGGCGCTCAAGCTGGCCAAGCGCGACGGCGCGATCCTCATGCACGACACCGAGCCGGGCACCGTCAAGGCCATGCCCGAGATCATCAAGGAGCTGAAGAAACGCGGCTACCACCTCGTCACGGTGCCGACGCTGCTCCGGGGCAAGGGCCCGGCGGCGGGGAAGAGCTACTTCAAGAGGTAGATCTCCCGGCGATTCGGGATCTGAGCCATGCGCGACTCCATCACTGCCGCCAAGCCCGGGCCGTGGGGCGCGCTCGCGACCTTCCTGGTCCAGCAGGCGGTGCTCGCCTGCTGGTGGGCGGCCTTCTACCCCGGCCTGTTCAGCCGTGACTCGGTGCTCTACCTGAGCCACACGCTGGCCGGGCCGTGGGTGAGCGACCATTCCGTGGCCTACGACGCCCTGCTCTGGCTGAGCTTCACCAGGACCGGTGACCTGGGCGCGGTCACATTCGCACAGACGACGGCCATGGCGCTGGCGCTGACGTACCTGGCGCGCTCGCTCATCGCGCTCGGCGCGCCGCGCCTGCTGACGACCGCCGTCGCCATGCTGATGCCGCTGGCGCCGCCGGTGGGCGCGTTCGCGGTGACGTTGTGGAAGGACGTGCCGTTCACCATCTGCGCGGTGGCGGTGGCCGGGGTGTGCGCGCGCATCGCGGTCCGGCGCGCCGTGACCTGGCCGGCGCTGGCCGGGCTCGGGGTGCTCATGACGGCGCTGGGGTTGTTCCGCGCGAACGGCTTCCTCGTCGTGGGCGTCGCCACGGTGGTGCTCGTGGTGATCGTCACGACTCTGCGGGTCCGCGTGCTGCTCGTCGGCGCCGTCGCCGCCACCGTTCCCCTGCTGCTCACCGAGCTGGTGTATCCCCGGTTCGGCATCCAGCCGCCGTCCAGGACGTACGTCTTCCACACGGCGTTCGGTGACATCGCGGTCGCCTACCGGGATCGTCCGGAGCTGTTCACCGACCGGGACAAGGCGATCATGGCCTCCGTCGCACCGCTGACCCGGTGGTGGGAAGGAGGGACCTGTCACACGGTCAATCCGCTGATCTGGCGGCGGGACTTCAGCTGGACGGCGGCGGACGCGCACTCCGGCGAGCTGCTGGACCTGTGGCGGCGGCTGCTGGTGACCGCGCCCGGGATGATCGTGGACACCCGGCTGTGCCGGGGCGCCATCGCGTGGCAACCGGTGCAGGACGAGCTGGGCGCCGGCGGGATGACGTACCGGTTCTCCCGGCGGCCGAACGCCGACACCTACGTGGGTCCCACCAAGGTGCCGGACTACGCGGGGAGGTGGGTGTTCTCGCTGCGGCCGCTGTCGCAGGAGCTGTACGCGGTGGCCGATCCGTGGCTGACCGGGGCGCTGGCTCCCTCGTACGACTGGTTGCTGTGGCGGGGGGCCGGGTGGTCGTACCTGTCGTACCTGGCGGTGGGGATGGCCGCCTGGGCGCTGCGCAACCGGTACGCGGCGGGGCTGGCCGCCGTGGTGGCGGGCCAGCAACTGGCGATCCTGGCCAACATCTCGGCCCAGGACTTCCGGTACATGGCCTCACCCATCCTCATCGGGGTGCTGCTGGTGCCGCTGCTCCTGGGTGGTGTGGGACGGGTGGGGGTGGAGCTCGTACGGCGTGTCGTACGCCCGACGCACTCGCCGCAACCCGAATCCGACCCCCCGAACCCCGATACCAGCGCACACACAGAACCTGAGCGAAGCGAGACCCGCGCAGAGACCGAACCAGTCACGTCCGAGCCGCCACCCCGGCCCGAGCAGGCGTGAGGCATCAGGCGATGGACCCCGTCTCCTGGAACCGGGTGGGCCGGCCTCACCCTGGCGAGCAGGCGTTCGGCAATCGGTCGAGGGACGAGCGAGCTGAGCGGACAGCGGCCAAAGGCCTAGCCGGCGTGCTTGAGTTGATGGACTCGCTGCTTTCACATCAGCTTCCCGGTATTCAGCGAGCTCCGCGGCCGCTTGCTCGTCGCCGAGGTCGTAGGCGTACTCGACCTCGACGGCGACATCTACGGGAAGATCGAGGACGAAATGCTTGACGGCCTCGACCTCCTCGTGAAGCTCGGCCAAAGTGTCACCGGAAACACCACCGGAAGGGTGACCCTCGAACAGCGCGATCCAGTACCCGTCTTTCCGGATGGCCTGAGCAATGAGTTGGGTCATTCCAACCATTCCTTCCCGAAAATGTGCGCAAGAGCGAGTTGGAGGTCGGCAAGCGGGTCGTCGTTTCTCATCTTGATGGTGCACTGGAGCTGACCCACGCGGGCTCAATCGTCTGGAATACGGAGAGGAGGCGTGCGGGGCCGGGTTATGTGCGGGCCCACCTGAAGGGACTGTGTCACGTGCGGTGGTTGGTACGACATCGGCTTCGCCGTAGCTGAGGTCGTCCGTGAATTCAGGGGCTCTCGGCGGCACCCCAGGACCACAGCGTTTCCAGTACGGGGGCGAGGGCTCGGCCGCGTTCGGTCAGGGTGTAGGTCACCCGTGGGGGCCAGGACGGGGTGCGGTGGCGTTCGATGACGCCTGCCTCGGTCAGTTGGGCCAGGCGGTCCGAGAGCACCTTGTCGGAGAGCCTGGACAGGGCGGCGGCCAGCTCGGAGTAGCTGCGCTCGCCGTTGCGGAGGAATTCCAGCAGGACGAGCGGGGTCCAGCGGCCGCGTAGCGTGGCAAGGGTGACCTCGACGGGGCAGTCGGGGTTGGGCTCGACGGCCGGGCCCAGGCACGCGCCCAGTGGTCCGTCCTGGGCGTAACCAACCGCTTGGTGAGTCACTGCCTGGCCTCCTAGCCTTCCTGCTCGATAGGGCGTTCCTTTGTCGCCCGATCTCGCACCTAAGGAGCATTCACGTGCGTGTTCATCACCTTAACTGCGGATCGCTGTCCGCCGTCGCGCCGGTCGGCACCTCGTTGGCACCCGCGCGGGCGGTCTGCCACTGCCTGCTGATCGAGACCGATCGGGACGGGCTGGTCCTCGTCGACACCGGGCTCGGTTCGGCGGATCTGCGGGAGCCGCGCCGACGGCTCGGGTCGGCGTGGGTCGATTTCGCCGATCCGCTGCTCGACCAGGACCTGACCGCGGTACGCCAGGTCGCCCGGCTCGGGTTCGCCGCCGAGGACGTACGGCATGTCGTGCTCACCCACCTGCACCGGGACCACACCGGAGGACTCCCCGACTTCCCGCACGCCCGCGTTCACGTGCACGAGGCCGAACTCCGGGCCGTCACCGATCCGGCCGCCGAACATCATCAGCACAGCCTCGACCGCTTCATGGCCGCCCACCGCACGCACGGCCCGCGCTGGGCCGCGGCCCGGCCTGACGACACGCGCACGTGGTTCGGGATCGACGGCGTCGCCCCGCTCGACGGGCTGCCCGAGGACATCCTGCTGGTCCCGCTGCCGGGGCACACCCCGGGACACAGCGGGGTCGCGGTACGGCAGCCGGATCGCTGGCTGCTGCACGCCGGCGACGCCTACTTCTACCACGGCGAACTCACCGCGGACCCGCCCCAGCCGCACCCCGAGCTGCAACGCATCCAGGAGGGCGCGCAGGTCGACCGGGAGCGGCGCGTCGAGGTCCTGCACCGGCTACGTGAGCTGGCTCACCTGCGCAAGGATGAGGTCGAGATCTTCTGTGCCCACGATCCGTGGGAGTTCCAACGGATGAGCACCCCGGAAGAGCACGGCGCAGGGCAGGTGCCGTCTTAGCCGGGATTACCCGACCGGCTCTCGAGTACCACCCAGTCGGTGAAGGAGGCGCCGTTGCGGTGGCCCGCCACGTGCGGGTCAGCCGGCGTCACCCTGGAGGTGCCAAGCCCCGTGCGGCGGGTGGCGTGCCGTTGGCTCCGCCGTACAAGATGGGGGGTTTCACCACGCTCCACCGCACCAGACAGGGGGGTTTACACCATGCTCCACCGCACCAGATGGGGTTTTCATCACGGAAAAGCCCGTGCGGGACCAGCAAGGATCACTCCCACTCGATGGTGCCCGGGGGCTTGCTCGTCACGTCCAGCACCACGCGGTTGACGTCGCGGACCTCGTTGGTGATCCGGGTCGAGATGCGTGACAGCACGTCGTAGGGCACCCGCGCCCAGTCCGCCGTCATCGCGTCCTCCGACGTCACCGGCCGCAACACGACCGGGTGACCGTAGGTGCGCCCGTCGCCCTGCACCCCGACCGACCGCACGTCGGCCAGCAGCACCACCGGGCACTGCCAGATCTTGCGGTCCAGGCCCGCCCGCGACAGCTCCTCCCGGGCGATGGCGTCGGCCTCGCGCAGCAGCGCCAGACGGTCGCGGGTCACCTCGCCGACGATGCGGATCGCCAGGCCGGGGCCGGGGAACGGCTGACGCCAGACCATCGCGGTCGGCAGCCCCAGCTCCTCGCCCGCCCGCCGGACCTCGTCCTTGAACAGCGCCCGCAGCGGCTCGACCAGCTTGAACTGCAGGTCGTCCGGCAGGCCGCCGACGTTGTGGTGGGACTTGATGTTGGCGGTGCCGGTGCCGCCGCCGGACTCCACCACGTCGGGGTAGAGGGTGCCCTGGACCAGGAACTCCACCGGCCGGTCGGCCATGATGGCGCGCTGCTCGTCCTCGAAGACGCGGATGAACTCGCGGCCGATGATCTTCCGCTTCTCCTCGGGGTCCGAGACGCCTTCGAGGGCCTTCAGGAAGCGGTCGGCGGCGTCCACGACGCGTAGTTTCACGCCGGTGGCGGCCACGAAGTCGCGCTCGACCTGCTCGGCCTCGCCCTTGCGCAGCAGCCCGTGGTCGACGAAGACGCAGGTCAGCCGGTCGCCGATGGCGCGCTGCACGAGCGCGGCGGCCACCGCGGAGTCCACCCCGCCCGACAGCGCGCAGATGGCGCGGCCGTCGCCGACCTGGCGGCGCACGGCCGCGACGGAGTCCTCGACGATGTTGAGCATCGTCCACGACGGGCGGCAGCCGGCCGCGTCGAGGAAGTGCTTGAGCACCGCCTGGCCGTGCTCGGAGTGCAGCACCTCGGGGTGGAACTGCACGCCGTAGAGGCCGCGCCCGGTGTCCTCGAAGGCGGCGACCGGCGTCTCGTGGGTCGAGGCGGTCACCGTGAAGCCCTCGGGAGCGGCCGCGACGCTGTCGCCGTGGGACATCCAGACGGTCTGGCTCGCCGGCAGGCCCGCGAAGATGACGCCCTCCTCGAGCACCTCCAGCGCCGTGCCGCCGTATTCGGCCACGCCGGTGCGGGCCACGTCGCCGCCCAGGGCCTGCGCCATGGCCTGGAAGCCGTAGCAGATGCCGAAGGTCGGCACGCCCGTGGCGAACAGCCCCTGCGGCACCGGCGGCGCGCCCTCGGCGTAGACCGACGAGGGACCGCCGGACAGGATGATCGCCTTTGGGTTTTTGGCCATCATCTCCTCGACCGGCATGGTCGAGGGCACGATTTCGGAGTAGACGTGGCACTCGCGCACCCGCCGGGCGATGAGCTGCGCGTATTGCGCGCCGAAGTCGACCACCAGCACCGTGTCGAATTCAGACACCGAGAGAACCCCCCCAAAAGGCAAATGCGGTAAGCACAGTCTATCGGCCTTGCGCATTACACCTGGCCTGGCACCGGCACACGTGCTAACACAGAACAATGGATCTTGTCTGGCCGGCGACGGCGTGGGCGCTCTGGGTCGCCACGCTGGCCGCCGCCTTCAAGTTGTCCAGCAGGGGCAGGGCCGCTCAGGTCCCCGAGCGCCCGGCGCCCCCGCCGGTCGCCGAGCTCTTACGCGGGATGCGGGCCCAGGAGGTCTTTCACGCGGCGCTGTTCGACCTGGCCGAGCGCGGGTGGGTGGTGATCGAGGGTGACCGCCTGTCCCCCAGGCAGGAGGGGGCGGGGCGGGAGCCGCTGCGGTCGTACGAGCGGTGGGTGCTGGAACGCGTCACTGCCCTCCTGGCCGGGGCCCCGAACGCACCGGTGACCGCTCTCATGCCCGAGGGCGCCGAACTCGAGGGCGGCTTCCTCCCCCTGGTCCGCCAGAGCGCCATCGATCTCGGCCTGGCCCGGCGGCGCTGGCGGACGGTGATCGTGCCGGTGCTACTGGCCGTCGCGCTCGTCATCCCCTGGTACACCACCGTGGCGGCGGCCGGCCTGTCCTGGCCCGGGATGATCGCGACGATGGTGTCGCTGGTGGCCGGGCCCGGGCTGCTGCTGGCCGGGCGGGGGTTCGTGCCGACCACGAGCGGCAGGCGGATCGCCGGTTCGGGACCCGCGCCGGCCGACCCGCGGCACGAGTGGATCTACACGGGCAGCGGCTGGCCGGGGGTGGAGATCGAGCCCGCCGACACGCCGGGGCCCGGGCGGCAGGAGGTCGCCGGGCACGTGGTCAAGCGCTGGGTCGGGAAGGTGCCCGCCGGCCCGCACCACGATGCGGCGGCCGTGGCCCCGCCGGGCTACTACATCGCGTTGCACGACGGCCACTCACCGGCGGCCACCGCGTTCTCGGTCCAGCCGGGCCTCTACCGGGACGTGCTGCCGGGCGACTCGGTCCGGCTGCTGGTCAAGCCGCCCAGCGGCACGGTGGTGCGGGTGCTGGCCCACGAACGACACTGGTAGGCCCGGTGACAGATCACTGGTGGTCCGGCAGGTCTCCGGTGAGCAGGGACTCGGTCTGCGAGCGCAGCCGGTCGGCGTACTTGGGGTCGGTCAGCAGCAGTAACCGCTCCTCCTTGATCGCCTCCACGACCATGCCCGCGACCTCGGAGGGCTCCATGCCGCTCGCGGCGGCCCGGCCGAGCGAGGCGTGGGAGTCCAGCTCGTCCGGCGTCCGCGGCCAGCCGGCCGTCTCGGCCAGGCCGCCGAGATCGACGTCGGCGAGCACGTCTACAGGATTGCGCCGATCATGCCCAGAGGCGGCGAGCCGAGATCGAGCAGCGCCTTGTGGAACCGCAGCAGGCTGAAGCCGGCACCCCACTCCGCGCGCGCCCGTTCCCGCAGGTCCTGGATGAGCAGCTTGCCCCAGGTGTAGCGCCCGTAGGTGGGGTCGAACGTCGCCCGCCTGGCCTCGGACAGCGCGGCCGGGCCCGCCACGTGCGTGTCGGAGGAGAAGCGCCTGGCCCCCTCCTCGACCGTCATCTGCCCGGTGTGCACGCCGATCGCGCAGGCCAGCCGGGTGACCCGCAGCAGCGCCTCCACCCAGACGCCGATCTCGAAACGCGGGTCGCCGGCCTCGAAGCCCTCCTCGACGCACAGCTCCTCGGCATAGTGCGCCCAGCCCTCGACGAACGCCATCGACTGCAGCAGCCGCCGCACCTCCGACGAGGCCCGCCGCAACGCCCTGCCGTGCGAGAAGTGCCCGGGGGCGACCTCGTGCACGTTGATCGCCGACAGCGTCGTACGGCTGAAGACCTCCAGCCACTCCTCCTGCTCCTGCTGGGGCCAGGACGGCTCGGGCGGCGTGATGTAGTACCAGGAGGGCCCCTCGGACTCGCCGGGCGCGTTCCACGCCATCATGGCCATCGCCCAGCGGCGCGACTCCGGCGCCAGCCCGACCAGGCACTCGCCGTCGTGGTAGGGCACGAGATCCTTCTCGCGGGTGAACGCGATGGCCTTCTCCGTGCCGATCCTGGCGGCCTCGATCACCCCGTCGGCGTCCGGGTGGTCCTTGACCAGCTCCCGTACCACGTCCAGCGGCGCCTTGTCGCGCTCGCCCAGCTTGGCGCAGGACTCGGCGAGCAGCGCCATCAGCCGGTCGCGCTCGGCGTCGGCCCGCTCGGCCAGCCTGCCCAGGTCCACCGGCAGGCCCTCGGCCGTGCCCATGAGGCGGGCCAGCGCCGGGCCGCCGAGCGCGACGTCGGGGTCGCCGTTCGCGGCGGCGTGTTCGAGGTGGGCGACGAGCCTGCCGTGCGCTTCCAGCGCGGCCTCGTCCGTGATCCCGGCGGCCAGCCCTCTGGCCGCGCCGAGCAGGGAGTTCGCGACGGGCGCGGCGACCTGGTCGAGCGAGTCGATCGCGTGGCGCACGGCGTCCGGCCAGAGGCCGAGGTGGGCCTTCCTGGCCGTGGCACGCTCCCCGGCGGGGCCGTAGTCGCGGTCGTAGCAGGCGAGGTCGAGGTTGTTCAGGTGGATCAGCGGGTTCTTGCGATGCAGCTCCAGTTCGCCGAACTGGGTGCGCAGGCTCTCCTCGAACACCTCAAGGTGCCTGGCGTCATGCGCGTCCTCGGGTGCGGGCCCCGCGCCGAGCCGGGCCAGCCCGGCACGTACGCCGTCGGGCGACAGGTCCTGGATCCGGCCGTCGTACTCGTGTCTGCCGCCGCCCTCTCGCGCCTCGGCCACGATCAAGTCCGTGATGGCTCGCAGCCTGGCGTCTAGTTGTGTCATGCGCCGACGGTAGCGCAAGCATTTGCAGATTTAGCGAGACACATACCAGTGGGTCGGAATGTGAGAATGGCCCGCATGGCCCTGCAGATCACGACGCTCGCGGAGCGTCCAGAGTTCGCGCCGTCGTTGTGGGACATGGACCATACGTGGCAGAAGTTCATGCTGAACGATCCGATCGCCGACCTGTTCTATCCGATCGCCGCCACGGACTACGCCGAGTACGTCCTCGTCGCCGACGACGACACGGACCCGGGGGTGCCGGTGGCGCGGGCGTGCATGATCCCGTTCCGTACGGACGGGTCCGAGCTGCCCGACGACGGGTGGGACGGGGCGATCCGCTCGGGCTGGCTGGCCCGGCACCGGGGCACGCCGGCCGACAGCATCTCGGCACTGGAGATCACTGTGCGCCGCGACCTGCAGGGCACGGGGCTGTCGGCCCTGATGGTGGCGGCGATGCGGGACCACGCCGCCCGGCTCGGTTACGCCGAGCTGGTCGCGCCGGTCCGGCCCAACCGCAAGCACCTCGAACCGCACACCCCCATGACCGAGTACGCGTTCAGGACCCGCCCCGACGGCCTGCCCCACGACGCGTGGTTGCGGGTGCACGTACGGGCGGGCGGGAAGATCGTCAAGGTGGCGCCGCGCTCGATGGTGGTGGCGGGCACGCTGGCGGAGTGGCGGCGCTGGACGAACCTGCCCTTCGACCGCTCCGGGGCGATCGAGGTGTCCGGCGCGCTCAGCCCGGTCCACTGCGACGTGGAGCACGACCACGCCGTCTACGTCGAGCCGAACGTCTGGGTCAGCCACTCCCTGACCTGAGGCCGCGCCGACCAAGGGCCACCCGCCGATCCGCATTCGCCAGGTCCGAGCCACACGCTCGTACGCCGCCGCCAGGCCCGAGCCACACGCTCGTACGCCGCCGCCAGGTCCGAGCCACACGCTCGTACGCCGCCGCCAGGCCCGAGCTACACGCTCGTACGCCGCCGCAAAGTCCCCACGTGCGGCTCGACCTCCAGCCCCTTCCCGGCGGCCCACCTGTCGTCGTGGCAGGTCGCCAGATGCCGGTCGGCCGCGTCACCGATCAGCGACACCACGGTCCCGCTCTCGCCCCTGGCCACCATGCGCTCGACCAGCTCCAGCGCCGCCCACAGCGCCGTGCCCGACGAGGCGCCCACCGGCAGCCCGGTGACCTCCCGCAGGATCCGGGCGGCCGCCACGCCGGCCGCGTCGGGCACGGGAACCACCAGGTCCACGAGGTCCGGCCGGAAGCCGGGCTCGATCCGCGGCCGCCCGATGCCCTCGATCCGCGACGGCATCCCGGTGGCGTAGTCGGGCACGTCGAGGGTCCACCCCGGGAAATAGGCCGAATTTTCGGGATCCGCCACGGCCACCCGGCAAGTCTCACCGTGAGCACGGATCCACTGGCCGAGCGTGGCCGAGGTCGCCCCCGTGCCCGCGCCCGTCACCACCCAGTCCGGCCGTACCTGCTCGAAGAGCTCCTGCGCGAGATCATGCGGCGTGGCCCGCCCGAACTGGTCCAGGAAGTGCCCCTCGATCTCGCGGGCCGCGTCGTAGATCGCCAGCGGCGGCGTCACGAACCGGCACTCCCCGCCCAGCGCCTCCACCGGCCGCGCCCGGGCCTGGCTGCGCTCGCCCGGCATGACCACGATGTACGGGAGCCCGAGCCGCCGGGCGAACCAGGCCTGCGCCACGGCCGCGTTGCCGCCCGTCGCCTCCACGACGGTCGTGCCCTCGGTGATCGACCCGTCGAGCACGGACCGGCGGAACAGCGCCCTGGCGTGCCGGTGCCGCAGGCTCCCGGTCGGCTGCGCGGACTCGTCCTTCAGCAGCAACCGGATCCCCGGCGCCGGCACCGGGAAGTCGATCAGCGGGGTGGGCTCGCCCGCCGCGAGCACGTCGAGGGCTCGCGTGTTCCAGTTCACCGCCCCACCATGTCAGGTGCGGCCCGGGAGGACCGCGCCTGTTCGCCACGAGCGAGCCGCTCCGACCTGTCCGGCCGGGAAGTCCAGACCCCCCGGGGGCGAGCCGGTCAGGGGATCCGTACGCGCTCCCCCGGGGCGGGCAGCCGCAGCCGGTCGCCCAGCTCGGCGAACGCCCTCTCCACCGTCTCCCTGCCCTGCGTGAAGTGCGCCCAGTGCTCGAAGTGCAGCGGCACCACGTAGCGGGCCTTGAGGATCTGGGCGGCCGTGACGGCGTCGTCGCTGGTCAGAGTCAGGTAGCCGGACACCAGCGGTGTACGCGCCCCGCCCGCGAACAGCAGCGCCACGTCCACCGGCCCCACCCGCCCGGCCACCTCGCGGACGACGTCGAGAGAGGCGTTGTCCCCGCTCACATAGACGGTCGGCAGCCCGTCACCGGCGAGCACGAACCCGGTCACCTCCCCCACCAGGTGCTCGGTCCCGTCCGGCCCGTGCTGGGCGGGCACCCCGGTCACCCGCACCGCGCCGACCTCGACGGTCTCCCAGTTGGGCAGCGCCCGCACCGGGGCCTCGCCCAGCCGCGCGGCCGCCGACCCCGTGGAGAGCACCAGCGGCACGGAGGCCAGGTGGGCCCGGCCGGCTCGGTCGAGGTTGTCCGGATGCTGGTCGTGCGAGAGCAGCACCGCGTCGACCGGCCCGACCTCGTCGAGCCCGAAGGCGGGTCCCGCGGTCTTCGTGAGCACCCGGTCCCCGATCGGGTAGTCGCCGGGCGCGTCGAACGTGGGATCGGTCAGCAGCCGAACCCCGCCGAGGCCGATGACGGCCGTGGGCCCGCCGACATAACGAATTTCCATATCCACCATCTACACAGCGCCATCAAGGTTATTCCATAGTCACTTGACCCGAAGCCTGCGCATCGCTTTCAGGGTGGTGGCCAGCGTGCCGGCCCACCTCTCGTACGGCAGCCCGAGCGGCGGCTCGAACCCCAGCCAGCCCGCCTGCGCGGCCACGGTCTTGGACTCGGTGTAACGCAGCAGGCCCTCCTCGCCGTGCCGGCGGCCCAGCCCCGAGGCCTTCATGCCGCCCATGGGAGCGTCGTAGGAGGCGTAGGCGGAGGCGTATCCCTCGTTGATGTTGACCGTGCCGGCCTTGACGCGGGCGGCGAGCTCGCGGCCGCGCCTGCGGCTGGAGGTCCAGATGGCGGCGTTGAGGCCGTAGATGGTGTCGTTGGCCAGCTCCACCACCTCGTCGTCGGACGCGAACGGGTAGAGCGCCACGACCGGCCCGAACGTCTCGTTGCGGCAGAGCTGCATATCCTCACCCACGCCGGTGAGCACGGTCGGCTCGTAGAACAGCGGCCCGAGGTCCGGCCTGGCCCGGCCGCCGGTCAGCACCGTCGCGCCCTTGGCCACGGCGTCGTCCACGTGCGCGCTGACCGCGTCGAGCTGGCGCCGCGAGGTCAGCGAACCCATCTGCACCGACCAGTCGTGGCCCGCGCCGAGCTTGAGCGCGGCGGCCTGCGCGGTGAAGCGTTCGGCGAACGCGTCGAACACCGCGGCGTGCACGTAGAGGCGCTCGATGGACAGGCAGAGCTGACCGGCGTTGGCGAAGCAGGCGCGGACGGCCCCCTGTACGGCCCTGTCCAGATCGGCGTCGTCGAGCACCACCATCGGGTTCTTGCCGCCGAGCTCCAGCGAGCAGCCGATGAGCCGCTTGGCCGCCTCCTCGGCGATCTTCCGGCCGCCGCGGGTGGAGCCGGTGAAGGCCACGTAGTCGGCGTGGTCCAGCAGCGCGTCGCCGATCTCGGCCGGCTCACCGAGCACGACCTGCCAGATCTCGCGCGGCATGCCCAGCTCGGCCAGCAGGTCGATGGTCCACAGCGTGGACAGGCAGGTCTGGGTGTCGGGCTTGTGCACGATGGCGTTGCCGGCCAGCAGCGCGGGCACCGCGTCGGTGACGCCGAGCGCCAGCGGGAAGTTCCACGGGGAGATCAGCGCGACCACGCCCTTGGGCTGGCGCAGCTCGGCCACCCGGGTGGCGCCGGGGAAGATGCCCTTGCGCGCGCGGGGGGCGAGCAGCCCGGGGGCGCGGCGGGCGTAGTAGAGGCTGCAGCCGGCGACGTCGAGCACCTCTTCGAAGGCGTGCTTGCGGGCCTTGCCGGTCTCGTTCTGGACGATGTCCAGGATCTCGCTCCTGCGGTCCAGGATCGCGTCGTGCAACAGCAGGAACGGCTTGGCTCGTGCCGCGGCGGATTTCGCCGACCACTCGAGCTGAGCTGCCCTGGCCTTCTCATATGCCCGGCGAACGTCATCGGCGTCCGATATAGGGAGCTCAGCAAGATTTTCGCCAGTAAATGGCGCAGTGATGTGCCGTGTCCTACCGCTGGTCGTCACGTGCATGACAGAAGGATATTCCGCCTCGCTACTCGCAGGTAGTTTTTGCGGATGCTCGGCGTAGGGCCAGAATCCCTACATGGCATCCTTCGCTCCGCTTCGACCCGGAGATCCACAGCGGCTCGGGGGCCTGGAACTCCAAGGCAGGCTCGGAGAGGGCGGCCAGGGCGTCGTCTACCTCGCCAAGGACCCGTCCGGCACGCACCTGGCAGTCAAGTGGCTGCGCCCCGACCTGTCGGGCGACCAGGTGAGCGTCGAGCGGTTCCTGCGCGAGGTCCAGGTGGCCCAGCAGGTTGCGCCCTTCTGCACCGCCGCTGTCCTCGGCACCGGGGTCGAGCAGGACCGGCCGTACATCATCAGCGAGTTCATCGAAGGACCCTCGTTACACCAGATCGTGCAGGAGGAGGGGCCCCGCACGGGGTCCGTCCTGCACCGGCTGGCCATCGGCACCGCCACCGCGCTGGCCGCCATCCACCAGGCCGGGATCGTGCACCGTGACTTCAAACCGGCCAACGTGATCATCGGGGCCGACGGGCCCAGGGTGATCGACTTCGGCATCGCGCGGGCGCTCAACGCCACCGCGACGATCAGCGGCATGGTCGTGGGGACGCCCGCGTACATGGCACCCGAGCAGATCATGGGCGAGACCGCCGGGCCGGCCGCCGACCTGTTCTCGTGGGCCAGTGCGATGATCTTCGCGGCGTCCGGCCGGGCGCCGTTCGGCAGTGACACGATGCCCGCAGTGATCAACCGGGTGCTCAACCAGCAGCCCGATCTGGACGTGCTGGACGGGCAACTGCGTGACGTGGTGGCAGCCTGCCTGGCCAAGGACCCGGCGCAGCGGCCCACCGCCGAGCAGGTGATCATGCGCCTGCTGCAGCGGCCCGAACCGAACCCCGGCATCCTCGCCCAGGCCGCCGCGGAGGCCGCGCCCAACCCGCCCTTCACGCCACAGCCCGGTCCCGCGTCCCGCCCCAGCCCCACGGCCCGTCTGGGGCCCGCTCAGCACCTGGGGCCGCACTCCGGGCCGGTGCCCCACCACCCCCCGTACTCGGGACCCGTCCAGCACCCCGGGCCGCGTCCCGGGCCCGTCCCGCACACCGGCTCCGTCGCCCAGCACCCGCACGGCCCATGGTCGCCGCCCGGGCCGCCCGGGCCGCACGCGCAACCGACCTATCCGAGCAGCCATCCCCAGCCGCCGAGCAGGAGCCGGGGCCCGCTGATCGCGGGCGCCGCGGTGGCGGTGGCGCTGCTGGTGCTCGCGGGCGTGGTCGTGGTCATCCAGCTGGACAAGGCGTCGTTGGCGGACCCGGCCCCGGCGCCCACCCGGTCGAGGAACGCCAAGCGATCCCCCAGCCCGTCCGCGACGGCGGCGGCCGTGCCGAGATCGGGCACCAAGAAGACGCTCCCCGGCGCCGACGTCTCCCTCTACGAGAACCCGAACGACGCCATCGTCCTGACCTCGTACGAGGTCTACGACAAGGAGACCGAGGACTGGGTCGACTACGCCAGGAGCGCACTGCACGGCAATTTCACTAAATACGCTCAAAACTGGGAGTCGCTGGTCTCCCCCGACGGCCGCTATCTGGCGGCCCGGGGCCACAGCTACAGCTCAGACGGCTTCGACTTCGTCGTGATCACCGACCGGGACTCGGGCGAGAAGACCACGATCAAGACCGTCAAGAAGCCGCTGATCAGCAGCATCAGGGCCTGGTCGAAGGACGGCAGCAAGATCCTGCTGAACATCGAGCGGAAGAGCGGCAAGAACTGGCTCTACCCCGGCTTCGTCCTCGTGGACGTGCCGGCCAAGGACTCCACCACCGTCAACGTGTCCGACGCCTCCGTCCAGCGGACGACCTTCGGCTTCGACGGCGCCGAAGAGGGCGTGGTCAACGTCTACGGCGACGAGAAGAACCGCGGCCTGCGCTTCTTCGACGCCGAGGGCAGGACCACCCGCTCCGCGCCGGGCATCGGCACGCTGGCCGCCGGCACCCAGGACATCTTCTCCCCCTCCGGCAAGGCGTTCGTCACCAACTGCCCCAACGGCGGCGACGGCGACCACTGCATCTGGGACACCGCCTCGGGCGAGCGCCGGCGCAAGTTCTCCTCCGACTGCGACAAGGTCCTCGGCTGGTACGACGAGAGCCACCTCTACTGCTGGGAGCAGGACAACAACACCGACTACGAGGTCCAGGTCGTCGACTTCGCCGGAAAACTGGTGCGCAAACTGCTGGAAGTGCCGGGCAAGACCGATTTCAGCCCCACGTTCACCGTCAACCCGAACAAGGTCTCCTGAACCGTCCGGACCCTGACAGCCGTCAATAGGTCATGAAGACGCTGATCCGGACGGCCGTGACCGCCGTCACGTTCGCGACGGTCACGGCCGCCTGCACCTCGTCGCCAGGAGGAACGGCGCCACCCCCCAAGATCGATCTCGGCGCCGTCCGTCTGGTGGCCTACGACAACTGCGAGGAGCTGCTGTCCGGCCTGCGTGAACACACCGCGCGCAACGTCACCCCGTACAGCCTCTTCTCCGGCCGGCCCATGATGGCCGCGAAGGACAGCAGGGCGGCGACGCTCCCGAACCAGAGCACGGCGAACGCCCCCGAGCACTCCACCACGAACGTCCACGAAACCGGCGTGGACGAGCCGGACCTGGTGAAGACGGACGGCAACCGCGTCATCACGGTCACGGACGGCACCCTGCGGATCATCGACACCGCCACCAGGAAGATCACCGCCACGCTCGAACTGGCCAGGCCGAACACCGGCGTCGTCTCCCCCGCCGACCTGCTGGTGGCGGGCGACCGGGCGCTGGTGCTGCTGCACGACGGCGGCATGATCGCGGATCGGCCGTACCTGGGCGACACCCGGTACACGCTGGTCGACCTGACCGCCGAACCCAAGGTCCTGGGCACGGTCCGGGTGGAGGGCGGCTACCTGGACGCCAGGATGGTCGGCTCCACGGTCAGGCTCGTCACCCGCAACATGCCGGACATCATGTTCCCGGAGTGGCAGGAAGGCTTCGTGGACTCCGAGCGGACCGAGGCCAACCGGGCCGCGGTGCGGCGGGCCCCGATCGAGGCATGGCTGCCCGAGATCGAGATCACCGACGCCTCCGGCGCCGTCAGGAAGCAGACCGTCGGTTGCGAGCGGGTCAGCCACCCCGCCGACTACACCGGCACCTCGCTGCTGACCGTGCACACCATCGACCTCGCGCGGGGCCTCACCGCCGCGGGCACCGACCCGATCAGCCTGGCGGCCGACGGCGACATCGTGTACGGCACCGGCACCAGCCTCTACGTGGCCAGCAACCCGCGCTGGTGGCTGCCGATCCTCCGGCGGCCGATCGACGACACGCCTCCGGCGGACACCGTGGCACCCACCCCCTCACCGAGCACCGCTCCCCCGGCCGCGGAGCCCACGCCGACCGACCCCTCGGTCACCACCACGCCCATGGACCCCCCGGACACCGTCACGCCCGGCCCGCGGCCGTCGATCCCGCCGGAGGAGACCGAGGTGCACAGATTCGACATCTCCTCGCCGGGGCCGCCCGCCTATGTGGCCTCGGGCAAGGTGAAAGGACGTCTGCTGAACCAGTACTCCCTCTCGGAGTACGAGGGCCACCTCCGCGTCGCCACCACCCTCAACACCGCGGGCGACCGCGTCAGCTCCAGCACCGTCCACGTGCTCAGGGCCGACACCATGGCCAAGACGGGCGAGGTCGGCGGCCTGGGTGAGGGCGAGCGCATCTACTCGGTCAGGTTCATCGGCCCGGTCGGCTACTGCGTGACGTTCCGGCAGGTGGACCCGCTCTACACGCTCGACCTCCGCGACCCGGCGACGCCCAGGGTCACGGGCGAGCTGAAGATCACCGGTTACTCCGCCTACCTGCACCCCGGCGCCCCCGGCCGGCTGATCGGCATCGGCCAGGAGGCCAGCGGGCAGGGCATACGGCTGGGCGCGCAGGTCTCGCTGTTCGACGTGAGCGACCCGGCCGTCCCGCGCAGGCTGTCGCGGTTCTTCCAGAAGGACTCGGGCTCGGAGGCCGAGTGGGACCCGCACGCGTTCCTGTACTGGCCGAAGACCGGGCTGTCGGTGATCCCACTGACCCAGGAGTCCGGGACGGGCGCGCTCGTGCTGAGGATCGACGATTCGGGCGTGTCACGGCTCGGCATGATCCGGCATCCGGAGCAACGGCAGGAGGGCCGTTCCTACCAGCCGGGCATCCAGCGCTCGCTGGTCATCGGTGACTCGCTGTGGACGGTCTCGCTGGAGGGCATCCAGGTCAACGACGCCGCCACGCTGGCGGAACAAGCGTGGATTCCGACCCGCTAATACTCCATGATTGCTTACTTGGGGCAAATCAGCACCCTTCTATGGACACACCCCCACAAATAATGAAAAATCACCTGACAATGTGTTGTCGGGACCGGGCGGGTACGTCATGCCTTTCGTGGGTCGAGAGCGCGAACTCCGTCAGCTCAATGACGCTCTCTTGCGCCCTCCGGTCATCGTCCTCATCGAGGGCGAGGCGGGTGTCGGCAAGACCCGCCTGCTGAATGAGCTGAACGGGCACCCCGTACTGTCCGGCAACTGCCATCCCATGCGCTTCCCGTACGGGCCGATCGTCGAGGCACTGCGCGCGGCCCGCCCGCCGCGGGGCCTCAACCCGGTCACCGGCGCGCTGCGCCCGCTGCTGCCGGAATGCGCCCACCTCCTCCCGCCCGCACCGCCCCCGCTGCACAACGCCCAGCTCGAACGGCACCGCCTGTTCAGGGGCGTGCTGTCGCTGCTCGACGCGCTGCGCCCGATCACCCTGGTGGTGGAGGACGTGCACTGGGTGGACCAGGACACCAGGGAACTGCTGGCGTTCCTGGCCCGCTGCCTGCCCGAGTCGGTCAACCTCGTGCTCACCTATCGTGCCGAGGACCTGCGCCACCCGGTGACCGAGCTGATCGCGCACCTGCCGCCGCGCATCGACCACGTCGAGCTGGCCCTGCCGCCACTCAGCCCCGAGGAGACCGAGCTGCTGGCCAAGCACCTGCTTCCGGGCTCGACCGACCTCTGGCCGCTCACCGGCGGCCTGCCGCTGGCGATCGAGGAGCTGGCCCGCATGCTGGCCCAGGGCATGGAGCCGGGCACACCGCCCGCGCTGCGCGACGCCGTACGGCTCCGGCTGGACGCGCTGCCGCCCGTGGCGCGCAGAATCGTGCAGGCCGCCGCCATGCTGGAGGAGCCGGCCTGCGCGCGCACGCTGACCACCGTCGCGGGCATGCTGCCCGAGCAGGGCGAGCGCGGACTCACCGAGGCGATCAGGCGCGGCCTGCTGCGCGAGTGGACCCCCGGCGCGTACGGCCTGCGCCAGCCCCTGGCCAGGCAGGCCGTCCGCGAGTCGATCACCCCCACCATCAGGCGCCGGCTGAGCCGCCGGATCGAGGCCCCCGCCCAGCCGGTCGGCGTCCTGTCCCCCCGGGAGGAGCAGGTGATCGGGATGGCCGCGGACGGGCTCACGAACAAGGAGATCGCCGAGAGCCTGTTCCTGTCGCGGCGGACGGTCGAGGTGCACGTGGCGAACGCCCTGCGCAAGCTCGGCCTCACCTCGCGGCGACAACTCACCAGAACTAAGTAGTCGCTTTACGTATCGGATACGTATGGCGGCAAGTCTGATCCTGGCTCATGTTTCAAGGGTCCGTACCTCGCAGACCCCAGAAAGGTGCAGCCGTCATGCGATCACGCACCCCCCTGCTCGCGCTGCTCGTGACCGCGCTGGCGTTACTCGCGGCGCCCCCACCCGTCTCCGCCGTCACGGCACCGGAGGAGGAGACCTACATCGTCGAGCTCGATCCGCGGCTGCGCACCACGGCCCGCGAGAACGCCCAGGTCCAGGTGGACCGCCTCGGCGGCCGGCTGATCGGCGTCTACGAGCACGCCTTCAAGGGCTACACCGCCCGCCTGACCCCGGCCGCCGCCGAGGAGCTCCGGCGGACCCCGAACGTGCTCACCGTCGAGCCCGACGCCGTGGTCTCCGCCTTCCCGCAGACGGTGCCCACCGGTGTCCGGCGGATCTTCGGCCCGGCCAACCCGAACCTGGACATCGACTCCACCGACGACGTACGCATCGACGTGGACGTGGCGGTCGTCGACACCGGATCTGACAACACCCACCCCGATCTGAACGTGGTAGCCCGCGCCAACTGCGTGATCGGCGCGTGCGTGAACAACTCCGGCACCGACGACAACGGCCACGGCTCACACGTCGCCGGCATCGTCGGCGCGCTCGACAACACCGTCGGCCCGGTCGGCGTCGCGCCCGGCGCCCGCATCCACAGCGTGAAAGTGCTCAACGCGGCGGGCTCGGGCAGCCTGGCCGGCATCGCCGCCGGCATCAACTGGGTGGTGGCCCGCGCCTCGACCATCGAAGTGATCAACCTCAGCCTCGGCTGCCAGGGCTGCAGCAGCAGCGCCATCAGCAACGCGATCACGAACGCCACGAACGCCGGCATCGTGGTGGTCGTGGCCGCGGGCAACAGCCACCTGAACACCTCCTCGTTCTTCCCCGCCAACCACCCTGACGTGGTCACCGTGTCGGCGCTGACCGACAACGACGGCCTGCCCGGCGGCGCCGGCGGCAACAGCCTGTCCTGCCGCAGCGAACTCGACCAGGACGACACCTCTGCCTTCTACTCCAACTACGGCGCCACCGTCGAGATCACCGCACCGGGCACCTGCATCTACTCGACCTACCGCAACGGCGGCTATGCCACGATCAGCGGCACCTCGATGGCCAGCCCGCACGTGGCGGGCGCCGCCGGCCTGCTCACCTCTGGGACCAACAAGCCGACGACCAGGGCGGGCGCGCTCGCCGTACGCAGCACGCTGATCGCCACGGGCAACGGCAACTGGACCGACGACTCCGGCGACGGCGTCAAGGAGCCGCTGCTCGACGTGCACGACGCCACGCGCTACCCGCCGGCGGGCTGACCGAACTGACGTCCGGGCCCGGCCCGGACGTTTGATCAAAGCCTCGTGGGTAGATCATTGCCGATGACCATCCTGGAACGGGCGGTCCGTGGATCCCGCAGCGCCGCGGGCCGCCCACACACGCCGGCGGGACACCGGGTCATGAGTGCTCGGGCGCGACGACGGGGACGATCTCCGGCGCGCCGAGCCTGATCGCGTCGGCCTCCTGGTCGGAGTCCTGCTCCTGGGAGCGGCGTTCGGCTTCCACCCGCTTGGTGAAGTATTCGACCTCCCGTTTGACCTGCTCACCGTCCCAGCCGAGCGGCTCGGCCAGCAGCTCGGCGGCCTCCTGCGCTACCGCCTGCCCGCGGTGGAAGGTCTCGATGGAGATGTGCGTACGCCTGGTCAGCACGTCGTTGAGATGCCGGGCCCCCTCGTGGGTGGCGGAGTAGACGATCTCGGCCCGCAGGTAGTCGTCGGCCCCCGCCAGCGGCCTGGCCAGCGACGGGTCGTGCTCGATCAGTGCCAGCACCTCGTCGATCAGCGAGCCGTAGCGCTGGAGCAGGTGCTCGATCCTGGCCACGTGCAGGCCGGAGCGCTGGGCGAGCCGGTGCCGGGAGTTCCACAGCGCCTGGTAACCCTCGGCCCCGACGAGCGGGATCCGGTCGGTGCACGAGCGCGGCACCCGCTGGTCGAGCCCATGCGCCACGGCGTCGACGGCGTCCTCGGCCATGACGCGATAAGTCGTGTATTTTCCTCCGGCGATCATCACCAGGCCGGGCACCGGATGGGCCACCACGTGCTCCCGGGACAGCTTGGACGTCTCGTCGGACTCCCCTGACAGCAGCGGCCGCAGCCCTGCGTAGACGCCCTCGACGTCGTCGCGGGTCAGCGGCACCGACAGGACGGCGTTGACGTGGTCGAGCAGGTAGTCGATGTCGATCCGGGAGGCGGCGGGGTGGATCTTGTCGAGCGTCCACTCGGTGTCGGTGGTGCCGATGATCCAGTGCCGGCCCCACGGGATCACGAACAGCACCGACTTCTCCGTACGCAGGATGATGCCGGTCAGCGAGTGGATCCGGTCCCTGGGGACCACCAGGTGGATGCCCTTGGAGGCGCGTACGTGGATCTGCCCGCGGCCGCCGACCAGCTCCTGGATGTCGTCGGTCCAGACGCCGGTGGCGTTGACGACCTGCTGGGCGCGTACTTCGAAGCGGTGGCCGTCCTCCTGGTCGCGCACGCGCACGCCGGTGACCCGCTCCCCCTCCCGAAGGAACCCCACCACCTGGGCCCGCGGCGCGACCAGGGCGCCGTAGGTGGCCGCGGTGCGCAGCATGGTCATCACGTAGCGGGCGTCGTCCACCTGCGCGTCCCAGTATTGGATGGCGCCCGTGAACGCGGTCCGTTTCAGCGCCGGAGCCAGCCGCAGCGCCCGCGCCCTCGACAGGTGCCGGTGCGCCGGCACCCCCCGGGTGAGCCCGGCGGCGTAGCCGAGCGAGTCGTAGAGGGCCACGCCCGCTCCGACATAGGGCCGCTCCCACACGTAGTGGGTCATCGGGAACAGGAAGGGCACCGGCCGGACGAGGTGCGGCGCGATCCGCTGCAGCAGCAGCGCCCGCTCCCGCAGGGCCTCGCGCACCAACTCGAAGTTGAGCTGCTCCAGATAACGCAGCCCGCCGTGGACGAGCTTGGACGAGCGCGAGGACGTGCCCGAGGCGAAGTCACGGGCCTCGACCAGGGCCACGTCGAGCCCCCGGGTCGCGGCGTCCAGGGCGACCCCCGCCCCCACCACGCCGCCGCCGACCACGACCACGTCGAGCTCCCGCCTGGACATGTCCGCCAGCGCCTCGGCCCGCTCCGCGGGACCGAGCCGGGCCACACTCCTTCCCGACGTCATGACTCCCCCTGGGATCGGCTGCCCTCCATACCTACCCGCCGCGGACTGGACCTGTAACGCCTGCGGCGCTCAGGCGCGTACGACCTTGACCCCCGCGTCGGCGAGCCGGTTGGCCTCGGTGTCGGACAGCTCGGTGTCGGTCACGAGCGTGTCGATCTGCTGGATCGGGCAGATCCGGGAGAAGGCCCGCTTGCCCACCTTCGAGGAGTCGGCCACCACCACGACCTGGGCGGCGCGGCTGATGAGCAGGCTGTTGACGCTGGCCTCGCCCTCGTTGTGGGCCGAGGCACCGAGCTCGACGTCCAGCGCGTCCACCCCGAGAAAGGCCACGTCCAGCGTCACCTGCTCCAGGACCCCGGTCGCCAGCGGCCCGATGAGCTCGTAAGACTGCTGCCTGGCCACCCCGCCGGTCACCACGATCTTGACGTGCCGGCGCACGGTCAGCTCGGCGGCGATGTTGAGCGCGTTGGTGACGATCGTGAAGCCGCTCTCCAGGCCGGACTGCGTGGCCAGGGTGCGCGCGAGCTCGGAGGTCGTGGTGCCGCCGTTGAGCCCGACCACGGCGCCGGGCGTGACCAGCTCGGCCGCGGCGGCCGCGATGCGGTGCTTCTCGTTGGCGTGCCTGGCCGTCTTGTAACGCAGCGGCAGGTCGTAGCTGACGCTCTGCGCGACCGCGCCGCCGCGCGTGCGCATGAGCATCTGCTGCTGGGCGAGCTGGTCGAAGTCACGCCTGATCGTCGCGGTGGACACGTCGAGCGCCTGAGAGGCCTCCTCCACCGACAGCCTGCCCTCCTGGGCCAGTAGCTCCAGGATGCCGTTCCAACGGTCGTAGCGGGACACGAGGGCCTCCCTGGGGACGGTCGAGAGGTAAGCGTGGCACAACCGGGAGTGCCAGGCCAACGGTGTTCATTACTGCGCTTTCTTGGTATAAAAACAGCACAAACAATCAATCATGTGGAGGCAAGTGGTGACCACCCACACCGAGGCCGAGATCGCGTCGCAGCCGGAGTGCTGGCGCCGCGCCGTCGCGAACGTGCCCGCTGACGTGCTGCCGCGCCGGGGCGAGCGGGTCGCCGTCGTCGGCTGCGGGACCTCGTGGTTCATCGCGATGGCGTACGCGGCGCTGCGGGAACGGGCCGGGCACGGCGAGACCGACGCGTTCGCCGCCTCCGAGGCCCCGATCGGGCGCCGCTACGACCGGGTGCTCGCGCTCACCCGCTCAGGCACCACGACCGAGGTGCTGGAGCTGCTGGCCAGGACGGACACGAGGACCACGGCCATCACCGCCGACCCGGACACGCCGATCATGTCGGCCGCCGACGAGGTCGTCGTGCTCGACTACGCCGACGAGCGTTCGGTCGTGCAGACCAGGTTCGCCACCACCCAACTGGCCATGCTGCGCGCCTCGCTCGGCGAGGACCTGGCCGGGGCGGTCGACGACGCCGAGCGGGCCGTGGCCGCGCCGCTGCCCGACGCGCTGGTCAACGCCGAGCAGTTCAGCTTCCTCGGCACCGGCTGGTCGGTGGGCCTGGCCCAGGAGGCGGCGCTGAAGATGCGCGAGGCGTCCCGCTCGTGGACGGAGGCCTACCCGGCAATGGAATACCGGCACGGCCCGATCAGCATCGCCGCGCCGGGGCGGGTGACCTGGATGCTCGGCACCGCGCCGGACGGCCTGCGCGCGCAGGTCGAGGGGACCGGCGCCACGTTCTTCGAGAGCGGGCTCGACCCGATGGCCGAGCTGGTCCGCGCCCAGCGGGTGGCCGTGGCCAGGGCGTTCGCCCGCGGGCTCAACCCCGACGAGCCCATGCACCTCACGCGATCTGTGATCCTTTCTTCATGAGCCTTACTCTTGCCGACGCCAGGATCGTGACCCCCGAGGGAGTTCACGAGGGGTGGCTGACCATCGAAGACGGCCGCATCACGCATGTCGGCCACGGATCCGCCCCGAGTCCCGGCCTGAGCGTGGGCGGGCGGCACGTGGTGCCCGGGTTCGTGGACATCCACAACCACGGCGGCGCGGGCGGTTCCTTCCCGACCGGCGAGCAGGACAAGGCGCGTGAGGCGGTGGCGCTGCACCGCCGCCACGGCACCACGACGATGATGGCCAGCCTGGTGACCGACTCGATCGACGGGCTCACCAGGGCCGCCGCCTCGCTGGCCGAGCTGTGCGAGGAGGGGCTGCTGGCCGGGATCCACTTCGAGGGCCCCTACATCGCCAGGGCCCGCTGCGGCGCGCACGACCCGACGCTGCTGCGCGAGCCGTCGCCGCGGGAGTTCGCGGAGCTGGTGAAGGCGGGGCGCGGGCACGTGCGCATGCTGACCGTCGCCGCCGAGCTGCCCGGGGCGCTCGACACGATCCGCCTGGCGACCGCCGAGGGCGTCATCGCCGCGGTGGGGCACAGCGACGCCGACTACGACCAGACGCTGGCCGGCATCGAGGCGGGCGCGAGCGTGGCCACGCATCTCTACAACGCGATGCCGCCGCTGGGGCACCGCGCCCCGGGACCGGTGGCGGCGCTGCTGCAGGACGAACGGGTGACGGTCGAGCTGATCAACGACGGCGTGCACGTGCATCCGGCCATGCTGCGGCTGGCCTACGAGGTGGCGGGGCCCGGCAGGACCGCGCTGATCACGGACGCGATGTCGGCCACCGGCCTGGGCGACGGCGACTACGTGCTCGGGCCCATGCGGGTGCGGGTGGCCGGCGGCGTGGCCCGGCTGGCCGAGGGCGAGTCCATCGCGGGATCCACGCTGACCATGGACGTCGCGTTCCGGCGCAGCGTCCAGGAGGTGGGGATGTCCCTGCCCGACGCGGTCCAGGTGGCCTCGCTGACGCCCGCCCGGGTGCTCGGCCTGGCCGACCGGATCGGCTCGATCGCCGTCGGCAAGGCGGCCGACCTGGTGGTGCTGTCCGACGCGCTGGAGGTGACCGGAGTGATGAAGGACGGCGGCTGGATCTCGGAGCCGCGATGATCCTCACTGTGACGCTCAACGCCGCGCTCGACGTCACCTACCAGGTGCCCGCCGTGGACTGGGACGGGGTCAACCGGGTGCGGGCGGTGCACCGGCGGGCCGGCGGCAAGGGCGTCAACGTGGCCAGGGTGCTCGCCGCGCTCGGCCAGGACGTGCTGGTCAGCGGGCTGGTGGGCGGTCCCATCGGCCAGGCGATCGAGGCGGACCTGCGGGCGGCGGGCCTGCCCAGCGCGCTCACCGGCATCACCGCCGACTCCCGCACGACCCTGGCGGTCTCGGAGACCCCGCCGACAGGGCCCTCCGGCACGCCTGCGACACCGGAGGGCCCGGAGGCGTCCGGCGGCCGGGCGGAGGGCGGGTCCCGGCGGACGGCCCTGTTCAACGAGCCCGGGCCCGAGGTCACGCCGGGCGAGCTGGCGGACTTCACCCGGTGCTACACCTCGCTGCTGTCCGGCGCCGACGTGGTGGTCATCTCGGGCAGCCTGCCGCGCGGGATCCCGCTGGACACCTACGCCGCCCTGGCCGCCATCGCGGCCGACCGGGGCGTGCCCGCCATCGTGGACGCCGACGGCGAGCCGCTGCGCCACGCGCCCAGGGGCCGGCCCGCCGTGCTCAAGCCCAACGCGGAGGAGCTGGCCAGGGCCGTGCCCGGCGGCACCCCGGCCGAGGGCGCGCGGGCACTGCGCGACCAGGGCGCGGAGTCGGTGGTCGTGTCCATGGGCGCCGCCGGGCTGCTGGCCGTGACCGGGGAGGGGACCTTCCGGGCGCGGATGCCGTACGAGGTGGCGGGAAACCCGACCGGCGCCGGCGACTCGCTGGTGGCGGGGCTGGCGCTGGGCCTGGCCGAGTCGGCACCGTGGCCGGAGCGGCTGCGGCGGGCGGCGGCGCTGGGCGCGGCCGCCGTGGCCGCGCCGGTGGCCGGCGAGTTCGACCGGGACGTGTACGCCGACATCCACCCCCAGATCATCATCACGTAAGGAGCACACGTCATGCCCCTGGCCGCCCTCGGCGACATCATCGGCGCGTCACCCACCGGGGTGGGCGCGTTCAACGTGATCCAGCTCGAACACGCCACCGCCATCGTGGCCGGCGCCGAGGCCCTGGGCCTGCCGGTCGTGCTGCAGATCAGCGAAAACTGCGTGCGCTACCACGGCGCCCTGGAGCCCCTCGCCCAGGCCACGCTCGCCGTCGCCAGGCGCGCCGAGGTGCCGGTGGCCGTGCACCTCGACCACGCCACCGGCCGCGCACTCGTGGAGGAGGCGGTGGAGCTGGGGCTGGGCTCGGTGATGTACGACGCCTCGGCGCTGCCCGACGAGGACAACGTCCGCACCACGACCGAGGTGGCCGCCTGGTGCCACGAACGCGGCGTGTGGGTGGAGGCCGAGCTGGGCGAGGTCGGGGGCAAGGACGGGGTGCACGCGCCCGGGGCCCGTACCAAACCGCATGAGGCGGTCGACTACGTGGCCAGGACCGGCGTGGACGCGCTGGCCGTGGCCGTGGGCACCTCGCACGCCATGACCACCAAGGACGCGGTGCTGGACCTGGAGCTCGTCGCCGAGCTGCACGCGGCCGTGCCCGTGCCGCTGGTGCTGCACGGCTCGTCCGGAGTGCCGGACGACGTGCTGCGCGAAGCCGTACGGCACGGCATGAAGAAGATCAACATCGCGACCCACCTGAACAAGGCGTTCACCGGAGCGGTACGCGACTACCTGGCCCACGACGAGCGGGTGGTCGACCCCCGCAAATATGTCAAAGCCGGCCGGGACGCCGTGGCCAGGGAGGTCACCCACCTGCTGGGCGTGCTCACGAGCTGAGCCGCTTGCGCATCAGCACGGCCGAGCGGCCCTCGATCCCCGCCCGGCCGGTCTCGACGTAGCCGAGCGACTCGTACAGCGCGATGTTCGAGGTCATCTTGACGTTGGTGTAGAGGCGCAGGTCGGGCAGCCCGAGCCGGCGCGCCTCCCGCTCGGCGTGGGCCATCAGCCCGCGCCCGATGCCCCTGCCGTGGCGGTCGGGGCGTACGGCGACGTTCTCCACCAGCAGCACGCCGTCCTCGGGCACGAGCACGATGAGCCCGTCGAGGTCGTCGGTGACGTGCACGTGGCCCGCGGCGATGAGCGCGGCGTAGTCGGCCTCCATCGGCAGCGGCCGCATGCCGACGACCTCGACCCACGGCTCGTAGGCGGCGTGCACCAGCCGCTCGACTTCAGCTCTGTCCTCAGGGCGCGCGAGTCTCACGCGCCCAATGTTGCCAGCACCCGTTCGACCTGCCGCTCGAAGGTCCCCGGCGGATTGCGCGGGTGCTCGTGCGAGAGCAGGAACAACCAGACGAGCGCCTGCACCTTCCGGCACTCGCGCATCCGACGCTCCTCGTGCGGGCTCAGCTCGAAGCGGCGGGCGATCTCCACCTCGCCGTCCACCCACATCGACACGTGCTCGGCCAGCTCGGCCAGCTCGTACGCCAGGTCGCTGCGGCCGGAATCCTCGAAGTCGACGATGCGTACGCGGCTGCCGTCCCACAGGAAGTTGGCCAGATTGCCGTCCCCTGCCCCGAACACCGGGGTGATCCCCGCCTCGCCCGGCGACCACCGCTCCAGCCAGCGCAGGCCCTCCTTCACGGCCCGGTCGGACAGCGGGTCCCGGGGCCGCCAGCCGGCGCCCCGCCGGCTGACCCAGTCGACGACCGCCTGGCGCTGCCACGGGCGCACCGGCAGGGTCCGCAGAACCTGGGCCGGAACGGCGGCGTACAGCTCGGCCAGGGCGTCGGCCATGGCCGCGAGGTGCACGCCGCGCTCGAACAGCCCGCGCAGCGGCACTCCGGCGATCCTGGACATCCGCACGACGCCTTCCTCGAACATGATCGGCTCCGGCGCCAGCCCGGGTGCATGTTCCGCCAGCAAGGTGAGCGCCCGCCACTCACGCTCGGCGGCGCCCGGCTTGCTGTCCACGAACCGCTTGGTCACGACGTCGTCGTCGTAAGCCAGCTCGTGCGTGTGCTGGAGATCGGCCATGTCCGCATGCTAGGACACGAGCCAGGGCCCCAGCCGCTCGACAGCGCTGGTCAGAAGCCTGCGCATGTCTCCTGGCCTCTGGCCGATCGGCGACGGCCGGTGCTAAGTCTGCTCGGACTTCAACTCCCCTACGAGCTCCTCCCGGAACCTGGCCGCGGCCAGCGGGTTGCCGTAGTCCCGCGAGTGCACGATCAGCCCGTCCCGCACGCGCATCACCATGATGTACGAGAGCACGACCGGCCGGCCGGAGCCGATGAGCGTACTGTGCAGGTCGTATTCGAGGACGACCACCTCGGGATCGGCGGTCTCGTGGATCACCACGTTGTCGACCCTGTCACGGCGGATGGTCCTCGCCGCCCGCTCGAACCTGTCCCGGTGCCCCTCCCGCCCCTCGAACCTGGTCGGCACGCCCTCCGGCACGAAGGGGATCTCGATCACCGAGTCCTCGGCGTACAGGTCGGCGAGCCCGCCGCCGATCGGCGTGTCCAGGAACCGCTCGGCCATCTCTCGTGCGGACGACATCACATACCTCCAAGGTGAACTAGAATTCGGAACGCACTGTCCGCTTAGACGTTACGGAACATTCGTTCCGGTTGTCAATCCTGGAGCCGCCACATGACCGTCGCGGGCCGCGCGGACGCCCGCCGCAACCGCGCCCAGATCCTGGCGGCGGCGCAGGCCGCGTTCGCCGAGCAAGGGTCGTCGGTGCCGCTCGACGCCATAGCCCGCCAGGCCGGCGTGGGAGCGGGCACCCTCTACCGGCACTTCCCCGACAAGCAGTCGCTGTTCGCGGCGGTGGTGCGCGAGCGCGTCGAGCGACTCGTCGAGGAGATCTCCGCCCTGGCCCACACCGGCCGCTCCGACCCGGGCGGGGCCTTCTTCGCGGCCTTCGAGCGGTCGGTCGAGCAGGTGGGCTACAACAAGGCGCTGTGCGAGTCACTGGCCTCGGACGCGCGGCTGTCGGCCGCACCGGACGCGCGCGACGGCTACCGGGCCGCGCTGGCCGCCCTGCTGTCGCGCGCCCAGGAGGCCGGGGCCGTCCGCCCCGACGTGACGGCGACCGAGGTGATGGGCCTGGTCGCGGGCTGCGCCGCCATGGCCGGCTTCGCCACCGTCGGGTCCGGGCGCATCACGTCCATCGTCATGGACGGGCTCAGACCGACTGCCGTAACGAAACATAACGAAACTAGCTGCGCGGAGTGCGGCTCCCCCATCCCCTCCACCGGCACCGGCCGCCCGGCCCGCTTCTGCGGCAACGCCTGCCGCCAGCGCGCCCACCGCCGCCGCCACGCCCGCGCGTGACCACGCTCACACGCCCACCCGATCGCCGTCCGGCCTCGATCACCACGGGACGGGGCGGCCATCGCGGAAGAAGCCGCCGGTCGGCCCGTTGCCGGGCAGGTCCACCGCCCAGAGCACGCTCCACCTCCCGATCCGCCTCGGAGGCCCGCTGCCACGTGTCGTAGTGGATGGCCGCGTTGTTGACCAGCACGTCCACCCGCCCGTACGCCCGGCCGACATCATGGGCGAACCGCTCGACGGAGCCCGCGTCGGACACGTCGAGCTGCCACGCCTCCACCACCCCGCCCGCGCCGGACCGCCCTGTCTCCAGGGCCCTGCCCAGCTCGGCGGCGGCCTTCTCCGCCTTGCCCAGGTCCCTGGCCGTCAGCACCACGAGGTCACCAGCCCGGGCGAGCTGCCCCGCCACCTCACGCCCGATCCCCCGATTGGCCCCTGACCACGCACACCCGACGCCGCGTCATCACAACTTCCTCCGGCGGCATCAGCCGCGTGCCTCCCGCGCCATCATCTCGACCGCGCGCTTGGCGTCCAGCAGGGAAGCCCCGGTCGCCTGCCGGTAGATCTTGATCGCCGTAACCGTCTTGCCGCCGCGCAACGCGTCGTAGAACTCCGGCGGCAGGCGCGGACCCCTGGCCTGGACGGCACCGCCCGCGGAAGCCTGGACGGCACCGCCCCTGGAATCGGCACCGAGCAGCCGCTGCAGGTGGGCCACCTGTTCCTCGAGCCGGGCGACTCTCTCCTCAAGGGACTCCATACCGGAACATTACTTCACCATTGGGCGGCCCCTCAGCCACGGACGGGCCGCCCCAGGTGTTTCAGCGCTGGATCGGGGCGACCACGACCTCCACCCGCTGGAACTCCTTGATGTCCGAGTAGCCGGTCGAGGCCATCGTCCGCCGGAGCGCCCCCATCAGGTTCATCGAGCCGTCCGCCACGCTCGACGGCCCGTGCAGGATCTGCTCCAGCGTGCCCACCGTGCCGAACTCGACCCTCCGCCCCCGCGGCAGGTCCGGGTGGTGGGCCTCCGAGCCCCAGTGGAACCCGTGCCCGGGCGCCTCGGCCGCCCGCGCCAGCGGCGAGCCCACCATCACGGCGTCGGCGCCGCACGCGATGGCCTTGGCGATGTCGCCCGACGTGCCCATGCCGCCGTCCGCGACCACGTGCACGTAACGCCCGCCCGACTCGTCCATGTAGTCGCGCCGCGCCGCCGCCACGTCCGAGATCGCCGTGGCCATCGGCACGGCGACGCCCAGCACGTTGCGGGTCGTGTGCGAGGCACCGCCGCCGAAGCCGACCAGCACCCCGGCCGCGCCCGTGCGCATGAGGTGCAGGGCGGCGGTGTAGGTGGCGCAGCCGCCCACGATGACCGGCACGTCCAGCTCGTAGATGAACTGCTTGAGGTTGAGCGGCTCGGCCCGCCCCGACACGTGCTCGGCGGAGACTGTGGTGCCGCGGATGACGAAGATGTCCACACCCGCGTCGATCACGGCCTTGTGGTACTGGACGGTGCGCTGCGGCGACAGCCGCACGGCCGTGGTGACCCCGGAGGCGCGGATCTCCTCGATCCGCTGCCCGATCAGGTCCTCCCTGATCGGCGCGGCGTAGATCTCCTGGAGCCGCTTGGTGGCCGCGGCCGCGTCGAGGGTGGCGCACTCCTCCAGCAGCGGCGACGGGTTCTCGTAGCGGGTCCAGAGCCCTTCGAGGTCGAGCGGCGCGAGCCCGCCGAGCCGGCCGATCTCGATCGCGGTGGCGGGTGAGACCACGCTGTCCATGGGGGCGACGACCACGGGCAGCTCGAACCGGTAGGCGTCGATCTGCCAGGCGATCGAGACTTCCTCCGGGTCACGGGTGCGCCTCGATGGCACCAGACCGATCTCGTCAAGTGAGTATGCCCGCCGCCCGGTCTTCCCCCGGCCGATCTCCACCTGCTGAGTCATGAAGTTACCTTCTGTGATAGTTCGGAGCTTCCACGGTCATCTGGATGTCGTGGGGGTGGCTCTCCTTGAGCCCGGCGGCCGTGATCGGCATGAGCTCGCAGTCGGTGTGCATCTGCGTGATCGTCCGGCAGCCCGCATACCACATGCCCTGGCGCAGCCCGCCGACGAGCTGGTGCGCCACGGCCGCCACCGGGCCCCGGTAGGGCACCTGACCCTCGATGCCCTCGGGGATGTATTTGTCCTCGCCGCCCACCTCGGCCTGGGCGTAGCGGTCCTTGCTGAAGGAGGTGCCGCCGCGCTCGCGGTTGCGCACGGCGCCCAGCGACCCCATCCCCCGGTACGACTTGAACTGCTTGCCGTTGATGAAGATCAGCTCACCGGGCGACTCCTCGCAGCCGGCGAGCAACGAGCCCAGCATGACCGTGTCCGCCCCGGCGGCGATGGCCTTGACGATGTCGCCGGAGTATTGCAGCCCGCCGTCGCCGATCACCGGGATCCCGGCCGGCCCGCACGCCTTCGCGGCCTCGTAGATGGCCGTGACCTGCGGCGCCCCGACCCCGGCCACCACCCGGGTGGTGCAGATGGAGCCCGGCCCGACGCCCACCTTGACCGCGTCGGCCCCGGCGTCGACCAGCATCTGGGCGCCGGCCCTGGTGGCGATGTTGCCGCCGATGACCTCGACCTTGCTGTTGGCCTTGACCTTCGCGATCATGTCGGCCAGCCCCTTGGAGTGCCCGTGGGCCACGTCCACGACCACCACGTCGACCCCGGCCTCGATCAGCGCCTTGGCCCTGATCTCGGCGTCGCCGCCGACGCCCACGGCCGCCCCCACGATGAGCCGGCCGTCGGCGTCCTTGGTGGAAAGCGGATATTGCTCGCTCTTGGTGAAGTCTTTGACCGTGATCAGCCCGCGCAGCCGGCCGTCAGCGTCGACCAGCGGCAGCTTCTCGATCTTGTTCTGTCCGAGCAGGGCGAACGCCTCGTCGCGCGAGACCCCCACCCGCGCGGTCACCAGCGGCATCTTGGTCATGACCTCGCGCACGGGCCGCGAGTGGTCGGTCTCGAAGCGCATGTCGCGGTTGGTCACGATCCCCACCAGCGTGCCGGACTCGTCCGTCACAGGCACACCCGAGATCCGGTATGTCGCGCACAACCGCTCGACGTCGGCCAGCGTGTCATCCGGGCTGCAGGTCACCGGGTTGGTGACCATCCCGGCCTCGGACCGCTTGACCAGGTCGACCTGCTGGGCCTGCTCCTCGACCGACAGGTTGCGGTGCAGGATGCCGATGCCGCCCTGCCGCGCCATGGCGACCGCCATGCGGGCCTCGGTGACGGTGTCCATGGCCGCGGAGACCAGCGGGATGGACAGCGTGATGCCGCGGGACAGGCGCGACCTGGTGTCGGCCTCACCCGGCTGGAGATCTGAATAGGCCGGGACCAGCAGCACGTCGTCGAAGGTCAATCCCACCTCGGTGAACTTGGACATGCTGCGGCCCCTCCTGCCATCTGTGCTGATTGACACAAGTCTAGGGCCTGCCGCCAAACCCGTCTTCAGGGCCTCACCGGCACCATGGGCCCGATCCCGCAGGGGAGGCGAGGGGACCCGCCTGATGCCGGGAGCACGATGACCCCCACGGCCCGTCGTACCCCCGGCATCAAAAAAGTGCCGGGGGATGGAACGGTCGGTGATCCGTCCCATCCTCCGGCCACCGGCATCCGAGCATGGCGGCGCGTCACGCCACCGAACCCCCCTCCGCGTCCTGATGGCCCGCCCCGCCGTGCTTTTTCCGGATGCCGACGCTAGGTAAAGCCTGCGTTACTCAACGGAACACCGCAATGTGAAAACGTGCAATTGCACGAAGTTGCATGTCCGCGCCGACGAGTCATCGCAACGAGAAGACACGGAAGTAATGCGGGGTTATCCTCGCGGCACGCCCGTGTCCCCCCAACGGAGCCGCCCATAATGCCCAACGAGCCCCGAACCGTGTCCGACCCCTTCGAGACGCTGGGTCTCGACCCTGCCCAGAGCGCGCTGTACACGGCGGTTCTCCGTCTGCACCGAGCCACCCGCACCGACATCGCGCTGGCCATGGACGATCCGGTCGAGAAGGTCGGTCACCAGCTCGACGACCTCGTCAAGCTGGGCGTGATCCACGAGCAGTCCGGCCACTATCTCGCCAGGCATCCCGCGGCGGCGCTGGGGCGGGTGATCGCCGAGCGGCTCGACCGGCTGGCCGCGGAAAGCCGCATGATCGACTCGGCGCTCGGCTCGATCCGGGGCCTGATTCGCGACTATGACGCCGGGCGCGACTACCAGAGCGGCTCTTTCATGGTCGAGATGGCCAGCGGCGCCGACATCCTGTACGAGAGCGTCGTGGGCATCGCCATTCAGTCGCCGCCGATGACATTACTTACCGGCATTCCCGACGAACGCACTATGATCGATTTTGCCCGCAAATTTGCGGATCCCTGGATTGATGCGCAAAAACGAAACCTTCTCACCGTTCATGCCGTCGTCCCGGTCTCCACTCTCATGCTGCCCGGCGTCCGCGACCAACTCACCCGCCTGCTCGAAACCGGGGGCAAAGTACGCACGCTGGACCGGGTGCCGAGCTGGTTCATGACCGCGGGCCCGGAGGTCGCCGGCCTGCCCTCCGTGTGGGGCGGCAACCTGCCCGACAATGCCTACAACTTCTACCTCGTACGCACCCCGGTCGTCGTGGGCGTCCTGCGGACGCTCTTCGACGAGCTGTGGGCCAAGGCCCTGCCCCTGCCCTGGGGGCGCCGGGGCGACGGGGCGATCCGGGTGCTGCGCCTGGCGGCACAGGGCATGTGCGACGAGTCGATAGCCCGCCAGCTCGGGATCTCGGTGCGTACGGTCCGGGCCAGATTCGCGGACGCCATGGCCGAGTTGGGCGCCCAGTCCCGCTTCCACGCCGGCGCGGAGGCGGCCAGACGCGGCTGGCTCCGCTGAGCCCGGACATCGCCGAAAACACCACCTGAGCCGCACGGCGAGCAACGGCCCGGCCGCTGCCGGGATGGCCGGAAGCGGGCAGTGGCCCTCATGGGCTGAGGTATTACCCACCGCTCGGGCCGCATCGGTCATATGGTGGGAAGGTGCTGGAAGACGTCCCCCGCGACCCGTTCGCGGACGACCCGAACGACCCTTCCTCGGCGATGGGCGCGCTCGACGACGCCGAGCCACTCACCGCGGCCGAGCGTGACGAGGCCATCACCGACCTCGCCGACGTCGAGGTCTTTCGCTCCCTGCTCGAACCGCAGGGCGTGCTCGGCCTCGTGCTCGACTGCCCTGAATGCGGCGAGCAGCACTTCTTCGACTGGGAGCTGCTGCGCGGCAACCTACGACAAATGATCGAGAAAGGCCAGCCCCAGGTCCACGAACCGGCCTTTCACCCTGACCCGGCCGACTATGTCAGCTGGGAGTACGCCAGAGGCTATGTCGATGGCGTCATCGACACGGAGGAACGCCGCTGACCGACATCATCGAGCAGCACGGCCAGCACCCGCACCGCTGGATCGGCTGAGTCAGGCATCTCCCCACGACCGAGCGCATCAAGCAGCGCGTCGGTCTCGTCCTCTGGCGTCAAGCTGACTCCAGCTCCGCCATCTGCCGCAACCTGGCCAGCGCCCGATGCTGGGCGACGCGGACCGCACCTGGTGACATACCGAGTACATTACCGGTCTCCTCAGCGGACAGCCCCGACACCACCCGCAACAACAGCAACTCCCGCTGGTTTTCCGGAAGCCGGGCCAGCAGTCTGCGCGCGTGCTCGACCTCGATGTAGCGGACCACCGTCTCCTCGGGCCCGGGCCCGTCATCCGGGCCGTCGGGCAGATCCTGGGTCGGCACGGCGGACCGCACCGAACTCCGCAACGCGTCGGCCACTTTGTGCGAGGCGATCCCGAACACGAAGGAGGCGAACGGCCGCCCCATGTCCCGGTATCGCGGCAGCGCGGACAAGACCGCGATGCACACCTCCTGAGCTACGTCATCGGCAATGTGATATTGCCCAGAAACCCTGCCCAGCCTGGCGCGGCAATACCGCACCACCATCGGACGCAACTCACCGAGCAGGGATTCGATCGCACTGCGATCTCCCTGCACGGCGAGGCTCGTCAGTTCTCTAAGGTCGGAGTCATCCGTCCGTGCCGGAAGTCTCGACGCGAGCCTTACCCCAATTTTGGCGTCGGCGACGCTTCCCTCGCTCACGATAGGCATGATGCCCGCACTGATCCGGCCTGTCGTCATGGCGAACGGCTACGGATTGGTCACATTGAAGCGACGATAACCACCAGTAATCAAATGACCACACTAAGCCTTAACTGCTGACATAATGTTTCATCCCATAACCCGGAATGCACGACAATTGCCAGCCCCCAGACGCTTATCGCTCACTCCCGGTTTACTCCAATAATCCACCTTTCCCCCCCATTTCCCCCCAGAAGCCGCCATGGCGATACACGTCCACTGGCCTGACGGCGTCCGCTAGCCGTCGTCGAGGAGGCCGGACCGGTGGGCGAGCAGGCCGGCCTGGGTCCGGTTGGCCAGGCCCAGCTTGTCGAGCAGGCGGGAGACGTAACTCTTGACCGCGCCAGATAGCCGAGCACACCGAGCCGGAACTCCACCGTGACCACCACCACGCCGCCCTCGGCAGCCAGGCGGCGCGGGTCGTAGTCCGCGCCGCGGCCGGCGTTGAAGCCGCCGCCGTGCAGCCACACCATCACCAGCCTGGGCCCGCGAGCCGCCTTCCGCGGCACGGTCACGTCCAGCGTGAGGCAGTCCTCGGCATCGCTGCTCTCCTTGGGATTCGGACTCGCCTGCGGGCAGGCCGGGCCGGAGGTGGTCGCGGGCACGACGCCCGGCCAAGCGGCCACGGGCTGGGGCGGCCGCCAGCGGAGGGCGCCGACGGGCGGTTTCGCGTAGCGGATGCCGCGGAACCGCAGCACGTCGTCGTCGTCGGCGCCGCAGATCCTGCCGCTGTCGAGCGCCACCACCGGTCCGGCGGCGCCGGCCCCCGCCGGGCGTCCGGCCTGTGGGACGGCCGTCCCGCAGGCCGGTAGGAGCAGGAGCGCCACGGCGCCCAGGCTCGCCATGATCCCGTTCTGTCGTGAACACATGCTCGGCACGCTAGGCACCGGCGCCCACCCGCCGGTACGACCGGAGGTCGCGACCCGGCGCCCGATGGTTGACAGCCGGGCGCCCCCGGTCATCCCGCCTGATCGTCCTGTACGTCGAGCAGATCCAGATACCCCTGGACGGCCTCCCACAGATGGTGCTCCGGATATCGGCCCAGCCCGCGATGCTCCCGCCGCCACCGCCGGTCCCAGTAGGACCCGTGCACGGCCCGCAGATGCTCCAGAGCCGTCCTGAGCTCGCCGGCGGCCTCGGCCCGCTCCTGCCCGGCCGCGGGCGCCACCCGGCGCGCCAGGTCCAACCGGCGCTCCCCCAGGGCGTCGAGCACGGCCTTCTCAACCCCGTCCAGCGACCAGAACCGGACCGGCCCCCGGATGAACGGGTTTCCGACCGGATCCTGGTGGGAGCGCCACCAGAAGGCGACCCCGCCCCGGTCCAGCCGCAGGAAGTCCACCAGCCAGGCGGTGCCCGGCGGGTGGGATCCCCAGGTCACCTCCTCCGGCGGCAGGTTCAGCACGAAGACGACCTCGATCTCCTCGATCGGATCGGCCCCGTCCAGCAGCGCGCCGAAGACGTAAGCCTCCCGCAGGAACGGCTCGTCCACCGGCACGCGCCTGGTCTGCTCGCACGCCTCGGCGAGCATCCGCAACCGCTCCACCGCCCGCCGATACCGCACCCCTGCTCCCTCCGCCGTCGCCGGTCCGCCACCTCACGAGCCGCCTGCCACCCCGGCTCCGCAAGCCCCCCGGCACACCCCCGCAAAAACCACACGGCCCGCATCCCTCAAGGATGCAGGCCGTGATGAGCAGGAAAGGTCAGTGGCCGTGGCCGTGACCGTGACCCTGGCCGGCGGCCGGGGCCTCCTCCTCGGGCTTGTCCACCACGAGCGCCTCGGTGGTGAGCAGCATGCCGGCGATCGAAGCCGCGTTCTGCACGGCCGACCGCGTGACCTTCACCGGGTCGATGACACCCTGGTCGATCAGGTTGCCGTATTCACCGGTCGCGGCGTTGAGGCCGTGACCCGCCTCGAGCTCGGCGATCTTGTGCGTGACCACGTAGCCCTCGAGACCGGCGTTCTCGGCGATCCAGCGGGCCGGCTCGACCAGCGCGCGGCGCACGATGGCGACACCGGTGGCCTCGTCGCCCGTCAGGCCGAGGTCGTCGAGCTCCTTGGAGACGTGGATCAGCGCGGTGCCACCGCCGGAGACGATGCCCTCCTCGATGGCGGCGCGCGTCGCGGAGATCGCGTCCTCCAGGCGGTGCTTCTTCTCCTTCAGCTCCACCTCGGTGGCGGCGCCGACACGCAGCACGCACACACCGCCGGCCAGCTTGGCCAGGCGCTCCTGCAGCTTCTCGCGGTCCCAGTCGGAGTCGGACTGCTCGATGGCAATCTTGATCTCCTTGACCCGGTCCTCGATGGCCTGCGCGTCGCCGGCGCCGTCGACGATGGTCGTGTTGTCCTTGGTGACCACGATGCGGCGGGCCGTGCCGAGCACTTCGAGACCGACGTGCTCCAGCTTGAGGCCGACCTCCTCGCTGACGACCTGGCCGCCGGTGAGGATGGCCATGTCCTGCAGCATCGCCTTGCGGCGGTCGCCGAAGCCCGGGGCCTTGACGGCCACGGAGGTGAACGTGCCGCGGATCTTGTTGGTGACCAGCACGGCCAGGGCCTCGCCCTCGACGTCCTCGGCCACCACGACCAGGGGCTTCTTGGTCTGGGCGATCTTCTCCAGCAGCGGCAGGAAGTCCGCGATGGAGGCGATCTTGCCCTGGGTGAGCAGGATGTAGGCGTCCTCGAGCACCGACTCCATCCGCTCGGGGTCGGTCACCATGTAGGCCGACAGGTAACCCTTGTCGAACTGCATGCCCTCGGTGAACTCGAGCTCCATGCCCATGGCGTTGGACTCTTCGACGGTGAGCACACCGTCCTTGCCCACCTTGTCGAACGCCTCGGCGATCAGGTCGCCGATCTGCGCGTCCTGCGCGGAGATCGTCGCGACGTTCGCGATCTCCTTCTTGTCCTCGACCGTGCGGGCGGAGGCGAGCAGCTTGTCGCTGATCTCCTTGGCGACCTTGTCGATGCCGCGCTTCAGCGACAGCGGCGAGGCGCCGGCCGCCACGTTGCGCAGGCCCTCGCGGACCATGGCCTGGGCCAGGACGGTCGCGGTGGTGGTGCCGTCGCCCGCGATGTCGTTGGTCTTGGTGGCAACTTCCTTGGCGAGCTGGGCGCCGAGGTTTTCGTAGCGCTCCTCCAGCTCGATCTCACGAGCGATGGTCACACCATCGTTCGTGATCGTCGGCGCACCGAACTTCTTGTCGATGACGACGTTGCGGCCACGCGGGCCGAGGGTAACCTTCACGGCGTCCGCGAGGGCGTTCACGCCACGCTCGAGCGCGCGGCGGGCGTCCTCGTTGAACTCCAGGATCTTCGCCATAGCTGAAAGTCCTCTCCTCGCGTCGAAAGCCCCGGCCGCCCACATGAGCGCCCGGGGCTCGACACATCCGACTTACTTCTCGATGATCGCGAGAACGTCGCGGGCGGAGAGCACGAGGTACTCCTCGCCGCCGTACTTGACCTCGGTGCCGCCGTACTTGCTGTAGAGGACGATGTCGCCCTCCGAGACGTCGAGCGGAATCCGCTTGTCGCCGTCCTCGTCCCAGTTGCCCGGGCCCACCGCGAGGACCTTGCCCTCCTGCGGCTTCTCCTTGGCGGTGTCCGGGATGACCAGGCCGGAAGCGGTGGTCTGCTCGGCCTCAAGCGGCTGAACCACAATGCGGTCGCCGAGCGGCTTAACGGGAACCTTGGTGGCGGTCGTCACGATCGGACCTCCCCTTCAGATTTGAATGATCTAGAAGAGGCGACCAGCTGGGCCTGCCGTCGCGGGTGTCAGACCTGCCTCGTCGCACGTTGGCACTCTCAAGGGGAGAGTGCCAACAGGAAACATATGCAAGAGGGGCTTGACAGTCAACACGAACGCGTCTGCTGTGAGCGATCAGACCGGAGATCCCCGCTCCCGGCGGCCTCCCGTTCCCTTACGACGCGCCGGTTCGAGCGCTCTACCAGGACGATAACGTCAATATCCGTGAACCTCGAAGCCTTCGCCGACCTGCTGACCCCGCGCGGGCAACGGGCGCTCGCCGAGGCCGGGGAGCTCACCGCCGCCGACCCGGTCGCCGCCGCCACGAGGCTCCGCAGGACATATGACGCCGCGCTCACCTCCGCCGCCCTCACCCAGGCGCGGCTCAGGGACCGCGCCAGGGCCAAGTTCGGCGCGGACGCCGGCCGGATGTACTTCACGCCCCACGGCCTGGAGCAGGCCACCCGGGCAGAGGTCGCCGCCCACCGCGCCCGCCGCATCGCCACCTGGCACGAGCACACCTCCCGTGAGCCCGACCGGCCCGGGCCCAGGGTGGTGGACGCCTGCTGCGGCATCGGCGGTGACCTGCTGGCGCTGGCCCGCGCCGGCTGCACCGTGACCGCCGTGGACACCGACCCGCTGACCGCGGCCGTGGCCAGGGCCAACGCCGAGGCGTTCGGCCTGCCCGCCGGCGTGTCCGTGGCGGATGCGGCGAGCGTCCGCCCGGAGGAGCACGACGTCCTGTTCGCCGACCCGGCCCGGCGGACGAGCAGGGGCCGGACGTTCGACCCCATGGCCTACTCCCCGCCCTGGCCCGTCGTGCTCGACCTGTTCGCCCGGGCCCGCCTGGCCTGCCTCAAGGTCGCCCCCGGCATCCCGTACGAGTTCATCCCCGGGGACGCCGAGGCCGAGTGGGTGTCCTTCAAGGGCGAGGTCAAGGAGGCCACCCTGTGGAAGGGCCCGGCGGGCGTCCGCCGAGCCACTCTGCTGCCCGGCGGGCACACCCTCACGGCCACCGGCGCCGAGGCCCCGGCCGGCCCGGTCGGGCGCTACCTCTACGAGCCCGACGGCGCCGCCGTCCGCGCGCACCTCGTCGGCGAGGTGGCCGAACTGGTCGGCGGCCGCCTGCCGGATCCGATGATCGCCTACATCACCGGTGACACCGCCGTGGACACCCCGTGGGCGGCGAGATACGAAATAGCGGACGCCATGCCGTTCTCCCTGAAAAAGCTGCGCGCCGAGCTCCGCAGGCGACAGGTCGGCAACGTCACCATCAAGAAGCGCGGTTCGGCCGTCGATATCGAACGCCTCAGAACGGACCTCCGGCTGAACGGCGACAATTCCGCGGTAATCATCCTGACCCGGATAGTGGACAAACCATCGGTCCTTATCTGTAACGCTCCTCCACCTGCTTGAACACCGTCAAATCAGCCATTACTCCGTTAACACGATCTTTCACTTCACCCCTGCCGGACCTTGATCGAAAGGCTAAGGTGGGCGGGCGGGAGTTCTCCCCCTAATGCGGTTATCCGCTTTCTCGCTCTTTCAACTGCAAACCGGACCTACCCAAAGCTGCGCGGCAGACCGTCGGCGAGCGAAGGAGCTTTTGGTGGACAATTCCAACCACACCACCCTTCTTCAGGCAGGCGCGCATCAAGCCGTCTCCGAGAGAATGCGAGACTTGCTCAACCGCGCCGCCCAGGACCACGTTTACGAGCAGCGCACCCAGGGGGCCGTGCTCGACGAGATCCGCCAGCGGCTCGAAGGCATGGAGTGGCTGCTGCGCGAGGTGCGCGAACGCGAACTGGGCGGGCTCAGCGGCACCCTGGAGGCGGTCAGCGGCAGGCTGGACGACATCACCGCCAAGCCGCCGATGTGGGCCGAGGGGCTGGCCCAGCACGTTGAGGCCGTGCGCGACCATGTGGACGCCGTAGGCGACCGGGTGAGCCAGGTGGACGCGCACATGGCTCCGGTCGCCGAGTTGCCGAGTCTCTCGGCCGACCTCGGCACCGTGGGCGACAACGTGGACGAGGCACTCAAACGGCTACAGTCAGTGCTCGACACCACTGATGGCATCACTAAGGGAATGTCCGACTTCGCCGCCCAGTTGGCCAGCCTCAATTCCAGCATGGAGGCGGCCGCCAGCCGGTTCACCAGGCTCGACAAGTCCATGTCCGAGCTAGCCGGGCGCACCGACCGGGTCGAGATCGTGGTCAGCGACCTGTCGGAGGGCATCGGCGACCGGCTCGCGGGCACCACCGAGCAACTGACCGCCAGGGTGCAGGCCGGCGAGGAGCGGCTCACCGCCCGCCTGGACCAGACCGGCCAGCGCCTGTCCGCCCGCCTCGACGACACCGACCAGCGCCTCTCGACCAGGCTCGACGAGACCGACCAGCGGCTGGCCACGAGCCTGGTCGAGGCGGACGAGCGGCTCGTCACCCGGCTCAGGGAGGCCGACGAGCAGCTCACCACCCGCCTGACCGAGACCGAGCAGCGCCTCGCGGCCCGCCTCGACGAGACCGACCGCCACCTCGCCGTCCAGGTCGGCGAGAGCGAGCAGCGCCTCGCTGCCCGGCTCAGCAGCGTGGACGCCCGGCTCGACCGGGCCGAGGGCCGGCTCACGGGCCTCGACACCAGGCTCACCGGCTTCGACAGCCGCCTGGAGTCCGCCGACGAGTGCCTGGCCGACATCGACACCAGGCTCGACGGCATCGACGGCCGGGTGGGCGGCGTGGACAAGCGGCTCACGTCCATGGACAGCCAGCTCAGCGGGTTCACCAAGCGGCTGAGCACCGTGGACGGCCACCTGGGCCGGCACGACGACCGCTTCGACGCCCTCGACGTACGCATCGACGCCCGCTTCACCTCGCTGGACGAGCGCATGGCCGGCACCGAGCAGCGCGTCGGCGAGAGCGCCACCCGCAGCGAGGGCCGCTTCAACAAGCTCGACAATCAGATCGACGCCATCGACGAGCGACTGGTCGAGACCGAGGAGCACCTGATCGGCCGCCTCGACGCGGTGGAGGGCCAGTTCGGCACCTTCGACAGCCGCTTCAACGGCCTCGACACCCACCTCAACGGCCTGGCCGCCCGCGCCCAGCAGGCCGGCGAGCACCTGGAGTCGGTGGACGACCGCATCGAGGCCGTCAATCAGCGGGTGGGGCAGCTCCCCACCATCCTGGCCATCCCCGAGCGGGTCGGCGAGCTGATCCGCTCACAGGCCGGCGAGCAGGCCGACCGCCTGACCGCCGCCGCGGACACCCTCGCCGAGCTCGTACACACCCGGCCCGACCGCGACCAGCTCACCGAGACGGTCACCGGCATCGTCCAGCCCGCCACCGACGACCTGACCAGGCGCCTCAGCGCCCTGGAGGAGACCATGCTGGCCCTGGCGGAGGCGCTGCTACGCCCGATCAGGGCCAAGGACTGAGCGGGCGCCAGAGGGCGTCCCAGGCCCGCGGGCTCACGACGTGGGCCACCTGACCCCTGCCCCAGCAGGCGGGGCCGGGGTCAGACGTGGATCGTGGTGATCGGCAACGAGGAGTCGGCGGGGATCTCCAGGCTGGAGGGAGTGATGCCGGCCGACACCAGATCGGCGCCCAGGGCGGCGACCATCGCGCCGTTGTCGGTGCACAGCCCGGGCCGGGGCACCCGCAGCCGTACGCCGGCCGCGTCGCACCGCTCCTGAGCCAGCGCCCGCAGCCGGGAGTTGGCCGCCACGCCGCCGCCGATCAGCAGGTCGTGCACGTCGTAGCGCTTGCACGCCTGCAGCGCCTTGCGGGTCAGCACGTCGACCACTGCCTCCTGGAAGGAGGCGGCCACGTCGGGCACGTGGATCGACTCGCCGGCGCCCTCCCGGGCCTCGACCCAGCGGGCCACGGCCGTCTTGAGCCCGGAGAAGGAGAAGTCGAGCGTGCCGTCGTCGATCTTGCCCCGGGGGAACGTGACGGCCGTGCCGGAGCCGTCGCGGGCGGCCCGGTCGATGTGCGGCCCGCCCGGGAACGGCAGGCCGAGCACCCGCGCCACCTTGTCGAACGCCTCGCCGGCCGCGTCGTCCACGGTGGACCCGAGCGAGATCACGTCCGCGGCCACGTCGGGCACCAGCAACAGCGACGAGTGGCCGCCGGACACCAGCAGGGCGATGCACGGCTTGGGCAGCGGCCCGTGCTCCAACTGGTCGACGGCGACGTGGGCGGCCAGGTGGTTGACGCCGTAAAGAGGCAGCCCGAGGCCGAGCGCGTAGGACTTGGCGGCGGCCACACCCACCAGCAGCGCCCCGGCCAGCCCCGGCCCCGCGGTGACGGCGATGGCGTCGATGTCGGAGAGCTTCAGCCCGGCCGCGGCCAGCGCGGCCTCCACGGTCGGCGTCATGGCCTCCAGATGGGCGCGTGAGGCCACCTCGGGCACCACGCCGCCGTACCGGGCGTGCTCGTCCATGCTGGAGGCGATCGTGTTGGCCAGCAGGGTGTGGCCCCTGACGATGCCGATGCCGGTCTCGTCGCAGGACGTCTCGATCCCCAGGACCAGGGGTTCGTCAGTCATCGAGCTTCCTTCTCATCATGATCGCGTCGGTGCCGTCGTCGTAGTAGCGGCGGCGGGTGCCGATGTCCTCGAACCCGAAATGGCGGTAGACGGCCTGCGCCCGCGGGTTGTCGGCACGCACTTCCAGGAAGATCTCAAGCGCTCCCCTGCGGCGCGCCTCGGCCAGCAACTCGGTCAGCATCGCGCCACCGATGCCGGTGCCCTGGTGCTTGTCCAGGACCGCGATGGTCTGCACGTCGGCCTGGTCGGCGGCGGCGGCGAGCCCGGCGTACGCGACGATCTCCTCATTCACCAGGACCACCACGTAATGCCGGGTGCGGGGCATCTCGGCCAGCTCGCCGCGCATCATGCCCTCGCTCCAGGCGTCGAGCGGGAACGTGGCCCGCTCGATCGCCATGACGGCCGGCAGGTCTCCCATGGTCATCGGCCGGAGCTTCACGCCGTCACCCGCTTGGGCGCGCCCGGCACCACGGCGTCGGGCCTGCGCAGGTAGATCGGGCGCGGCGGGTCGAGCGGCGTGCCCTCGGCCAGGCGCTCGGCCGCCAGGGCGGCCAGGGAGCCCGCGAACGGGTAGAGCGGAGCGTCACCCTGATGTCCGAGGATTTCCGGATAGAGGGCGGCTCCGGCTCCCACGACCGGCATCCCCTGCACCGGCACCTCGGCCGGCCGGTCCACGAACGGCCCGGCGAGCCGGGTGCGCATGTCGGCGTATCGCGCCCAGAACACCTCTTTGCGCCGCGCGTCGGTCGCCACCAGGAACGGCTCTCCGAGCCCGCTGCCGTAGGCGACCGCGTCGAGCGTGCACACGCCGTAGGCGGGCACGCCCAGCGTGGTGGAAAGGCCCTGCGCGGTCATCAGCCCGACCCGCAGCCCGGTGTAGGGACCGGGGCCGCTGCCCGCCACGATGGCGGTCACGTCGCGCAGCGCCGCGCCCGACTCTCTCAGCACGGTCTCGATGGTGGGCACGAGCAGCTCGCCGTGTCGCCGGGCGTCGATCGTCGTCGACTCGGCGAGCACGCGCCCGCCGTCGTGAAGAGCAGCGGTGACGGCGGGCGTCGCGGTATCAAAGGCCAGGACCAGCACGACTGTTTAGCCTACCCGCCGAGAAGGTCACGCCCAGCCGGTACGGTGTTTCAGCCACTCCAGCGCCACCGCGCCCTGGGCCCGCTGGAAGGCCCGCACCGTGGGCAGGCCCGGCGGATCCGGCTGCCGCCCGCCCCAGATGAAGAACCCGGCGAGCCCGGCGAGAAACGCGGTCACCGCCGGATCGGGGTCGGTGAACACCTCCTGCGGGCGCGGCCCGCCCTGCATCCCGACCGACGGCAGCATGCCCACCAGATCGACCCAGGGCGCCCCGACGCAGGCCCACGGCCAGTCCACGAGATAGACCCGGTCGCCGGCCAGCAGGATGTTGTCGGCCCGCAGGTCGCCGTGGACGAGGGTGTCGCCCGCCGCCCCCTCGGCCCAGCCGGACTCCAGCTCGGCCAGCGCGCCGAGGTGCCGCGCCGCCCACGGGTCCAGCCCGTCGGGGCGCTCCTTCAGCAGCTCGCGCCAGCCGCGGAAGGACAGGTCGAGGGCGTCGCCGATGGCCGGCACGTCGATCGGCGAGGGGGTGAGCGTCGCCGACATCCGCTCGATGGCGGCCAGCACCAGGTCGAGCTGGTCACGCCGCCATGGCATCGCCGGGTGGGCGCCCTCGACGTCCTCGAAGACCAGCGCCACCCAGCCCGCCACCTCCAGCCCGGTCAGCAGCCGGGGGGCGGGCACCGACTCCGGCAGCGCCGCGGCGATCCTGAGCTCGTCGCGGTAGATGCGCACGCTGTCGGGGTTCGGCTCGGGGCCGACGGCCTTGACGAACGCGCGCCTGCCCCCCTCCGTGCGCACCCGGACGGCCGCGGCCGGGGAGAACCCACCCGGCTGGGTGCGGGCCTCGACGACGGCTCCGCCGAGGAACTCCGCCACCGCCTCGCGCACCAGGGGATGGACCTCCCGCCAGGGCACGCGCACCCCGGACGCCGGCGGGTTGGTGTCAACGCTCATGTCTCCATCGTCTCGCCGGGCACAAGCGGTTTTTCACGCCTTCGAGGCGTACACGATGATGTTGTCCAGGTATTCGCCTTGGGCATAGTCGAACTTGCCACCGCAGGTGACCAGCTTGAGTCCGTCCTCCAGGTAGACGCGCTCGCTCGGGAAGCTGTCCTTGTGCACCTGTTCGATCGAGTCCACCTTGAACCGCACGACCTTGCCGTCGCTGCGCTCGACCTTGACGGTCTCGCCCTTGCGTAACTGCCGGAGCTTGTAGAACACGGCGGGGGCGGTCTTGGTGTCGACGTGACCGATGATCACCGAGGCGCCCTTCTCGCCGGGCACGGCACTGCCGGAGTACCAGCCGGCGACCTTCGGCTTCTCGTACGGGGGCAGCTCGACCTCGCCGTTCTTGGCCAGGCCGAGCTTCATCAGCGGGGCGTCCACGTCGATCGAGGGGATGTCGATGCTCTCGGGCACGATGTCGGCGACCGGGGTGGTGTTGTCGCTCTGCATCCCCCGGCCGAACGCCACCAGCAGCAGCCCCGTCACGGCACCCGCGAGCACCACCCGTCCTGGGCGGGCCATGGGACTACGACCGGCGACGCTTGACGGCCACGCCGACGCCGACGGCCAGCCCCAGCCCGATGAGGGCCGCCGCGGGGCCGATCGGGACCGTGGAGCCCTCCTCGACGTCCTTGGCGTACGTGCCACCGCCGCCTGCCCGGGGCGCCCTGGTGGGCACTCGCGTGGGCTCGTCCTCGGACTCGGCCGCGACGACCCGGAGCGTGGCCCGGCCCATGTCGTTGGTGCCGTCGCACTTGACGTCGACCCGGTAGGAGTCGCGCCGGACCGTTCCTGAGACCCGCGCCTCGCCGCGCACCCAGGGGGAGCCGCCGCTCACGCCGGTCGGGGTCGGGCTGGCCCCCCGCTGCGGGGGAACCGGGTTGAGCGTGACGCCGTTGACGAACGCCCTGGAGGTGGCGGTGCCGGTGTGCGCGGGGCCGCCGGTCGGGACCGGGCAGTTGGCCAGGATCCACACGGTGGAGGTCTCACCCGCGGTGACGCGGTCGGGGTTGAGCTGGACCTGGATGGTCGGCCTGGTGGTGTTGGTCCGAGGACTGGCCGTGCTCGTCGGTGCGTTTGTGGAGGTGGCGGTCGAGGAGGGGCTGGGTGTCGGCTCCGACTCCGCCGAGGCCGTGCAGCCGGTCAAGCCGACCATGACGATGGCTCCCGCGTACGCGACTCGCCTGACCTTGAGCACCGGCCGCACCCCACTTTGCCGTCTTGCACCAAGCATCCACCGAAAATGTGGACGTCGCCCCTCCTGATACCCAGAAATTCTGGGCGAATCCCATGCCAACGATCATGATTCAGCCGGTCGGCCTGGTGCGTCAAGGGTGCCAGCTCTAACGGAAAATGGCTGAGATTTTAACCTTCTGGCGGTTCAGACGGCGTGTCGGCCCACCGCGCGCCCACGCCGCGCAGCGTCACGAGGCGGGCCTCGTCGCCGGCCTCGCGATCGATGTGGATCTCCAGCCGGTCTTCGGACAGCCCCTCGACCAGCCCCTCGCCCCACTCCACGACGGTGACGGACTCCTCCAGCGAGGCGTCCAGGTCGAGGTCGTCCACCTCCAGGTCGCCGCCCAGACGGTAGGCGTCCACGTGCACGAGCGGCGGGCCCTGGCACAGCGACGGGTGCACCCGGGCGATCACGAAGGTGGGCGAGGTGATCGGGCCGCGTACTTTGAGCCCTTCGGCCAGGCCCTGCACGAGCGTGGTCTTGCCGGCGCCGAGCGAGCCGGACAGGACGAGCAGGTCCCCGGGGCGCAGCCGGGCGGCCAGGCGGGCACCAAAGGCGCGGGTGTCCTCGGCGGTCGCGAGCCTCACTACACCTCCACCCGCTTGACCAGGTCGCGCAGCGCGTCGTTGACCACGCCGGGACGCTCGAGCTGGATCAGGTGCGAGGTGTCGGGCACCTCGGTGAGCTGGGCGTTGGGCAGCGCCGAGGCGATCGCCCTGCTGTGGTCGGGCGGGGTCAGCCAGTCGCGCTCGCCCACCAGGATCGCGGTGGGCACGGGGTCGAGCACGTGCAGCGCGGAGAGCTTGTCGTGGTTCATCAGCGCCGGGTAGAAGTCGGCGAACACCTCGGTCGGCGTCGCCCTGATCATCGACTCGGCGAAGTCGACCACGGTCGGGCTGACGTTCTTGGAGTCGCCGAAGCCCATGTAGCGGGTGATCAGGAAGGCGATGTCGCTGCCCACGCTGCGGGTCCTGTCGACCAGCGCGCCGCGCTTGCCGAGCATCGACACCGTGACCGGGGCGACCTTGTGCACGGCCTTGGACACCATCGCGGGCAGGCCCAGCGTCAGCTCGGCCAGCTTGCCCGCCGAGGTCGCGATCAGCGCCACCGCGCGGATCCGCTCGCCGAACAGCTCAGGATAGCGGTCGGCCAGCGCCATGATCGTCATGCCGCCCATGGAGTGGCCGATCAGCACGCACGGGCCGGGCACGAACTTCTCGATCACCTCGGCCAGGTCGTCGCCCAGCCGGTCGATCGTGCTCTCGTCGGCGCTCGCGCGCTCCGAGCGCCCGTGCGAGCGCTGGTCCCACAGCACGACGCGGTAGTTTTCGCGCAGGTCCTTGCGCTGGTAGTGCCAGGACTCCAGGTTGAGACAGTAGCCATGACAGAAGACGACGGTGACAGGCGCGTCCTCGGGGCCGTCGATCTCCAGGTGCAACGCCTTGCCATCGGAGGTGACGAGCGTGCGCTCCCTGCCCCGCAACTCACCGAACGGCTCGCTCGCCTCGGTGTCGAGGCGCAGCCGGATCCGGCCTACCGCGTAGCGCTTGGCCAGTGCCGCCGCCGCGACACCGGCGGAAGCCGCACCGACGAGCGCGCCGGCGATTCCTACCCTGCGCCGTGTTGTCGTCGTCATCTCCCCGATCCTTCTCCGCTCATTACCGCCGCGAAGTGCTCTTCGTCACTCGGAGTCCCTTTCACGTGAGGCTTATCACGTGGGGCTCGTGCACCTGGGACTCCTCCGCTCGTAGACTCGCGGCACGCGCGAGCCGATCCTCGTCACGATCTCATGCGTGATCGTGCCGAGGGTATCCGCCCACTCCTGAGCGGTCGGTTCGCCCCCGTCACCAGGCCCGAACAGCACCACCTCATCGCCCGCCGACAGCGGGTCGTCACCCATGTCGATCATGAACTGGTCCATGCACACCCGGCCGGCGATCGTCCGGCGCCGCCCGCCCGCCAGCACCTGGGCCCGGCCGGTCGCGTGCCGGAGGATGCCGTCGGCGTAGCCGAGCGGGACGAGCCCGAGCGTGGTCTCGCGAGCGGTGGTGTAGAGGTGGGCGTAGGAGACCCCCGCGCCCCCGGGCACCCGCTTGACCAGGCCCGCCTGGGCCACCAGCGTCATCGCCTGCCTGAGGTTGAAGTCGCCCAGCTCGGGGATGGGGCTCAGGCCGTACATCGCGATGCCGGGCCTGACCAGGTCGTAGCGGGCGTCGGGCAGCGTCATGATGGCGGCGGAGTTGGACATGTGCCTGATCACGTGGGAGCCCGCGGCGCCCACCTGCTCGGCCAGCTTCAGCGCCGCCTCGAACTCCTCGATCTGCCGCACGATCGACGGATGGCCCGGGATGTCGGCGCAGGCGAAGTGGGACCAGAGGCCGACGATCTCGACGACGCCCTCGGCCCGCAGCTTCAGCGCCGCGCTCAGCAACTCCGGCCAGCCGGCCAGCGGGCACCCGCCCCGGCTCATCCCGGTGTCGGCCTCCAGATGCAGCTTCGCGGTGATCCCCGTGCGCCGAACCGCGGCGGCGATCTCGCCGAGCAGGCCCACGCCGGAGGACGACAGCTCGACATCCGCCCGGAGCGCCTCGTCGAGCGGCTCTTCGGGGGTGACCAGCCAGGACAGGATCGGCGCGGTCACGCCGCCGGCCCGCAGCGCGAGCGCCTCCCTGACGAACGCGGTGCCCAGCCGGCTCGCGCCCCCCTCCAGCACCGCCTCGGCCGAGGGCACCAGCCCGTGCCCGTAGGCGTCGGCCTTGACAGCCCCCATCAGCTCCGCACCGCGGGCCCGCTCCTTGAGCATGGCCACGTTGAACCTGATCGCGTCCAGGTCGATGCGGGCCTGCGCCGGGGTCGCCATCGGGGAGTACATCCTTCTAGTGTGGCAGCTCAGAGCTGTGGTCGAGCATGATTCTCACCGCTCGCCCCCAGGTCGGCGATTACTTTCCACCCTCGGGGGCGCCACGGGGGCCGGCCGTCCGGCCGCTGGAAGCCCGGCTGTCCGGCCGCGAGGCGATCCGGCCGTCGGGCGGGTTCAAGGCCGGGTTCGGACCTGGGCGGAGGTCAGCCGCTCTCACCGCTCACCGTGCGGATGGCCGCGGGTACGGCGGCGGCCACGTCGGCGGCCGCCAGCGGGGCGCCGTCGGCGGCGAGCCGGCCGGCGAGCCCGTGCACGTAGGCCCCGCACGAGGCGGCGTCGTAGCAGCTCAGCCCCTGGGCGAGCAGGGCCCCCGCCACGCCCGACAACACGTCCCCGGTGCCCCCGGTGGCCAGCCAGGACGTCCCGGTGGTGTTGACCCGCACCGGCCTGGCATCCTCGGCCACCACCGTGGTCGAACCCTTGAGCAGCACGGTAACACCCAGCTCGGCCGCCGCCCGGCGGGCATGCTCCAGCCGGGCGGCCTCGATGTCGTCGCGGTCGGCCCTGATCAGCCGGGCCAGCTCCCCTGCGTGCGGCGTGATCAGCACCGGCGCGCTCCGCCGCAGCAGCGCCCGGTCCCCGGCCACCAGGGTCAGCCCGTCGGCGTCGATCAGCACGGGCACGTCCGAGGCGAGCACCCTGGCCGCCAGCTCGTGCGACCAGTCGCCGGTGCCGAGCCCCGGCCCGAGCACCCACGCCTGCACCCGGCCGACCCCGTCGAGCGAGGGCTCGTCCAGCTCGGTGATCACCGCCTCCGGCCAGCGCGCCCGCACTTGCGCCACCGGCGCGGCCGGCCCGGCGTAGCGCACCAGGCCCGCCCCGGCCCGCAACGCGCCGCCCACGGCCAGCACGGCGGCGCCGGTGAACTCGTCACTTCCGGCCGCCACCCCCAGCACCCCGCGGCGATACTTGTCCGACTCGCCACCCGGCCGCGGCAGCAGGTCGTCCACGTCGCCGCCGGTCAGCGCCGCCACGTCGGGATCCGGCAGGTGGACGCCCAGGCCGATGTCCACCAGCGTCAGCGTCCCGGTGTGGGCCGCCCCGGGATCGACCAGCAGGCCGGTCTTGTAGGCCCCCATGGTCACGGTCATCCGGGCGCGTACGGCCGCCCCCGGCACCCGGCCGGTGCTCGCCTCCACGCCGCTCGGGACGTCCACCGCGACGATCGGGCCGCGGGCCGCGTTAGCCGCCTGGACGACCGGCACGTACGGCTCCCGCAACGCCCCCGTCGCCCCGATGCCCACGAGCCCGTCCATGATCAGGTCGGCCCGCTCGATCTCCTCCTGGCCGACCACCCGCCCCCCGGCCTCGCGCAGTGCCCGCAGCCCGGCCTCGTGCGCCCTGGACCCCGCCAGCACCGCCCCCACCCAGGCGCCCCGCCTGGCCAGGCGCTCGCCCGCGTAGAGGGCGTCCCCGCCGTTGTCGCCGCTGCCCACGAGGAGCACGACGCGTTTGCCGTAGACCCTGCCGAGCAGGTCGGCGCAGGCGGCGGCGAGCCCCGCGGCCGCCCGTTGCATGAGCGTGCCCTCGGGCAGCCGCGCCATGAGCTCGTGTTCGGCGGCCCGGATCTGGTCGGCGGTGTAGGCGGTACGCATGATCCGAAGCTATCCCTCCGCGATCACGTAGGCCACGGCGACTCCCGCGTCGTGGCTGAGCGAGATGTGCCAGCGCTTGACGCCGAGCCCGTAGGCGACCTCGGCGGCCTTGCCCGTCACGCGCAGCTCGGGTTTGCCCAGGTCGTCGCAGCGCACCTCGGCCTCCAGGTGTCCCAGCCCCGGGGGCGCGCCGAGCGCCTTGGCCACGGCCTCCTTGGCGGCGAACCTGGCGGCCAGCGACCGCACCGGCAGGGGCTTCTCGATCTCGGTGAACAGCCGGTCACGGAGCTGCGGGGTGCGCTCCAGCGTCGCCTCGAAACGGGCGATGTCCACGACGTCCACGCCGATACCCAGGATCACAGCACCCAAGGGTACTCAGAACAGGCCACGCTCCCAGGGACCCCAGATCGCGAAGGAGGTGCCCTGCTTGGCCTGGATGTTGACGTAGAGCGTCCGGCCGCCGGGCCCGAACGTGGAGCCCGCGAACTCCGCGCCCGGGTCGCCGTCGATCGGCCGCAGCCGGCAGAAGTCGAAGATCCCGCCCGTCTTCGTGAGCCCGCGCAGATAGTTGTCGCCGTCGCCGTCCTCGCACAGCACCAGCGTGCCGCGCCTGCTGACCGTCACGTTGTCCGGCAGGTCGAGGGTCGAGGAGCCGGGCGACTCGTAGACGAGCCTGAGCCGGCCGCTGCCCGTCTCGTACGCCCACACCTGCCCCCGCCCCTGGCCGAACCCCGCGGGCAGCAGGTCGCCCGCCGCGGTGGCCCCGCCCTGGGTGGAGACGAAGTAGACCATGCCCTGGTGGTGGACCGCCCCCTCCAGCCGGGAGAAGACGGCCGCGCCCGCCTCACGGCCCTGCCTGCCCACGGCCTGGACGGCCTCGTCGTTGGCCGCCCCGCCGGTGAACGCCGGGTCGGGGTCGTCGATGTCCACCCAGGTGGTGGCGTACGTGGCGGCCGGTGGCTGGCCCACGGAGAGGTCCTTGCGCGGAGCGCCCTTGACGGCGAGCATCTGCAGCCTGCCGCCGTCGAGCAGCCGCCCCGCCTGGACCGGGTGCCGGGGCGGCAGGTAGCGGTAGCAGCCGGACGGGTAGCCGAAGTTGTCCTCGGTGAGGTAGAGGGCGCCCGCTGCGGGGTCGAACGCCGCCGCCTCGTGCGCGAACCGGCCCGCCGACCTGATCGGCCCGGCGTCGGCCGCGCGCCCGACGGGCACCTCGAAGAGGTAGCCGTGCCTCCTCTTGAGCTTGGAGTTGTCGCCGCCGGAGAAGTCGTCGCCCACGTCGGGGCCGTTGACCGTCTCCTCGCAGCTCACCCAGGCCCGCCACGGCATGGGGCCGCCCGAGCAGTTCATCATGGTGCCGGTCAGCGAGGGGGCGCTCTGGAGCACCTCCCCCTGGGCGGTGACGCGCAGGGTCGAGGTGCCGCCCCCGGCCATCGGGTCGTAGGCCCTGTCCTTGTCGCCGAACGCGCCGACCGGGCCGTTGATCTCGTGGTTGCGAATCAGGATGACGGTGCCGTCGGGCCCGGGGAAGGCCGCCATGCCGTCGTGTCCGCCCGGCACGGCGGAGCCGTCGCTGAACTCGTCGCCGGCGGCGCTGAACGAGCGGTAGTGGAATCCGTCCGGCAGGTGCAGCCGCACCTTCCCGTCCCGCAGGTCGCGTACGGGCCGCAGCGGCCCGTAGCCGCTCGACACCGGTTTGGCGCCTCCCCGCGAACCCGCGCACGCCACGCCGGCGAAGGGCCCGGCGATGCCCGCGGCCATGGCGGAGATGAAGCGACGACGGTCCACGAGATCTCCCCGCCCCGAACCCCCACAGCGACAGAAACGCATTCTTTCCCCGAACTGAGTCTCGGTAATCCCACGTCTTTATCCACAGGCTGTGGACTTCCACGGATCACCCCACCCATGATCGAGCGGACCAGGGATCGTTACGCTGCCAAGGTGAACAACGGCTACGTGGAACTGAGCAGGGAGCGGTGGAGCGAGCTCCGCAAGAACACGCCCTTGACTCTCACCGCAGACGAGCTGGAAGAGCTACGCGGCGTCGACGACCCCATCGATCTCACCGAAGTCACCGACATCTATCTTCCTCTGACCCGGCTGCTCAACCTGCACTTCACCGGGTCCAAACAACGCAGCAGCGTGCTGAGCGCGTTCCTCGGTCATCCCGGGGAGCGGGTCCCGTACATTCTGGGCATCGCGGGCAGCGTCGCGGTCGGGAAATCGACCACTGCCCGGTTGCTGCACACGCTGCTGGCCCGCTGGCCCGAGCATCCGCACGTGGAGCTGATCACCACCGACAGCTTCCTCTACCCCAACGCGGTGCTGGAGGCCAAGGGGATCATGCATCGCAAGGGCTTCCCGGAGAGCTATGACCGGCGGGCGCTGGTCAGGTTCGTGGCGGAGGTCAAGGCGGGCACACCGGAGGCGTACGCACCGGTCTACAGTCACCTTGAGTACGACATAGTTCCCGGCGCGACCCAAGCGGTGAAAAATCCGGATATCTTGATCATCGAAGGCCTCAACGTCCTCCAACCCGCCCCGCCCACCTCCCTCGCGGTCAACGACTACTTCGACTTCTCCATCTACGTCGATGCCAAGGTCGAGGACATCCGCACCTGGTACGTCGACCGCTTCCACAAACTCCGCCGCACCGCCTTCGAGGACCCGAAGTCGTACTTCCGGCACATCGCGGAGCTCTCCTACGACGAGGCCACCGCCTTCGCGGTCAACGTCTGGCGCGACATCAACGAACGCAACCTGATCGAGAACATCGCCCCCACCAGAGGCCGTGCCGATCTCGTCCTGCAGAAGGACGCCGACCACTCCGTCCGTCGGGTACGGCTCCGCCGGACCTGAACGCCTCCTCGACCAGATAACGCCCCAACCTGCCCCCGCACTCCTGGTCGTCGATATCGGCGAACCAGCACTCCGCACCGTCGTCGTGACACCTGAACCGGATCATGCGAGGAACCCTCGCGTACCGGCGTCAACAACCCATCAATGTCCGATGGACGGCGACGGTGCGGGTCCCATGGAAACATGGCCAGAAGTAGGACGCGAGGAGGACATCGTTCATCCGTCTGAACGAGGCCAGGGCCATGGTGCGACGGGTAGGGTCCGGCACATGCACATCCTCGCCACCGAGGGGCTGACCAAACGATTCCCCACCGTCACCGCGGTCGACCAGCTCACGGTCACCGTGGGCGCCGGCGTCACCGGTCTGGTGGGGGCCAACGGCGCGGGCAAGTCGACGCTGATCAAGATCCTGCTCGGGCTGCTGCCGCCCACCGCCGGCACCGCCAAGGTGCTCGATCTTGACGTGACCGCGCAGGGGGCGGAGATCCGCAGGCTCGTCGGCTACATGCCCGAGCACGAGTGCCTCCCGCCCGACGTCTCCGCCACCGAGTTAGTCGTCCACCTCGCACAGATGTCCGGGCTGCCGCGTACGGCCGCCCGCGAACGCGCCGCCGACGTGCTGCGTCACGTCGGCCTGGCCGAAGAGCGCTACCGCGCCGTCGGCGGCTACTCCACGGGCATGAAACAGCGCGTCAAGCTGGCCCAGGCCCTGGTGCACGACCCCAAGCTGATCTTCCTCGACGAGCCCACCAACGGGCTCGACCCCCGTGGCCGCGACGAGATGCTGACGCTGATCAGGCGCATCGGCACCGAGTTCGGCATCAGCGTGCTGGTGACCTCCCACCTGCTGGGCGAGTTGGAGCGCATCTGCGACCACGTGATCGTCATCGACGCCGGGCGGCTGCTGCGCTCGTCCGCGATCGGCGAGTTCACCCAGGCCACGCAGACCGTCACGGTCGAGGTCGACGAGGGGCTGGAGCCGCTGGCCGCCCGCCTGGCCGAGTGCGGGCAGACCGTCTCGCGGCAGGGCCGCATGCTGGTGGTCAGGGTGGCGGGGCCGGAGACGTACGACGCGATCCGTGACGCCACGGTCGACCTGGACCTCTGCCTCATCCGCCTGGAGCAGGGCCGTCACCGCATCGAGGACGTCTTCCGGGAGGAGGTCGCGGGTGTCTGAGATCTACGACATCGGCTACCGGCACTACGACGGGCCCCGGCTCGGGCGCGGCTACGCCACGCGGGCGCTGGCCGTGCACAGCCTGCGCGGCGTCTTCGGCCTCGGCCGCACGGCACGCAGCAAGATCATGCCGTTCTCGCTGGCCACCATCATGCTCCTGCCGGCCGTCGTGTCCATCGCGCTGATGGCGCTGGCCCAGCAGCGCGGCATCCCCTACAGCGGGTTCGCCGTCGTCATGCAGGCCGTGGTGGCGATCTTCCTGGCCTCGCAGGCGCCCACCGTGGTCGCGCCCGACCTGCGCTACCGCGTGCTGCCTCTCTACCTGTCACGTCCCGTCGCCGTCGCCGAATACATCACCGCCAAGGTCACGGCGATGAGCGTGGCGCTGTTCCTGCTGGTGGGGGTGCCGCTGACGCTCATGTACGCCGGCGAGCTGCTGATCGACCTGCCCGGGCCGCCGCCGACCAAGGAATACCTCGGCTCCATGCTGATGACGCTGGTGCTGGCGCTGCTGCTGTCGGCGTTCGGGCTGGCCATCGCCTCGTTCACGCCGCGGCGCGGGCTCGGCGTGGCCTCCGTGATCGCGGTCTACCTGCTGTCCTCGGCGTCCGTGCCGGTGATCTACGGGACTCTCTACTCCGCGGGCAACGAGGACGCGGCCGCGTGGGCGTGGCTGGCCAACCCGTTCTGGCTGGTGGACTCCGTACAGTCGTGGTTGTTCGGCACGCCGCCGCACTCCATCGAGAGCGCCGCCTATCCCAGCGGCCCGGCCTCCCTGGCGATCCTGGTGCTGCTGATCGCCGCCGGCCTGCTCGCCCTCGCACTGCGCTACAGGAAGGCGGCCTCGCGGTGAAGATCGAGCTCGCGCAGGTGTCCCGCTGGTACGGCAACGTCGTGGCGGTCAACGACGTGACGATGACGATCGGGCCGGGCGTCACCGGGCTGCTCGGCCCGAACGGGGCGGGCAAGTCGACGCTGCTGCACATGATGGCCGGGTTCCTGGCCCCGTCGAGCGGCTCGGTCACGCTGGACGGCACTCGGGTCTGGAAAAATCACCATATTTACCGAAATATCGGCCTAGTTCCGGAACGGGAGGGCGTGTACGGCTTCCTGACCGGCTGGCAGTTCGTCCTGTCCGCCGCCCGGCTCCACGGCCTCCCCAACCCCATCGAAGCCGCCCAGAAGGCGCTGGCCACGGTCGAGATGGAGGAGCCGAAGGACCGCAAGGTCGAGACGTACTCCAAGGGCATGCGCCAGCGCGTCAAGGTGGCCGCCGCCCTCGTCCACGACCCGCCGGTGCTGCTGCTCGACGAGCCGTTCAACGGGATGGACCCGCGCCAGCGTCTGCACCTGATGGACCTGATCCGTGCGATGGGCACGGCGGGCAAGACGATCCTGTTCAGCTCCCACATCCTGGAGGAGGTCGAACGGGTCGCCCAGCACATCGAGGTCCTGGTGGCCGGGCGGCACGCGGCCTCGGGCAACTTCCGCGAGATCAGGCGCCTGATGACCGACAGGCCCCACCTTTTCCGGATCCGTTCCAGCGACGACAGGAAGCTCGCCGCCGCCCTCATCCGCGACGACTCGGCCGGCGGCATCACCCTGCGCCCCGACGGCCTGGAGGTCCAGGCCACCGAGTTCCTCCGCTTCACCAGGCTCCTGCCCAGGGTCGCCCGCGATGAGGGCGTACACCTGCACCAGGTCTCCCCGGCGGACGAGGACCTGGAGAGCGTCTTCTCCTACCTGATCACCCGGAGCACCTGATGACCCCCCAACCCGGCGCCACCACACCCCACCGCGGACCCAGAAGCATGACCACACCGCCGCACGGAGTAACAAGGCCATGAACACTGTCGTCGCCGGCATCACCTACCGCGCCCTGCTGGGCCGCAGGCGCATCATCCTGCTCCTGCTGCTCCCCATGGCGCTGATCGGCCTGGCCCTCCTGCTGCGCCTGTTCGGCGAGGGAGACCAGCGCTCGGCCATTCTCCTGATGCAGAACTTCGCCGTCGGCACCATGCTGCCCCTGCTCGGCCTCATCGCCGGCACGGGCGTCATCGCCCCCGAGATCGACGACGGCACCATCATCCACCTGATGTCCAAGCCGATCTCCCGCCCGGTGATCGCCCAGACGAAGTTCCTGGTGGCGGCCTCGCTGCTGGCCCTGTTCGCCGCCGTGCCGACCTATCTCTCGGCCTGGCTGCTGGTCCGCAACGAGGACGGCATAGCCCCCGGCTTCGCCCTGGGCGCCCTGGTGGCCGGCATCGCCTACGCCGCCGTCTTCCTCCTGCTGGGCGTCATCACCCGGCACGCGGTCACGATAGGCATCATCTACGCCCTGGTCTGGGAGTCCCTGGTGGGCAACCTGGTGCCGGGCGCCCGCAAGTTCTCGATCCAGCAGTGGGCCCAGTCGATCGCCGACCAGATCTCCGGCTCACCGTTCCTGAAGACCGACGTCAGCCTCGGCTTCGCCATCCCGGCCATCATCATCGTCACCCTGGGCGCCGTCCTCTGGACCGGCCACCGCCTCCGCTCGTTCTCCCTCACGGGCGACGAGTAGGGTCACCTGTAGTGTTGGAATCGTGCCTGCGCGCCTGACCGAGCTGCGGCTGACCGAGTTCAAGACGCCCGATACGCGGCGGGATCGCGGGCTGCCCGCCGCACGGCGGCGACGAGTTCAGGCTGGGCTGCACGGTCGCCAACCCGGATCGCGCGGGCACCGGCTGGGTCACCGTCGACTTCGACATCATCAGCAAGCTGGGCCTGGGTGACCTGTGCATCCTCGCCGAACGAGACCTCTACCGCAGCCGCGTGACAGGGGTCGAGGTGACCCTCTGGACCCTGGACGACCAGCTGAGATCCCATTCGTGAGGCATTGGGTACGGCACACGGCGTGCCGTACCCAATCAAGAAGCGCAGGCCGTGCGTACGACGTCGGCCAGGCGGCCCGCCACCTGGGTGGCGTGTTCTTCGGAGGCGGCCTCGACCATCACGCGGATCATCGGCTCCGTGCCGCTGGGCCGGATCAGGACGCGGCCCGTCTCGCCCAGCTCCGCCTCGGCCTCGACCACGGCGGCGACGAGCTCGGGGATGGCGGCCTTGGCCCGGTCAACGCCCTTGACGTTGATCAGGATCTGCGGCAGCGGCGTCATCACCGAGGCCAGCTCCCTGAGCGACACACCCGACTTGGCGACCACGCCCAGCAGGTGGAGCGAGGTGAGCAGGCCGTCGCCGGTCGTGGCGTGGTCGAGCATGATGACATGCCCCGACTGCTCCCCGCCCAGGTTGTAGCCGTCCGACTTCATGCGTTCCAGCACGTAACGGTCACCCACCGCGGTCTCCACCACGGTGATGCCCGCGTCGCGCATCGCCAGCTTGAAGCCCAGGTTGGACATCACGGTCGCGACCACGGTGTCCTTGGCCAGCGAACCCTCGCCGTGCATCGCGCCGGCCAGGACCGCCATGATGTGGTCGCCGTCGACGATCGCGCCGGTGTGGTCGATCGCCAGGCAGCGGTCGGCGTCACCGTCGTAGGCCACGCCCAGGTCCGCCCCGCGCGAGACGACCACCTGCTGGAGCTTGTCCAGGTGGGTGGAGCCGTGGCCGGAGTTGATGTTGAGGCCGTCGGGCCGGGCGCCGATGGCCTCGACCCTGGCTCCCGCGCGCACCAGCGCCTCCGGGGCGACCATGTGGGCGGCGCCGTGCGCGCAGTCGACCACGATCGACAGGCCGTCGAGCGGCGCGCTCACCGTGGTCAGCACGTGGGAGATGTAGCGGTCGGCCTCACCGTACGCGTCCCGCACCCGCCCCACGGCCGAGCCGACCGGAAAACTCCACTGCTCGCCCAGCCGACGCTCGATCTCGTCCTCGACCGCGTCGGACAGCTTGAAGCCGCCCCTGGCCAGGAACTTGATGCCGTTGTCCGGCGCCGGGTTGTGCGAGGCCGACAACATGACGCCGAGGTCGGCGCCGAGTGCGGCGGTGAGGTGGGCGACGGCCGGGGTGGGCAGCACGCCGAGGCGCAGCACATCCACTCCAGACGCCGCGAGGCCGGCGACCACGGCGGCCTCGAGAAACTCTCCCGAGGCGCGCGGATCCCGGCCTACGACGGCCACGGGCCTGCGTCCCGTGGCCGTGAACGCGCCTGCATCGCCGAGGACATGAGCCGCCGCGACCGCCAGGTCCATGGCGAGCTCGGCGGTGAGGTCGCGCCCGGCGACCCCACGCACCCCGTCGGTGCCGAAAAGGCGCGCCAATTTAGCGCTTGCTGTACTGCGGAGCCTTGCGGGCCTTCTTGAGGCCGTACTTCTTCCGCTCCGTGGCGCGGGCGTCACGGGTGAGGAAGCCGGCCTTCTTCAGCGGCGGGCGATTGACCTCGACGTCCAGGATCGCCAGGGCGCGCGACAGACCCATGCGCAGCGCACCGGCCTGGCCGGTCACGCCGCCGCCGTCGATACGCGCGATGACGTCGAACGCCTCCTCAGCGCCGAGCACCACGAAGGGCTCGTTGACGATCTGCTGGTGGACCTTGTTCGGGAAGTAGATGTCCAGCGAACGACCGTTGATCGTCCACTTGCCGCTGCCCGGGACGATGCGCACGCGGGCGATCGCCTCCTTGCGACGGCCGGTGCCGTACGAGTTGCCCGTGGTGACGGGCTTGCGCACGGGGGCGTCAGCGCTGGCGGTGGACTCGGTGGTGTACTCGGAAGGGAAGTCCTCGCCGGAGAGGTCCTCAACCTCGGCCGTCTCGACGACCGTCTCGACACCGGTGGGCTCAGCCACGGTTCTCCTCTAACTCTTTCGAACTACTACTGGGCGATCTGGGTGATCTGGAACGGCACCGGCTGCTGGGCCTGGTGCGGGTGCTCAGGACCCGCGTAGACCTTGAGCTTCCTGGCCATCTTCCGGCCGAGGGAGTTTTTCGGCAGCATGCCCTTGACGGCCTTCTCGACGGCCTTGTCCGGCCGCTTCTCCATGAGCTCGCCGTACGTGACGGAACGCAGACCGCCCGGGTAGCCCGAGTGGCGGTAGGCCTTCTTCTGCTCAAGCTTGTTACCGCTCAGCGCGATCTTGTCCGCGTTGATGACGATGACGAAGTCACCGGTGTCGACGTGGTTGGCGAAGATCGGCTTGTGCTTGCCGCGGAGCAGGATCGCGACGTGGCTGGCCAGCCGGCCCAGCACGACATCGGTCGCGTCGATGACGTACCACTGACGCTGGACGTCGGCGGGCTTCGGTGAGTACGTGCGCACGGTCGTAGCCTTCTTTATGCTCGCGTCTTCGGCGCTGTCGGATGCGACAGCAACATTGGTCGGTCGGTGCGGGCACACGACGGCCCGGACCTTCCGTCTCCGCACACGGGAGATGACGCCGGACGCGCCGCGCATCGGTCACACAGGACCTGTGCACACAACGAACCTAAGCTACCCGCCCACAGGCGCTCGGGTCAAAAGACCGGTAACCCTGCGCGATTCTACCCGACCTCAGAACGGTTCGGTTTCGTTTACCTGGAACCCCTTCTTCCCCAGGACCAGACATCCCTATCGTTGGTGGCGGTATGTGGCAGGACTCTCGCACCCGGCAAACCCAGCGGGGCGCTCGGCGCCGGAACCACCTGGGTGTGCTGGCCTGCCTCATGGCCGTGCTGTTCACGGGCGTCCTGATCGGCCGGCTGACCGGCGGTTCCGAGCCGACCCGCCACATCTACCTCAACGAGACCGCCCCGCCCGCGGCCGCCACCGCCGGCCCGGCGCCGACGGCGTCCAAGAAGGCCCAGCCGCAGGCCGAGCGGATCCCCCGGGAAGCCAGAAACCCGGCCCGGCGCGGCTCCACCACCCCCAAGGCCGCCAGGTCGCCCAAGGACCAGATCCCCGGCTACTACTCGCAGGACCCGCCCTCAATGGTGCTCGGCGAGGAGACCGGTCCCGTCCGGTTGATGGGCGGCATGGCGAGCAGGGTCGTCTCCCTGACGAACTCCGCCCGGGCCCGGCACGGCTGCGGGCCGCTCCGGGTGGACGACGAGCTCACCCGCTCGGCGCGTACTCACTCGCTGGAGATGGCCCGCAGCGGGCGGCTCATGCACAACTCCCCCAACGGCGCCTCGCCGTGGGACCGGATGGAACGGGCCGGATACCATTGGGGCGCCGCGGAGAACATCGGCGCCGGCTACACCTCGCCGGACGAGGCCGTTCGCGGCTGGCTCGACAGCCGCGACCACCGCAAGAACATCCTGGACTGCGGCCTGAAAGCCATCGGTGTCGGCGTCGCCTCCGGCCCGAACGGTCCATGGTGGACCCAGGACTTCGGAACTCAGTAGCGACATCACGGTAATGTCTCCGCATGGGTTTTCCCGAGGAACGTGAAAACGGCACGGGCGGCGCCCCCTATGGGATGGGGGGCCCGCCGCAGGGTGCCCCGTACGGGATGGGGAGCAACTTCCAGCCCCCTTCCGCCGGCGCTGGGAACCAGTTCCAGCCCCCTACCGGCGGCGCGGGCAACTTCCAGCCTCCCGCTGACAACGGCGCCGGCCACAACTTCCAGCCTTCGTCCAACGGCGCGGGCAACAACAACTTCCAGCCCGCCTCCAACGGCCCCGGCAACGACTTCCCGCCCGGCCCCAACGGCTCCGGCAACGTCTTCCAACCGGCCCCCAATGGCCCCGGCAGCGCCTTCCAGCCCGCCTCGGGCGGCATGGGCAACGCCTTCCAGCCCCAGCAGAACGGTCCGGGGGGAGCTTTCGGCGCCCCTCCCGGCGGGCCGGAAGGGCCTCCTCAGGAGGCGCCCCCGGAGAAAGGCCGCGGCCGCCGCTCGCGCAGGCAGCGCCCCGCCGAGGTCGCCGAGGCCGAGGGCGGCTCGGATGCCGGTGCCGGCGAGCCCGAGGACAAGGAGCAGTGGAGCCCGCAGAGCAAGTTCGGCTGGAGCCCTTACGACGAGGGCCCGCGCTCGCGTGCGCCGCTGTGGGCCGCGCTCGGTGGCATCTTGGTGCTGGGCCTGCTCGGCGGCGGCCTCGCGCTGATGTGGAACGCCGGGCCGACCTCCACCACGGCCGAGGTCGCCACTCCCCAGCGGACCTCCGCGCCGCTCCCGTCGGCTCCGCCCGGCAAGTACGGCTTCGCCGCCGAACGAGAGACCGACCCCGACGCGATCTCGGTCAAGGAGCTCTTCGGTTCGAAGAAGAAGCTCACCTTCTCGGGCCGCGGCTACGAGATGACGATCACCAAGCTGGACAAGAAGTGCGCCGACGCCGCCCTGGGCGACGACCTGAAGAAGGCGCTCAAGAGCGGCAAGTGCAACCAGCTCGTACGCGCCAGCTTCCGTGACAAGGCCGGCGAGGTGATCGGCACGGTCGGCGTGGCCAACCTCGACACCAGCAAAAACGCGACCAAGGTGGCCAAGAGCGGCGACACGAGCAACTACGTCAAGCCGCTGCCGGGTAAGGACAGCGTGACGAAGCAGCTCGGCTCGGGCAGCGGCGGCGCCAAGATCTGGACACACGGGCACTACGCGATTTTGGTGTGGTTCCAGCGGAAAGACGGCGCCAAGCCCGACTCCAAGGGCTCCAAGCGCATCTCCCAGGCCATCGAAGACATCATCAAGAACACCGTGTTCAAGGCCATGGACAACCGGTCGCTGACCGGCAGTCCGCTGTGAGCCAAACAGAGCTTTGAGCGCGTTATGCCGGCAAACGGGATGCCCGATCCATCTGGGTACGCCGATACCGACGTAACGATCTCGCTACTCTCGCTAGGCTCACACCATGCGTGGCCAGGAACCCGGGTCTGATCACGAGCGCAACGAAGCCGGCGGCTCGGCCGCACCAGCGACACCACCGCCGAGCTTCGGCCAGACCAGCGGGCGAGACATATCACCGGCGCCGGCTCTCCACGAGGAGGCCGCGGACGCCGAGGCGACTTTCGCCGTCCCCACCTTCCAGGGATCGCAACCGGGACTCGAGGACCCGGCCGGGACGCAACCCTGGGAGGTGCCGGCCGACGACGCCACCGCCTACGACTGGCTCACCGACCCCACCCAAAGCGACCCGGCCGGCCTCGCCCCCACTCCGGCCACCCTCCCCGATCGACACCCGCACCCCAGCCACTTCAGGCCGTCCCCCACCACTCCCTTCCACCCCCACCACCCGCACCCGGGCCCGCACCACCCGGGCCCCAACGCCACACAACCCGGCCCCGCGGCCCCCAACTCCCCGCAGCCCGACCACCCGGGCCCCGACGACGTCCCGCGTGCCGACGGTGAGGCGGCGATGCCGCCCTGGCCCGGGCAGCAGCAGCCCACCTGGCCCGCCAAGCCGGTGGTGCCTGGCGCGCCGCCCTGGGAGCCGCCCCCGGCCTTCACCGCCGCCGCCGCGGGCATGAAGGTGTGGCCCGCGCCCCTGACCGATCCGCACGCCATGCCGCCCTGGCCCGCCGCCACGGGCGAGTTGGTGGCCGAGCCAGACGAGCCGGACGACCAGGCCCCCGCCTTCGACCCCAACTCCACGAACCCCGAGGGCTTCACCCAACCGGCCCACTACTTCGACCCGGAAGCCGCCAAACGGGACGCCGCCCACCAGGACGCGGCCCACCACGACAACACCCGACCGGCAGCCTTCACCCAGGACCCCACCCCAAACACTCAGGAAAGCCGCCCAAACCCCACCCAAATCGGCAGCATGCCTCTGGCCGCCCCCGTCCCCGTACAGCACGAGGACACCCACCCCTTCACCCACGAGGACATCGCCAGACCGATCCCCCCAGACCCGGCCCAGCCCACGAAGCCGGCCCACTACTTCGACCCCGAAGTCGCAAAGCAGGACGCCCACCTCTTCAGCCCGCATCCCACCAACCCGTCCGCCCGCCCCGCCGAGCCCGGCGACGTACCGGTCTGGCCGCCCACCCCCCAAGGCACGGAGAAGCTCCCCGACCTCCCCTTCCCCCGGGAGACCTGGGGCCAGCGCCACACCACGTCCCTGGAGCTGCCATCGCCCGAAGCGGCGTACCCGGCTGGAGCGTTCAAACAGCCCCCGTTCCAGACCCCGCCCCCGCCGCCCCCGCCGGGCAGGAGCAAGCGGGCCCTGTTCGTCACGCTCGGCGCGCTGGCCCTGGCAGGCATGGCGACCGGCGGGTTCTTCGCCTACCGCGCCGTGAGCAACCCCGCCCCCACCACGGCCGCCGCCCGCCCCACCCCGTCCGCGCCGGCGCGCACCGAGGTGGCCACCTCCGCCCCGCCCGCCGACGTCACCGGCGCGTCCGTGCTCAACTCCGAGGCGACCGACCCGCAGAAGCTGTCGCTGTCGGAGGCGTTCCCGGAGAAGAAGGTGAGCGCGGCGGGCACGACGTTCACCAGGATCAAGACCGGCATGGAGACGACCTGCGACAAGGCCGCCACGGGCGCGTTCGCCGACGCGCTGCGGGAGCAGAAGTGCTCCCGCGTCCTGCGCGCCACCTACGTCGACAGCAAGCGCCGCTACGCCGTGACCACGGGCATCGCCGTACTGCCGACCAAGGCCGCGGCCACCACCGCCGACGCGGCGAAGGACCTGTCGCACAACGTCTGGTTCCGCCCCCTCCCCGGCGCCGACGGCTCGGGCGGCGAGCGCGTGCACATCGCCGGCGGCTACGCGGCGGGCCTGGTGTGGGGCCGCTACATCGTCTTCAGCTACGCCACCCACGCCGACGGCCACACCCCGGAGGCCAAGGAGAAGACGTTGCCGAAGGTCAGCGGCGCGTTCAGGGACCAGACCTCACTCGTCCTCGAACGCCGCGTCACCGGCGGCTGAGCAGGGCGTACAGGGACCCGCCGTCAGAGCGTACGGACCCGCCGCGTGTGATCGGCCCGCGCGGCGAGCTCCTCCGCAGGCGGATAGCCCACCTCCTCCAGGCACAACCCGTGCGCGGGCGCCACATGCACCCCCGAGTCACGCACACCCCGCACCAGCACCTCCCCCGGCCACTCCACGGGCCGGCGGCCGTCTCCGGCGGCCAGCAGCGACCCCACCAGCGCCCGCACCATCGAGTGGCAGAACGCGTCGGCCACGACGACGGCCACCAGCACCCCGTCGGGCTCCCGCGTCCACTCCAGCCGCTGCAGCTCCCTGATCGTGGTGGCCCCGTCCCGCTTCTTGCAGAACGCCGCGAAGTCGTGCTCGCCGAGCAGCCGGGAAGCCGCCGCGTTGAGCGCGCCGAGGTCCAGCGCCCGGTTGTGCCAGACCACCTCGCGCCGCCGCAGCGGGTCCACCCCGCCCACGACGTCGCTCACCCGGTACGCGTACCGCCGGAACATGGCCGAGAACCGCGCGTCAAAGCCCCCAGGAGCCACCGAGACCCGATGAACCCGGACATCGGGCGGCAGGACCCCGCCGAGCCTTCTCACGAGCGCAGAGAGCCTCTCATCGACGCCCAGCGGCCCCCGGTTCCCGTCCAGCTCCCCCAGCGCGTCGTCCGGCACGTCAACGTGGGCGACCTGACCCCGGGCGTGCACCCCCGCATCGGTACGCCCGGCCACGGTCAGCGTCGCCGGCTCGCCGAGGCGCAGGATCCTGCCGACCGCCTGCTCGATCTCCTCCTGGACCGTACGCCGCCCCGGCTGCCTGGCCCACCCCGAGAAGTCGGTCCCGTCGTACGCCAGGTCGAGGCGGAGCCGTACCACGATCATCCTCCTAGGTAACGAAACAGGCCCGAACCCCCGCGCGGGGGTCCGGGCCCGTGAAAGCCGGCCTGAAAGATCAGGCCTCGTCCTTCTTCGCCTCGGCGGCCGGCGCCTCGTCGGCGGCGGCTTCCGTGGACTCCTCAGCCTTGGCCTCCTCGGCCTCGGCCGCGGGAGCCTCGCTCTCCTCGACCTTGCCCTCTTCGACCTCGGTCTCCTCGGCGGCGGGCGCCGGGGCGGCGACCGGGGTCTCGACGCGGCGGGTGGAGACGGGGCTCAGCGGCTCGGTCACCAGCTCGATGACCGCCATGGGAGCGTTGTCACCCTTACGCGCACCGATCTTGGTGATGCGGGTGTAGCCACCGGGACGCTCGGCGAACGTCGCCGCGATCTCGGTGAACAGGTGGTGCACGACGCCCTTGTCCCGAACGACGGTCAGGACCTGGCGACGGTTGTGGATGTCGCCCTTCTTCGCCTTGGTGATCAGGCGCTCCGCCACCGGACGCAGGCGCTTGGCCTTCGCGACCGTCGTGCGGATCTTGCCGTGGCGGAACAGATCGGTGGCGAGGTTCGCCAGGATCAGCCGCTCGTGCGCCGGGCTGCCGCCAAGACGTGCACCCTTGGTGGGCTTGGGCATTTCAGCTCTCCTTGTGGATTAACCCGCCCCGGCCGTACCAGGTACCGGAGTCGGGCCGGCGCCGCGTTCGCGCGGCGCCGTTACGTTCACCCGCGCGGGCCCCTCGCCGAGGGACCCGCGGGAAGTGGTTAGTACTGCTCGGTCTCGACGTACGCGCTGTCGTCGTCGTCGTAGCCACCGCCGGCCACCGCGCTCGGGTCGAACCCGGGCGGGGAGTCCTTGAGCGCCAGCGACATCTCGTGCAGCTTCTGCTTGACCTCTTCGATCGACTTGGCGCCGAAGTTCCGGATGTCCAGCAGGTCCTGCTCGCTGCGCGCCACGAGCTCACCCACGGTGTGGATGCCCTCGCGCTTGAGGCAGTTGTAGGAGCGGACCGTCAGGTTCAGCTCCTCGATCGGCAGCGCCAGGTCGGCGGCCAGGGCGGCGTCGGTCGGCGACGGGCCGATGTCGATGCCCTCGGCCTCGACGTTGAGCTCGCGGGCCAGCCCGAAGAGCTCGACGAGCGTCTTGCCGGCGGAGGCCACCGCGTCGCGCGGCTTCATCGCGGGCTTGGTCTCGACGTCGAGGATGAGGCGGTCGAAGTCGGTGCGCTGCTCGACTCGGGTCGCCTCGACCTTGTAGGTGACCTTGAGCACCGGGGAGTAGATCGAGTCGATCGGGATGCGCCCGATCTCCTGGCCCGGCTGCTTGTTCTGGGCGGCGGAGACGTAGCCGCGACCGCGCTCGACGGTCAGCTCCATCTCCAGTTTCGCCTTGCCGTTGAGCGTGGCGATGCGCAGCTCGGGGTTGTGCACCTCGACACCGGCCGGCGGCGCGATGTCGGCGGCGGTGACCTCACCCGGGCCCTGCTTGCGCAGGTACATCACGACCGGCTCGTCGTGCTCGGAGGAGACGACCAGCTCCTTGAGGTTGAGGATGATGTCGGTGACGTCTTCCTTGACCCCGGGAACGGTCGAGAACTCGTGCAGCACGCCCTCGATGCGGATGCTCGTCACGGCCGCGCCCGGGATGGACGACAGCAGCGTGCGGCGCAGCGAGTTGCCGATGGTGTAACCGAAGCCCGGCTCCAGCGGCTCGATGACGAATCGGGACCGGGTCTCTTCGAGAGACTCTTCGAGAAGAGTCGGACGCTGAGCGATCAGCATGTGCGGGTTCTCCCCTTTTCGTGTGACGCCCGCTATATGACGCCACTCCGATAAACAGCCTAGCCCGGGTACGAGAAACTCGTACCCGGACCGGCGAGCACTACTTCGAGTAGTACTCGACGATGAGCTGCTCCTGAACCTGGGTGTCGATCTGCTGCCGGACGGGCAGCTGGTGCACCAGGACGCGGAGCTTCTCCGGCACGACGCCGAGCCACGCGGGAACCGTGCGCTCGCCGGCGGTGGCGCGGGCCACCTCGTACGGCATCAGGTTGCGCTTGGTCTCGCGGACCTCGACGATGTCGTGCTCACGCACGCGGTACGACGGAATGTCGACCTTCTTGCCGTTCACCAGGAAGTGCCCGTGACGGACCTGCTGGCGGGCGGCGTCGCGCGACTGCGCGAACCCGGCGCGGAAGACCACGTTGTCGAGCCGGCTCTCCAGGATCTGGAGCAGCACCTCACCCGACTTGCCGGTCTTGCTCGCGGCTTCCTCGTAGTAGTTGTGGAACTGCTTCTCGAGGACGCCGTAGATGCGACGGGTCTTCTGCTTCTCACGAAGCTGGGTCTGGTACTCGGTGTCCTTGGGACGCGCACGACCGTGCTCGCCCGGCGGGTAAGGACGGATCTCGATGGGGCACTTGGCGGACTCGCACTTGCTGCCCTTGAGGAAGAGCTTGACCTTCTCGCGACGGCAGAGCTTGCAGTCCGCGCCCGTGTAACGAGCCATTTCTCAATATCTCCTGGGAATCAAACGCGGCGGCGCTTGGGCGGACGGCAGCCGTTGTGCGGAACCGGGGTGACGTCCTGGATCGAGCCCACTTCGAGGCCGGTGGCCTGCAGCGAGCGGATCGCGGTCTCCCGGCCGGAGCCGGGGCCCTTGACGAAGACGTCGACCTTGCGCATGCCGTGCTCCATGGCGCGGCGGGCGGCGTTCTCGGCGGCCATCTGGGCGGCGAACGGGGTGGACTTGCGAGAGCCCTTGAAACCCACGTGGCCGGCGCTGGCCCAGGAGATCACGTTACCGTTCGGGTCGGTGATCGAGACGATCGTGTTGTTGAACGTGCTCTTGATGTGGGCGTGCCCGTGAGCGACGTTCTTCTTTTCCTTGCGGCGCACCTTCTTCGGCGCACCCTGGCGGCTCTTAGGAGGCATTGCTTGCCTTCACTCCTGAGGTCTTCGGTCCGCGGCTGCGCGAACTACTTCTTACCGGGCTTCTTCTTACCGGCAACGGTCTTCTTCTTGCCCTTGCGGGTGCGCGCGTTGGTCTGCGTGCGCTGACCGTGGACGGGCAGGCCCTTGCGGTGCCGGATGCCCTGGTAGCAACCAATCTCGATCTTGCGACGGATGTCGGCCTGGACCTCGCGGCGCAGGTCACCCTCGATCTTGAAGTTCGCCTCGATGTAGTCACGCATCGGGACGAGCTCGGTGTCGGAGAGCTGGTGCACGCGGAGGTCGCCGCTGACACCGGTGGCCTGGAGGATCTCCTGGGCCCGGGTGCGGCCGATTCCGTAGATGTAGGTGAGAGCGATCTCCAGCCGCTTTTCGCGGGGGAGGTCGACGCCAACCAGGCGAGCCATGGCGGGCATTCTCCTTCTCTGTGGCGGAGGTCTTGCGCCTCACTGCCCCTCCCCAATGCCCGGGGTGAGGGCCCCGGCCTCCGACCGGGGGTCTCCCGAGTGGTTCGGGCCGCCGGAGAGGACCGCCTGCTCGGGTGTGACACGCGATTACTGGCTCGGGCACCTCATGCGTCGAGCCCGCTCCCTGGCGGGGCGGACTCGGAGAAGCCCTTGCGGCGACCTAACCCTGACGCTGCTTGTGGCGCAGGTTGTCGCAGATCACCATGACGCGACCGTGCCGGCGAATCACCTTGCACTTGTCGCAGATCTTCTTGACGCTCGGCTTAACCTTCATCGTCCTTCGTGTTCCTCAGACGTCTTACTTGTATCGGTAGACGATCCGCCCACGACTCAGGTCGTAGGGGCTCAGTTCAACGACTACCCTGTCGTCCGGCAGGATCCGGATGTAGTGCATCCGCATCCGTCCGCTGATGTGGGCCAGGACCTTATGGCCGTTGTCGAGCTGCACCCGGAACATGGCGTTCGGGAGCGACTCGACCACAGTGCCCTCGATCTCGATGGCGCCGTCTTTTTTGGCCAAAATTCCTCGCGTTTCACTGATCGATCGTCTGAGGCTCCGGTTCACTAAGCAGCCGCGACCTCACGCTTCGAAGAGAGCGACGACCACAACAGCCGCCGACGCGTGATGGTCATAGTGAGCCGACTAAGCAGTGTACGACACCTGAGCCTAAAACGCGAAACGCGTGCCAGGTGTCCTGACACAACCATGTAATAGTCTACCCCACCTTTGCATGCCCGGACCCCAGACACAGCGGAAGGCCCACCGGGGAGAGCCGGCGGGCCTTCGGCGGGGGTCCGAGGACGGGGTCTAGTAGATCCTCCGCGGGGCGCCGCAGTACTTGAACCGGCCTTCCCAGCAGGTGTACGTGTACAGCTTCTGGATGCCGCCCTTGGACCAGGTCTCGCTGTAGGAGCCGTTCCACCCGCGGGAGAACTTGTGCCAACTCCCGCCCGAGTAGTACCTGAACCACACGTAGCCGTGCTTGGGGGAGAACTCCTTGCCGTACCACTTCGTGTAGAGCCTGCCGTTCTGCTTCCACGTCTTGCCGAAGGTGTAGGCCTTGTGGTTGCTGGAGTAGAACTTGCCCCAGTTGCCGATCGAGGCGCCGGCGGTGGTGGCGGTGGCCGCCTGGGCGGCGGGCGCGACGGCGAGGCCGGTGACGGCGACCGAGCCGGCGAGGGCGGCTGCTGCGAGGACCTTGCGCATTTGGGTTTCCTCCGTGAGTTGCGTTCCCGACACAGCTCACGTTAGGAATCCGCGCCCCGCCCTACTGCGCACGAATGCACACAGTGCACAAGTGCACAAACCCCTACTGGTGGCGGGGGCGGTGGTTGCCGAACACGGTGCTGATCAGCAGGATCAGGCCCCACGGCCCCATCACCCACAGCGGCCACGGATACACTAAGTCGCCCGACGTGATGCTCACGATCAGCCAGATCACCCAGTTGATGCCACTGGCCGTGGCCCAGGCGCCCCAGGCCGCCCGCATGCCCGGATGCATGCGGTTGTCGGGCGCGGCGGCCGGGCGCACCTTGGCCGGGCGGTTGCGCAGGTCCACGTCGGGCAGGTCGGCCGTCAGCTTGGCCAGCTCGCCATAGGTCTTGCTGCGGTAGAGCGATTCGAGCCGCTCGTTGAACTCATCCATGGTGATGCGGCCCTGCGCGGTGTGCTCGCGGAGGATGGCGGCCACGCGGTCGCGGTCGGCGTCGGAGGCTCGCATCTCGGGGCTGTTGGCCATCCCACACTCCCGGCTAGTTCTGCAGGTGCGCCAGGCGCTCTTGGCCCCCGTCCAGGGCGGTCAGCACCCAAGGACCATTATGTGTCACCGCGACGCTGTGTTCGAAGTGTGCCGAGGCCTTGCCGTCGATCGTCACCACGGTCCAGTCGTCCGCCAGTACGCGGGTGCGCTCGGTGCCCAGGTTCACCATGGGCTCGATGGCCAGGCACATGCCCTCCTCCAGCACCGGGCCCCGCCCGGGCCGGCCGTGGTTGGCGATCCACGGGTCCATGTGCATCTCGGTGCCGATGCCGTGGCCTCCGTATTCCGGGGGGATGCCGAAGCGGCCCTGCGACTTGACGTACCGCTCCACCTCGTGGCCGATGTCCGACAGGTGGCGGCCGACGCGCAGCGCGGCAATGCCGCGCCACATGGCCTCCTCGGTGATCCGCATCAGCTCCGTCAGCTTGGGGTCCACCTCGCCGACCGGCACGGTGACGGCCGAGTCGCCGTGCCAGCCCTCCAGGATGGCCCCGCAGTCGATCGAGATGATGTCGCCCTCGCGCAGCTTGCGGACGTCGGTCGGGATGCCGTGGACCACTTCCTCGTTCACCGAGGCGCAGATCGTCGCGGGGAAGCCCTGGTAGCCCTTGAACGACGGGATCGCTCCCTCGTCCCTGATGGCCTTCTCGGCGATGCCGTCCAGGTCGAGCGGCGTCATGCCGGGCTCGACCGAGCGCTTCAGCAGGTCGAGCGTGCGCCCGACCACCAGGCCCGCGGCCCGCATCTTCTCCAGTTGCTCCGGAGACTTGATCTGGATCCCGTGCCGGTTGCGCTTGAACATCTGCCTGCCCCCCTGGGTCTCAACGGGCCACGCTGGGGGCCCAATCCCCCCACAATAACCGTCCAATAGCGAGCAGGGTGGCGTGGAAGCCCACGCCACCCCAAAACGGTCGTTCTCCGACTTAACCCATGAACGGCTGAATCGCCTCCATGGCCCGCTGTGTGATCTCCTCGACCGGGCCCGTGGCATCGACCCCCACGAGAATGCCCTCGTCGGCGTAGTAGGAGACCAGCGGCGCCGTCTGCTCCTGGTAGACCTCCAGGCGGTGCCGGACCGTCTCCTCCTTGTCGTCGTCACGCTGGAAGAGCGCGCCCCCGCACGCGTCGCACCTGTCGTCCTTCTTGTCGTCGAACTCGACGTGCCAGATGCGCCCGCACTGACTGCACGTGCGCCGGCCGGCCAGCCGCCTGACGACCTCGTCGTCCTCGACCACCAGCTCCAGCACGACGTCGAGCGCCTGCCCCCAGTCCTTGAGCATGTCGCGCAGGATCTCCGCCTGCGCGACATTTCGGGGGAAGCCGTCAAGCAGGAAGCCGTCCTGCGCGTCGTCCTCGGAGAGACGGTCACGGACCATGGCGATGGTCACCTCGTCAGGCACCAGGTCGCCACGGTCCATATACGTCTTGGCCAGCTTGCCAAGATCCGTGCCCCCCGAGACATTGGCACGGAAGATGTCACCTGTCGAGATCTTCGGGATCGACAGGTTCGATGCGATGTACTGGGCCTGTGTCCCCTTACCCGCTCCGGGGGGCCCGACCAGAACGAGACGCACTACCGCAGGAAACCTTCGTAGTTACGCTGCTGGAGCTGGCTCTCGATCTGCTTCACCGTGTCCAGGCCGACACCAACCATGATCAGAATGCTCGTCCCTCCGAACGGGAAGTTCTGGCTCGCACCGGACACCGCCAGCGCGACGATCGGGACCATGGAGATCAGACCCAGATAGAGCGAGCCCGGCGCGGTCAGACGAGTGAGCACGAAGTTCAGGTATTCAGCCGTCGGACGGCCGGGACGGATGCCCGGAATGAAACCACCGTACTTCTTCATGTTGTCGGCGACTTCAGTGGGGTTGAACGTGATGGACACGTAGAAGTACGTGAAGAAGATGATCAAGAGGAAGAACGTGGCCATGTAGATCGGCGTGTCGCCCGTGGCCAGGTTTTGCGAGATCCACCGGATGACCGCGTTGTCGGTCGTCTGGAACAGCGACGTGATGAGCTGCGGCAGGTAGAGCAGCGACGAGGCGAAGATGACCGGGATGATGCCGGCCTGGTTGACCTTGAGCGGGATGTACGTGGACGTGCCGCCGTACATCCTGCGGCCCACCATGCGCTTGGCGTACTGCACCGGGATGCGCCGCTGGGCCTGCTCGACGAAGACCACCGCGGCGATCATGAAGACGCCGACGACCATGACGACCGTGAAGGTGAACTTGTTGGCCTGGAAGATGTTGGTCAGCTCGGACGGGAAGACCGCCACGACCTGAGTGAAGATCAGGATGGACATGCCGTTGCCGACGCCGCGGTCGGTGATGAGCTCACCCAGCCACATGATCACCGACGTACCGGCCGTCATGATGATGACCATCGTGACGATGCCGAAGATGTTGTCCGGGTCGAGCAGGACGTCCTGCTGGCAGTTCGGGAAGAGCTGGCCGGTGCGGGCCAGCGCGATGAAAGCGGTCGACTGGAGAACGGCGAGCCCGATGGTCAGATAACGCGTATACTGCGTGATCTTGGTCTGACCGGACTGCCCCTCCTTCTTCAGCGCCTCCAGGCGTGGGATCACCACGACGAGCAGCTGGAGGATGATGCTCGCGGTGATGTACGGCATGATGCCCAGCGCGAACACCGACAACTTCAGGAGCGCACCACCGCTGAAGAGCTGCACCATCCCATAGATGTTGCCGGCGGCTCCATTACGGGCCTGGTCGAAACAGGCCGCGAGATTCTGGACGTGAACACCCGGAGTCGGAAGAACCGAGCCGAGTCGGAACAGCGCGATGATGCCCAGGGTGAAGAGCAACTTCTTGCGCAGGTCCGGTGTCCGGAACGCCCGGGTAAACGCGGTCAGCACGGTCCCTCCTGCGCGCCTTTACGGCGGTATGAGTATGCGATGGTGCGGGGATCTGCCATCTGAAGTCTCAGGTCAAACGAGCCGGACAGAATCCTGCCGTCTCGCGAACTCTAACGCACTACGGGCGTGGGGGCATTTGTCAAAGCCCCCACGCCTCGTAATTGCTCTTACAGCTCGGTAACGGAACCACCAGCAGCGGCGATCTTCTCCTTCGCGGCGGACGAGAAGGCGTGAGCCTGGACGTTCACCGCGACAGAGAGCTCACCGGTGCCGAGCACCTTCACGAGCTGGTTCTTGCGGACAGCACCCTTGGCGACCAGCGCCTCGACGGTGACCTCGCCACCGTCGGGGAACAGCTCGCCGAGCCTGTCCAGGTTGACGACCTGGTAGGTCGTCTTGAACAGCGCGTTGGAGAAGCCCTTGAGCTTCGGCAGACGCCTCTGCAGCGGCACCTGGCCACCCTCGAACCCGAGGGGAACCGTCGTACGGGCGTGGCTGCCCTTGGTGCCGCGACCGGCCGTCTTGCCCTTCGACGCCTCGCCGCGACCCTTGCGGATCTTGGCCTTGTTGGCACCGGGGGCAGGACGCAGGTCGTGAATCTTGAGCGGAGCAGCGTTGTTGGAGCTGTCAGTCATGTCAATCGACCTCTTCCACATCGACGAGGTGCGTCACCACGGCGACCATCCCGCGAATCTCGGGCCGGTCCTCCTTGACGACGACGTCGCCGATCCGCTTCAGGCCAAGCGAACGCAGCGAGTCACGCTGGTTCTGCTTGCCACCGATCTTCGAGCGAACCTGAGTGATCTTCAGGCGTGCCATGACTAGCTCACCGCCTTCGCCGCCGCCGCTTCCGCGAGGCCTTCGCGCTGGGCCTTCAGCATCGCGGGCGGGGCGACGTCCTCGATCGGCAGGCCACGGCGGGCGGCGATCTCCTCGGGCCGCGACAGGGCCTTCAGCGCCGACACGGTGGCGTGCACGATGTTGATCGGGTTGTCCGAGCCGAGCGACTTGGACAGCACGTCGTGGATGCCGGCGCACTCCAGCACCGCGCGCACCGGGCCACCGGCGATGACGCCGGTACCGGCCGAGGCCGGCCGCAGGAAGACGACGCCCGCCGCCTCCTCGCCCTGCACGGTGTGCGGGATGGTGCCCTGGATCCTCGGCACCTTGAAGAAGTGCTTCTTCGCCTCTTCGACGCCCTTGGCGATGGCCGCGGGCACTTCCTTGGCCTTGCCGTAGCCGACGCCGACCAGGCCGTTGCCGTCACCGACGACGACGAGGGCGGTGAAGCTGAAGCGACGACCACCCTTCACGACCTTGGCCACTCGGTTGATCTTCACTACGCGCTCGATGTACGAGACGCCCTTGTCGGCGGCGCCACCGCGGCGATCGTCACGACGGTCCCGCCGCTCGCCACCGGTGCCGCCACCGCGACGCGGAGCTGCAGCCATCAGTGGTTCCTCATCTCAACAGTTGCCATCATTTGCGATCCTCGGGCCCGCATCAGAACGCGAGCCCGCCTTCGCGAGCGCTGTCGGCCAGCGCCGCGATCCGACCCGCATACCGGTTGCCACCGCGGTCGAAGACGACCGCCGTGATGCCGGCTTCCTTGGCCCGCTGAGCGAGGAGCTCGCCGACCTTCTTGGCCTTCTCGGTCTTGTCCGCCTCCAGGGCGCGCAGCGTGGGGTCCATGGTGGACGCGCTCACGAGCGTGTGACCGACGGAGTCGTCCACGATCTGCACGAACAGGTGACGGGTCGAACGGTTGACGACCAGGCGCGGACGCGCGGCCGTACCGACGACGTTCTTGCGGACGCGGCGGTGACGGCGAGCCCGCGAGACGGTGCGGGCAGCCGTGTGCTTGCCGAACGCAGTCTTCGGAGCCATGCCTACTTACCAGCCTTTCCGACCTTGCGGCGGATCTGTTCGCCCTGGTAGCGCACGCCCTTGCCCTTGTACGGGTCAGGCTTGCGCAGCTTACGGATGTTGGCCGCGACCTCACCGACCTTCTGCTTGTCGATGCCGTCCACGTGGAACACGGTGGGCCGCTCGACGCGGAAGGTGACGCCCTCGGGGGCGTCGACGACGACGGGGTGGCTGAAGCCCAGCGAGAACTCGAGCTGCGTCGGGCCCTTGGCCTGGACGCGGTAACCGACTCCGACGATCTCCAGGGTCTTGGAGTAGCCCTGAGTGACGCCCTGCACCATGTTGGCGATCAGCGTCCGCGACAGGCCGTGCAGCGCCCGGACCTTGTTCTCGTCGTTGGGGCGGCTGACGGCGATGGCACCGTCGTCGTCGCGGGCGACCGTGATCGGGTCCGCGACCGTGTGAGTGAGCGTGCCCTTCGGGCCCTTGACCTGGACATCCTGGCCACTGATCGTGATGTCTACGCCACTGGGCACCGGGATGGGCAGCCGTCCGATTCGCGACATGCTGTGTTCCTCCCCTCTACCAGACGTAGGCGAGGACTTCCCCGCCCACACCACGCTTGCCGGCCTGCTTGTCGGTCATGAGACCGGCGGACGTCGAGATGATCGCGACGCCCAGCCCGCCCAGGACTCGAGGCAGATTGTCCTTCTTCGCATAAACCCGCAGACCGGGCTTGGACACCCGGCGCAGGCCCGCGAGCGACCGCTCACGGGTAGGCCCGAACTTGAGCTCCACCACGAGGTTCTTGCCAACCTTGGCGTCTTCGACGGTCCAAGCCTGGATGTAGCCCTCCTGCTGGAGGATCTCGGCGATGTGCGCCTTGATCTTCGAGTACGGCATCGACACGCTGTCGTGGTACGCCGAGTTCGCGTTACGCAGACGTGTGAGCATGTCTGCGATCGGGTCGGTCATCGTCATGGCCAGTGGCCTTCCTCGCCGCGGTTTCCAGTCGGTCAAGCAGCACCTGTCGTGCTCTCTACCGGTGGACCTTCGGCGCGGTCACGGACGCGGGACGCGTCCTGCCTTGTCTATCTACTGAATATGTGTGCGGTCGATCACCTGGGGGGCGACACGCGGCCGCCCCCCAAGGTTAACTACCAGCTCGACTTGGTGATGCCGGGCAGCTCGCCCCGGTGCGCCATCTCGCGGAAGCACACGCGGCACAGCCCGAACTTGCGGTAGACGGCGCGCGGCCGGCCACAACGCGAGCAACGAGTGTATGCCCGGACCTCGAACTTCTGCTTACGCCCTGCCTTGGCGATCAGTGACTTCTTCGCCATGATCAGGCCTCCTTGAAGGGGAACCCGAGGAGCTTCAGCAGCGCCCGGCCCTGGTCGTCGTTCTTCGCCGTGGTCACGATCGTGATGTCCATGCCCCGCGGCCGGTCGACCTTGTCCTGGTCGACCTCGTGGAACATGACCTGCTCGGTCAGACCGAACGTGTAGTTGCCGTTGCCGTCGAACTGCTTGGGCGACAGGCCACGGAAGTCCCTGATACGCGGCAGCGCCAGGGCGAGCAGCCGGTCGAGGAACTCCCACATGCGGTCCCCGCGCAGCGTGACGTGCGCGCCGATCGGCATGCCCTCGCGCAGCTTGAACTGGGCGATGGACTTGCGGGCCCGCACGACGGCCGGCTTCTGGCCGGTGATCACGGTGAGGTCGCGAACGGCGCCTTCGATGAGCTTGGAGTCACGCGCCGCCTCGCCCACGCCCATGTTGACCTTGATCTTGGTCAGGGCCGGGATCTGCATGACGTTCTCGATCGCGAACTGCTCGCGAAGCTGGCCCGCGATCTCCTCGCGGTACTTCGTCTTGAGTCGGGGCGTCGGGCGCTCGGTCTCAGTGGTCGTGGCAGTCATCAGCTGTCCTCACCCGTCTCGTCGGCCTTCTTGTCCTCGGCCTTCTTGTCGGCGGGCTTGTCGTCCTTGAGCTTCTTCACATTGGAGACGTGAATGGAAGCCTCCATGGTCTGCACGCCGCCGGTCTTGGCGCCGCGCGGGCCCTGGTGGGTCTCCTTCGTGTGCTTCTTGATCATGTTGACGCCCTCGACCACCACGCGGTCCTCGCGCGGGAGCGTGGCGATGACGCGACCCTTGGCACCCTTGTCCTTGCCCGCGATGACCTGGACCAGGTCACCCTTCTTGACGTGCAGCTTCGGCATCACAGCACCTCCGGGGCGAGCGAGATGATGCGCATGAACTTCTTGTCGCGCAGCTCCCGGCCGACCGGGCCGAAGATACGGGTGCCGCGAGGGTCACCGCTGTCCTTGATGATGACGGCGGCGTTCTCGTCGAAGCGGATGTAGGAGCCGTCGGGCCGGCGGCGCTCCTTGACCGTGCGGACGACGACGGCCTTGACCACGTCGCCCTTCTTGACGCCAGTGCTGCCGGGCAGCGCGTCCTTGACAGTGGCGACGATGACGTCGCCGATACCGGCGTAGCGTCGGCCCGAGCCACCGAGAACACGGATGCAAAGGATCTCCTTCGCGCCCGTGTTGTCGGCGACCTTGAGCCGCGACTCCTGCTGGATCACGTTCTACTCCTGTTAGTCGCGCCGGTTCTCATTTCTGAGCCTGGCGGAACCTGCTGTTGTCTTGTTCCCCCGGCCACAGCCCCGTGGGCCGCTCAGCGTGTCCCTGAGCGGCCTGCGGCACCGCACCGCAGGCGACGCGAGACCGGGGGTGACCCCGCGTCCTTGGACGCCGTCGTGGGGGCTCTCAGAACCCCCACGAGGCGCGGCATGCCAGAGAAGGCGTGTTACTTGGCCTTCTCGAGGATCTCCACGACCCTCCACCGCTTGGTGGCGGACAGGGGGCGGGTCTCCATCAGCAGCACGCGGTCGCCGACGCCACAGGCGTTGGCCTCGTCGTGCGCCTTGTACTTGGTCGTCCGGCGGATGACCTTGCCGTACAGGCGGTGCTTCACGCGGTCCTCGACGGCGACGACGACGGTCTTGTCCATCTTGTCGCTGACGACCAAGCCCTCACGGACCTTGCGGAAGTTCCGCGCGTTCTCCGCCGCCTCGGCGGTCTCGGTGGTGCTGGTCTCGGTGGTCTCAGCCATCGCTCGTCTCCTTCTCAACCGTGATGATGCCGAGCTCCCGCTCACGCATCACGGTGTAGATACGGGCGATCTCGCGGCGGACGGCACGCAGCCGCCCGTGGCTCTCCAACTGACCGGTCGCCGCCTGGAAGCGGAGGTTGAACAGCTCCTCCTTGGCCTCCTTGAGCTTGCGGACCAGGGTGTCCTGATCCTCCACCCGCAGCTCGCCGGCGGTCAGGCCCTTAGCCATCACGCCTCACCCACTTCACGCTTAACGATCTTGCACTTCATAGGCAGCTTGTGGATCGCGCGCTGAAGCGCCTCGCGCGCGACCGACTCCGCCACGCCGGACAGCTCGAACATCACGCGTCCGGGCTTGACGTTGGCGATCCACCACTCCGGCGAGCCCTTACCGGAACCCATGCGGGTCTCGGCGGGCTTCTTGGTGAGGGGACGGTCGGGGTAGATGTTGATCCACACCTTGCCGCCACGGCGGATGTGACGGGTCATGGCGATACGGGCCGACTCGATCTGGCGGTTGGTCACGTAAGCGTGCTCAATCGCCTGGATGCCGAACTCGCCGAACACGACCCTGGTGCCGCCCTTGGCGGCGCCGCTGCGGTCAGGCCGGTGCTGCTTACGGTGCTTGACCCTGCGCGGGATCAGCATGGTCAGCTCCCTTCGGCACCCGGCTGCGCGGCCGGGCCGGTCTCGGGGGCGGCCTGCGAGGCCGCCTCTGTGCGGGGGGCACGGTCGCCGCGGTCACCGCCACGGCCGCCACCGCGACGGGCGCCACCGGCGCCGCCACGACGGGGACGGTCGCCGCCGCCGCCACCACGACGGTCGTCACGCTCGCGACGCTGGCCGGCCCGGGCGCCGGCGGCGGCCGCCTCGCGCTCGGCGCGGCTGGTCGGAGCCTCGCCCTTGTAGATCCAGACCTTCACGCCGATCCGGCCGAAGGTGGTACGGGCCTCGTAGAAGCCGTAGTCGATGTCCGCGCGAAGCGTGTGCAGCGGCACGCGGCCCTCGCGGTAGAACTCCGACCGCGACATCTCGGCGCCGCCCAGACGACCGGAGCACTGGACACGGATGCCCTTGGCACCGGACTTCATGGCCGACTGCATCGCCTTGCGCATGGCACGGCGGAACGAGACCCGGCTGGACAGCTGCTCGGCCACGCCCTGCGCGACGAGCTGCGCGTCGATCTCGGGGTTCTTGACCTCGAGGATGTTGAGCTGGACCTGCTTCTTGGTCAGCTTCTCCAGGTCGCCACGGATGCGGTCCGCCTCGGCGCCGCGCCGGCCGATCACGATGCCGGGCCGCGCGGTGTGGATGTCCACCTGTACGCGGTCCGTGGTGCGCTCGATCTCGACCTTGGAGATGCCGGCCCGCTCCATGCCCTTCTGCAGCATGCGGCGGATCGACACGTCCTCGGCGACGTACGACTTGTACAGCTTGTCGGCGTACCACCGGCTCTTGAAGTCGGTCGTGATGCCGAGGCGGAACCCGTGCGGGTTAACCTTCTGGCCCACTATCGGGTCCTTCCCTTCGGCTCGCGGGATTCCACGATCACGGTGATGTGGCTCGTCCGCTTGTTGATCCGATAGGCACGACCCTGTGCACGCGGGCGGAACCGCTTCAGCGTCGGGCCCTCGTCGACCCACGCCCGGCTCACGACGAGCGTGCTCGGGTCGAGGTCGAAGTTGTGCTCGGCATTCGCCATGGCGCTGCTGAGCACCTTGTAGATCGGCTCGCTCGCCGACTGGGGAGCGAACTGCAGCACGGCCTGCGCCTCCGAAGCGGGCAGCCCGCGAATAAGGTCCACCACACGGCGGGCCTTCATGGGCGTGACACGGACGAACCGCGCCTGAGCCCTGGCTTCCATCGCCTTCTCCTACTTCTGGGACGCTTACCGCCGGCTGCGGCGGTCTTCCTTGACGTGGCTGCGGAACGTCCGCGTGGGGGCGAACTCTCCGAGCTTGTGGCCGATCATCGACTCGGTGATGAAGACCGGGACGTGCTTGCGGCCGTCGTGCACGGCGATCGTGTGCCCGAGCATGTCGGGAACGATCATGGAGCGCCGCGACCACGTCTTGATGACGTTCTTGGTGCCCTTGTCGTTCTGGACGTCCACCTTCTTCTGAAGGTGCTCGTCCACGAAGGGACCCTTCTTAAGGCTACGTGGCATTTCGGCTGCTCCTACCGCTTCTTCCTCTTGCTCCGGCGACGAATGATCAACCGGTCGCTGGCCTTGTTGGCCTGGCGGGTGCGCCCCTCGGGCTTACCCTTCGGGTTCACCGGGTGGCGACCACCGGAGGTCTTGCCCTCACCACCACCGTGCGGGTGGTCGACGGGGTTCATCGCGACACCGCGGACGGTCGGGCGCTTGCCCTTCCACCGCATACGGCCGGCCTTGCCCCAGTTGATGTTGGCCTGCTCGGCGTTGCCGACCTGGCCCACCGCGGCCCGGCAGCGCACGTCGACCATGCGCATTTCACCCGACGGCATACGCAGCGTGGCGTACTGGCCTTCCTTGGCGAGCAGCTGGATCTGGGCGCCGGCGGAGCGGCCCAGCTTGGCGCCGCCGCCCGGACGGAGCTCCACCGCGTGGATGAAGGTACCGGTCGGGATGTTGCGCAGCGGCAGGCAGTTGCCCGGCTTGATGTCGGCGGCGGGGCCGTTCTCGATACGGTCACCCTGCTTGAGGCCCGTCGGCGCGATGATGTAGCGCTTCTCACCGTCGGCGTAGTGGAGCAGAGCGATATTGGCGGTACGGTTCGGGTCGTACTCGATGTGAGCGACCTTCGCCGGAATGCCGTCCTTGTCATGCCTACGGAAGTCGATGATCCGGTAGGCGCGCTTGTGACCGCCGCCCTGGTGGCGTGCGGTGACCCGGCCGTGTACGTTCCGGCCGCCCTTGCTGTGAAGGGGCGCAAGCAGCGACTTCTCCGGCGTGCTGCGGGTGATCTCGGAGAAGTCCGAGACACTCGATCCGCGGCGACCCGGGGTCGTCGGCTTGTACTTACGGATGCCCATCTTTTTCGTTCATCCTTCGTCGGTTACATGGGCGAGCCCGCCGCACCGGAGTACGGCGGTCTCGGCCCCGCGAGCCTCGCGGCCCGCTCACTTCTCTGGTGGCTAGCCGATCTGACCGAAGATGTCGATCCGATCGCCCTCCACCAGGCTCACGATCGCGCGCTTGGTGTCGGGACGCTTGCCAAAACCGGTACGGGTCCGCTTGCGCTTGCCCTGCCGGTTGATGGTGTTCACACTGGTGACCTTGACCCCGAAGATCTGCTCAACAGCGATCTTGACCTGGGTCTTGTTCGCGGTCTTCTTCACCAGGAACGTGTACTTGTTGAACTCATCGATCAGGCCGTAGCTCTTCTCAGAGACGACCGGCTTGATGATGACGTCGCGCGGGTCGACGATCTTCTCCATCAGGCCTCTTCTCCCTCATTAGCCGCCGACCCCGCCGAAAGCCGGGCCACGACCTGGTCGTAGGCCTCCCGCGTGAAGATCACGTCGTCGGCCAGCAGCACGTCGTACGTGTTGAGCTGCCCGGCGTCCAGCAGGTGGACCTCCGGAGCGTTGCGCAGGCTGAGCCAGGTCGCCTCGTCGGCCTCGTCGACCACGACGAGGACGCGGGGGGCCTGGGTGACCTTGCGCAGGGCCTGCAGCGCGGCCTTGGTCTTGGGGGTGTCCCCCGTGACCAGCGAGCTGACCACGTGCACGCGACCGCCACCCGCCCTGTCGGAGAGGGCGCCACGCAGCGCGGCGGCCTTCATCTTCTTGGGCGTCCGCTGCGAGTAGTCGCGCGGAACCGGGCCGTGGACGGTGCCACCGCCGGTGAACTGCGGCGCGCGGGTCGAGCCCTGGCGGGCGCGGCCGGTGCCCTTCTGGCGGTACGGCTTCTTGCCGCCGCCGGAGACCTCACCACGGGTCTTGGCCTTGTGCGTGCCCTGCCGGCGAGCGGCGAGCTGCGCCACGACCACCTGGTGGATCAGCGGTACGTTGACCTTGGTGCCGAAGACGTCTTCGGGCAGGTCAACGGTGCCGGTCTTGGCACCGCTGGCGTCGAGGACGTCAATGGTGATGCTCACTTGGCAGCCCCCTTCTTGGCAGCGGTGCGAACGAGGACCAGACTGCCGTTGGCGCCGGGGATCGCACCCTTGATCAGGATGAGACCGTTCTCGACGTCCACGGAGTGGACCTTGAGGCTCTGCACGGTGGTGCGGACGTTACCCATCCGGCCAGCCATGCGCAGACCCTTGAAAACGCGGCCCGGGGTGGCGCAGCCACCGATGGAACCCGGCGAACGGTGCTTGCGCTGCGTACCGTGCGACGCGCCCAGACCACCGAAACCGTGGCGCTTCATGACACCGGCGAAGCCCTTGCCCTTGCTCTTGCCCGTCACGTCGACGAACTGGCCGGCCTCGAAGGTGTCGGCCAGCAGTTCCTGGCCCAGGGTGTAGTCGCTCGCGTCGTCAGTGCGGATCTCCGCGAAGTAACGGCGCGGGGTGATGTCGTGCTTACGCAGGTAGTCGCCGAGCGGCTTGTTGACCTTCCGGGGGTCGACCTGCCCGAAGCCGAGCTGGACGGCGGAGTAGCCGTCCTTCTCAGGAGTGCGGACGCGGGTCACCACGCACGGACCGGCCTCGACCACGGTGACCGGGACCATCCGGTTGTCCGCGTCGAAGACCTGGGTCATGCCGAGCTTCTTGCCCAGGACGCCCTTGATCGTCTTAGCCATGTCAGTGCGTTCCCTCAGAGCTTGATCGAAATGTCGACACCCGCGGGGAGGTCGAGCCGCATGAGCGAGTCAACCGTCTTGGGGGTCGGGTCGATGATGTCAATCAGCCGCTTGTGCGTGCGCATCTCGAAGTGCTCGCGGCTGTCCTTGTACTTGTGCGGCGAGCGGATGACGCAGTACACGTTCTTCTCGGTCGGCAGCGGCACCGGGCCCGCGACCTTCGCGCCAGTCCGCGTCACTGTCTCGACGATCTTCTTGGCCGAAGTGTCGATGACCTCGTGGTCATAGGCCTTAAGCCGGATGCGGATCTTCTGTCCCGCCATAGTGGCCTCGGTGTCCTTCGCTGTCGTCTGAAAAAGTATCGTGCGGCCTTGTGCCGCTGTGTTGTTGCAGGTCAGAGCCTGCCTGACCCCACGAGGCAGACGCAGTGGAGCTGCCTGTTCTTCCGTGATCCGGCAGTGACTTCGGTCACTGTCCGATGTCTCACCGCTGAGCGGATCGACCTCGTCCCGTCAGCCGAAGTGACTGCAGGATCACGGCGCCGGTTCGCAGGGCCCTGTACGCGGATCGGCGGTCGGTCCCAAGTCCGGGGCCGACCGCCGCCCCAACGGTCCAGCTACTTGATGATCTTCGTGACCCGACCGGCGCCGACGGTGCGGCCACCCTCACGGATCGCGAACTTGAGACCTTCCTCCATGGCGATGGGCTGGATCAGCTCAACGCGCATCTCGGTGTTGTCGCCCGGCATGACCATCTCCGTGCCCTCGGGGAGGTTCACGACGCCGGTCACGTCAGTCGTACGGAAGTAGAACTGCGGGCGGTAGTTGTTGAAGAACGGCGTGTGGCGGCCGCCCTCGTCCTTGGACAGGATGTAGACCTGGCCGTTGAACTCGGTGTGCGGGGTGGTCGTGCCCGGCTTGATGATGCACTGGCCGCGCTCGACGTCGTCGCGCTTGATGCCGCGGAGCAGCAGGGCGGCGTTGTCACCGGCGTGACCCTCGTCGAGCATCTTGTTGAACATCTCGATGCTGGTGACGGTGGTGGTCGTCTTCTCCGGCTTGATGCCGATGATGTCGACCTGCTCGTTGACCTTGACGATGCCGCGCTCGATACGGCCGGTGACGACCGTGCCGCGACCGGTGATCGAGAAAACGTCCTCGACCGGCATGAGGAACGGCTTGTCCGTCTCACGCGGCGGCTCGGGCACGTTCTCGTCCACGGCGTTCATGAGCTCGACGATGCTGTCGGCCCACTTGGCGTCGCCCTCGAGAGCCTTGAGGGCGGAGACGCGTACGACGGGCAGGTCGTCGCCGGGGAACTCCTGAGCGGACAGGAGCTCACGGACCTCGAGCTCGACCAGCTCGAGGATCTCCTCGTCGTCGACCATGTCGGCCTTGTTGAGCGCCACGACGATGTAGGGGACGCCGACCTGGCGGGCCAGGAGGACGTGCTCCTTCGTCTGCGGCATCGGGCCGTCGGTAGCGGCGACCACCAGGATGGCGCCGTCCATCTGAGCGGCACCGGTGATCATGTTCTTCACGTAGTCGGCGTGACCGGGGCAGTCCACGTGGGCGTAGTGGCGCTTCTCGGTCTGGTACTCGACGTGCGCGATGGAGATCGTAATACCACGGGCCTTCTCCTCCGGCGCCTTGTCGATCTTGTCGAACGGCGTCGCGGCGTTGAGCTCGGGGTAACGGTCGTGAAGCACCTTGGTGATCGCCGCGGTCAGCGTGGTCTTGCCGTGGTCGATGTGCCCAATGGTGCCGATGTTCATGTGCGGCTTGTTCCGCTCGAACTTGGCCTTGCCCACTGGTTCTCTCCTTAGAGAATCTGACTGACTTTCGTACACACTCGGGCCCGGGAGCTCCCGAACCCCTTGGCGGCGGGGTGGCTGCTCACCACCCCACCAGGGACCAGGACTTGAAGTCCTGCTCCGACCCGTCGCCGGATCGGACCAGGAACTACTCGCCCCGGGCCTTCGCGACGATCTCCTTGGCGATGCCCGGAGGCACCTCCGCATAGGAGTCGAACTGCATGCTGTAGCTCGCGCGCCCCTGCGTCTTGCTACGCAGGTCGCCCACGTAGCCGAACATCTCAGACAGCGGCACGAGCGCCTGGACGACCCGGGCTCCGGCCCGCTCGTCCATCGCCTGGATCTGCCCGCGGCGGCCGTTGAGGTCGCCGATGACGTCACCCATGTAGTCCTCGGGCGTGGTGACCTCGACGGCCATCATCGGCTCGAGAAGCACGGCGTCCGCCTTGCGCGCGGCCTCCTTGAAGGCCATCGAGCCGGCGATCTTGAAGGCCATTTCCGAGGAGTCGACGTCGTGCGCGGCACCGTCGGTCAGCGTAACCTTCACGCCCACCATCGGATAGCCGGCCAGCACGCCGAACTCGGCGGCCTCCTGGGCGCCCGCGTCGACCGACGGGATGTATTCCCGCGGGACGCGGCCACCGGTGACCTTGTTCTCGAACTCGTAGCCGTCGTTGCCCTCGCCCAACGGCTCGAGGTTGATGATCACCCGCGCGAACTGACCGGAACCACCGGTCTGCTTCTTGTGGGTGTAGTCGATCTTCTCCACCTTGCGGCGGATGGTCTCGCGGTAGGCGACCTGCGGCCGACCGACGTTGGCCTCGACCTTGAACTCGCGGCGCATCCGGTCGACGAGGATCTCCAGGTGGAGCTCGCCCATGCCCCAGATGACCGTCTGACCGGTCTCCTCGTCACGGCGGACCTGGAAGGACGGGTCCTCCTCGGCCAGCCGCTGGATGGCGGTCGACAACTTCTCCTGGTCGCCCTTGGTCTTCGGCTCGATGGCGACGTTGATGACCGGAGCCGGGAACGTCATCGACTCGAGCACGACCTGGTTGGACGTGTCGGACAGCGTGTCGCCCGTCGTGGTGTCCTTCAGGCCCATGACGGCGACGATCTGGCCGGCGATGGCCGTCGGCCGCTCTTCACGCTTGTTGGCGTGCATCTGGTAGATCTTGCCGATCCGCTCCTTCTTGCCCTTCACAGAGTTGGTGACCTGTGAACCGGCCTCGAGCGTGCCCGAGTAGATGCGGATGTAGGTGATCTTGCCCAGGTGCGGGTCGCTGGCGATCTTGAAGGCCAGAGCGGAGAACGGCTCAGTCGGGTCCGCGTGCCGCTCGATGACCTTCTCCTCGTTGCCGACCGCGTGGCCCTTGAAGGCCGGGATGTCGGTCGGCGCCGGGAGGTAGGCGACGATCCCGTCGAGCAGGGGCTGCACGCCCTTGTTCTTGAACGCGGTGCCGCACAGGACGGGGTTGATGGCGCTGCTCAGCGTGGCGCGGCGGATGGCCGCGATGAGCTGCTCCTCGGTGGGCTCGGTGCCCTCCAGGTAGAGTTCCATCAGCTCGTCGTCGTTCTCGGCGACGGTCTCGATGAGGCGGTCCCGCCACTCGCGAGCGGCGTCGGCGTGGTCGGCCGGGATGTCGACGGTGTCGTACATCTCGCCCTTGGCCGCCTCGGCGCTCCAGATGAGACCCTTCATCGTGATGAGGTCGATGACGCCCTTGAAGTCGGCCTCGACGCCCCACGGAAGCTGGATCACAGCGGGGGTCGCGCCCAGGCGGCTGACCATCATCTCGACGCAGCGGTGGAACTCCGCGCCGACCCGGTCCATCTTGTTCACGAAGCAGATGCGCGGGACGTTGTAGCGGTCGGCCTGGCGCCACACCGTCTCCGACTGCGGCTCGACACCCGCGACACCGTCGAACACGGCGACGGCACCGTCGAGCACGCGGAGCGAGCGCTCCACCTCGATGGTGAAGTCGACGTGCCCCGGGGTGTCGATGATGTTGATGGTGTGACCGAGCCATTCACAGGTGGTCGCGGCGGACGTGATGGTGATGCCGCGCTCCTGCTCCTGCTCCATCCAGTCCATCGTGGCAGCGCCCTCGTGGACTTCACCGATCTTGTAGTTGATGCCGGTGTAGAACAGGATGCGCTCGGTCGTGGTGGTCTTGCCCGCGTCGATATGGGCCATGATCCCGATGTTGCGGACCTTGGCCAGGTCAAGAGCGGTCGTGGTGGCCACTTCTCTCGCGTCCTCGTCGTCTCGTCGAACCCACTACCAGCGGTAGTGAGCGAAGGCCTTGTTGGACTCGGCCATCTTGTGGGTGTCCTCGCGCTTCTTCACGCTCGCCCCGAGGCCGTTGCTGGCGTCGAGGAGCTCGTTCATGAGGCGCTCGGTCATGGTCTTCTCGCGGCGGGCGCGGGAGTACTGCACCAGCCAGCGCAGGGCCAGCGTGGTGCTGCGCGCGGCACGCACCTCGACCGGCACCTGGTAGGTCGCGCCACCGACACGGCGGCTGCGGACCTCGAGGGTCGGCTTGACGTTGTCAAGCGCGCGCTTGAGGGTGACGACCGGGTCGTTGCCGGTCTTATCCCTGCAGCCCTCAAGGGCGCCGTAGACGATTGACTGTGCAATGGAACGCTTGCCGTCCAGAAGCACCTTGTTGATCAGGGCGGTCACCAGCGGCGAGCTGTAAACCGGGTCAGCCATGAGCTGACGGCGGCCAGGAGAACCCTTGCGAGGCATTGTTAGCTCTTCTCCTTCTTCGCGCCGTAACGGCTCCGGGCCTGCTTGCGGTTGCGGACACCCTGGGTGTCGAGCGAACCACGGATGATCTTGTAGCGAACACCCGGCAGGTCCTTCACACGACCGCCACGCACGAGCACGATGGAGTGCTCCTGCAGGTTGTGGCCCACACCGGGGATGTAGGCCGTGACCTCGATGCCGTTCGTGAGCCGAACGCGGGCCACCTTGCGCAGTGCCGAGTTGGGCTTCTTCGGGGTAGTGGTGTAAACGCGCTGGCAGACGCCGCGCCGCTGCGGACTCCCCTTGAGGGCAGGAGTCTTGGTCTTGGCGACCTTGTCCTGCCGGCCCTTGCGGACCAACTGCTGAATAGTGGGCACTGCCACTCCGTTTCGTGCCTTGGCCGGTGTTACGTCATCAGGTGCTGCGTTTCGCAGGTGCTGCCGGTGTCATGACCTGCTGTTTTTCCCTGCCTCGGCGCCCCCGCGCTCGGGCGTGTCGCGCTATCCACACAGACACATCCGAGAGGGAAACGAGCCAGGAAGCCGTCCTACGCCGCAATGAGCGCGCGGTCGAAGGCCCGCATAGAGACGGGCACGATGTCCAAGACTACCCAGGCCCATGCGACACGTCAAAACGGCGCGACATGGCCAGTCAGCCTTGCCACTCCGGATCGCCGAGGCCTACTTCATCCAGCCCATCTACAGCTCCGCAGCCATGATATCCGCCCTGCACTGCATTCCGCACGGAGATCCGCGACCCCGGCCCCGCCGACCCGTGGCCCGAAGCCCGATCACTCCCACGGGGCCGCCCTTTTCGCCCCCGGCACCCGGCCGGCCATCCACAAACCTTCCCCGGCAGGCCACAACCACGTAACCCGGCCCACAGGGCGTCGTAACGGCGGCCGGCCCGCGCAGGGTCAGCCACCGTCTCCCTGGAAGGCCCCCGGCCCCGTGCGGCGTCTGGGGCAGCCACGGCAGCGCGTAACGGATGGGGGTTCATGGGAGGCGCAACGGATGGGCGTTACGGCAGCGCGCCCGGCCCCCCAAACAAGAGACCCCGAGCACACCGCGCGGACGCACCCGAACCCCCAAACAAGAGACCCCGAGCACACCGCGCGGACGCACCCGAACCCCCAAACAAGAGACCCGAACACACCGCACACGGACGCGCCCGGACCCCCGAAACGGGGACCCGGGCGCGTCACAGCGAACTAAGAACAATTCACCTGTTGTACTGACCGAAGTCGTATTCCTCCAGGGGAACCGCCTCGCCGCTGCCGGTGCCGAAGGTGTAGTCGGCCGCGGAGCCGTCGTAACCGCCGACGGTGTACATGGCCGCCTTGGCCTCCTCGGTCGGCTCCACCCTGATGTTGCGGTACTGCGGCATGCCGGTGCCCGCCGGGATGAGCTTACCGATGATGACGTTCTCCTTCAGGCCCAGGAGCGAGTCGGACTTGGCGTGGATCGCCGCGTCCGTCAGGACCCTGGTCGTCTCCTGGAAGGAGGCCGCCGACAGCCACGACTCGGTGGCGAGCGACGCCTTCGTGATGCCCATGAGCACCGGACGACCGGCGGCCGGGCCGCCGCCCTCCGCCACCGTCTCGCGGTTCATCTGCTCGAAGCGCGGGCGCTCCACGAGCTCGCCGGGCAGCAGGTCGGTGTCACCGGACTCCAGCACGTTAACGCGCTTGAGCATCTGCCGCACGATGATCTCGATGTGCTTGTCGTGGATCGACACACCCTGCGACCGGTAGACCTGCTGGACCTCCGCCACCAGGTGCAGCTGCACGGCCCGCGGGCCGAGGATGCGCAGCACCTCGTTGGGGTTGACCGCACCGGCCACGAGCTGCTGACCGACCGTGACCCGCTGGCCGTCCTGCACGAGCAGGCGCGAGCGCATCGAGACCGGGTAGGCGATCTCCTCCGAGCCGTCGTCGGGGGTGATCACGATCTTCCTGGTCTTGTCGGTCTCGTCGATCCGGGCCCGGCCCTCGGCCTCGGAGATCGGGGCGACACCCTTGGGGATGCGCGCCTCGAACAGCTCCGTGACACGGGGCAGACCGTGGGTGATGTCGGCGCCGGCCACACCACCGGTGTGGAAGGTCCGCATCGTCAGCTGCGTGCCGGGCTCACCGATCGACTGGGCGGCGATGATGCCGACCGCCTCGCCGACGTCCACGAGCTTGCCGGTGGCCAGCGAGCGGCCGTAGCAGGTCGCGCAGACACCGATCTTGGCCTCGCAGACGAGCGCGCTGCGGGTGCGTACGGTCTCGATACCGGCCTCGACCAGCGCGGTGACGTGCAGGTCGTTGATGTCGACCCCCGCCGCCGCGATGATCTTGCCGTCGACCTCGACGTCCTCGGCCAGGATGCGGCCGTGCACGTTGGACTCGGCGTTCTCCGCCTTGACCAGGGTGCCCGCCGAGTCCCGCTCGCCGACGTGCAGCGGGACCGCGCGGTCGGTGCCGCAGTCGATCTCGCGCACGATGACGTCCTGCGCCACGTCCACCAGACGCCGGGTCAGGTAACCCGAGTCCGCCGTACGCAGGGCGGTGTCGGCCAGACCCTTCCGCTGGCCGTGGGTGGAGATGAAGTATTCCAGCACCGACAGGCCCTCGCGGAACGAGGCCTTGATCGGCCGCGGGATCGTCTCACCCTTGGTGTTGGACACCAGGCCGCGGATGCCGGCGATCTGCCGGACCTGCATCTTGTTACCACGGGCGCCGGAGTTGACCATCATCCAGACCGGGTTGGTCGCCGGGAAGGCGTTGACCATGTCGGTCTCGACGTCGGCCGTCGCGTGCGTCCAGATCTCGATGAGCTCCTGACGGCGCTCCTCGTCGGTGATCAGACCGCGCTCGTACTCGCGCTGCACCTTGTCGGCCCGGCGCTCGTAGTTCTCCATGATGTCGGTCTTGTTCGGCGGCGCGACGACGTCCTCGATCGAGATCGTGACACCGGAGCGGGTCGCCCAGCGGAAGCCCGCGTCCTTGAGCGCGTCGAGCGAGTTGGCGACCTCGATCTTGGGGTAGGTCTCCGCCAGCTCGTTCACGATCGTGGACAGCTGCTTCTTGCCGACCTGGAAGTCGACGAACGGGTAGCTCTCGGGGAGCGTCTGGTTGAACAGGCACCGCCCGAACGTCGTCTCCAGCCGGAGCGGGTCGCCCGGCTCCCAGCCGTCGGGGGCCACCCAGTCGCGCGGCGGCAGGACGTCCTTCAGCCGGATCTGGATCTTCGCCTGGATCTCCAGCTCGCGGCGGTCGAAGGCCATCTGCGCCTCGGCGATCGAGCCGAACACGCGGCCCTCGCCCTCCGCGCCCTCCTTCATGGTGGTCAGCCAGTAGAGGCCGATGACCATGTCCTGGGTGGGCATCGTCACGGGCTTGCCGTCGGCCGGCTTGAGGATGTTGTTGGTCGAGAGCATCAGGATGCGTGCCTCGGCCTGGGCCTCAGCCGACAGCGGCAGGTGCACGGCCATCTGGTCACCGTCGAAGTCCGCGTTGAACGCGGTGCAGACGAGCGGGTGGATCTGGATGGCCTTGCCCTCCACGAGCTGCGGCTCGAACGCCTGGATGCCCAGGCGGTGGAGCGTCGGAGCGCGGTTGAGCAGCACGGGGTGCTCGGTGATGACCTCTTCGAGCACGTCCCACACCACGGGGCGGGCCCGCTCGACCATCCGCTTGGCCGACTTGATGTTCTGTGCGTGGTTGAGGTCCACGAGCCGCTTCATCACGAACGGCTTGAACAGCTCCAGCGCCATCTGCTTGGGCAGACCGCACTCGTGCAGCTTGAGCTGCGGGCCGACGACGATGACCGAACGGCCGGAGTAGTCGACTCGCTTGCCCAGCAGGTTCTGGCGGAAACGACCCTGCTTACCCTTCAGCATGTCGCTGAGGGACTTCAGCGGCCGGTTGCCGGGACCGGTGACCGGGCGACCGCGGCGGCCGTTGTCGAACAGCGCGTCCACGGCCTCCTGCAGCATCCGCTTCTCGTTGTTCACGATGATCTCGGGCGCGCCGAGGTCGAGCAGACGCTTGAGGCGGTTGTTCCGGTTGATGACCCGGCGGTAGAGGTCGTTGAGGTCGGAGGTCGCGAACCGGCCACCGTCGAGCTGCACCATCGGGCGCAGGTCCGGCGGGATGACCGGGATGCAGTCGAGCACCATGCCGCGCGGCGAGTTGGTGGTGTTCAGGAACGCCGACACGACCTTGAGCCGCTTGAGCGCACGGGCCTTCTTCTGGCCCTTGCCGCTGCGGATGGTCTCGCGCAGGTTTTCGGCCTCGGCGTCGAGGTCGAAGCTGATCAGGCGGTCCTGGATCGCCTGCGCGCCCATGCCGCCCTTGAAGTAGCGGCCGAAGCGGTCGCGCATCTCGCGGTAGAGCAGCTCGTCGCCCTCCAGGTCCTGGACCTTGAGGTTCTTGAAGCGGCTCCAGACCTCGTCGAGCCGGTCCAGCTCGCGCTGGGCCCGGTCGCGGAGCTGGCGCATCTCGCGCTCGGCGCCCTCACGGACCTTGCGGCGCTGGTCACCCTTGGCGCCGGCGGCCTCAAGCTCGGCCAGGTCGCCTTCGAGCTTCTTCTGCCTGGCCTCGACGTCGGCGTCGCGGCGCTGCTCGATGTGCTGCCGCTCGACGGAGATCTTCGCCTCCAGCGAGGGCAGGTCACGCTCGCGCATCTCGTTGTCGACATGCGTGATCATGTACGCCGCGAAGTAGATGACCTTCTCCAGGTCCTTCGGGGCCAGGTCGAGCAGGTAACCGAGGCGCGAAGGAACGCCCTTGAAGTACCAGATGTGCGTGACCGGCGCGGCCAGCTCGATGTGGCCCATCCGCTCACGGCGCACCTTGGCCCGAGTGACCTCGACGCCACAGCGCTCGCAGATGATGCCCTTGAAGCGGACGCGCTTGTACTTACCGCAGTAGCACTCCCAGTCGCGGGTCGGACCGAAGATCTTCTCGCAGAAGAGTCCGTCCTTTTCCGGCTTGAGAGTCCGGTAGTTGATGGTCTCGGGCTTCTTGACCTCTCCATGCGACCACTGACGGATGTCGTCGGCGGTCGCGAGACCGATTCTGAGCTCGTCGAAGAAGTTGACGTCCAGCATTTGTGCGATCTCCCCCTCAGACTTCTTCCACGCTGCTCGGCTCACGCCGGGACAGATCGATACCGAGCTCTTCCGCGGCGCGGAAGACGTCCTCGTCGGTGTCACGCATCTCGATCGACATGCCGTCGCTCGACAGCACCTCGACGTTCAGGCACA
>NZ_JBDPME010000026.1:0-137406 GCF_039871825.1 Nonomuraea sp. B12E4 | reverse complement strand
CGGGGAACTCCTGCGCGAGCTGACCATCGACCCCACCCGCGACTACCAACCCCAGGCAAACCCCAACACGACGAAACCCCCGAACCCGTAGGTTCGAGGGTTTCCGATGTCCTGAGACATCACAGTGAGTGCCCCGGCAGGATTCGAACCTGCGGCACCCGCTTTAGGGGAGCTGGAGCTGCATGGAGTCCGGTATGTCTTGCAAAGGGGCATATGTAGCTGCCGCTTGATGTGCGTCTGCTTGTCAGTGATGACCTCCCGTCGCCCATCGCTTCACTGCTGTTTAGCCTGGTCGGGACGATATCCATGGTGGAGGGGCGCAGAGAGTTCCCGCTCTTCAGCGCGGGTGTCAATGCTGAGCGCAGAATTGGACATCTCTTTACGGGCGTCGCTTCACGCCGTCATGGGCAGGCTGCGGTCCAGGCCGGTGATGTGCAGCAGCCGGGACGTGTACGGCTGGGGGGCGGTAAGGGCCAGGCTGATGCCTCGCGCGCTGGCGCGGCGTTGGATACCCACCAGCACAGCTAGACCGCTGGCGTCACTGAAGCTCACTTGCGACAGGTCGATGACGAGCGGGCCGATGCTGTGACGCAGCGCGTTCAGCAACTGCTTGCGCAGGGCCTTGCTGGTGAAGATGTCGATCTCGCCGCTGAGGCGAACGGTGGTGGGCTGCCGATTGCGGGGCCCCACCGAGGGAGTGGCGTTGATGACTGTCATGGAGTCTCCGATCGGAGATGTGAAGGGATGAGACGCCTGCCGGCCGGAGAGCGGTCGGCCGCCGAGAGGGCGGCGTCAGGGACCAGCTCGATCCAGCCGGCAGGCTGCGCGGGGGCTGGACCGCACCGGCCGGTTAGTTATTGGGCAGGCGGCCCGGGTTGGTAATCCGGCATGTGCCCGCCTTCGTTCTCCCAGCGGGCCAAGCCGTCGGCGTCGGTCGTACGCGTGGACTGGGCGGGGGAAATTTGTGCGATGGCGAGCATGTCGGCGGGGGCGACGCCGGTCGTGTCCTGAGCGGTGAGCTTGATGGCGGCCTTGGCGGCGCCAGTGGCGGTGTCCGGTGGGATGACCAGCAGGAGGATCGGCTCGGCGTCGGCGAAGGTCAAGGTGATCACGTGAGGATCAGCGTGGCGGAACCAGCCGATGCTGACCTGGCGGCCGCGTCCCGGAATGCGGCGCGGAACCCGGTTCCACGCGCTCCTGTGCAGGCTCACGCGTGATGTCGCCTGGCCGAGCCGCCGATCGACGGCGGCGATAAGGCCGGGCAGTTCGGCGGCGGCGTCCCAGGAACGTGGCCACCACGCGCCGTCCAGAGGTGCCCGCCGGTTCGACCTTGGATGCAGGGATAGCCGGACCTTGGATGCAAGGGCGCTCATCGGCGTTAGGTGAGAAAGAATGGTCGGCGTCATGGCTGCCTGTCCGGTCCCCGCGAAGGGGCCAAAGCGGTCTATCGCCGTGGGCGACGCCGACGTGAATGCCAACGCACGAAATGTCCGCGGTGTCACCACCATACCCTGCTCAAGGTCCGGTTCCAGAATTGCAGCGATACTTGCCGGAGCGATTCCGGAATTACGGCGCCGTTGATCGCATAATCCTCCGGACGGGGTTCCCTAAATCCATATGGCCACCTGCGGTCCCGCTCCTGGTCGGCTACGCCGCCGCGCCTGGAGCGCGCGCCGCATCTGGAGCATGGCCGCGATGCCCGGCCCATCGACAGCTACTAGGAACGTCACATGTGCCCGTCCCGAAGAGCCCATCCCGGCAGAGCATGACGGCTTGCCGCCTGGTTACCTGAACGAGTTGGCCACCATGCTCATGGCCGGCGCCGACATCCACGAGGCCCTGGACACACTGGCTTCCGCGGCGGCGCGGATCACTCCTGGAGCGCCTATGGCCGGGGTTACCCTTCGCCTGAGTGGCCGGATGCTGTCAGTGTCTTCCCCTCAGGCGCACGGACTCTTGCTCGACGAGGTCCAGTACGACAGCGGCCACTTCGGCGGGCCGTGCCTGCAAGCCCTGGACAGCGACGAGGTCGTGCTGGTCGCCGACGGCGCGCTGCGTGATTCGACGGGTCACCGAGCACACGAGTCTGTTGCTGTACATCGTGTTGCAGGCCGGCCGTCACACCGAGATCACCGCTCAGTTGCGTCGGGCGATCACCGAACGTGCCATCATCGAGCAGGCGATGGGCGTCATCATGGGACAGCGCCGTTGCACCGCGAGCGAGGCGTTCGCCCTCCTGCGAGCGAACTCCCAGAACCGCAACCGCCGCCTGCGCGACGTCGCCGCCGACATCATCAAGGTCTTCACCGGCCACCTGAACCGGCTCCGTTCACCGAATCCCCGTAGTCTCGCCGCCACGTTCCGGCCGTTCCGACTGCGGATCGAAACGCGTCAGTCGCCGCGTTCGGGCCATTCCTCCCTCCGGCGCAGGGCCGTACTGGTAAGCACATCGTGTGCTGTAGGTGCCGAGAGCGTGGCACGGGCGGGAGTGGGGGCATAGGCTCCCGAAAGACGTTCAGCAGCACGCCCAGGCCGTCGGCACCGCAGAAGGTGGCCTGGGACAGGTCGAGCATGAGCAGGCTGGCGTCGTGGCTGAGGACGTTCAGCAACTGCAGGTGCAGCTGCTCCGTGGTGAGGATGTCGACGTCCCCGGACAGACGCACGTAGTGGGCGTCGAGGCGTTCGCCTCGCCGAGCGGAGGAGTGTAAATGATCATTATATACGTCTTGCCTTCGTAGAGGCTGGAATGGGATGTGAGATCGGTCTGCCGCTCGAACGGGTGGCGCCTGAACCGCTTGTACTGACAGCAGGTGGTACGTGGGTTAGGCCGGCGCTGACGGCTGACCGAGGGAGGACGTCGCCTCCCGCTCGGTGATCGACCCGCCCCTCGTTCTCCCCGGACCCTACCTCATGACTTCCGGATCCCCTTCTGCCCTACCTCGCGGGCTTATATCTCCCAAGTCGTGGGCCTCGATGCGTCCGACATACGCCTGGCGGCCCGCGAGGCGAACCATGCATCCGTGGCAAAGGCCGCGACGGAGGCAAGATCCGCCGGCTGCCCGTCACCCGGATCTGCGCCAGGCCCTGACCGACTGGCTGGAGGCCCCCGGCCTGGGTGGGAGTCGACGTTCACGCCGTGGTGGTCCTCAACTACCGTGGAGGCCAATGGAATTGTGCGTCAGACGTGGACGGCGCGAACCTCCGTGACGGTGAAGCCATCGATGGCGTGCCGGTTCCGCAGCAGGAACCCGACCAGGCCCGCCACCGCTTCCACTCCCTGGTCGGCTCGGGACTGGCCGGTCAGGACGAAGACCAAGGGAGTGGACGGCTGGTCGAGCGCGAAGTTGCGGCCGTGGCGATGCACGTCGTGCAGGACTTTGATCGGGATCGGTCGTGGGGAGGTGAACCATACCGCGACCTTCCACAGCGGCAAGGCCGGATCGGCTTCGGCTGCGGATTGGTAGCACGTCACACAGCCCTGACCGACATGTTGCCCGTGGAGGCACGTCCATCGGGTGATCTCGGCCTGGGATTGATGGCGAGTGCCGAGAGCTGCGGTCTCGATGACACGACGAGGAGTAGGGCGGGCTTTGCCGTCGATCACGGAGTGCTCGCTGATAATGGATCCTTCCGGTCGCTGCAGGCTTTGCCTGAGCATGGGCTGGACTGTCAGTCGGCCACGGGGTTTGCCGGGCATAGGAGACGGTGGTCGATCTCGGTGCAGCCGGCCGTGTCGAGGAGCGCCCGGCTCGGCTCTGGGCCGTCGGCGGCGTACAGGACGAGGCGGAGCCGTGACGCTGATCGCCTCGATCGGCGGGTGTGCGGTGGCGCCGGCGCCAGCGAGCGTTCCGTCTCGGGCCAAGGTCGGCTCCAGGAACACCTGGGCCGGCTGGGGGGCAACGGGCGCGATGAGACGATGTTGGTTCGGCATCTGGCGTGCCGCCTGTCTCCGGCGTGAAGGACCGGCTACGCCCGAGGCGATGTCAACGCGGCTGCCGACATGCGGAAAGTCTCAGGCGAGCCCAGCCTACGCCCAGCTGTGCCGGGCAGGATGCCGCACCGTGCCGGGAGGCGTGAGTGATCGCATCGGAGCGCGACCTTGTCACAGCTTCACGAGCTTGGCGTACGGCGCGGCTATGCGGTACGTCTCAGTGCCGAAATCGACGAGAACGGCAACATCCTGCTCAACCGCGATGACCCGACCGAGGCCGTATTTGTCGTGGCTCGCCCGATCTCCTGCCACGAATTGCTCGACAGCGGGCGGAGGAACGTCCGGAACGTTGAAGGGACTGTTAGGCAAGGGTCGCCGGGGCACGGCTTTGGGCCTCATGGTCTCAGTATGCGCCCAGTCAGTGACTAAATGGGCATGCATTGTGTGAAATATGGGCGGTCCGCGAACGCCTCCCCGGCTCCGCCCTTGCACGCTGATTCCTAGGAGGATATTCCGTACCGTGTTCCCGCCCCGGGCAACGCCCTGACGCAGGTCGCCGGGCGCGCTGTCTGTGGTGAAGACGAGCCCGGTGCCGTCCACCGTCACCCTGACGACGTGCCCCGGCCGGAGCTCACCGTATCCTTCAGCCTGGCGTCCACCTGCGCGAGCATCAGATCCACGATCTTGATGATCTCGGCCGGCGTGAGCTGGTGGAAGACCACGATGTCGTCGACACGGTTGAGGAACTCGGGCCGGAAGTGCTGCTTGAGCTCCTCCTGGACCTTGGACTTCATCCGATCGTAGTTGGAGTCGGCGTCGTTGGACTTCGCGAACCCGACCCCGATGCCCTTGGAGATGTCCTTGGTGCCGAGGTTGGTGGTCATGATGATGACCGTGTTCTTGAAGTCGACCACGCGGCCCTGGGCGTCGGTCAGGCGACCGTCTTCCAGGATCTGCAGCAGCGAGTTGAAGATGTCGGGGTGGGCCTTCTCGATCTCGTCGAACAGGACCACGGAGAACGGCTTGCGCCGCACCTTCTCGGTGAGCTGGCCGCCCTCCTCGTAGCCGACGTAGCCGGGAGGCGAGCCGAACAGCCTGGAGACGGTGTGCTTCTCCATGAACTCCGACATGTCCAGGCTGATCAGAGCGTCCTCGTCACCGAAGAGGAACTCCGCCAGAGCCTTGGACAGCTCGGTCTTACCGACACCGGAGGGACCGGCGAAGATGAACGAGCCACCGGGACGGCGCGGGTCCTTCAGACCGGCGCGGGTGCGCCGGATGGACCGCGACAGGCCCTTGATGGCGTCGTCCTGGCCGATGATCCGCTTGTGGAGCTCGTCCTCCATGCGGAGCAGGCGCTGCGACTCCTCCTCGGTCAGCTTGCAGACCGGGATGCCGGTGGCGGCCGCCAGAACCTCGGCGATCAGCTCCTCAGTGACGATGTCTTCGGCTGAGGCGGTCATCCGGTGGATGCGCAGCCGGGCCCCGGCCTCGTCGATGAGGTCGATCGCCTTGTCGGGAAGGTAGCGGTCGCTGACGTAGCGGTCGGCCAGCCGCGCGGCGGCCACCAGCGCGTCGTCGGTGATCGAGACGGCGTGGTGCGTCTCGTAGTGCTTGCGCAGGCTCTTGAGCATCCTCCGTAGGAATATCCAATAACCGGTCACGATATGGCCGAGATCCTCGGTCACCCCGCGCGTACCTACGCCGACTGGGTGGCCCGGCACGCCACCGCCTTCCAGAACTGGCCCATGTCCGGGAGTTGGCATGTCCACCGCCTACCTGGTCGCCGCCTCGGTGACCATCGCCGCCAACACTTTTTCCGGATTCGCGGCCATGACCCCGGCTCAAGCCGATCATGCGAACGATCGGCTCCGCCCTCGCCACGGCCGGCGTGCCGGAATCGTGGCTGGTGTGGCCGATCGGCGCGCTCAAAGCACTGGGCGCGCTCGGGCTCGTGCTCGGCCTGCTCGGCGTTCCGTTCGTCGGCACGGCCGCCGCGGCGGGCCTGATCCTGTACTTCGTCTGCGCGCTCTACACGCATCTGCGCGTCAGCGATCTCTCACCGCAGTTCTACCTGGCCATCGTGTTTCTCACGCTCGCGGTGGCCACGCTGGCATTCGATCCCGCGCTGATGATCAGCCCGGCTCGCTGACCGTGGTCAGTAAGAGGTCACGCGGATAGGCCGCATGCGCCGAGGGATGACGTAACACAGGCACGGAGCCTCAAGATCACGTAGTTGTCTACGCTCCGTGATCGACAACGAGGATCGTCCGTGCCTGTCCTGCCATCATGGCTTGCCGAACCGCTGTGGGTCCAGTTCGAGGCGCTGCTGCCCGTGCGGCCCCTCTACGACCCCGCCCACCCCTTGGGCTGCCACCGGCGGCGTGTCCCGGACCGGATCGTGTTCGACAAGCTGCTGCAGGTCTTGCGGTTCGGCTGCTCGTATGAGGCGATCGCCGACACGACGTGCTCGGCCACCGCGATCCGCACCCGCCGCGACGAATGGGCCAACCTGGGCATCTTCGCCCAGCTCAAGCAGATCGCCCTGGATGCCTGCGACCGGATCGTCGGCCTGCTGCTGGAGGACCTGGCCGTCGATGGGTGCATCACCAAGGCGCCTGGCGGCGGCGAGATGGCCGGGCCCTCCCCGGTGGACCGCCGCAAGCTGGGCATGAAACGCTCGCTGCTGGTGGAGGGCTACGGCATCCCGCTGGGACGGGTGCTCGCTCCGGCCAACCGCAACGACTCCCCGCTGCTGGCCCCCACCCTCGACCTGCTGGACGACCTCGGCCCGCTGCCCGAGGACATCACCGTCCACCTGGACGCGGGCTACGACTCCGGTAAGACCCGCACCCTGCTCGACGGCCGAGGGCTGACCGGCGAGATCGCCCGCAAGGGCATCAAAGCCCCGGTGCAGGCGACCCAGCGCTGGCATATCGAGCGGACCAACGCCTGGCACAACGCCTTCTACCGACTGGCCCGCTGCTACGAACGCCGCGCCCGGGTCGTCGAGGCGTTCTTCGACCTAACCGATGCGATCATCGCCGTCCGCAGTCTGATCCGCCGCTCATGGGTCACGCACCGCTGGGACGGCCGCTCGGATCGGCGACGATGACGGTCACCATTCCGCGCGACCCCTAAGGCTATGACGGAGCCGAGGTACGGGGAGGTAACGCCCGCTGCGGTAAAGCTGGACGACGTGCGTGGGCGGGGATCTTGCAAGCGATTTCAGGCTTGCTTTCGCATGATTTCACCATACGATGAATTAGAAGCGCGGAAAGGAGAGTCATGATCATCGAACGTACTGGCGTGCTGGTGTCCGGAGGCGGTCCGGCGGGAATGATGCTCGGCCTGCTGCTGGCCAGAGCGGGGGTCCAGGTCGCCGTGCTTGAGAAGCACGGTGACTTTCTGCGCGACTTCCGTGGGGACACCGTTCATCCCTCGACCATCCGCCTCATCGACGAGCTCGGCCTCGGCGAGGGCTTCCGCGCCCTGCCGCAGAGCCGGCTGAACAGGGTGGCGTTCCCCACCCCGGACGGAGGCCAGAGCCCTCTCGCCGAGTTCGGCCGGCTGCCCGGGCCCTACAACTACATCGCGCTGGTGCCCCAGTGGGACCTGCTCAATTTCCTCGCCAAGGCGGCAGGCGACGAGCCGGGGTTCGCCCTGCACATGAACACCGAGGCGACCGCACTGCTCAGGGAGGGCGAGAAGGTCGTCGGCGTCAGGTATCGCACGGCGGACGGCGCCGAGGGCGAGATCCGCGCCGAGCTGACGGTGGCATGCGACGGCAGGCATTCCACGCTGCGGCGGGACGCGGGGCTGGTGCCCAGGGAGTTCCCCGTGCCGTTCGACGTCTGGTGGTTCCGCCTGCCCAAGTGGGAGAGCGAAGGGGGCGCGCCTGCCGGCATCCTGCCGGTCTCGCAGGGCAAGGAGATCCTGCTCTCGCTGAACCGCGAGGACTTCTACCAGGTGGCGTACTTCATCCCCAAGGGCGCGGACGCGCGGCTGCGGGCCAAGGGAATCGAGTGGTTCCGCGAGCGCGTCGCCCGCCTGCGTCCGGACTTCGCCGACCGGGTGGACCACCTGGAGAGCATGGACCAGGTGTTCACGCTTGATGTGAAGCTGAACCGCCTGGACCGCTGGTACGCCGACGGCCTGCTGCTCATCGGCGACGCTGCGCACGCCATGTCGCCGGCCGGCGGCGTGGGCATCAACCTCGCCGTCCAGGACGCGGTGGCCGCGTCCGCCATCCTGGCCGGGCCACTGCGGCGGCACGCCGTCACTCGCGCTGACCTGGCCGCCGTGCAGCGGCGCAGGCAGCGACCCACCGCGATCATGCAGGCGTTCCAGCGGGTGATCCAGCGGGCCGTCTTCGAGTCGGCGTTCGAGGGCAAGTTCGCGGGTCCGCCCAAGACGCTGCTCTACCTCGGCCGGGTGGTCCCAGGGCTCCGCGCGCTGCCGGCCCGGCTGGTGGGCTTCGGTCCCCGGCCGGAGCATGCTCCTGCTTTCGCCCGCCGACGTCCGTAGCGGGGGCCTGCCGCCGTCAGGGCAGGTAGACCGCTATACCGGCCGGGAGGATTCCCGCGACCGCCGGCTCCCAGGTTCAAGCAATCGACTCATTGCAGGCGGCGCGAGGTCTGACTCATTTCCCCAGAGAAGCACGGAGATGCGGCATCCAGTCGGACGGTACGAAGGGGATGTGGTGTGCCCTGGGTTGAGTGGAGGCGGATTTCTGGATTCTTGTGCCACTTGATGAGAGGAAAGCGGCATGGGACGACGGGATACCCGCCGGAGTTGCAGGGTTCGGGTGGTCAGGCCGGCCGGTGGTCGGCGGCCGCGCCCTGATCGGGAGGGACTTCGCGGGTCACGGGCGGCGGATGCGGTAGCGCAGGTGCGTGACGTGCTGCGTGAGTTCCTCGACCGGCGGCGTGGTCAACCGGCGGACCAGGTCGAGTTCGATGTGCTCGGCCGGCAGGTCGTCGAACAGCCGACGTCCCTGCCCGAGCAGGACCGGTACGACGTGGAGTTCCAGCTCGTCGAGCTCCCCCGCCCGCAGCAGCGCCTGCGCCGCCCCAGCACCGTGCACCCATGACGTCGCCGTCCCCGGCCGCCACACGGGCCTGTGCGGCGCACTCGCGGACGTCGATGACGTAGCGGACGCCGCCCGGCGGCGGGTCGTCCGGGACATCGTGGGTCAGGACGAAAACAGGGACGCCGTCGTGGTGGTCGCCGCCCCAGCCGTCGGCGAGCTCGAACGTCCGCCGGCCGGCGAGTGCCTCGTGTTCACCCCCGGACCTGGGCGAACCGTCCTCCCGCGCGGGCCGTCCCCAACCGACGGTTCCCGGAGCAGGCGGTCCAGCGCGCAGGGTGGTACTGCCGTTCCTACCGACAGGCGGTGCCTGGTTGCCACGGCTGCCCCGCGTGCACAGTGAGACCGTGAGCATTTCCTTTCTCGGTAACCAGCCCATTCACCGTGTCGGCTTCGGAGCCATGCAGCTCGCCGGCCCCAACAGTTTCGGCCCGCCCGCTGATCCGGAGGCCGCCAAGGCCGTGCTGCGCCACGCCGTCGAGCACGGGGTCGACCACATCGACACCGCCCAGTTCTACGGCCCCGACGTCGTCAACGACCTCATCCGTGAGGCGCTCTTCCCCTACCCGGAGGGCTTGCGACTGGCGACCAAGGTCGGTGCCGTCCGCGACGACCACGGCGCCTGGCTGCCCAGCGGCGAACCGGCCGGCCTCAAGCGCCAGGTGGAACAGAACCTGCGCTCGTTGCGGGTCGAGCGACTGGACCTGGTGAACTTGCGCCGTTTCGAGCGAGACATGCCCAACGGCACCGAACCGCCGCTGGCCGACCAGCTCGACGCGCTTGCCGAACTCCGCGACGAGGGTAAAATCCACATGATCGGCGTTTCGAACGCCCACGCGGACACCGTGCGGGCCGCGATCGACAGGACCGGCATCGTCGCCGTGCAGAACGCGTACAGCATCCTGAACCGCACCGACGACGCCATCCTGCGGTTGTGCCGTGAGCACGCCATCGCGTTCGTCCCGTACTTCCCGCTTGGTTCGGCATTGGGCAGCGGCGGCCCGAAGCATCTCGCCGCCGACCCGCGCGTGAGCGCGGTCGCGCGCAAACACGACGTCACTCCGACGCAGGTCGCACTCGCCTGGCTCTTCGCACAGTACGAGCGGATGCTTCTCATCCCCGGCACCAGCTCGATCGCGCACCTGAACGAGAACCTCGCGGCCGGCGCGCTCACCCTCGACGGCGAGGACCTGGCGCTGCTCGACGCGGTCGAGCCCGTCCCGCTGGGATCGTGAACCCCGCCGGCCCTGACACGCCGCCCGCTACGGCCTGAGGCGTTCGCGCGGCACCACCGAAGCGGGGCCGGTGACGGTCGGTGCCCCCTGGGTCAGGGAAGGATGAGCACCTTGCCGACGGCGTGGCCCGGCTCGGCGTCGCGGTGCGCGGCGCCCGCCGCGGTGAGGGGGTGGCGGGCGGCGACGGGATGGGTGAGCACGTCGTCCTCCAGCAGCCGGGTGACGTGCTCGGTGGCGGCGTACGGCGGATCCGGTCGTGCCAGGCGGCCCTCATGAGCCTTCGCCGCGCGGCAGGAAGGCGTCCAGGGCGGCGGTCACCAGGTCGGGCCGTTCCAGCGACATCATGTGCGGAGTGCCCGGAAGCTCCCGATAGGTGGCGCCGGGGACGCGTCCGGCCAGGTCCTTCATGATCTGCGGGGTGCAGGAGGCGTCGAGCTCGCCGGCCAGCGCCAGCACGGGCGGCTCGAACCCGGCCAGCCGCCCCTGGACGTCGAGGCCCTTGAAGGCCCGCCAGGCGGCCGCCCAGTCGGCGGGGTCGGCGCGCAGCACGCGCTCCCTCGCGTACCGTACGCCGGCGCCGTTGACGGCGAGCGCGGCCGGGGTGAACCACCGGGTGAGAGACGGCACGATCTGGGCCGCCATGCCGTCCTCCTCGCCGGACCTGGCCCGCCCCTCGAACGCCTCGAAGGCGTGGTCGGTGGTACCGAGCAGGGCCAGGGAGGCGAACCGCCCAGGGCCGGCGACGGCGGCGGTCTGGGCGATGCCGCCCCCGTAGGACAGGCCGACCACGTGGGTCTGCTCCAGGCCGAGGGCGTCGAGCACCCCGAACAGGTCGGCGGCGGCGTCCTCCAGGGTGAACGGGGCCGGCGAACCGGCGGCCGAGCCGTGCCCCCGGATGTCGTAGGCGAACACCCGCCTGCCCTCGGCGAGCCGTTCCATGACCGGCTCCCACATCCGCCGGTCGAGCCCGAGAGCGTGCAGCAGCACGACGGGTGGTCCCGACTCGCCGCGCCGGGCGACGACGGTCTCGTGGCCGGCGAGCCGGACCCGCTGGAGGGCGGCGGGCGCGGGCGTCCCGGCCGCGGCCAGCACCTCGTCGATCACCCGCAGCGCGTTGAGCGCCCGCGGCATGCCGGCGTAGAGGGACACGTGCTCGGCGAGGGCCCGCAGCTCGGCGGCCGTCACGTCGTTGCGCAGCGCGGCGGCGGCGTGGACCGCGAGCTGCGGCTCGGCGCCGCCGAGCGCCGCGAGGATCGTGACGGTCGCCAGCTCCCGCGCGGTACGGCTCAGCTCGGCACGCGCCAGCGGCCCGCCGAAGCCTTCGAGGATGCCCTCGTACAGCTCCGGCGACTGCGCCCGTACGCCGGCCAGGGCCTCCTCGGGGGCCGAGCCCATCATCGCCGTGTACTCGCGACGGCCTCGTTCCATGCGGTCCATGTCATCCGTTCCTTTCTCGGTACGAGACGACGATGCCGCCACCGATGGTGATACGTCCAAGACATGATCGAACTCGTGGTCAGACCGGAGACTTATCACCGGCCAGGAAGTCGATGAACGCGGCCAGGGCGGGGGCCGGACGGCGGCCGGACGGCCAGGCGAGCGACGGCCGCCAGACGGGCTCGGGATCCAGGCCCAGCACGCTGACCGGCGGGCCGGGAGCGACGGCGACCGAGCGCGGCATGATCGCGGCGGCCAGGCCGACCGCGGCGAGGGCGCGGGCCGTGCCGTACTCCCTGCTCTCGAACCGGGCGTGCGGTCTGACGCCGGCCTCGGCCAGCGCCGCCAGGATGATGCCGCCCACCGCCGATCCCGGCGCGTAGACGACCAGGTCGGCGCCGTCGAGCTCGGCGATCCGCACCTCGTCCCGTCCCGCGAACGGACCCTCGGCGCCGGTGACCAGCACGAGCGGCTCATCGCCCAGGGACCGCCAGACCAGCCTGCGGTCATCGGGCGGGGGAGGAGCGGCGAGCGTGGCCACGTCCAGCCGGCCGGCGTGCAGTGCGGCGGCCATCTCCTCGGTGTTCAGCTCCCGCAGCTCCACCTCGACCGCCGGGTAGGTGCGGCAGAAGACGGCCAGCGCCTCGGCCAGCCGGCCCAGCAGGCCGCGGGCCGTGCCCACGCGGATCCGGCCACGCACCCCGCCGGCCCAGCCCAGCATCTCGTCCTCGACGGCCACGAGGTCGGCGAGGATGCGGTCGGCGTGGCCGAGCAGCGCGGCCCCGGCCGGGGTGAGCGCCACCCGGTGGTTGTTCCGCTCGAACAGCGTCAGGCCGAGCTGGCGTTCGAGCTTGCGGATCTGCTGCGACAGCGCCGGCTGCGCGATGCGCAACGCCTCGGCCGCCCGGGTGAAGTGCAACTCCCTGGCGACCGCCTGGAAGTATTCCAGTTGGCGCGAACTGATCATAGAAAGATTATCCGGTGGTACGGACGCGGCACCGGCCGGGATAAGCCGCCCCAGTGGCGGTGCTGGTCACGCCGGTGGTCGAGGGCGGGGTGGGCATGGCGTGGAGCACGCTCGTCTCCCTGATCGCGGTCTGCTGGGTGTGGGGTGGCCAGGCCGCGGCCCGGCGTGCCGGCTTCCTGAGTCCCGCCCGCGAACCGGCGCCTCCCCACGCGCCGCCCAGCACGTCGGCGAGCACGCGCGTGGCGCTGCAACCGGCGGTCGCGCTCGCCGTCCTGGAGCGGCCCGGTGTCGCGGCGTGGTCAGCCCGATGTGAGGTCGGGGACGCCGGAGCGGGCCGCCCGCCTGCTGAGCAGGGGTTTGAGCACAATGGGCTGCGCCACGGCCAGCACCAGGCAGACGACGGCCAGGGTGCCCCACAGCCCGCCGGGGCCGGCACGTTCGAGGAGCTGCGTGCCGCACAGGGGCGCGAGGACGGTGGCGAACCCCCAGGAGATGCCGAAGACCGACAAATAACGCCCGCGGGCGTCCTCGGGGGCGATGTTGGCGACCATGGCGTAGCTGCGTCCGAACATCAGCGCGTCGCCGGCGCTCCACACCATCGTGGCGGCGAGATGGCCCGGCAACCCGTCCGTCATCGCATAGCCGGCGAGACCGGCGGCGAGTAGCAGGTAGCCGGCGGTCATCGCCGCATGGTGCGACAGGGCCGCGGTCCATCGCAGCAGCGGCTGGCAGGCCACCATGACCACCGCTGAGACGGCCGACAGCAGCCCGGCGTCGGCGACCGGCAGGCCGCGCTCCGCCAGGGCCAGCGGTAACGCCATGATGATCTGCATGTAGATCAGCGCGAAGAGAGTGCCGGAGGCCAGGAGCACGAGGAGGGTACGGTCGCGCCAGGCGGATCCTGCGACGGCCGCCGTTGCCGGGGCGGGGGGCGACCCGTCGTCCGGGCGCGCACCGGAGGGCGGCCGGGCCGGGCGGTCGGCGGGCAGGACGAACCGGACCACGATCGCGCCGGCCACGCAGGTGGCGGCGTCCGCGACGAACAACCAGCGCAGGTCCCACCGCCCCAGTCCCGCCGCGAGCAGGCCGGCGCCCATGCCGCCCACCGCCAGGGCCGTGTTGAACAGGCTGAACGCCTGCGCCTGCTGCGCGGGTCGTACGGCGTCCGCGATCACCGCCTGGGACGGCGGCTCGTAGATCTCGAAGACCAGCCCGAGCAGGACGGCGAACCCGGCGGCCGGCACCACGTTCCCGGAGGTCGCGATGCCCACCTGGGCCAGCGCGCACCCGGCCAGTCCGGCGACGATCGTGCGGCGCCGCCCGAACCGGTCGGCCAGGACACCACCCAGGAGCCGGGAGGGGATGGTGGCCACGCCGAAGGCGGCGGAGACCACGCCGGCGACGACGGCGCTCACACCGAACTCCGTGGTGATCAGGACGGGCAGGAACACGAGAGAGAAGGCCCCCAGCCGGTTGACCACCCGCGCCAGTACGAGCCACCACACGGCACGCGGCAAACGCCGCGTACGCCCGGCGATCTGCACGCTCACTCCTACGTGACCGACGAAATTGATAACATCAGTCACGGACTTTAGAACGTGAGGAGTGACCAGTCAAGTGATGTTCGATAGTCACGTGGCGATCCTGCTGGACGCCGCGGTGTCGCTCGTGAACGTCATGACCGACGGCGCCGACGGCGGCAAGCCGTACCAGGCGCCGGCGGGAGAAGCGCTGCCGTCCGCGATCGGCGCCGCGCTGCCGGGCGAGGTGACGGCCTCGATGGAGGAAGCCCTCTACCTGGCCGGGACCGCGTTGAAGGTCAGGCGGGTCTTCGAGGCCATGGACGCTCACCGGGACGACGAGGCGGCCGCCATCGTCAACGCGCTCGTCGTCAGCACCGGTGCGCGGCCACAGCTCGACCGGGCACCCGGCGAGCCGTGGCAGGTCCACTTCCACGGCGCCGACGACACCCTGGCCGTCGGGTGGAGCGCGGGCATCGCCTCCGCGCTGACCCTGACCATCGGCAGCGACCTCGGGGGCCGCCTCGGCGTCTGCCGGGCCGGGCAGTGCGACCGCGTGTACGTCGACGCCTCCCGCAACGGGGTGCGCCAGTTCTGCTCCCGCTCCTGCCAGAGCCGGACGAAGGCGGCGGCCTTCCGGGCCCGTTCGGCGGCCTCCCGCTCTACCTGAGCGCAGCCGGACGGCCGACGGCCTGCCGCTCGGCACCGCCTCACCGGGCCTCCCGGGCGGGCGCCGGTCGGTCAGGACCGGCAGACGCGTCGCACGAGATCCCGCCAGCCCTGTGCGGTCCGTTCCTGGGTGTGGAGGGTGAGGTCGGAGATGTCGGTCGCTGACAGGTAGAGCAGGAAAGGGCCTTCCAGGGCCGCGGTGAGCTGGACGGTCAGGATGTCGAGGTCGGCTGCGCCGAGCGGGATCTGCCTGAGCAGCATGCGGATGTGCATCCGGGAGAGGTTCATCTCCGTGCCGGCCGGCACGGACTGGCGGCCGTCGATCGCGGCACGGACGATCTCGCGGTGCTCGATCAGGAAGGCGGCCCGGGCCGCGCCGTAGGCGATGAGGCGGTCCAGCGGTGGAGCGCCCGGGCCCAGAGGCGGAGGCCCGGACAGAAGCAGCTCCTGGAAGATCTGCTCGTCGTCCTCGATCAGCGCCTTGAAGATCCCCGCCCGGGTGCCGAACCGGCGGTACACCGTCCCCTTGCCCAGGCCCGCCCGCTCGGCGAGCGCGTCCATGGTCAGTTTGTCCACCCCCTGCTCGGCGAGCATCTCGCGAGCCGTGGCCAGCAGTTGCCGCCGGTTGCGCACGGCGTCGGCGCGCTCGGCGCGGGGCGCTCCCACCAGGGGCAGGACGGGTCGATCCACACGGCTCACCCTACCCTCGGAATCACATCCGGGGTAAAGTCCGCTTATGCTTGCGTGCGGCGACCCCGCCGAGACACCGCCGGGAGCATCCCGGGGGCCACATACCGCATTTGGAGAGACCCTGATGAGCTTGTTCCGTCTGGACGCCAGCATCCTGCCCGCCACCTCGGCCAGCGCCGAGCTCGCCGACCTGGTGGAAGCCGAATGGTCCGCCGCCCACCCCGGCGAACCGGTCGTCCGCCGTCACCTGGGCACCGACCCGCTGCCCGCCGATGTGTGGACGCTTGTGACCATCGCCGGTTTCGTCCCCGAAGACCAGCGCACCCCGGCCCAGCGTGACGCCTTGGCCCTGGCCGCCGAGCTGAAGGCGGAGCTGGCCGCCGCCGACGCCGTCCTGCTGGCCGTCCCGCTCTACAACTGGGGCGTCTCCCAGCACTTCAAGACCTGGATCGACCTCATCATCGCCGCCGGACCAGCCGACGAGGCCGTGCTCAAGGACAAGCCCACCGTGCTGGTCACCGTACGCGGCGGCGGCTACGGGCCCGGCACGCCCCGCGAGGGCTGGGACCACTCCACCCCCTACCTGCGGCGCATCCTCGCCGACCTGTGGCAGGCCGACCTCGCCGTCGTCGAACGCGAACTCACCCTCGTCGGCGTCAACCCCGTCCTCGACCACCTCAAGGACGTCGCCGCCGAGCGACACGCCGAAGCCCGTGACGCCGCCCGCCGTACCGGCCGCGCCTGGGCGGCCAAATAACCCGCCGCTGATCGGCTAACCGATGGTGACCACCCGCGCCCATTCGGGTGGCGAGTCCGGCACGTAGTCGGGATCGTCCTCGTCCCACGACCGGGTCGTCCTCTCCCGGGAGAACAGGCCCACCACGGTCCGGCACGCCGGCCGTGTGCCGGGCCAGGGGGTCTGGCCGTCGGTGAGGATCACGATGACGTCCGGCCGCGGTGTCGCCCGCAGCGCCTGCGCGAATCCCGTACGCAGGTCCGTCCCGCCACCGCCCACCAGGGAGAGGCCCTCGGCACGGCACAGCGGCTGCACGACCTGGGCCGCCGCGTCGCAGGACAGCACTCTGACCAGGTCGCGCCGGCCCCCCAGGGCGCGGGCGATAGCGGCGACCTCGAGCAGCGCGCTGCCCAGTTCGGCGTCGCTGACCGACCCGGAGGTGTCGATCACCACGGAGACCCGGGGCGGCCTGCGGCGCAGGCTCGGCAGGATGACGCCGGGCAGGCCGGCGGACCGCCGCGACGGCCGGCCATAGGTGTAGTCCTCGCCCGCGCCGGGGCCGCAGGCCGCCGAGCGGACCGCGGCACCGAGCAGCTCGCGCCAGGGCTGTGGCGGGTGGAACGCCTCCTCGGCCCATCGCCGCCACCCCTGCGGCACGCTTCCGGGGCGGGCGGTGATGCCCCGCGCCACCCGGAACCGCACCGCGTCCCGCTCCTGGGCGCTGAGCCCGTGAGCGCCCTCCGGCCCGAGGTCCCACTCCCGTTCCAGCCCGTCGGCGCCACTGCCGCAGTCCAGCCAGACCAGACCCTGCGTGTACGGCCCGAGCCGGAACCGGCGCAGGTAGTCCTCCATGAGCTTCCCCTCGGGCAGCCCCAGCATCCCGGGTTTGACGGCGTCCTTGGGCCGGGCCAGCCCGTCTCCGTACACGTCGTCGTTGATCTCCATGTCGGCGGCGATGTTCATCCGCAGCCGCTCCCCGGGTCCGGCCAGTTCCCGCTCCCGAGCGACCCGGTCGCTCCGCCCGTGATGGTCGCGTAGCAGGTGGGAGGCCTCGTGCACCCACACGCCCGCCAGATCCTCCACAGAGGTCGCATTGACGAACGCGGGGGAGACGTAGCATCGCCAGTGCCGGTCCACGGCCATCGTCGGGACCTGCCGCGACTCCACGGCGTGCAGCGCGAACAGCGCCGTCGCCAGGTAGGGGCGGGCCCGGGCGGCCTGCAGCCGGGCGGCGAAGAGCTTGTCGAGGTCCAGCGTCCCCGCTGTGCCGGACGTCATCGGCCCTCACCCGCGCGCACTCGCTTCGCGGCCTTGTCCGCCTGCCGGCTCAGCGACACCACGCCCGTGAGCCGCTCGATGGAGGCCGGGACGTCCCAGTCGGCGCGGCGCAGCGCGGCGAGCGTGGACGCGGGCACGACCACCAGGTCCGGGGCGCCCTCTTCCAGGGCCCGGGCCATCAGCTCCCACGCCGCGTCCCAGCGGGACTTCTCCGGCCGTTTCCTGACCGCCTCGACCACGCCGTCGAGCACGGCCTGGCGCAGGTCGCCCCGCTCGGGCAGGTCGGCCGCCGCCGGGTCGGCCAGCAGCGTCTCGGGGTCCGGCAGGTCCATCCGGTCCATGCTCGCCAGCAGTTCCAGCCCGGGACCGTCTCCCACCGTGCCCCGTACCAGCATGGACAGCACGTCCTTCGACGTGTTCGCGGCCGTGGCGAAGGCGACCAGGCGCAGTGCCATGTCCCAGCTCCGGGGGGAGGGCCAGGGACCGCCGCGGCGGGCCTCGTCCTTGGGCAGCAGGTGGACGAGGGCGGGGCGGGCGGCGAGGAGCCCGCACACCGCGCGGCGGGCGAACGTCACGGCCTGCGGCAGCCGGGCGGGGTCGAGGTGCGGCAGCGAGGCCAGCGGCCAGGTTCCGCCGAGGCCGCGTACCACGACGTCGTGGTCGTGTCTCCACTGCAGGTGGACGAACCGGTTGGCCAGCGGCGGGCTCAGCTCCCAGCCGTCGGCCGCCGAGGAGCGCGGGTTGGCGGCCGCCACGATCCGCACGCCGGGGGGCAGCCGCAGCGCGCCGACCCGCCTCTCCAGCACGAGCCGGAGCAGGGCCGCCTGGACGGCCGGCGGCGCCGTGGACAGCTCGTCCAGGAAGAGCAGCCCCTGGCCGGCCTGGGCCAGGCGGACGGCCCAGTCCGGCGGGGCCATCGGGACGCCCTGCACGGCGGGGTCGTCGCCGATCACCGGCAGGCCGGAGAAGTCGGAGGGCTCGTGCACGCTGGCGATCACCGTGGTCAGCGGCAGGCCGAGGGCGGCGGCGAGCTGCGTCAGCGCGGCGGTCTTGCCGATCCCCGGCTCGCCCCACAGCAGCACCGGCAGGTCGGCCGCGACGGCCAGGGTCAGCGCCTCCAGTTGCGGGTCGATGCGGGGCTCCGTGGCCGTGTCCTGGAGCAGGGCGAGAAGGTCGGCGGCGACGTCCAGCCGGGACGTGGCGGTCGAGGTCATGAGCATGAGATCACCTTGGGGTCTGGTCGAGCCGGGCAGGACGGAACGCGGTGAGGCACCGCAGGGCCGGGAACCCGCTGATCAGCGGGTGCGGCGGGGACGGCGGTCTCGCCGCGGGACCCGTGCGAGTCCGGCCAGGCCGGCGCGGTACAGCCGGTGGGCCGCTCGCCGCCGCGTGGCCGTCTCCAGTTCCTCCCGCAGGGGGCCGCCGGGCAGCGACGCGTCGGGTCCGAGCAGGTCCTCGACGACGGCCAGGGCACCGGCGATGTCGCCGTGGTCCAGGCGCGCGCGTACGTCGATGAGGCACGCCGGATCGCGGTGCGCCTGGTCGATCACCTGCAGGCAGGGCAGCGGGGTGCCGGTCAGCGCGGCCAGCAACGTCTCGCGGCGGATCTCGTCCGGATCGTGGTCCAGCGGTACGAGCACCCCGTCCACGAGACCGATCCGGTGCCGCGCGCCACGGCACTCGACCAGGCGCGCATCGGATCCGCCGGCAGGACCTGGGTGCGCGCCGGCTGCGGGACGATCCGGTACGAGCGCCGCCGCGACGAGCGGGTGCAGGCGGTCGGCCTCGATCAGCCCGGCCCGCAGCAACGCCAGGTCGGGCAGCACCCAGGTGGCCGCGTCGGGCAGGACCGGCAGCGCGCTCCGGCCACCTCGCGCGGGCGCCGCCGTGAGGTGCGGGAAACCGGCGGGGGTCTCGCCCGCCGCCGGATCCAGCACCAGCCGGCGCCGCCCGCCGAGCCGCACGGCGACCGCACCGCCGGCCCGGCCCTCCGCGCGGAGGAGTATCCCCGCCTCGGCCGCCCACCGGTCCACGGCGCAGCCGGGCTCCAGCAGCGCGTTCAGGTCAGGAGGGAGGCTGTTGCCGGGGGGCGGCCGGTCGGCGCCGGAACGTGCCCGCAGCTCACCGGTCCTGCGGGTGTCCCACAGGTGGCGGTGCAGGTCGAGGCGGAAGCGCTGGTGAGGACGGGGATGGGGGTGCGGGCCCACCCGGGAGCGCGACCCGCACCAGCCGGACCGGGCCCCGTCCCACAGGGCCAGGCTGATCCGCTGACCGGCGGCCGCCCAGGTCGGCGGAGTCCGGGCCACGAGGTGCACGGCGCGGGCGCAGCCGTGCTCCGCCGGGTCGTACCGGGCCAGGGAGATGGTCAGGCCGGACCGTAGCAGCCCGTCCGGCGCGCTTCGCGGCATGTGCCAGCGCAGCAGGTCAGGAGCCAGGTGGCGGAGATCGTCCCGGACGTGGGCCGCGAACTCCCGGCCGTGTGCGTCAGCCGCGGAGCGCAGGGATAGATCGACGTCGATGTGTGCCGCGGCACACGCTCCCGCCCAGTCGCCGGTGGCGCGGCGGGTGGTCGCTGACTCGATCATGGCAGGCGGCACGGCGAACTCGCATGCGTGCAGCCAGGACAGGAGGCGGAAATCCTCGTTCGCAGGGTGGGAGCGCATCAGCACTCACCTTTGGCGAACGGGACCCCCAATCTGCTGAAGGAGGTAGTCATCATGTTCAGCGTACAACCTCCCGCGCCTGCTGCCGAAGCGGTTCAGCGCCTTCACCGTCACCTTCCAGCGGCTCGATTCCGCCCCCGCACGGCGAGAGTCGCCTGGGACGGCCCGCACCTGAGCATCGACCAGATTTTCAATCCTGCGGTGCTGGCGGGTGCCTTCGATGCAACGCGGGCTGGTGGCCATGAGCTTTGTCTGCGGGCTGGCGATCCCGGTGACGGGGGCGGTGGCCGTGCTGGAGACGGGCGGGCTGCTGGAGGGCACGCTCTGGCCGGGGTGGCGGATGGCGGAGGTCGTCGCCGTTCTGGCGGCGGCCTGCCTGGGGTGGCTGGCGGCGGGACCGCTGCCCAGAGCGGCCGAGGTGACGGCGGCTCCGCCGTCGCAGGCTCCCGCCCTCCCGCTCGGGCCGTTCCAGCGGGTCATGTTCGTGACGTGCGCTTCGCCGAGGCAAGGCCCGGGCCCCCGCGGGAGGTGGAGGACCGGGCCGATGGGTGGCGCCTGGTCAACGGGAAAGGCCCGGTGCTCGCGCTCTCGTTGGCCGACGGCCGCTGGTTCATCTACTCCACCAAAGAGGCGGAGACCGCGGCGGCGCTGATCAACGGCTGGCTGAACAGGGAAAGAGGAGCGGAGACGGCGTAGTGCTGATCACGGTTGACTTCTCATCGGCGCAGCCGCTCGCCGACCAGGTGGCCAACTCCGTGCGCGCCGCCCTGGCCGGCGGGCAGGCCGCGCCCGGTGATCGGCTCCCCTCGGCGCGCAACGTGGCCGCCACCCTCGGCATCAACCTGCACACCGTGCTGCGCGGCTACCAGCAACTACGCGACGAGGGGCTGGTCGAGTTGCGGCGGGGGCGGACGGCCGTCATCACCGGCACGGCCGACCAGGTCCGGCTCCAACTGGCCGCGGCGGCCGAGCAGTTCGCCAGGGCGGCAGTGCACGCGGGGGCCACCGACGAGGAGGCACTCGACGCGGCCCGGCAGGCACTCCTCGGCCTGCGGGAGTGAACCCCGGAGCCCGGCATCGTCCGCGCGGACTCCACCGCCGGGGGCGGGCGTGCTTTCTCCAAGGTGAACGGCCCATTTCAGGGTGAACGGCCCCGCCTCAGGGTGATCGTTCGGCTCCGAGGCCGGTGAGCAGGCTGTCCAGGGCCGTCTTGATGCGGTCGGCGGTCGCCTCGCCGGCGCGCAGGCGGTGAGCCAGCAGGGGAGCGGCCAGCGGAGCCAGGAGGGCGTCCGCGAGGCAGAAGGCGTCGGCGCCCGGTTCGACCTGCGCGATGAGCATCACCAGGTGGCTGTGGTAGAGATCGTAGGCGCCGCCGAACCGGGCCAGCGGGGTCGCCGTCTCGGCCATGACCAGCAGGTCGAGCTGGGCCGCGGTGCGGTCGACCAGGGCGTGCAGGAACGCCCGGATCCGGGCGAGGCCGGGCGCGCCCGGTCCCAGCGGCGGCGGCCCTTCGATGAACGCCGCCTGGAACTGCCGCTCCCGCTCGTCGATCAGCGCGTACGCCAGCCCGGACCGATCGCCGAAGCGGCGGTACAGCGTGCCCACGCCCACGCCGGCCGCGGTGGCCACATCCGCCATCGCGAGGGCTTCGACGCCGCGGGCCGCGACGATCTCACCGGCCGCGGCGAGGATCTTGGCCCGGTTGCGGGCGGCGTCCGCCCTTTCGGGTTTCGCGTCCACGACCACCACCTCCTTGCCGCCGGGAGGCCAGCCTAACGGAACTCAGTCCGCTTCTCCGCCGGCCACGACGCGGCGCCGGTCGGCTCCATGCGCCCGCACGCTTGACATCCGGAACTGATTCCGGTTTTGATAGCGGAATCAGTTCCGATTGTTCGCTGGATGGAGGATGCGCATGGCACGCAGGGTCGCTCTCGTCACGGGAGGCAGCCGTGGGATCGGAGCCGCGATCGCCAGACGACTGGCGGGCGACGGCATGGACGTGGGGATCACGTACGAGCACGCCGGTCACCGGGCCGCCGAGACCGTCGCGGCCGTCAACGCCGCAGGCGCGCGCGGTACGGCGGTCGCCGCCCCGGCAACCGACCCTGCCGCGCTGGTCGGCGCCGTCGACCACGTCGTCGCCACGCTGGGGCGGCTGGACGTCCTGGTGAACAACGCCGGCATCGCCTTCTACGGGCCGCTGGAGGTCGTGACGCTGGAAGACCTCGACCGGACGCTCGCCGTGCACGTACGCGCGTGTTTCGTGCTCGCCCAGGCCGCCGTCCGGCACATGGGGGAGGGCGGCAGGGTGATCAACATCGGCAGCAGCCTGGCCGAGCGGGTCCCCTACCCGGGCTGGACGTTGTACGCGATGAGCAAGTCGGCGCTGAGCGGCCTCACCCGAGGACTCGCCCGCGACCTCGGCCCCCGGGGCATCACGGCCAATCTCGTCCACCCCGGCTCGACCGACACCGAGATGAACCCCGCGAACGGGCCGGACGCCGAGGAGGAGCGCCGGTACACGGCCCTGAACCGCTACTGCACTCCTGACGACATCGCCGCCACGGTGGCCCACCTCGCCGGCGAGGGAGGCCGCAACATCACCGGCGCGTCCATCACCGTCGACGCCGGCGCGACCGCGTAACCGCCATGGCCTGGCTGCTGCTCATCGGGGCTGCTCCCCTGGAGATCGTCTGGGCCACGGCGAGGGACTTGCCCCAAGTGGCACGAACAATCTCCTCTGTGGGTCCTGTGATCCTTGCGGTGAGCCGGACGGTCCCCTGGCATCGTGGTGGCGGGGAAGCCGTGGGTGCGCGTCGGGGACATGACCGGTGGATCGCGGTGGAGGCGGGCGGAATAGTATCGGCCGCGGCGGCCGTTGGGCACGGGGTGGCGCGAACGCCACGACGGTGACGGATGATTCCTGCTGCGGCACAAGCCCGCAGGGGCACCGCCCGCTTGGACCAAGGAGCAGCCTTTGCGTAGCGATTCGGCCGATTTACTCCCCAAGACGGAGTCCGCGATCTACCCCGCGGGCCCGCTGGCGCCGCCACCTCGCACGTTGCTCGACATCCTGGACGAGACGGCGCGCCTGCACCCGGCGGCGCCCGCGCTGGATGACGGCACCGTGTGCCTCGACTACCGCTCGTTGCGGGTCGAGATCGACCGGGTCGCCGCCGAGCTCACGCGGGCGGGGATCGGCCGCGGGGCCCGGGTGGGCGTGCGCGTGCCGTCGGGGACCGCCGAGTTGTACGTCTCCATCCTCGCCGTGCTCGCGGCCGGGGCCGCGTACGTGCCGGTCGACGCCGACGACCCGGACGAGCGGGCCGAGCTGGTCTTCGCCGAAGCAGCGGTGGACGCCGTCATCACCGACAAGCTGACCGTCCGCGACGGCAGGGCGACCGGCGGCACGGAGGAGGAGACCGCCACGCCGCCCACGCCGGACGACGACGCGTGGATCATCTTCACGTCCGGGTCCACCGGCAGGCCGAAGGGCGTCGCGGTGACGCACCGGTCGGCGGCCGCGTTCGCCGACGCCGAAGCGAGGCTCTTCCTGGGGGACCGTCCGCTGGGCCCCGGCGACCGGGTGCTGGCCGGGCTCTCCGTGGCCTTCGACGCCTCGTGCGAGGAGATGTGGCTGGCCTGGCGGCACGGTGCCTGCCTGGTGCCCGCGCCCCGCGCGCTGGTGCGTACCGGGATGGACCTGGGGCCCTGGCTGGCCGCCCAGCGGGTCACAGCGGTCTCGACCGTACCGACGCTGGCCGCGCTCTGGCCCGTGGAGCACCTCGACGGTGTCCGGCTGCTCATCTTCGGCGGCGAGGCGTGCCCGCCCGAGCTGGCCCGGAGGCTGGCCGTGCCGGGGCGGGAGGTGTGGAACACCTACGGTCCCACCGAGGCGACGGTCGTGGCGTCGGCGGCGCGCCTGACGGGCGAGGAGCCCGTACGCATCGGGCTGCCCCTCGACGGATGGGACCTGGCGGTGATCGGCGCATCGGGCGAGCCGGTGGCCATGGGGGAGACCGGCGAGCTGGTCATCGGGGGTGTGGGCCTGGCCCGCTACCTGGACCCGGTGAAGGACGCCGAGAAGTACGCGCCGCTGCCGTCGCTCGGCTGGGAACGCGCCTACCGCAGCGGCGACCTGGTACGGGCCGACCCCGAGGGCCTCATCTTCGCCGGCCGCGCCGACGACCAGGTGAAGCTCGGCGGGCGCCGGATCGAGCTGGGCGAGGTGGACGCCGCGCTGCAGGCGCTGCCCGGCGTCACCGGCGCGGCCGCCGCCGTCCGTACCACGGGCGGCGGGCACCAGGTGCTCGTCGGCTACGTCGTCACCGGACCCGGATTCGACACCGGCGAGGCGCGCGAACTGCTCGCCGACTCCCTGCCCGCCGCCCTGGTACCCCGCCTGACGCCGGTCGACTCGCTCCCGACCAGGACGTCCGGCAAGATCGACCGGGCCGCCCTGCCCTGGCCGCCGGCCGAGCCCGCCGTGTCCACAACGCTGTCCGACGTGACCCCGGCCGAGGCGCTGCTGGCCGAGAGGTGGAGCGCCATCCTCGGCGTGGCACCGGACGGCCCCGGCGCGAACTTCTTCAAGGACGGCGGCGGCAGCCTGGCCGCGGCCCGGCTGGTGTCCGTGCTGCGCCCCGACTACCCGGACGTGGCGGTCGGCGATGTGTACGCGCAGCCGACGTTCGCCGGGCTGGCGGGACTCCTGGCCGCCAGGGCCGAGCCCGAGCCCGCCCGGCCTCCCATGACACCGATGCCCCGGCGGGCCGCGCTGGCCCAGTCGCTGCTCGTGCCGCCGCTGCTCACTGTCGGCGCGATGCGCTGGATCGTGCTGCTGGCCGCGCTCGGCAACCTGCTCGCACCGCCATGGGCGCCCGCTCTGTCCTGGTGGTGGGTGGCACTGGGCGGGCTGATCTTCGTCACCCCGATGGGGCGGATGGGGCTCTCGGCGGCGGTCGCCCGCCTGCTGCTGCGCGGCGTGCGGCCGGGCAGCCACCCGCGCGGCGGCGGCGTCCACCTGAGACTGTGGTTCGCCGAGCAGTTCGCGGCCAGGCTCGGCGTTCCCGACCTGGCCGGCGCGCCCTGGATGGTGTGGTACGCCCGCCTGCTCGGCGCCCAGGTGGGCGCGAACGCCGATCTGCACTCGCCCCCGCCCGTCACGGGCCTGCTCAAACTGGGCCGAGGCGCCTCGGTCGAGCAGGAGGTGGACCTGGGCGGCCACTGGTTCGACGGTGACCGCCTGCACATCGGCGAGATCCGGATCGGCCCCGGCGCCACCGTGGGCTCCCGCTCGACGCTGCTGCTGGGGGCGCGCATCGGGAAGAACGCCCAGATCGCCCCGGGATCGGCGGTCACCGGAACCGTGCCCGCGGGGACGTTCTGGGCCGGCGCGCCGGCGCTCCGGCAGGGCAAGTCACGCAGGACACGCCCCCCGGAGCGGGCCGCCCGCTCCCGGTTCTGGGCGGCCACGTACGGCGTGAGCGCCATCCTGCTCAGCACGCTCCCGGCGGTCGCCGCCGGGGCCGGGCTGGCGGTCCTGGCCGGGTTCACCCGGGACGCCCGCACGGTCGGTGAGGCACTCGTCGCCGCGCTGCCCGGGGTGCCGCTCGCGACGATCGCCGGCATGGCCGCGTTCGCCCTGGTCACACTGATCATAGTGCGGCTGCTGGGCCTGGGCCTGCACCCCGGGCACCACCCGGTGCACAGCCGCCAGGCCTGGCAGGCGTGGGCGACGGGCCGGCTGATGGCCTCGGCCCGCGTCTGGCTGTTCCCGTTGTACGCCAGCGTCCTGACCCCCGTATGGCTGCGGGCGCTCGGCATGAAGGTAGGCCGAGGCGCCGAGTTGTCCACGGTGCTCGCGCTGCCCACGATGACGACGGTCGGCGACGGTGCCTTCCTCGCCGACGACACGATGGTCGCCCCCTACGAGCTCGACGGCGGCTGGATGCGCATCGCGTCCGCGCGGATCGGCAAACGCGCCTTCCTCGGCAACTCCGGGATGACCGCGCCCGGCCGCAAGGTGCCCAAGGACGGCCTGGTGGGGGTGCTGTCGGCGACGCCGAAGAAGGCCAAGTCCGGCTCGTCGTACGTGGGCATGCCGCCCATGAAGCTGCGCCGTACCGCGGAGGAGGGCGACCCGAGCCGCACCTACGACCCGCCGGCCCGGTACAAGGTGGCCCGGGCGCTCGTCGAGGCGTTCCGGGTGGTGCCCGCGATGTGCGCGGTCGCGCTGGCGCTCCTGGTCGCCGCCGCGTTCGAAACGCTCGCGGTCCGGTACGGCTTCGCCGTGGCGGCCGCGCTGGGAGGTCTGGTCATGCTGGCCGCGGGTGTGGTCGCGGCGGCGGTCACGACAGCCGCCAAGTGGGCCCTGGTCGGCCGGATCGGAGCCGGTAGCCGCCCCTTGTGGAGCTCGTTCGTGTGGCGCAACGAGCTGGCGGACAACTTCGTCGAGATGCTGGCGGCGCCCTGGTTCGCGCGGCCGTGGCTCGGGACGGCGGGCCTGAACGTATGGCTGCGTTCGCTCGGGGCACGCATTGGTCATGGGGTCACGTGTGACACGTACTGGCTGCCCGAGGCGGATCTGGTGACACTCGGCGACGGCGCGTGCGTCAACCGGGGCTGCGTCCTGCAGACCCACCTCTTCCACGACCGCGTCATGAGCATGGACACCGTGACGCTCGACGACGGCGCGACGCTGGGCCCGCACGGCGTGGTGCTGCCGGCCGCGCGGGTCGGGACCGACACCACGATCGGTCCCGCGTCGCTGGTCATGCGCGGCGAGAGCGTGCCCGGCCACAGCCGGTGGTTCGGCAACCCCATCTCGGCCTGGCGATGACCCCATACTTCCCCGGGCACGGCGACCACCGGTACGGCGTCTCCCACTACGACCTGAGGCTGGGCTACCGGGTCCAGGCCAACCGGCTGGACGGCACGGCCCGGCTGACGGTGTCCGCCGCCGAACCTCTCGGGGTACTCGGCCTCGACCTCGGCAGATTCCGGGTCTCGAGCGTCACCGTGGACGGCGTGCCCGCCCGGCACGCGCACGGCCAGGGCAAGCTGCGGGTGACCCTGCCCAGGCCGCTGCCCGCGGGAGGGCGGGCCGCGGTCGAGGTGCGATACTCGGGCACCCCCCTGCCGGTGCCGAGCCCGTGGGGCGGCCTGGGCTGGGAGGAGCTGACCGACGGCGCGCTCGTGGCCGGCCAGCCGATCGGCGCGCCCTCCTGGTTCCCGTGCAACGACCGGCCCGGTGACAAGGCGACCTACCGGATCTCCGTGACCGCCGCGTCGCCGTACCGGGTGATCGCGAACGGCGTGCTCGTGGCCAGGCGCCGCGCGGCGGGGAGCACGACGTGGATCTACGACCAGGCCGAGCCGATGGCGAGTTACCTGGCGAGCGTGCAGATCGGGCGCTACCGCCTCGCCGAGATCGCCGGGATCGAGGTGGCCCACCCGGCGCGGCTGGCCACGCGCGTGCGGCACGACTTCGGCCGGCAGGGCGAGATGATGAAGCTGTTCACCCACCTGTTCGGGAGCTATCCGTTCACCGGCTACACCGTCGTGGTGGCCGACGACGACCTGGACATCCCGGTCGAGGCCCAGGGCATGTCGATCTTCGGCCGGAACCATGTGGACGGCGTGCGCGGGTTCGAACGCCTGGTCGCGCACGAGCTGGCGCACCAGTGGTTCGGCAACAGCCTCACCGTGGGCTGCTGGCGCGACATCTGGTTGCAGGAGGGCTTCGCCGCCTACGCCGAGTGGCTCTGGTCGGAGTCGTCGGGCGGCCCGTCCGCCGGCGAGCACGCCGAGCGCTGGCACCGCCGGCTGGCGCTGCTGCCACAGGACTTCGTGCTGGCCGACCCCGGTCCGGCGGCGTTGTTCGACGACCGCGTCTACAAGCGGGGCGCGCTGACCCTGCACGCGCTGCGCCGGGCCGTGGGCGACGAGGCGTTCTTCCCCGCGCTGCGGGCCTGGACGGCCGAGCACCGGCACGGGAGCGTCACGACCGCGCAGTTCGCGGGGCACGTCCAGCGGCACACCTCGCGCCCGGTCGGGCCGCTGCTGTCCGCCTGGTTGCACAGCAAGCCGATGCCCCGGCTGACCGCGCCTCCGGATCTCTGACGCCGGCCGGCCGCCGACCAGGTCGCGCTCCACGGCCTGGATCATCTCGACGAGGCGATGCGCACCCTGGCGGTGCTCACGCCCCCCAGCACCGGCGAGTTCGCCATGCGCCCGGTTCGGCGTCACCATCGCGGCGCCCGCTTCCGGCGCCCTGGTGTCGCACTCCACGATGCATTGAAGGTTCAGCGCGAGCAGCGCACGGATTTGCCGGAAAAGTCTACACCGAGGGTTCAACGATACCGTTGAAGGCATGGACATCAAGGACATGGCCCGGCCGCTCGATGGCGCCGCCGTCTCGGCGTTCCTCCGGTCGCTTCCGCGCGAGCCCCTGCTGCTCGGCCTGGGCGAGGCCAGGCACTTCGTGGGGGAGCTGGGCGAGTCGCGCAACGAGATCTTCCGGCATCTGGTCGAGCACGAGGGCTACCGGTCGTTCGCCATCGAGAGCGACTGCCTCATGGGCCTCGTGGTGGACGACTACCTCACGACGGGCGCGGGCACGCTCGACGACGTCATGGAACGCGGCTTCAGCCACGGCTTCGGTGCCTTGCCGGCCAACCGCGACCTCGTACGCTGGATGCGGGCGTACAACGAAAAGCATGACGACAAGCTCCGGTTCTTCGGGTTCGACGGCCCGATGGAGTACTGGGCGGAGAGCCCGCGCCAGGCGCTCACCGCCCTCCACGCCCTCCTCGACGGCCCCCTCCCCGGCACAGTGGTGACCGAGGAGACCCTCGACGCGCTGCTGGGCCCGGACGACCGGTGGTCGAACGAGGCCACGGCCAGGGATCCGTCCCTGTCGATCGGCCAGTCCGCCGACGCCCGGCGGCTGCGGCTGATCGCCGACGACCTGGTGGCGCTGCTCGACACGCAGGCGCCGCGGCTGAGCGCGGAGGACAGGGAGCGGGCGGCCCTGTACGGGCGCACCGCCACCGGCCTGCTCCGCTACCACTACTGGCTGGCCGACACGTCCCCGGCACGGTGGACCCGGCTGTCGGCCCTGCGGGACGCGATGATGGCCGCCAACCTGCGTGCCGTCGCCGGGCACGGCCCTGCCCTGATCTTCGCCCACAACCTCCACCTGCAGCGGAACCAGAGCCTCATGCCGTTCGGCGACCAGCAGCTCGAGTGGTGGAGCGCGGGGGCGATCACCGGGACGCACCTGGGCGACCAGTACGCCTTCCTGGCCTCGGCTCTCGGCACGACCGGCGACGACACCCCGCCCCCGGACACCGTCGAGGGCATCCTGTCCACGCTCCCGTGGGACCACTCGCTCGTCGACGCCCGCCGCCTGGCCGGGGCCGTCACGAAGCCCGTCCCGCGCACCTCCCACGATTTCGCCTATTTCCCGCTGGACCCGGCCCGGCTCGACATGATCGACGGCATCGTCTTCCTCAAGCAGGCCGTCCGGCTGGGGTGACAGGCGTGCCGGTGACCCGCGCGGCCTGGTGGGCACGGCGCGCGGTGCCCACCAGGCCAGGCTGAGATCAGCAGTCCGGGAGGTCGACGCCGCTGTTGTCCCTGGCCACGTCATTGCCCCAGCGGGACAGGTAGCAGGCCGACACGTACTGGTTCTGCCACGGGTTGCCCTCGTCGAGATCCGTCTTCAGCCACCAGTGGTTGAAGGCGCTTCCGACCTGCACGATCGGACCCCAGACCCGGCAGTACACGTATTGGTCGCCGCGTAGAGCGTGCCGGTGCGGGTTCCTCCCGGCGGTCCTGCCGACATAGCCGATGAGCTGCCCCGTGGTGACGCTCGCGCCGACGCCGACCGATCGGGACTGCAGGTGGATGTGCGTGGTGAACCAGCCACTGCCGTGGTTGATCTGGATCATGTTTCCGGGCGCGGAAACAAGAAGGAAACCTCGCCGGCCCTAGACAAGGGAGCACCACCACAAGGCGCTGAGCTGTGCCGGCGCCCCCAGCGAAGGGACCGTCATTGTGAATCGTGCGAAAGCGGTCGGTCTGGCCGGGCTGGCCTGCGTGATGCTGACGATGGGCGTAACAGGCCCTGCCACGGCCGCCCCCGGTGCGGACCGGCCCCGGTTCGGGGACGTACAGGAAGCGCTCACCGAACTGGCCGCGAGCTCGGAGGTGGTGGGCGCCATCGGCGCGCTCTACGTCGACGGCAGGAGGGTCGACAAGGGCACTGCCGGTTCCCGGCTGCTGAACGGCGAGGGCGGGAAGATCCCCGCCGACGCCGGCTACCGCGTCGGCTCCCAGACCAAGCAGATGGTGGCCATCGTGCTGCTGCAGCTCATCGGAGAGAACAAGCTCGGCATAGACGACAAGCTCAGCGACCTCCTGCCGGAGGTGGCCGAACAGGACCTGGTGGAGCGCGCGGACGACATCACCGTCCGGCATCGTGGTCTCGCCCAGGGCGGGCAAGCCCTGGCGGGAGAAGCTGAATACCGGCGGTGAACGGCGTCGGTGAGCCGTGTGCCGGAGAACGGCATGCACGGTTCGATGCTGGGTTCCAGTATGGGACCCCGGATCTTACCGGTACCCCCAGATCGCGGTTCTCTTTCGAGGCGAAGACATCTTCCTGTTCGGCTACGCGCGATCCGAGCCGGCGTCGAGGAGGGCGCGGACGAGGGGTGCGGCCAGGCGCAGCACGTCCTCCACGTCGGCCTCGGCCAGGTCGGGCATGCGCAGCAGGTTGCGATGCACGGTGATGCCGAACATCACCGCGCCCGCGAGTGCCGCCCGCAGCCTGGCGTCGGGGCCCTCCACTCCGGCCGCGATCTGGTCGATCGCCTGCCGGGTGATGTGCTCGCGCATCATCCGCGCGGCGTCCTCGCTGGTCAGGCTGGTGCGCATGAGCACGACCATGGGGCTGTCGGGGATGGCCCACCGTTCGAGCATGGCGCGCAGGAAGTTCTCCGCCGTGCGGCCCACGTCGTCGGTGCGCAGGGCGTCCAAGTCGATGTAGAAGTAGAGCGCCTCGCGGAAGAGTTGCTGTTTGGTGCCGAAATACTGGATCACCGATGATTTGTCCACGCCCGCCTCGGCGGCGATGGCGCGGATGGTGGCCCGCTCGAAGCCGACCTCGGCGAAGGTGCGGCGGGCGGCGTCGAGGATCCGGCGCCGCGTGCGCTGGCCCTTGCTGTCAGCGCCCGCGTGCTCCGGCTCCGTGCCCTTGGGGGCCGCGCTCTCGGGACTTGGCCTTTTCATGCCCGGCTCGCCCTCGCCCCCGCCCTCGGTTTCGGCCGAGGGCGAGCCGGGGAGCGATCGGCGAGTGGCACCGTCGATCACCTCTTCCTGTTCGGTCTCCGATCGTAGCCGTCCCGGCTGGAAGAGGTCATGGCTCAGCTTTTCGAGAACGGCGAGTCGATCGTGCCCGAGGCCACCAGCCCTTCGAGCATGCGTTTCATCGAATCCGAGTCGTTGAGGTGCGGGAACGGCTCGTCCGCCGGCACCGGCACGCCGAGGAACGCGCAGAGCGGCTCCCACCCCTCACGCACATCGAGCACCAGCAGCCGCTCGGGCGGCAGGCTCTCCTTGACGGTGGCCACGTGCCGCTCGAACGCCTCGACGGCGCGGTTCTCGTCCAGGAGACCGCCGTCGCCGAAACGGAAGTTGTCGCCGAAAGCATCCCTTCCGAGCCGATCCATGACAGGCCGCATCCTCATCATCGAGCTGAAGATCTCAACAGCCTTGGGGGGCAGGTTCTCCGGCAGGGCCGCGCTGGCCCGGCCGGGGCCGTTGGCCATGAGGTTCTGCATGCTGACGTACCACTTGCGCGGGTCGCGGACGGTCAGAATGACCTTGGCGTCCGGGAACGCCTCCGCCTGTTCGCGCCAGAAGCCGCTGGCGGGCCAGTCCTGGGCCGACTGGTAGCCGTCGAACACCTTCTCCCAGTCGACCGGCTCTCCGCTGGTCACCGGCAGCCACCGGTCGACGTGGGCGGGTTGCGTGAGGACCTCGTACATGTGGTAGCAGGGGCCGAATCCGAGCCGCTCCAGCGCGGCCTTCATCGAGCTGGTCCCGGTCCGCGGGTAGCCCGCGCCGATCACCTTCAGCATTTTTCATGCCTCCCGTCGGATGGACGCGCGATTCGTGTGTATCGCGCGCCTCATGCCGAGAGTAGGAGAAGGATAAGTAAAACTCAACAGTTGTATATTTTTGTCGGACATGGACCACGTAGCCGGCGGCGGCGCGGTCGCCGGGCCAAATGAGCAGCTCGGGCGAGGGATGCGGGGACGGCCATGGGCGGTGAGGTGGATCACGGGGTGCCACCGTCCGGGGTCCGCGCCGGGGTCGCGGTGGCCTGCAGCCAGGCGGATGACACTGGGGCAGCGTTGGAATCGGGAAGCGGTCGAAGCGGAGCCGCCTGGCGGAGAGCCGGCCGGCGATTGGGCCTCTCGCTCACACACGGTGACGAACTGTCGAGAGTCAGCGTGTTGTCGGCGGCAGTTGCACTCACCTGATCATGCTCAGGCTCGTTGCCGTAGGTACAATCCTCGCCGTGAGCTACGCGCCCCGACCCCGGAGGTGACGCGATGCGGCGTGCCAGGCTCAGCGGATGGATAGTCCGGCGTACGAACGACGCCGACCGCATCAGAAGGTGGAGATCGTGGTAGATCGTGTTGAGGAAGTACTGGAGAAGATCCGGCGAGGGCTTCTCTACACGGAGTCCGAAGCATCCTTCCAGGACTCTCAACGCCGTTCTGACCTGATCTTCGAGTACAACCAGACACGGCCGAGCGACGCCGCACGGCGCCGGTCTCTCCTGGAGGCGATTCTTGGTTCGGTCGGAGAGCGCATCGTGCTCCTGTCACCGTTCCACGCGGGTTTCGGCAGCAACGTCCACATCGGCGATGACTTCTTCGGCAACGTCAACCTGACATTCGTCGACGACGTGGAGATCAGGATCGGCGACGGGGTCATGATCGCGCCAGGCGTCACTCTCACCACGACCGGGCACCCGGTCCACCCGGACCTGCGAGTGGACTTCCGGCGCTTCTCCGAACCCATCGTGATCGAGGACAAGGTCTGGATCGGCAGCAATGCCGTCGTACTCCCCGGCGTTCGCATCGGGTACGGCGCCGTCATCGGTGCGGGCAGCGTCGTCACTCACGACATTCCGGCCATGACCGTCGCCGTTGGAGTTCCCTGCCGAGCCGTCCGCCGCATCACGGACGACGACCTCCGCACCCGCACGGCCCCGGCGGAGGAGCCAAGAACGTACGCATAGCTCCCCTCCGCCGCGTCCGATGCACCTGCTCGGCAACGGCCGGCTCGCCCGGAGCGCGGCATGAGCGCGCACCCGATCAAGACCTGACCATCAATCATGGCTTGGAGCATTTGTCGGTCTTGGGACGTCCGGGCACGTTCTTCACGTGTTTGGCGTTCGGCCGCCAGGGCCGACTCATCCTCGACCACGGCATTGTGCCGGTCGTCCCTATGATGCGGACGTGGCAGTGATCCTCATAACCGGTATGTCCGGCACCGGGAAGTCGACGGTTCTCGGTGAGCTGGCGCGGCTTGGCCATCGGGTTGTGGACACCGACCATGGCGATTGGATGGAGGACGTACCGGTTCCCGGCGGCACCGGCACTGAGCTGCAATGGCGTGAGGCTCGCATCACCGAACTGATCGCCGAACACGAAATTTCAGGCGTGCCGCTCTTCATCTCCGGAACGTCCCGGAACCAAGGCAAGTTCTATCCCGGGTTCGACCACGTCATCTTGTTCAGCGCGCCCCTCGAGGTGATGCTCGAGCGTATCGCCACCCGTGAATCCAACCCGTTTGGCAAGACCCTCGACGAACGCGAGAGGATCATCAAAGACACGGCCGAGGTCGAGCCGCTGCTCCGCGCATCGGCAACGATGGAAATCGACACACGTCAGCCGCTCACCGAGACTGTAAGTCAGTTGAGAGACCTCATCGGCCAGGTCAAGACCGCCAAGCCTTGACGAGGCTCGAACAGAAGTCGCCCGCACCCGGCTGGCCAAGAGCGTGCACGACGCCGGATGGTCGGCGTTCACCGGCATGCTGGAGTACAAGGCGAAATGTTATGGCCGCACCTTCGCCAAGATCAGCCGCTGGTTCCCCTCCTCCAAGCTCTGCTCGGCCTGCGGAGCCGTGACCGGGTCCACGCCCCTTGCTGTCCGGGAGCGGTCGTGAAGGGACATCAACGCCGCGATCAACATCCTCGCCGCCGGACGGGCGGAGAGACGAAACGCCTGTGGGTGACAGGCCAGGTAAGATCGCTAGGCGTCGCGGCGCAGCGTGAACCAGAAGGTCGGCACCGAGTTGGTCCCCGGTGTGACGTCGATTAGTTCCCAGCCGGGGAACCTGGCGCGGAGCTCGTCGGCTGTGGCGCCCGCCGCCCACGACGTGATCTCGGTGGTCGAGCTGCCGAGCGGCTCGGGGCCGTACCCGAACATCAGCAACCGCGCTCCAGGAGCGGCGCGGTGGGTGAGCCCGGCGGCGTAGGCGTCGCGGCGGTGCAGCGGGATCCCGCAGTAGCAGCTCAGGTCGAAAAACAGGTCGAAGGGGCCGGGCACGCCCAGCTCGTCGAGGCGGGTGGCGTCCCCGTGCAGGAGGTGTACCGCCACTCTCGCCGCCTCGGACTTCTCCCTGGCCTGACCCACGGCGCTGTCGATCAGGTCGACGGCCGTCACCTCCCAGCCGTGCCGTGCGAGGTAGATGGCGTTGGTCCCCGTGCCGCAGCCGAGCTCGAGGGCGCGTCCGGGCGGCAGCGCGCCGTGCCCCTCTACCAGGGCGACCAGTTCGGGCGGCGTCACGCCGGTGTCCCATGGTGCCTTGCCGGCGTGGTAGTAGCCCTCCAGTGCGCGGCGCACGGACTCCTCTTCCTGGTCTTGCTGTGTTGTGGTCAAGTCCAGGTCGGGCTTCTGGGTGGCGTTGGGCTGGTTCATCGTCTCCTCCGAGAATTTAGAGTTGAACTTTAGTGACATAATCTAGAGATATACTTGCAAGATGGACAGAGTCAAGCGGCCGGACAAGCGAGCCGAGCGCTCGCGCCGTACCCACGAAAAGATCGTCGAGGCGGCCCGCGAGCTGTTCGTCGCGCAGGGTTACGGGGCGACGAGCCTGCAGGAAGTGGCGGACCGGGCGGGCGTGGCCGTCCAGACGGTCTACTTCGTCTTCCACAACAAGCGCACGCTGTTCAAGGACGTCGTCGACACATCCATCGCCGGGGACACCGAGCCGGTCGCCACCATGGAACGTGAGTGGTTTCGCACCGCGTGCGCCGAGCCCACCGCAGCCGGGCAACTGCGCGCGCACGTCCACGGCACCCGCGAGATCCTGGGCCGGGTCGCCCCGATCATGCCGCTGATCGCGGCTGCCGCGGCCACCGACCCTGAGATCGCCGCACAGTGGCCGGACGGCCCCGACCCGCGTTACACCGTGCAGTACGCAGCGGCCGAAGCCTTGGCCCGCAAGCCCGACACCCGTCCTGGCCTCTCCATCGAGATGGCGGCGGACCTGCTGTTCGGCCTGCTCAGCCCGCAGCTCTACCTGATCTTCGTCCGCGACCGGGGCTGGTCACCGGACACGTGGGAAGAGTGGGCCCGTACCGCCTTGACCTCCCAACTCTGCGCTGACCCCGGCTAGGCGGACGGACGTCGTGATGGTCCTCCAGCCCGCAATGCTGGTGGCTAACCAGCCGGCCGACCCTCCGCGGGCCGGGTCGGACAACCTGGCCGACGCCGGCAGCGACGGCAGGGCGTCGTGCAACGCCGACAGCTCGGCGTCCACCTCTTGACCGGCCTTGGATGCGGGTGGCTGAGGGCAGGCGGGGGGATGACGCGCTGATCTAGTCGATCACAGGTCGTTGCCGGCGTAGGAGAGGTTGAAGCTCTTGTTGACGAGAGGGAAGTCGGGCACGATCGCCCCGTCGAGGGCTATGGGCAGCGCCGGCCAGTTGAAGAAGGACGGATCGACGATCTTCACGCGGGTCAGGGTGCCGTCAGCGGCCAACTGGACGCGGTGGGTGATGGTGCCGCGCCAGCCTTCGACGATGCCGACGCCGGAGGAGGCCCCGTCGGCCGGCGGGCCGTTCACCTCGCCGGGGGACAGGCCGCCGAGCAGGCGGGTGATCAGTTCGACGGAGGCGGCGATCTCGTCGGCGCGGACCTGGAAGCGGGCCAGGACGTCCCCGCCTGTGCACACGGCTGAGGAGAAGGGGCCGAGGTCGATGAAGGGGTGGTCGCGGCGGGCATCGCGGTCGAGGCCGCTGGCCCGGGCGACGTAACCGAGGGTGCCGAGGTCGCGAGCGGCCTGGTGGGCCAGGATGGCGGTGCCGGTGAAGCGGTCGGCCACCACGGTGTGGCCGAGGGCGAGTGCGGTGATCTCGGCGACGTCGGCGGCGATGGCGGCCAGGCGGGCGGGGTCGGGCAGGGCGCGCAGCGCGAGTCCGCCGATGGTGATGGCGCCGCGCAGCAGCCGGTGTCCGCTGACATCGTCGTTGATGCGCAGGAGCTGTTCGCGGATGCGTCCGGCCTGGGCGTGCAGGATGCCGTGGGCGACGTCGTTGCACAGGGCGCCGAGGTCGGTGACGTGGTTGTAGAGGCGCTCCAGCTCCAGCAGCACAGCCCGTCCGTGCTGGGCCTCTTGCGGTACGTCGGTGCCGGTGGCCTCCTCGACCGCCAGGCAGTAGGCCAGGGCGTGCCCGACGGTGGTGTCGCCGCTGACGCGTTCGGCCAACGGCAGGCCGTCGGCGAGGCTGCGGCCCTGGAAGAGCTTCTCGATGCCCTTGTGGACGAACCACAGCCGGGCCTTCAGCTTGAGGATGGTCTCGCCGACCACCGAGAAGCGGAAGTGGCCGGGTTCGATGAGGCCGGCGTGCACGGGACCGACGGGGATCTCATACACGCCGGGTCCTTCGACGGTGACGAAGGGGTAGGGGCCCTCGGGGTCGCCGAAGGCGGGCGGGGGGCCGGCGTCGGCGCGCATCGGGTACCAGCCGCGCGGCCAGTGGTGATGGCGTACGAGCCGCCGCGGCAGGGGGTGATCCAGCGGGGTGATCCCGTACAGGTCGTGCATCTCACGCTCGAAGCGGCCGGCGGGAAAGGACAGGGCGGCGATGCTGGGGACGGTGGGGTCGCCCGAGGGCAGGTGCAGGCGCAGTTCGCTGCGCCGGTCGGGATCCGGCGCGAGGAACAGGTAGGTGACGCTGAAGCCATGCGCCTCCTGCTGGGCCGACACCAGGGCGAGCCGGTGGCCCTCGGTGAGCAGCTCTTCGGTGGCGGCGGCCAGCTCGGCGGAGCTGATGGTGGCGATGGTGCGTTTGGGCGTCAGGTCGGTCATGGGGTGGCTCCGGCGATGGCGGCGGCGTCGTGGAGCAGGTCGCCCAGCGGGCTCGTGGTGATGCCCAGGAGCGCGCAGGCGACCAGCGCCGCGATCACCGCGAGGGCGGCGGTCCTGGGCAGCACGATGGGTTGCGCTCTGGGTTGCGCACGGGGGTGTGCGCCGGGCTGCCCGATGGGTGGTGCGGTGTCCTCCATGTCCTTGATGGCGAGGTCCTTGATGGCGGGCTCGGGCGAGCCGAGCAGCATGCGCCGCCCGTGCCGGCCGACGGCGGCGACGATGGCCAGCATGAGCAGCAGAGCCAGGGCGATCGCCCAGCCAAGACCCGCGGCGAAGCCGGCGCGGACGATGCCGAGTTCGCTGGCGAACAGGCTGAACGGCGGCATGCCCAGCAGGGCCAGCGCGCCAAGCGCGAAGGCCCCCGCGAGCAGCGGGGAGCGCAGCGCGAGGCCGCGGACCGCGTCGATGCGGCTGCTGCCGAGGGCCTGATAGAGGTGGCCGGAGGACAGGAACAGCGCCGACTTGCCCAGCCCGTGGCCGAGGATGTGCAGCAGGACGGCGGCCAGCGCCAGCCTGGTGCCGATCGCGGCGCCCAGGGCGATCAATCCCATGTGCTCGATGCTGGAGTAGGCCAGCAGCCGCTTGTAGTCGCGCTGGGCGAGCAGGAGCGCGGCGGCCACGGCCAGCGAGGCGAGGGCGGCGGCGACGAGCAGAACGCGCATGGTCGCGGGCCCGAGCGCCACGTCGGCGATGACCTTGACGCGCAGGATGGCGTAGAAGGCCACCGACAGCAGCACGCCGGACATCAACGCCGACACCGGGGCCGGCGCCTGGCTGTGCGCATCCGGCAGCCAGGCGTGCATCGGCGCGAGCCCGGCCTTGGTGCCGAAGCCGAGTACGAGCAGGACGGCGGCCAGGCGCATCACGCCCGGATCCAGGTCGGCCGCCCGGCGCGCCAGGGCGGCGCCGTCCAGCGCGTCGGCGGGGGGCAGCCCGGCGTGCAGGGCGACGTAGTGCACGATCACGATGCCCAGGAAGGCCAGCATGATACCGGCCGAGCAGATCACGACGTACTTCCAGGCGGCCTCGGTGGCCTGTTTGCTGGGGTGGAAGCCGACCAGGAAGGCGGTCAGGATCGTGGTCGCCTCGATGGCCACCCACATCACGCCGAGGTTGGAGGCCAGGACCGCGAGCGCCATCGCGGCGATGAAGGCTTGAGTGAGCACGCCGTAGCGACCGGCCGCCCGGACGTCGACGCGTCCCGCGGCCAGCTCGGCGGACAGATAGGCGGGGGCGGCCAGCGTGGCCAGCAGGGCCACCGCACCGATCACGACCAGCATGAACGCGCTCAGCGCGTCCGCGCGCAGCAATCCCCACACGGTCACGGCTCCTGCCGTTCCCGTCAGGACCACGGCCGCGGCCAACAGGACGCCGGAGGCGAGTGCCCCGAGCCAGGCGGTGCCCCTGTTCCAGCCGAGGAGTCGGTAGGCGCACGCCGCCAGGGCGGGCATGAGCACCGGCGCCAGCACTGTGAGCGTCATCAGTCGTGCAGCTCCCTCAGTTCGTCGAGGTCGGTGCCGCCGAACGCGGCCCGCATCCGGGTGGTGAGGACCTGCAGCACCAGTACGGCCAGCAGTACGTCCAGCGAGACGCCCAGCTCCACCACCAGCGGGACCCCGTTGGTGGTCAGGAACGCCGTGGCGGTGACCGCGTTGTCGATCAGGAGGAAGCCCACCACCTGCGACAACGCCCGGCGGCGGGTGACCAGGACGAAGAAGCCGACCAGCAGCACGGTCAGTGCGACCGGCACGGCTTGGGTGGCGGGGCTGGGCGCCAGCCGTACCAGCGGCTGGGAGACCGCGTAGGCGAGCATGGCCAGCACCGCCGCGACCAGCAGTGAGGTGGCCACGTTCACCAGCGGCTGTGTCTCGCGCCGCTCGCCGCCGGCGGCCAGGGCGCGGCGCATCAGGTACGGCAGCAGGCCCGCGCGCAGCGCGCCCACCCCCGCGCCCACGGCGATCAGCTCCAGCTCGCCCTGATGCAGCCCGAGCACGACGACCAGGACCGCCAGGGCGAGCCCTTGCAGGGCGAACAGCCACACGATGGCCGACAGCGCGCGCCGCCACAACACCATCACCCCGGCCAGCAGGAACGCTCCGCACGCCAGGTCCAGCAGCAGGACATACACCGCGTCACTCACGTCGCACCCCAGTCCTCATGGCAGGAAGAAGGACGCGGCCACGGCCAGCAGCGCCATCAGGAACGATCCGGCCAGCAGCTCCGGCACCCGGAACAGGCGCAGCTTGGCCATGAACACCTCGCCCGCAGCGAGTAGCGCCCCCAGCACCGCCACCTTGACCACCAGAGCGAGGCACGCCACCAGCAGGGCCAGCGGCCCCACGTCGGCCCCTGCGATACCCCAGGGCGTGAACAGGCTGGCCAGCAGCCCGAGCAGGACCGACAGGCGGGCCGCGGAGGCCCACTCGATCAGCGCGAGATCGGGGCCGGCGTACTCCAGCACCATCGCCTCATGGATCATGGTCAGCTCGAGATGGGTGGAGGGGTTGTCCACCGGGATACGGCCGGTCTCGGCGATGGTGACGATGGCGAGTGCGGCCGCGGCCAGCAGGCTCACCGGCGACAGCACGGCCCACGGGTTCTCGGCCACCGAGCCGACGATCGCGGCCAGGTTCGTCGACCCCGCCCGCACCGACAGCGCGAAGACCGACACCAGAATGGTCGGCTCCACCAGGGCCAAGATGGTCACCTCGCGGCTGGCGCCCATGCCGCCGAAGGCGGTCCCGGTATCCAGCCCGCCCAGGGCCAGCGCCACCGACCCGAGCGCGAGCAGCGCGACCACGGCGAACAGGTCGGAGACACCGTCCAGTGGCGCGTCCGTGGCGACCAGCGGCACCGCCGCGGCCGCCACCACGGCGGTTGCGGCCAGGAGCAACGGCGCCAGCCGGAACACCCAGCCGGTGCCCTCAGGGGCGATGGGCTGCTTGCGGGCCAGCTTGCGCAGGTCTCGCCACGGCTGGCCCATCCCGGCCCCGGCCCGGCCCTCCAGCCGGGCGCGGATCTGCCGCATCATCCCCACCAGCAGCGGTGCGCCGGCCACGACGAGGATCACCTGAATCAGTGCGGTCATCGCAACACCGCCAGTATGATCAGCGCGCCCGTGAGCGCGGCAAAGCCGTAGGCCAGGTAGTGGTGCACACTGCCGTTGGCCAGTTTCCGCGCCGAGCGGCCCAGGGCGGCCGTCGCCGCCAGGACCGGGCGGTACAGGCGGTGCTCGATCCGGTCGGGGATCCGCGACTGGAAACGCACCCGCTCCACCAGGTAGGCCGATTCCTTCACCGGTGTGACGTCCACATCGCTCTCCGGGGCGAGCACGTCGTCGAAGACCCGCTGGAGCGGCTCGGCGAACGACGTCGCGGTGTACTCCATCCTGGGCGTCATCGGCCCGGCGCCGCAGTCCCACAACCTGGCCCGGCGCCGCGCCCGCTGGTTGGCCACCAGCCGCAGCGCCCCGAGGAGCAGGGCGACGGCGGCCCCGAGGGCGATCGCGATCAGCAGCGGGGAGATCGTCCCGATCACGCCGTTCAGCTGCAGCCTCACCTGCCCGGACACCGCGGGCGGTCCCGCCAGGACCGCGCTCACGGCCGCCGTCAGCGCGGGCAGCACCACGGTCGGGGCCAGGGCCAGCACGGCGCAGCACAGCGCCGCCACGGCCATGCCGGACACCATCGTGGCGGGACTTTCCGTCGCCCGCTCAGCTTGGCCGCCACGCGGCCGGGCCAGAAACCCCACGCCGAAGGCCTTGACGAATGTGGCGACCGCGAGCCCGGCCGACAGCGCGATCACCCCGACGGCCAGCGGCATCGTCACCGCCCCCGCCACCCCGGAGGCGGGCAGGGCGTGGATCAGGCTCTGCAGCAGCAGCCACTCGCTGACGAAGGCGTTGCCCGGCGGCAGCGCTGAGGCGCACAGCGCGCCGACCGCGAACAGGACGGTGGTGGACGGCATGCGGGTCCGCAACCCGCCGAGCGCGTCGAGGTCCCGTACGCCGGTGGCCCGCAGCACCGAGCCCGCCGCCAGGAACAGCAACGTCTTGAAGCCCGCATGGTTGACCACGTGCAACAGCGCGGCCGTCAACGCCAGGGCGGCCAGGACCGGCGTCGCCGAGACGGCGAAGAACCCGGCCGCGCCCACCCCGAGCAGCACCAGGCCCATGTTCTCGGTCGTGGAGTAGCCGAGCAGCCGTTTCATATCGGAGGAGACGGCGGCCTGCAGGATGCCGTACAGGGCCGACAGCGCGCCGGCGGCGAGTGTCACGAGCCACCACCACGGGGCTCCGCCGCCCAGCAGGTCGAGGCCGACCCTGACGATGCCGTACACGCCCATGTTCACCATGGCCGCGCTCATCAGCGCCGAGACGTGACTCGGCGCCTCCGGATGCGCCCGGGGCAGCCACACGTGCAAGGGCACGATGCCCGCCTTGGACGCGAACCCGATCAGCGTTGCGAGGAACACCACGTTCCGTGCCGCCGGCGGCAGCTGCGCGGCCCGGAGCTGGTCGAAGGACTCGCCGCCGGCGTGGGCGGCGAACAGGGCCAGGCCGGCCAGGACCGCCGCGAACCCCAGATGGGTCATCACCGCGTACCACACGCCGGCCTTCCCCACCTCCGGGCGGTGGGCGTGCTCGGCGAGCACCAGCAGCAGCGAGGTCAGCGCCATCAGCTCCCAGGCCACCAGCAGCGTGCTCACGCTCGCCGCCGCGGGAACCAGCAGCAGGGAGGCCACGAACAACGGCAGCACGCCGTGGACGACCCGGCCGTGCTCGCGGGCGTAGCCGATGGCGTACAGCGCCGTGCACACCGCCACGCCGCCCGTCACCGCCACGAACACGCCACCCAGCGCATCCAGCGACAACCGCACCCCGGCCAGCGGCAGCAGCTCCGGCAGCCAGACGCTCCACCGCCCTCCCAGGGCGGCCGCCACGCCGGCGGCCACGCCGAATCCGCCGGCGGCCGCCGTCCCCAGTCCCGCGACCAGGGCGCGTATCCGATCCGGCACGAACAGCGCGGCCGCCGCCGTCACCACGCACAGGCCCGAAGCCGTGGCCAGCAGGGAACCCGTCATCGACCGGTCAGCCCGCGCAGCGCCGCGACGATCACCTCCGGCCGGGGCGGGCACCCCGGCACCTCGGCATCGACAGGAACCACGTCGCTGACGGCGCCCGCCACGCCGTACGCGCCCGCGAACACCCCGCAGTTACGCGCGCAGTCCCCCACAGCGACCACCAGCCGCGGCTCCGGCACCGCCTCATAGGTCCGGCGCAGCGCCATCTCCATGTTGCGCGTCACCGGACCGGTGACCACCAGCGCGTCCGCGTGCCGGGGCGAGGCCACCAGCCGCGCCCCGTACCGTTCGGCGTCATAGACCGGGCCGAACGCGGAGGCGATCTCCACCTCACAGCCGTTGCACGAGCCCGCGTCCACATGCCTGATCTGCACCGACCCGGCCAACTCGCCGACCTTGTCCGCCGGGCCCGCCGACTCCGGCCTGCCCGGCGCCGGCTCGGCCACCCGCCCCGTTTTCTTGATCTTCCGCCACAAACTCGCCACGATGACTCCCTGCCTGGTGCTTCGACGTCGGCTTGATGCGGCGGGGATCATCCAGGCCGGGGGCGTCCAGCGTTGGCAGCGCGCAGTTCGCCCCGTCCGGCGATCAGGTCGGTGAGGATCCGCCGTGCGGCCCGTGGCAGATCGGCCACATCAGCCCTGCCCGACTCGTGGACAACGGTGGCGCCATCCCGCCTCGCCGTGACCACCCCTGCCCGGCGCAGCACCGCCAGCCGCTGCGGAAACGTCGACGACTCCACCTCGATCACATCGGACGCATGGCCGCGCCGGCCCCCTCGGCCATGATCATCGTCAGCCATGCCCGGTCTCGGACTGCAGCAGCTCGCTCAGCAACGCGTGCTGGCCCGACAGTTTGGCGCTCAGCAGCTGGCGGGCCGCGCGTAGCAGCTCGGCCACGTCCCCGCCGGACAGCGCGTACACCACGGTGGAGCCTTCCCGGCGGGCGGTCACCAGGTCCGAACGGCGCAACACCGCCAGATGCTGCGACAGCCCGGTCGGCTCCACCTCGATCTCGGCCAGCAGCTCCCGCACCGGCTTCGGCCCGTCCTGCAACAGCTCCAGCACCCGGATCCGCACCGGATGGCCCAGGAGCCGGAACAGCTCCGCCTTGGCCTCATACAGCGGCACCGACATCAGGACCGTGTCCCCTGCTCTCGCTCATCCGGCTGGCTTTCGTCCGCGCCGGGGCTCATATCGGTCGGGACATCCTCCGCCAAGCCGACCCCGTGCGTGCGAGCCACACGCGCGATGTGCTCCCACTCCGCCTCGGCCACGAGGGTCTCGTTCAGATCCTGGTCGCGATGCGCGGCGCGCAACGCCACTCGGGCCAACCGGGCTCGCTCCCGGACCGCTTCGGCAAACGCCTCGCTCACGCGACCACCTCCACACCGTCGTCCGCATACAACACTCATGTTCTTAGTAATTGCGCATTTTCGCAACTCCGCCTTGGCGGCGGCCGGCCGGCGGGCGCCCGTGCCGCGGCGGTGACGCTCCCGGCGTGCCCGTGACCGAGCCCATCCGATCGGCATCGACCACTCGGGTTGTGCGGCTACCTACACGGACAGAGGGTGCAGGGCGGGCGAAGCGATGGCCGCCGATAGATTGGCGACGTGGACAGTGACCAGTGGGATCGCCGCTACGCGGCCAAGGATCTGGTGTGGTCGGCGGGGCCGAACCGGTGGGTGGAGGAGGTCGCCGCCGACCTGCCCCCTGGCCGGGCCCTGGACCTGGCCGCGGGCGAGGGGCGCAACGCGCTGTGGCTGGCCGAGCGTGGCTGGAGTGCGACCGCGGTGGACTTCTCCGCCGTCGCCCTGGACCGCGCCCGCTCCCTGGCCGGGCAGCGGCTCGGCGAGCACGCCGGCCGGGTGACCCTGATCAGGGCGGACGTACGCGATTATCCACCCGACCCCGCCGGCTTCGACCTCGTTGTGATCGCCTACCTTCAGCTGGAAGCGGAGCTGAGGGGGCCGGTCATGCGGTCGGCCGCCGCGGCGGTCGCATCTGGGGGGCTGCTTCTGGTGGTCGCTCACGACAGCGACAACCTGGCACACGGCAGCGGCGGACCGCAGGACCCGGCGGTCCTGTACAGCGCGGATGACGTGGTGGCCGACATCGATGGATGCGGCCTGCGAGTCGTCCGTGCGGAGCCCAGGCCCCGTCCGGTGGAGGGCACGCGGGACGCCATCGACGCGTTCCTGCTCGCCACGCGAGACAGGTGAGCCCTGGTCCGTGGTGGGCGGGCGCCGCTCTCGGCGTCCCCGGCGGCTGGGTGGCGGGCCCCTGAAAGTCCGAGGCCGCCCGCCCGTGGTCGAGAACAGATCTGGCACGCATGGTTTCCGCCGGAATCATCAACGGAGGCGGCCCGTACCTGGCGGCTCTCCACGAGGGGCGGGTGACCAAGATGGCGAGATGGGTGGTGGCCTCCGGCAGCGTCATGCCATTAGGCCGTCGCGACTGAGCAGCCCGCATCCGGGCGCCCCCGCTGAGGCGCACTCTTGTCAGCGGGGGCGCCCGGAGTCGATCGAGACGCCGCCCCCCTCCGGTCGAACGTCCCGGTCGGATGTGTGGGACCCGTCCGCGCCTCACACTCTGTTGGATCGAGCCCGCACACTCCCATAGAATGCCATAGCTTGACATCGAACACCACAACTGTGTGCCGTTATTCTGGCTCAGCACCCATCTGACGGCACAGGGTGGAACAGAATGGCCGAACTCTGCCACACTGGCATGGTGGACCCCAAGGCAGTGCTCGCCGCACGCGTGATGAGCCGCCGCCTCGAACTGGGCCTCAGCATCGACCGGGCCGCCGAGGTGGCGGGCATGTCAGCGACGACCTGGGCGAGGGTCGAGCACGCCAAACAGGTGCAGGCGCTGACGTACGCGGCGATCGAGAGGGTGCTCGGCTGGGAGTCTGGGGGCTGCCGCCAGGTCATGAACGACGGCGCCCCCACTCTGGCCACCCCGCCGGCGGCGGCCCCGACCCCGCAGGCCACGACCGCCACCAAGCGCTACCCGGACAACCCGGTGTTGCAGCACCTGTGGGACACACCCGACCCCTCGCTGACCGACGAGGACCGCGAGGCGCTGATCCAGGTCTACCGGGCGCTGAAGCGGACGTCGGCCGCAGCGGCGTCGCCGGCCCGGCTGCGCGACTCGACCGCGACCGCCTACACTTAATGTAACCATTTGATCACATTCTGCGGACGCGGCTAACAAGCGTCAGCCGCCTGGCGAACCTAAGGCGACGCCCCTCCTGACTCACAAGGTGCCTTCGCAGATGCCCGGCAAAGACGACGACACGACCCGTGAGATCATCCAATCCGCCGTCCAGCGGCTGCAAGCCATCAGCGCGGACGCAAGAGCGATCACCGACCTCACCACGAGGCTGCGCCTTCTCCAGAAGATCGCCGGACTGGAGAAGGCGCTCCAGGCGGCTCTGTCGTTGCGACAGGTCCCCCTTGAGGTCAGCCAGGCACTCCGCGCCCCCCAGTACGAGGTGCAGGCCGTCCACCTCGACGTAGACGGCCGTGCCGCGCACATCGCGTTGCACCCAATGGGCCAGGCGGACGCCGAATACGAACTGGAGGTCTGGGCCGACATCCGTCACGCCGCCGCCGAATGCACAGCGACAGGACAGATGCTGCGCCCCATGAACGCGGCCATCGGAGCCATCCGGCTCGACGACAACCTGCTGATCCTCAACTCCCGGCAGACCCGGGACCAGATGAGAGCGGCGAAAGGAGCCCTCCAACACGGCCTGGTTCTGGCGGCGCCGTTAGCGTGGGCATGGAAGAAGGCCCGGCAGACCCCCAAGCAGGCCGCCGCCGCGGCAGCCGTCGCCCTGGCGATCGCCGCGGGCGCGTGGGTGCTGACCGCCACCTCCAGCCCACCTGAGGTCCGCCCCCGCTTCGAGGCCGCCTTGGACCCGACCGCGACTTACACCGGGCCCGCCGCTGCTCCCAGCACCAGCCGTTCGCCGGCACCGTCGCCCTCACCAAGGGTCGGCACGAGCGGCCAGGCCGACAACCCATCCGATGACGGTCCATCCGATGACGGTGCGGGACGGCCGGCCGCCCGGCCGAACGCCGATCCTGGTCTGCCCCCGCCCACGGCGTCCCGGTCGTCCAGGCCGCCGAGCAGGGAACCGGACCCCTCAGGCAAGGACGAGCAGGACGAGCGCAACCGTGAGGAGCCGCGACCGTCCCCGCCCCCGAAACAGGCCGAGGCGCTCTCACCGTCGACGCGGACCCCATCGCCGGAGCGTTCTTCCCCCTCCACGCCCGCGTCACTCCCCTCCACCTCCGCGCCCACGTCCCAGTCCTCCGCGCAGCCGACAGCGCCGCCCAGCCCGCCCCCCTCGCAACCTCCGGAGCAGGGAGAATGCGACGGGCTGATCAATGTGGAGGTGCCCCCGCTGCTGGAGGTGTGCCTTTGACGCCCTCCCGACACACGGCCGGGTCGTCTCCCTCAGCAGCACGCGTCAGCACCAGCCCCACGAGCGCGACCAGCGAGCAGCCGAGAATCCACGGGCGCCTGAGCTGCGCAAAACCGGACTGGTCGACACCCGGCAGGGGAGCGGCGGCTTCGTACGGCGCGCCCCCCAGCGCATGGAGACGTCGATCGACCCGATCACCCGGCGGCACCGCCCGCAGGACGCCGAGGGCGTCAAGGCGGTGGTCGGGGTGGGCGAGGAACTGCTCGACGGTGGCCACGCCGGGCACGACGATCGGCACCTGGGTGGCCGTCCAGTGCCCTGGACGAGCTCGTATCTCTGCTCGGGCCAGGCAGTGGTGGCCAGGATGTCCAGTAGCGCTGGGCCAGGCTTTCCGCTCTGACGGGTCTTGGCCGCAGGTCTCTGGTCGATGGCTGGGGACATGCGTAGGCCCGGAGACCCCCCTGGGTCTCCGGGCCGGGCGAGAGCGATCAGCAGGTGTGCCAGGGCTCCCCGCAGGGGATCGGGGCGGCGTTCGCGGCGGAGGCGGTCATCGCGCTGGAGAGGGCCAGTCCGCCGGTGCCGGCGATCATGGTGATGAGGACGATCCTGATGGCCTGGATGCTGAGTCGCTTGCTCATTTTCTGCCTGCCTTTGGTTTCGTCCGGCAGCCCCGCCGGCTCCCGATCAGGTGAACTGCCGCAACATTCACAACGGGGGCCATCCGCTCCTTATCCGATCTCTTCCACGCTGATATCAGGGCAGGTCGGAAGCGTTTCGCGCCCTCTTCCCCCGCTCTCGTGCACCCCGGCGGGCGGCATTATGCGAGATCACGGCCCGCTGTCCGGCCGGATAACGCGGAAGGCCATCGGGATAGCGCGGCGAAGGCGATCCGATTGCGCGCCCCGGCACATTCACCGCGCGGGCCGGCGTGGAATTCGGCACGGTGGCGGCACCGGCCGGCAACGACAGCCGGGCGGAGTCAAGGCCGCTGAGACACTCAGGGACAGGTGGACTCGGGATGGGCAGAGCCGTTCGATCGCGAGGCGGCGTCCACGGAAGGTCAGCGGCCGCCATCAAGGCACGCCTTGAACACGCCGCCCTCAGCGGCCGGCGCGTCCAGCCAAGGCCGGCAGGCGACGACGGCTCCGCCACGGCCTGGCACGACCGACCAGGCGACGCCATCGAGGGCATCATCGCATTGCGCTCATGGCGTGGTCGATCTTCTCGCTGGGATACGGCGTGGTCCTGCTGGTGCCGTACAGGTCCCAGTAGAAGTCGTTCATGGCCGCCGCCACGGGCGCGTATCGGCGGATCACCGCGGCCACAGTCGGCGGGGCACCTGTGGGGTCCGCGCCGTTCGCGCACGCGCGGATGTAGGCGTTGCGTTGTGCCGGGATGCCGATTTGCGGCACCGTCACTCCGCCGACGTTGACGACGAGCCAGTTGACCAGCCGCATCAGCGCGTAACCGATGTCGTGGGTCCGGTTGCGCTCCAGGAAGTCGATCTCCTGCTTGGACAGGTCGAACCGGGAGGAGGTCGCCAGCCCGAAGTCGGCGATGTACAGGCGTTCACCATCGGTGAGGATGTTGCCGAAGTGGCTGTCGAAGTGCATCAGCTCCTGGCCGTTCATGAAGGCCACGTCGGTCAGCAGGCACGACTCGACCATGGCACTTGCCGCGATCGCAGCGTCCTGGCCGGCGGTGAGCTGATCGGCGAGCCAGTTGTCGAGGTTGTAGGGGATGAACTCCTGAAACAGCACGATGCCGGCCGAGGCCCGGGCAAGGGCGTGGAGACGATCCCGTACTGCCGGCGATCCATCCCAGTACCGCACGACCGCCTCGACGTCGGCGTGCTCATCGATGGGTCGCGGCGCTCCCGGCAGCACCCGCCAGTGATACAGCAGCGGAAAGGCCGCGCTGCGCCCGGCCAGGACCCAGTTGGTCGCCATGACGTTGGCCGCGAGTTCACGCCAGGCACCGAAGCCCGGCGCGGCGAGAGCGGTGAGTCCGTACTGGCAGACCGGGGGCATCCCGAAGAGGTTCGCGGTGGACATCACGTTGCCGGTGCGGCGCTCCAGGTCGGTCAGTGGGATTCGCTTGGCGAAGACCGGCACGCCGTCGACGGTCAACAACGCCGAGCTACCGCCTACCCCTGAGCCGAGAGACCGCGCCTGCTCCAGCGACTCGCCGAGCTGCCGGTCACTGTGCAACGCCAATGCGCTCGCGACATCTCCGTATCTGCTGACACGCTCCGCGTGGGACATGTCCAAGCGTGTGTCTTGCGGCTCCAACGGCGGGCACCCTTCTGATCAACTTCGCGTGTCCGACGCTACACCGGTGACGTCGCGCGGATCGTACTTGACTGGTCGTGGGGGACCGCCGGGGGCCGGGAACCGGCCCACCGCCGCCCAGGAGAGATGACTGGAAGTCGCTCTCCGCACCTATCGGCTGCGGTGATGAGCGGGGGCGGTCGTCCGGTCAGCCCAGCGAGGCGCTCGCCGCACGCAGCTCGTCCAGGGCCGCCAGGGTGTATCCGGCGAGCTCGTCCTTGGCGTCACGGTCGCCCTCGGACCATTCGGCGTATCCCCGTTTGAAGGCGAGGACGCCCAGCTCGCCCGCGAGAGCCGCGGTCGGATCGGGCACGCCGCGGGCGACCAGAGCGGCTGTCATCGCGGCCGCGAGGCTGACGCTCTTGAGGGCGTCACGCTCCTGAAGCTCGGCGTTGGCGGCGACGGCCGCCTTCAGGCGGGTGGCGAGCTCGCGATTCATGGGGCCCATCGCGCTCGATGCGCGCTCGAGACCGGCCGCGACCGCCTCCAGCGGGCTGGCGTTGCCGGGCGCCTCGGCGATCCCCTCGGTCAGCAGCCGGCTCAGCGTCTCCTGTCCGGCCACCAGCAGCTCGCGCTTGTCAGGGAAATACCGGAAGAAAGTGCTTTTGGTGACCCCGGCACGCTCGGCGATCTGCGCGACCGTCGTGGCGTCGTATCCCTGCTCGGTGAACAGGTCTACGGCAGCCATGACGAGGCGTTCGCGTGCGCCTGGTTCCCACCGTCCCATGGGTCCATCGTACCGTGATGGGACTCTTGTCTCATCACCCTGTTAGAGTGATGAGATAAGAGTCCCATCACTTGAGGGAGAAGTTCCATGCGCGTCTTTGTCACCGGTGGCACCGGTCTGATCGGTTCCGCCGTCGTCGCCGAACTACTCGGCAACGGCCACACCGTCCTCGCGCTCGCCCGGTCCGACGCGTCCGCGCTGGTCGCCAAGGCAGCCGGCGCCGAGCCGCTCCTGGGAGGCCTCGCCGATCTGGACATCCTTCGCGCCGGCGTCGCCCGGGCCGACGGGGTGATCCACCTGGCGTTCACCCACGACTTCAGCAGTCCCGAGGCCATCGCAAGGGCGGTCGCCGAGGAAGGTGCCGCCCTCGCGACCCTCGGCGAGGAACTCGCCGGCAGCGACCGCCCCTTCGTCGCCGCCTCGGGCACGCCCTATGTGCCGGGCCGTGTCTCCACCGAGGCCGACTCGGTGCCGACCGATGGGCCGGTCGGGGGTCGCGGCCGCGCGATCACGGCCGTCCTGGGGCTGGCCTCGCGCGGAGTCAGGAGCACGGCCGTACGCCTGCCGCGTACGGTTCACAACCAGGGCACGGGCGGGTTCGCCGGTTTCCTGACCGACATCGCACGCCGGACCGGAGTGTCCGGATACCCGGGCGACGGCGCACAGCGCTGGCCGGCCGTGCACGCGCTCGACGCGGCAGCCCTCTTCCGGCTCGCCCTGGAGCTGGCGCCGGCCGGTAGCTCCTGGCACGCCGTGGCCGACGAGGGAGACCAGGTGCGTGACATCGCCGCGGTCATCGGCCGGCGGCTGGGGCTGCCGGTCGAGTCGGTGCCGCCGGAGACCTACGGCCCGCTCGGCCCGATCTTCGCGAACGACCAGCCCTCCTCCAGCACCCACACCCGGCAGGCGCTCGGCTGGGAGCCGACGCACCCGAGTCTTCTGGAGGACCTGGAGAACATCCAGCCCTGACCGGGCGACCGGGAAGATCGGGCAGATCCGCTGCCGGCGCTCGCGCCGACGCGGCGAGGTCACCCTCGATCTCATCAAGTCGGGAGGGCGGTGGAGGCCGTTCTCGTCGCATGATCCGAAGTCGATCACTACCATCCTGGCATGCTGAGGGATCAGAACCTCCAAGCCACCATGAACCGGGCGGGACAGCTCAAGCGCGAAGGGCGCATCGACGAATATCGCGAGCTGCTGCGTACCGCCGCCGATGCCGGTCACGCGGCAGCCGCCACGCAACTGGGATGGCTGCACAGCTTCATCCCGGAGTGGAACAGCGTCGGCCTCTTCGATGATCCACGCTCCGGATGGCGATCAGCGGCCGAGTCCTGGCTCCGGCACGCAGGGGAGCTGGACCCCGGCGATCGCGACGCGGCCAGACTGCTGGCCGCGCTGCTCCTGTGGCAGGTACGCGAAATGCGAGCCCATGACCCATATGACGGCGACTGGGTCGACGAGATCGACGACGATGAGGAGGAACCCGAGGAGATCTGGGCAACGGCCATCAAAGGCCGGCACGACGAGGCCGTACGGCTGCTGGAGCACGTGTTGCGGACCGATCCGACGGACGCGTCGGCCGCGGTCGGCCTGCTGGCGGTCCGGGAGGCCGACTGGACATCCCACCTCATCGAGCACTCGATCTACCAGTCTCCGCTGCCGGACTCCGATTCCGAAGGGCGCCGGCTGCTGGAGGAACTGGTCACCGCGGCACGGCAGGCAGTCTCGATCGATCCAGGAGATTCCCTCGCCGTGGGGCTGCTCGCCACCGCCCTGCGATGGCAGCGGCACCCGGAGGCCGTGGAATGGTCGAGGCGGTTCCAGACATTGCGCACTGAGATCCGCTGGCGAGGAGGGACACCCGCGGAGAAGGGCCACCTGCCCACACACGGCAGGTTCAGCTGGTACCTGTTGGAGATCACCTACGACGCCGATCCACTGCATGGCGACGTCGTCACGGACACAGTGGTCACCGCTGATCTCGATGTCCTGCGCTGGGCCTGCGACCGTCATCTCACGGCTCGCCTCAAAGCAGTCCTCCAGGGCGGAGACGGTGACAGCGGATCGGTCGAACTGGCGATGTTCGAGGAAGGCGAACTACTGGCCAACATCGACCTCACACCGCATCTGCGGATCGGGGACGACGGGGTGCCCCGCATCGACTGGACGGCCGACTCGCTGCCGTCTTTGACGCTGGCGGGCGAACCACTCCCGCCCGGACACCCGGTGACCGATGCGCCGCGGATGACGGTCATCCCGTACGGCCATACCGATGGCACGTCCCCCGGCTGGCAGTTCGGCGTGATCACTCTCGCTTGAAATCCGGGAAGCGATCGTGGTCGCATGTCGGGCCCTGGGCCGGTTCGGGTGTGCGTGAGGGGTCAAACCTTGAGGGTGCGGGTGAGCCAGTCGTAGATGATCGGCATGACCTGCGCCAGTTTGGTGACGGCGCAGTGGCCGGTGCCGGGGATGAGTTCGACGCGGGTGTCGCGCCGGCCTTGGAAGACGAGGGTGTCGTGTCGCGGCACGTGGACGTCGTCGGCGCCGTTGATGACGAGCATGGGCGCGTTGGCATCCCGGTCGAACAGGGGGCGCAGGGTGAAGGTGGAGAGTTGCGCGGCCACCTGGCCGGGGGTGGGGATGGCGTCGTAGCCGAGGGCGTTGCCGACGATGCCCTCCATGCCGTGGGCGAAGGAACGGCCGGCGGTGAAGGCGGCTTCGACGGGGCCGCCGAGGTCGACGGCGGCGTCCACCGAGCCGGTCAGGCCGGTGGTGGCCGAATAGTGGCCGCCCATGGACAGGCCGAAGTGGGCCACCTGGCCGTTGCCGATGGTGCGGGCGTGGGCGATGAGGCCGTCGATGATCTCGGTGCCGCCGTCGTGGGTCATGGGGACGTGGCTGGTTTCGCCGGTGCCGGCGAGGTCGAAGGCCAGGATCCGGGTACGTGGGAAGGTGGGGGCGGCCCGCTGGTATTGCTCGGCCTGGTGGGCCAGCGCGCGGCGCATGGGCTGGTTGGCCAGGGTGGGGAACTTGGCGTTGCCGTAGGCCGGCACGGCCAGGTCGTGCCGGCCCTCGCCGGCGTAGCGGCCGGCCAGCCGCGACCACTCATACGCCCAGCCGCCCGGGGTGTCGGCCCACATGTCGGTGACGGCCGCGCGGACGGCGTCGATGTCGGCGGCGGGCAGCCCGAGGCCGAGCATCTGCGGGTAGCGCTCGGCGAACAGGTCGTGCGGGTCAAGGGGCCACTCGTACGACATGGCGCTTTCCTCTCATCACCGCGGTGGCCGGCATTTTCGGCGGCCGGCGGAGCGTCCGGGGTTCGCAGAGTCGTTTGTCCGGTGGACCTAGCGCGTTCTCCTTTATGACCATTTTATGGCGTACCGTCCCAGCCGCACCTTCAACGCAAACCTACATATGCTGGGAGCACCGTCCCGTGGGTCTTTCCACCTGGCATCGCCGGCTCATGGCCGTCACGGCCGCAACCGTGACCGCCGCCGTGGCCGCGACATCCAGCCCCGTCCTCTCCGCCGAGGCCGCCACTCAGACCGAGAAGGCCCCGGCCGTCTCGACTTCCGACCTCAGGGCGCCCCGCGAGCGCGAGCTCATCGGCGCGCTGCACGAGCACAGCGGTTACTCCGACGGATGGCCCGGCTCAAGGCCCACCGACTACTACACCTCGGGGCGCGACCGGCACGACCTGAACTTCGTCGGGTCGAGCGAGCACACCTCGAACGTCAACTCGCCGCTCGTCTTCAACGAGGAGTGCCTGGACCCGCGGGTCGCGCCGAGCTGCCAGAACGCCGATCCGGTCAACCCGCTCGACGCGCTGCGCAAGTGGGACGCGACGCTCGAACAGGCCGCCGCCGCGACCGACCCCGAGGAGGACTTCGTCGCCTTCCGCGGGTTCGAGTGGACCTCGGACCGCATGGGCCACATCAACGTCTACTTCTCGTCCGAGAACTCGCTGCCGGAGACCGACGGCGGCAACATCGCGATGGATCGCTTCTACGACTGGCTGACGACCACCGGCAAGGACGGCCTGGCGGTGTTCAACCACCCGGGCGACAAGACGTTGTGCGGCCCGCTGCGCTGCGATGTCCGCAGCGACCTCGGCTTCGGCTGGGAGGACTTCAAGTACTTCCCGAAGGCCGACGACCAGATGGTCGGCATCGAGGTCTTCAACGGCGGCAGCGACTTCGGCACGCCGCCCGGCCACAACGCCCCGCCCGAGGGCTGGTACGCCCGCGCGCTCGACAAGGGCTGGCACGTCGGCGCGATCGGCGCCGAGGACAACGGGCACAACCGCACGGACGACTGGGGCGGCTCGCAGTACGCCAAGACCGTCGTCCTGGCCAAGGCCAACACCGCGAAGGACATCAAGCGCTCGATGGCCGACCGCCGCTTCTACGCGGTGCTCGACAACGCGCTGCGACTGGACTTCACGATCGACGGGCACGGCATGGGCGAGCGGATCCACGCCAACGGCAGGCGGCCGCTGGCGATCAACGCGCACGTCCGCGGTTCAAGCACGCCGCTGCAACTGGAGCTTGTCAGCAACGGCGGCCAGGTGGTCGCCGACGCGACCGGTGACCGGCTCAACGCCTCGCTCAAGGCGGCCGACGACACCTGGTACTTCCTCCGGGTCCGCCGCGACGGGCGTCCGGTCGCGTATTCCAGCCCGATCTGGGTCAACGACGGCAAGCAGGCGGGCCCGCCGAACGCGTCCGGGGGCGATCTGAGCACCACGGGCGGCCGCTGGCTGGCGGGCGACCTGAACGTCCACAGTTGCTTCTCCAGCGACGTCTACTGCGCCGGGACCGACGACGCGAGCGAGGCCGACCCGTTCCGCCAGGGCGTCGACGTCCGCTCGCGCTTCGCCGAGGCGGGCGGCCGCGGGCTCGACTACCTCGCGGTCACCGACGACGACGACGTCCGCTCGGCGAGCGCGCGGGGCTCCGGCAGCCACGGCGTGCTCGCGATCCCCGGCTACGAGGACCAGGTCAAGGGCGAGGCCCACGTGCTCGGCGTGGACAAGCTGCTCGACAACGGCGACCGTTCCGCCGCCGCGATCAACGCGCTCGCGGACGACGTACGCGCGAAGGGCGGCCTCCTCCAGATCGACCACCCCGGCTACAAGATCACCGCGCCGTTCACCGGCTGCGACACCTCGACGCTCACCTGGGGCTACGGGTACGACGTGCGGCCGGACACGATCGAGGTCTGGAACCCGAGTTCGAGCATCCGCGCCGCCGAGGACTACCTCGACTGCTGGCTCCAGCGCGGCGCACGCGTCGGGCTGACCGGCGGCAGCGACGCCCAGACGCAGTACGGGCAGCCGCAGGGCGCCGGCTATCCCACCACCTGGGTGCTCGCCCGCGACCGCTCGGCGGGCGCCGTGCTCGACGCGCTGCGCGCCGGCCGTACCAGCGTGTCCGCGCTGCCGCCGTCCGCAGGCGGGCGCCCGCTCGTGATCGAGGCCGAGCGCGGCGGGCGCTTCGTGCCCGTCATCGGCGACGACGCCCGCCCGGGCGAGAAGCTGCGGGTGCGCTCGCTCGACCCGCTCGCCGACGGCGCGCTGCGCGTCCTCGCCAACGGCCAGACGCTGCTCGACCAGCACCTCACACGTGACGGGGCGATCGAGTTCACCGCCCCGGCCCAGCCGGGCTGGTTGCGCGCCGAACTGCGCCTCGGCAACGACCTGCTTGAGCAGACCCCGCTGTGCGGGCAGATCGACGCCGACGTGAACCTGTGCCCGTACGACGCGGCGATGGTCGCGATGACCTCGCCCGTCTACGTTCGCTGATCTGTCGGTCTCGGTACCGCCCCGGCTGTGGGCGTTGGTGACCGGCCGGATCACCGGTGCCGCCGCGAGTGCCGACGGGGCCGGTCACCATCTGGTATGGAGGAAGGTCAACGAGGTCTGGGTCAAGGCCGCCATCGGCGGCGTACCAGGGGCCTGCTGACCGGGCCGGCCGTTCAGCTCAGTTGCTGGACGGCCAGGCCGTGGTCACCGCCGGCGGCGATGAACGTGAGACCGGAGCTCCACACGATCGGGAACACCGGCATCGGCACGGGCACGCCGGAGGTGTACCGCAAGGCCATGCTGTGGAACCAGCCCGCCTCGATGTGGGTGATTGGCGGCCTGCTATGATGCCGATCATGGCTTGTCGTATCTCCGAGCTGATAATCCCTGCCAGGATGCGCAACGGCTTGCCACGTTCTGGTGCGAGGTGCTGGACTTCATCGTGCTCGACACCGAGGACGAAGGCGCGGTGGAGATCGGGCCACCGGAAGGGTTCGGCGGGTTGCAGCCGACTCTGATCTTCAGCCCCACCACCGAGCCCAAGACGGGCCCGCTGCGGTTGCACTTCGACGTCAACGCCACCGACCGCGATCAGGACGCCGAGCTCGAACGCCTCCTGAAGCTCGGGGCGCGCCCAGCCGACGTCGGTCAGACCGGCGAGGAGTCATGGCACGTCCTGGCTGACCCCGAAGGCAACGAATTCCGTCTCCTGCGAGCCCGCCTGAGCTGAGCATCGAAGCCCGTACCGGCAAAGGCCGATCCGCTCGAAGCGGTCGATCCCGATCCCGGATCGAAGGCGCTGCTCGGACGAGCCGGCACCGAACAGGCCATCGCCGGCCGGACCGCCCAGATCATCGAGACACTCCTGGTTCCCCGGCTGCGCGGCCCCAGCCGGGAGTGGGCGGCTGCGGCCAGACCGGCGGGACCGGCAACCGCTCGTCTGACGTCACACCGTCAGCGGAGGTCCGGCCGCTGAGCCAGCCGAGCAGCACGTGCCCGGCGGCGGCGATGGCGGGCCCGCCAGGGGTGAGTCCCCACCTGCGACCCAGGTCGACCGCCTCGGCCGAGCCGAGAGGGAACCGCTGCGCCTTCAACGTGGCGAGCGTGTCATCGAGAGCCCAGGTGACGTACGAGGCCGGCCAGTCGGCCGTACGGTAGCCGCAGCGCAGGTCGAGATGGTGGGTTTCGAGCTCGCGCAGGCATCGCCACAGGGTGAACCAGGCCGGATGCCGCCACCCCGCCAGCGCCGTGACCAGCCGTGTCCAGGCGTCGGCGGGCATCGTCCGTACCTCCTCCAGAAACCGCTCCAGGCTGAGGCGGAGGTCGGCGGCGAGCTGGGCACTGGTTTCGGCGTTCCCGGGCGGAGGAGCCGGGTCCGGCCTGCCGCCAGGTTGGGAGCACTCACGGGCGGACCGCAGCAACCAGGTGTAGGCGTCGGCGCTGCGTGCGACGTGTACGAGCACCTGACCGCGCGTCCAGGGGGGCACTCCCGACAGGGCGTGCACCTCGGCGTCGGTGAGGGCGGCCGCGGCGCGGATGAGCCGGGTGCCGGATCGGGCGACCTCCTCGGCCAGGCCGCTGACGGCCTCCTCCGGCAACGGTGATGTCGCGCTCACAGGATCACCTGCGGCAGGAGGCCGTGGCCGGCGCTCGCACCAGTGGTGAGCACGGCACCGGTCGTGTTGGCGAAGCTGTCAGAAATGTCGTTCTCCTCACGATGCAGGCCGCGTGTCCATCGGAGCGGGACCGCTCAGATACGCTGCTGGCTGTTGAAGCAGACATAGCTGTTCATTAAAGTAGGCATGGTGGACAGTCCAGTCAACGTCGTCGCCGAGAACCTGCGCCGCCTGCGCGCCGGCAGGCGGCTGTCGATCGTGGAGCTGTCGCGCCGGTCCGGCGTGGCACGCGCCACACTGACCGCGCTGGAGTCCGGCAAGGGCAACCCGACCCTGGACACCCTTTACGCGCTGGCGAAGGTGCTCCACACCCCGCTTGCGGATCTGATCGCCGACTTCCACCCGCCCGGCGTCACCGTGCTGCGTGCCGGCGAGGGCCCCCGCGCGATCGGCACCGCCGCCGACGCCCGCCTGCTCGGCCGCCTCGACCCCCACCTGCGTACCGACCTGTACGAACTCGTCATCCGCCCGGGCGCCGCACAGCACTCCGACGCACACCAGGCAGGGGTGATCGAATACTTCCTCCTCCACACGGGCACGGTTCGCATGGGCCCCGAGGATCAGCCCGTCGCACTCACTCCCGGCGACTATGTGCGCTACCGCGCCGACGTGCCGCACCTCTACGAGGCCGCCGGAGGCGACGCCCGCGGAACGCTCGTCATCCAGACGCCCTTCGACGTGGATCCAGAGACGCGGCACATCATGACGGCCGAAGGCACTTGAGCCGGAGGAGACGACCGTCGCGTTCGATCGGAGCGGCGACCGGTTCTGGGCCGGCCTCCCGGGAGCACATCTGGGATGCCCTCCGGAGGGGCAGAGGTCGGCGGCGCGGCCTCTTGCGCCACTGCCAGACCACCCCCCAGAGCACTCACAGGAGTGCAGTAGCGTTACTGGTGTGTCAACACCCCCGCCGCCTCAGCCCCCGTACGGCGGGCAGCCCACCCCGCCGCCGCCCCGGCCGGCCCCTTACCCCCCTCCGCCCGGCCCGCAACCGTACGGAGCCCCATATCCCCAGCAGCCCAACCCGGCCTGGGGCGGCGCTCCGCCGTTCGGGCCGCCGCCACCGAAGCGGCGCCGGGTCGGTCTCGTTCTCGGCCTGGTGGGCGGCGGCCTCGGCGTGGTCGTGGTGATCGCGGTGGCGTTGGCGGTGATCGGCCTGCGGTCCGGCAGCGGCCTTCCGGATGCCAGATTCGCCCTGACCCTGCCCAAGACCTTGATCGACGGCCGCTTCCAACTCGCCCAGGACCTCTCCGACTCCGAGGGACAGAAGATCGAGGACGAGGCGGGCGCCGGGTATGTCGAGATCACCGACTCGGTGGTCGGCCAGTACACCCTGGGCGGCGATCAGGCCAAGGGCGTGCTGGTGCTCTCCGGCATGTACGGCCGGTTCAGGGACACGAACGTGTCGCGCGAGAACATGCTCAAGGGTGCCGCGGAGGCCGACGGCGTGACCGTGGCCGCGGCCCCGAAGGTTTTCACCCAGAAGGGCATGCCCACGGTCAGCTGCGAAGTCCTGACCCAGAAGAAGCTCGACACCACTGTGACCTACCCCCTGTGCGCCTGGACCGATGACAACACGGGAGCCGCGGTCGGTGTGATCACCCCGAAGTCGGCCGCGCAGGATCCTTCCACCATTGATCTGCAGTTCTATGCGAAGCTCACGCTCCAGGTCCGCTCGGAGACGGTGAAGGCGATCACGTGACCGCTCGCCCCCGGCGCTCGGGCCCTGGTTGACGCCTGACCTCGTCGCGTTCGCGGCCCTGGACCGCGCTGATGAGCTCGGCGGCGCGCTCGCCGATCATCACGCACGGGGCGTGTACGTTGCCGCGTGGGATCGTGGGCATGACCGAGGCGTCCAAGGTCTCCATCTTCAGCTCGGTCGCGCTCACGGTCATCGGCTCCTGGCGGTGAAGGTCAGGTGCGTGACGCCAGACGGCGTCGAGACCGCTTCGATGTGGTACGCCTCCTCCAGCGACTCCAGGCCGTCCCAGAGCCGGACACCGCGGCCGAGCACGATCGGGACCTGAACAACGTGCATGTGATCGACGAGCCTCTCGGCGAGGAAATCGCGGATCACCGAGGGTCCGCCGCCGAGACGAACGTCCTGGCCGCCGGCCGCCTCGCGGGCCCTCTTGAGCGCCTCGGCGGGTGAGGCGTCCAGGAAGTGGTACGTGGTGCCGCCCTCCATCTCGATCGATGGCCGCGGCCGGTGGGTGAGCACGAAGACCGGCGTATGGAACGGCGGGTTGGCGCCCCACGCGCCCCTGTAGTCGGCGTCGTCCTGCCAGCCGGGCGGGCCGAACTTGCCGGCGCCCATGATCTCGGCGCCGATGCCGGGACCGTGCTGCGCGGCGAACGCGTGGTCGGTGCCGCCGCTGCCGCCCCGGCCGCCACCCATCGCATGCCAGAACCGGGTGGCGAACATCCACTCGTGGAGGCGTTCGCCGGCGTGCCCGAACGGGGCATCGGGGGCCTGTCCGGCGCCGGTGGCGAAACCGTCGAGCGAGATCGAGAAGTTGTGAACTCGTACGTCGGACATTGCGTGCTCCTTCGGGGATCAGCTTTCTTGGCGGACATCAGAATGAACCAATAGACTTATGGCGTCTAGTGCAGATATTTCGGCAATTCCATCGATATTCTCGATGAGTGCTCAACCTGATCCATCTCAGGGTTCTGGCCGCGGTGGCGCGACACGGGTCGGTGATCGAAGCGGCGAAAGAGCTGCACGACTCGCAATCGTCGGTCAGTCACCACCTGGCCCGCCTGAAAGCGGCCACGGGCGCCAAGCTCATCCAGCGCGTCGGCCGCGGGATCCGATTGACCCAGGAAGGGCGGCTGCTGTCCATCCGGGCCGGTGAGATCGTGGGACGGGTCGAGGCGGCCACCAACGAGCTGGCAGTGCGGTTCGGCGTCAGGGAGGATCGGCAGCGCGGCCTGGCGGCTGGAGGCGATCGATCAGCGATGGGCCGTTGCGGTGAGGCGTCGCAGTGCGGCCTGGGCGGGTGGGCCCCATGTGGCCTTGCCACCTGGGCGGCCGCGGACGCCGGCTTCCCCGATGTGGATGCCGCCGAGGGCGCGGCGCACCGCCCATCCGCGGGCGCGGCGCAGGGTCGCGGCGTCCGGGTCGGGGATGAGCCCCATCTCGGTGGCCGAGGCGAGCCCCTTGACGAACCCCTCGGAGTAGTCGGCCAACGACCCTCCGCGGTCCCGGCCGGCGGGTGCCCCATCGGGGGCGGGCTGGTGGAGTGCCGTCAGGAAGGCGGCCAAGGCGTCGGCCGCCTCCGCGGCACGGGTGACGGGGGCGCGGTCGGCCGGCTCGCCCGGCACCCAGGTGGTGACGATCCAGGAGCGCGGAAACAGAGCGGAGGGCTCGCCGAGGCGCTGCGGGACGGGAACCGGCAGAGGAAGGCGCGAGGCGAGGGCGGGCAGCCAGGTGTGCTCCTTGCGCAGCAGTTCGTCCGCGTCCTGCGTCGCCCAGGGCAACCGGACGGCGAGGTCGTCGCCGAGCCGCCACAGCTGGTTGTCCCAGCCACGCGCGCCGAGCCTCACAGGGCGATCGGCCAGGTCGGGGTGCTGCTCACGCAGCAGGTCCCGCACCAGCTCCGCGGTGATCTCGACCTCGGTGTACGTCATGCGAAGCAACGATAGCCCGGATGGCGGCCCGCCCGTTTCCTCCGCAGGTGAGCCGGGACGGACGATCTTGACGCCTGGGCGAGCAACGACGATCATCGCAGTGTCGGGCGAAGAGCACCGAGTATCCAGCGCGGCGACGCCAGCGCACGTGCGTGGGGTGGGATCGGCCCCAGTCAGGGAGGCGGCGACATGCCCGGAGCACAGTTGTACGACACCATCGGAGCCACCTACACCGTGACGCGGCGCACGGAGCCGCGGATCGCCGCCAGGATCTGGGCCGCGCTCGGCGACGCGCGAACGGTGTTGAATGTCGGCGCCGGCACCGGCTCCTACGAGCCCCCCGACCGCGACGTCACCGCCGTGGAACCGTCGGCCCTCATGCGGGCGAAGCGACCCGCGGGCGCGGCTCCGTGCGTGGCTGCCAGCGCGGACAGCCTCCCCTTCGAGGACCGGTCCTTCGACGCCGCGATGGCTGTCAGCACCGTTCATCACTGGCAGGACCCGATCGCCGGGCTGCGTGAGATGCGGCGCGTGGCTCGCCGCGTGGTGGTGTTCACGCACGACTCCAGTGACAGCGGATGGCGTCATCGGTTCTGGCTCACTCGCGACTACCTGCCCGAGGTCGCTGACCTCCTGACCGGTCGGCCGTCGCTGGCCGGACTGGCCGACGCGATCGAAGCCCGCATCGAGCCGGTGCCCATTCCGTGGGACTGCTCTGACGGTTTCTTCGAGGCCCACTGGCGCCGGCCCGAGGCGTACCTGGATGAACGTGTACGTCGTGGAGTGTCGGTGTGGGCCAGGGTCGGGCCGGAGGCCGAGCAGCGGGCCGTGCGCAGCCTCCGTGAGGACCTTGACTCAGGCCGGTGGGCCGAACGCAACCGCGACCTCATCGCGCTGGACGCGGCGGAGCTTGGCCTCCGCCTGCTCGTCACCTGACCCCGCCGCAGGTCACTGGTACCGGATGGGCTCGTGGAAGCGTCGGCGGCCACGAAGGTGCTGCTGATGCTGACGCATGTGGTCGCCGCCGCGATCGTGATCCCGGCCGTCGCCCGCCGCCTGTCCGCCTGATCCCGCGAAGGAGTTCGCCATGAAGCAGTACCTGCTCGCCGTCCAGTTCGACGAAAGCGCGCCGTTGCCGCCCGAAGGGGAAATGCGGGAGCAGCGGGCCCGGACGGCCCAGGTCACCGCCGACATGCGGGCCGCCGGATCGTGGGTGTTCGTCGGCGGCCTGCTGTCCTCGAACGCCACCATGGTCGTGCACCCCGGCAACGGCACGACCACGATGACCGACGGCCCCTTCGCCGAGACGAAGGAGCAGCTCGGCGGGTTCTGGGTGATCCGGTGCGACGACCTGGACCAGGCGCTGGCCTGGGCGGAGAAGTGCGCGCTGGCCTGCGGGTGCCCGATCGAGGTGCGCCCGTTCGAAGACGCGCAGGGAGCATGAGCACGGATGGATCTGGACAGCGTCTACCGGGCGGAGTACGGCCGGTGCGTGGCCACGCTGACGCGCCTCCTCGGTGACATCGGGCTCGCCGAGGAGGCCGTACAGGACGCGTTCGCGGTGGCCGTCCAGAAGTGGGACGAGCTGCCGCCCAATCCCGGCGCGTGGATCGTGACCACCGCCCGCAACCGGGCGATCGACCGCCTGCGCCGGGAATCCACCCGCGAGGCCCGCCACGCCCAGGCGCTGCTGCTGCACCAACCCGACGAGCCTGAGGAGGTGGGACCGGTGCGCGACGACCAGCTCCGCATGATCTTCACCTGCTGCCACCCGGCGCTGTCGCCGCTCGCGCAGACCGCGCTCACCCTGCGCCTGCTCGGCGGGCTGGAGGTGGCGCAGATCGCGCGGGCCTACCTGGTGCCGGAGACGACCATCGCCCAGCGGATCGTCCGCGCGAAGAAGAAGATCCGCGACGCCGGCATCCCCTACCGGGTGCCTGACGCCGCCGAGCTCCCCGATCGGCTGACCTCGGTCCTCACCGTGCTCTACCTGGTCTTCAACGAGGGTTACACCTCGACGTCGGGGGAGTTGCTGCGGACGGACCTGTGCCTGGAGGCGGTTCGCCTGGCGAGGGCGCTCGCCGAGCTGATGCCCGACGAGCCGGAGGTGATCGGGCTGCTGGCGCTGCTCCTGCTCACCGAGGCCCGGCGGCCGGCGCGGGTGGGGCCCTCGGGCGAGCTGGTGGTGCTCGCCGAGCAGGACCGGGCGCTGTGGAACCGGGAGCTGATCGCCGAGGGACATGAGCTGGTACGGCGGTGCCTGCGGCGTGCTCAGCCGGGGCCGTACCAGTTGCAGGCCGCGATCAACGCCGTGCACACGGACGGGCCGGCGACCGACTGGGCGCAGGTGCTGGCGCTCTACGATCAGCTTCTGCAGCACACCCCGACCCCGATCGTGGCACTCAACCGCGCGGTCGCCGTCGCCGAGGTGCACGGACCGGCGCTGGCGCTGGCCATCGTCGACGAGCTGGACCTGCCGGGCTACCACCTGCTGCCCGCCACCCGCGCGGACCTGCTCACCCGCCTCGGCCGCACCTCGGACGCCGTCGCCGCCTACGACGAGGCCATCACCCTGGCCACGAACGACACCGAACGAACCTTCCTGCGGACGCGACGGGCACACCTAACCGACCCCTGGGCACCGGCGTAGACCGCTGATACCCGGCAACTGAGAGCGGTGCCAACCGCGCCTGGCCCCCGGATCGGCCTCGATCGTTCCGACTCGCGTGAGGGCCTGGGAGGGCCGGGGGTTTCGCCGAGCCGCTGGAGGGCGAGTTGCGCAGCGGCGATTCCGACCGCGGCGAGCAGGCCGGGCGCGGCGGATGGGCCTGTGGCGACGGTGAGGGTGCCGCCGATGCGATATGCGAGCCTCAGCGCTTGGCGGTGAGGCTGAGTACAGCCTTGGAGTCTGACAGCGAGACGACGGTGACCCGAATGCCGTTGATCTGCATCCACCCGCCCTTACTGACGTAGCCGCCCGACCAGGAGCTCGCTCCCGCGCCACCCCCGCTCGAACTGTTCGCGGTCACGCCGTTGGAAGAGAAGCCGACGCGCAGCCTCTTCATGTGGAAGCGGGGGTGCACCGGGAACGAGACGCTCTTGGTGATCGTGATTTTGCACTTGCCGTCGTAGCAGGCGCGCAGGTTCGGCTTGTCCGCGGAGGTTTCGGAGGTTGAGGCGGCGGCCGGAGAGAGACCGCCGACGACCACGGATGCGGCGATGGCCAGGGCGGTAATGATACGGGGGACATGTTAACTCCTCGTCTGTACGGAGTGTGTCATCCGTCGAGTATGTGTATTTTCTCCGGGACCGGTCCCGGATCGCGGACCGACTCGGCGCCGGCCCCGCCTTCACCGGCGGCCCACTGCTCCGCCAGCAGACGCCGTGCACGGCCGGGGTCACGGCCGTCCTGATCCGCCTCGATGTAGTGACCCACGCCGTCGCGAGTTGCGACGACCCTGCGGTGCCGCTCGGCCGGGGATCGTCGATCTCGTCCCAGGGCACCTGCGTCCGTCCGCTGCTCTGGTGTCGGCCGGCACCGGGCCGTGCGCGGTGCCGGCCGACGCGGCTCAAGGGCGGGCGGTGATGGCGGCTGCACCCGCACGGGCGATGATCAGGTCCTCGTCCCCCATTCCGCCGCTGACGCCGATGGCGCCGATCGGTGTGTCACCGGAGATCAGCGGGAGGCCGCCGGAGAACAGCGCCATGCCGGGCTGGCCGGCGAGGCTGCTGACCAGGACGGTGTCCTGCTTGATGGCCTCGGCGAACTCGTGGGTGGGGGTACGGACGGTCAGCGCGGTGTTGGCCTTGTTCCGTGCGACGTCGGCGGCGACGACGGCGGTTGCGTCCATCCGGGAGAGCGCCAGGATGTGGCCGCGCTCTTGGCCGTGGCGCGGGAGCGGAAGAAGGCGGCTACCAGCGCCCCGGCCGCGAGGCTGGCCACGGCGCCCACGAGTACCGACAGATGCATGCCGTCGAGGACGTTGCCGATGCTCGCCTCGACGCCGGCGGCCGTGCCGGTGCCGTAGAGCGCGACGGCGGCCAGGACGGGAGTGCCGAGGGTCAGGGCGATCTGCTGGCTCATGGTGCTCATCCCCGTGGCCAGGCCCTGCTCCTCGTCGGGCAGGCCGGAGGTGGCGATGACCGTGTAGGAGACCAGGCCCATGGCGTGGCCGAAGAACGCGACAGCGACGGCGGTGAGGACGATGTAGATGCCTGTGGCGCTCTCGTTCACGGTCAGCAGCCCCAGGATGCCCAGGCCCTGGATGGTCAGGGCGGTGACGAGGGCCGGCTTGCCCCCGATGGCGCCGATCACCCGGGGGGCGAGCAGCCCGCCTGCGATGGCCGCGATGCTGGACCCGCCGAACGCCAGCCCGGAGGCGAGCGGCTGGTAGTCGAGTACGTCCTGCAAGTAGAGCGTCATCTGGAAGACGACCGCGCTGGGCATGCCGACGACGATGATCCCGGCGAAGTTGCCCCAGCGGACGGTGGGTCGCCTGAGCACGCTGACCGGCGCCAGCGGGTGCGGGCTACGCAACTCGATGAACCAGAAGGCGACCAGCAGTGTCGCGGCGAGGACCAGGCAGCCGATGACGACGGGGTCGCCCCAGCCGTTCTGCTCGGTCGCGGAGATGCCGTAGACCAGGCTCACCAGGCCGCCGGTGACCATGACCGCGCCGGGAACGTCGAGGCGGCTGCGGATCCGCTCGCCGGTGTCGCTCAGGACGCGCGGGGCGATGAGCACGATGAGCACGACGACCGGCAGGTTGATCAGGAAGGCCCAGCGCCAGCTCAGCAGTTCGGTCAGCACGCCGCCGAGCACAGATCCGAGCGCGAAGCCGCCGGTCAGCAGGGTGCCGTTGAGCCCGAGGGCACGCCGGCGGAGCGGGCCTTCCGGGAAGGCCGTGGTGAGCAGCGACATCGCGGCGGGCGTGGCCATCGCGGTGGCCAGTCCCTGCCCCGTACGTCCGGCCAGGAGCATGCCCGGCGACTGAGCGAAGCCGCCGACCAGTGACGCCACCCCGAGGAGCAGCATCCCCGCCAGGAAGAGGTTGCGCCGGCCGAACAGGTCCGCGATACGACCGAACAGCAGAGTGAAACCCGCGGCGGGCAGCATGAATCCCGTAACGATCCACTGCAGGCTGCTCAGCTCGAAGCCGAGGTCGGAGCCGATGGCCGGCACAGCGATATTGAGCACCGAGAAGTCGACCGCGAGCATGAACTGGGCGCCGAGCAGGAGAACCAGGATCAATACGTGCCGGGACGTCATCCGATCCTCGGAGGTATCGCCCCGCGTCTGTCCGCCGTAATCGAGTTCGGTCATCGCTTTCCTCTCCTCTGGGTGGAGCCAACGGGAACAGGAACACCGGCGGGCGGAGGCCGGTTGCAGGCATCGGCGTGGTGGCCGCGATCATGGGCGTCGCCGAACTGGTGATCCCCACGCTCGTGTTGCCACGGCTCGTCAGGGGGCCCAAGATGAGTGTTTGCCAGATAATAAGCCAACGCCTATCATATGCGTGTACTTATTATAAGCCCGGTAGCAGAGGTCGATCTCGTCGTACACGGCAACGCGCAGACTCCGTAACAGATGACTGCGATATTTGCCGGTCGGCACGCCGCTCCGTAAAGGGCTGACCCGGAGAATAATACAAGCCCGCTGTCGCCCCAACTACAGAATGCGGAAAAGGGACTCCGGGGAAGTGTAGCGGCAAAGAATGGTCGCTCATCTTCATGATCCCGAATGTGCTAGAGTGCGGCACCGTCCGGACGGCGCCATAAGTGCGCCGTCCGGCTACAGGGATCCCCGGCGCATCCTGACACGTTGCCCAAAACCCGTCTCGCCAACTCCGGCGAACGGCATGGTGAGTTTTCCAACGCCTGAGGTATGTGGAAAGTCGCCTGATCCCGCGCCTGAAAATCGGAGATACCTGATCTCCCCGCAAAGTAAAGGACGACATATGAAGGTCAGAAAAGCCGCACTGTGGCTGGGAGCCGCGGTATTAGCCGCGGGGCTCACAGCGGTTCCATCCGGCAGCGCCATGGCGGACGTGGACCCGCTCGACCCCAACACCGGCGATGTCTGGCTCGACTCGGCGGGAGTCCTGTTCTTCCACGGCGGCTACGGGGACAACCACGTCCGGATCATCCCGGACTCCTACGGCCGGGTGCGAGTCATCGACGACAACTACCCGATCTTTCCCGGTGGCGGCTGCACCGACGTCACGGACAACGAGGTCCAATGCGATGCGGGCGCTACCGGCCTGTACGTTGACGGCCACGGAGGCAGCGACACGATAGTCAATCTCCTGCCGACGAAGGACAAGCTGGATGCCCGCCTGTTCGGCGGTTGGGGAAACGACGTCGTCTACGGTGGACCCGGAGTGCAGTGGGTCTCCGGGGGCCTCAGCCCGGAGGACCTGCGCGCCAATCGCGGGCAACCGGAGAAGGGCAACGACCAGCTCTTCGGCGGCTGCGAGCAACAGTGCGCGGACGGCGGAGACCTGATGGAGGGCTCGGACGGTAACGACGCCCTTGACGGCGGACCGGGCGACGACGAGCTTCGGGGCGGACTCGGCACCGACACCTACAAAGGCGGCACCGGCGACCACGACATGGTGAGCTACGGCGAACACGGGGAGTCGGTGAAGGCGTCGCTGAACGGCCTGGCCGACGACGGCGCGGCGGGTGAGCTGGAGAACATCCCGGGCGACGTGGAGGACCTCTACGGCGGCTGGCAGAGCGACACCCTCATCGGCAACGAGGCGGACAACACGCTGAACGGCGGCCCTGGCGGTGGCGACATGCTCATCGGCATGCAGGGCGTCGACTGGCTCTATGGCGGTTCCGGCTACGACAAGCTCTACGGCGACTTCAACGACAGCCGTCAAATGGGCGAAGGCGACTACCTCTACGGTGGTGCGGGCAATGATCTCCTCGTCGGTGAGTGGGGGCTCGACCACGCCCGCGAGTACGACTACGACGAGGGTGCCGACACCTGCGTGTCCACCGAGTTCGTTGACTACGACGCCTGCGAGAGCACTCTGTCCTGGCCGTAGTGCTCCTTGACCACACACGGTCGCCCTGGCGGTCGTGAAACGCACGGAAACCGGCGGGCGGCCTTCGAGAGAGGCCGCCCGCCGGCAGGGGTCACGTGCCCTTACAGCTCTTGCCCGGCTTCGGGCAGTCCGGGCCGGGCGTCTCCCGGTCCGGTGCGGCCTTGACCAGCATGAACCTGGCCGTGCCGACAGCCGAGGTGTTCCCGGCCTTGTCTGTGGCCCGGTAGGTCACGGTGTGGGCGCCCGGCTGGTTCACCGCGAGCGGCTGGGCGTACACCGCGTACGGCTGGCCGTCCAGCGAGTACTCCACCGTGTCCACCCCGGAGTCGGCGTCGGTCGCGGTGAGCGTCACCGTGGCGGAGCCCACGAAGTTCCAGGCCCAGTCCATGTTGCCGGTGATCCGCGCCGTCACCTGCGGCGGGGTGGTGTCCTCCTCCTGAGGCGCCACCACGGTGAATGTCACCGAGCCCACCGGTGAGGTGTTCCCCGCCTTGTCGGTGGCCCGGTAGCGCACCGTGTGCGCGCCCACCTGGTTGACCGACACCGGAGCCGAGTATGCCGTGAAGGCGCCGTTGTCCAGGGAGTGCTCCACCGTGTCCACTCCGGACTCGGTGTCGCTCGCGGTGAGGGTGACGGTCGCGGCGCCGACGTAGTCGCCGTCGTCGTCGCGATCGCCTGTCACCTGGGCGGTCACCTGCGGGGGAGTGGTGTCCTCCTCCTGAGGAGCCACCACCGTGAATGCCGTCGTGCCCGGTTCGGAGGTGTTCCCCGCCTTGTCTGTGGCCCGGTAGGTCACGGTGTGGGCGCCCGGCTGGTTCACCGCGAGCGGCTGGGCGTACACCGCGTACGGCTGGCCGTCCAGCGAGTACTCCACCGTTCCCACCCCGGAACCGGCGTCGGTCGCCGTGAGGGTGACGGTCGCGGCGCCGACGTAGTTGCCGTCGTCGTCCCGGTCACCCGTCACCTGGGCGGTCACCTGCGGGGGAGTGGTGTCCTCCTCCTGGGGTGCCACCACGGTGAATGTCACCGAGCCCACCGGTGAGGTGTTCCCGGCCTTGTCGGTGGCCCGGTAGCGCACCGTGTGCGCGCCCACCTGGTTGACCGACACCGGAGCCGAGTACGCGGCGAACGCGCCGTCATCGAGCGCGTACTCCACCGTGTCGACCCCGGACTCGGTGTCGCTCGCGGTGAGGGTGACGGTCGCGGCGCCGACGTAGTTGCCGTCGTCGTCCCGGTCACCCGCCACCTGTGCCGACACCTGCGGCGCGGTGGTGTCCGTGCCGCCGCCGTCGGTGACCACCAGTTCGCCGACCATCTGGCCGTGACCGGGAATCGCGCAGAAGAAGCGGTACTTGCCCGGAGTGAGGTTCACCTGCGCCTGGTGCCGGCCGCCGTTCGCGTCGAAGGGGCTGGCGATGATGTTGAGGCTGACATCGTGGTTGTAGCCGGGCGTGGAGACGTCGAAGGTCAGGGTGTGCGTCATGCCGGTGGTGTTACCGGTCGCCGCACTGTTCTCGAAGACGATGGTGGCGGGCCCCGCCGTGGCGGTGTCCGGCGTCGACTTGTACGCGGTCATGCTGTTGTCGGCCGTCCAGGTGAGCACCTGGTCCGCCTGGGCCGTCAGTTGCGCGCGGGGCCGCGCGTCGGCCCGGACCGACGACAGGAAGAGCGCGGGAAGCGCCACGGTCAGCAGCACCACGGCCAGGCCCGGCGCCGTGGCGGCGGCTTGGAACGTCCTGCGTAAAGCATGGATCAAGCGGACATGCATGGGATCGATGCACCTCTCGATGGGACCGGACTAGAGTTCGCGCAGGCGGATGTTGCGGAATTCGATCGCGTCGTTGTTGCTGTGGTTCTGCAACCCGACGAACCCGCTGACGAACTGGCGCAGGTCCGTGGGCGGGTCGCCGGCGCGGGACGACGCCTTGCCCGGCGTGTTGTCGAACTCGTTGATCACATTGCCGTTGCGGATGATCGTGTAGTGCTGCCCGACCACCCGGACCTCGTAGTCGTTCCACGTGCCCTTCGGGGTGACCCCGGCCTTGTCCAGGCCCGTGGCGGAGAAGTTGTAGACGGAGCCGGTCTTCTGCGGCTCGCCCGTGTCGCCGTCGTAGATCTGGATCTCGTGACCGCAGAAGATCGCGACCCAGGCGGGCGACGTACGGGCCGAGCCGACCGTTCCGCAGCTTCCCGCGGGACGTTGCTCCAGCGGCGTTCTCGGGTCGGGGAAGCGTACGAAGACTCCGCTGTTGGCGCGATTCGGGTCGGGCGCGACGTCACGGAACTGCAGCCTCACCGAGAAGTCGGCGTACGCCTTCTTGGAGTACCACAGCATTCCGAGACCGCCAGAAGCGCGGATCGTGCCGTCCGGCTGCAGATTGAACTGCCCCGAGGGGGCCTGCGTCCACCCCTGGAGCGACTGCGCCGTCCCGTCGAAGATGGTCTCGTATCCGTTCGTCCTGCCGATCTCGGACTTGGCGGCCGCCTGCTTGAGCGCGGACGCCTCGCGGTTGTCGATGACGCCGTCCTTGCGGGCCTGGTTCACCACGTCGTTGAGGTGGCGCACGAACTCGCCGTGGTTCTTCCAGTCACGCTCGTCGTCGATCAGGTCGTTCAGCGTGCAGCCGCCACCGGCCGCGCGGTTGGTCACGCCGGTGTCGGTGTCGAGCAGCCGGACCGTCGGCCGGGCGTCGGGGGCGGCGCATCCGACCTTGACGTCGATCGTGCCGGTGGCCGCCTCACCGTCGGCGTAGGTGACCTTCAGCGTCGCCTTGTAGGTGCCGAAGTCCTTGTAGGTGTGCGTGGGGTTCGCCTCCTCCGACGGCTTGCCACCGTCGCCGAAGTCCCACTCCCACGACACGCCGCCGGCCTTCGTGCTGGAGAACGTCATCGCCTTGGGGTCGCTCTGCCGGACCGGACGCGCCACGGCCGCGCTCGGGTTCGGCGTCGCCGGACCACCCTTGTACGCGATGCGGACCAGCTTCTGGTTGGGGTGCAGGCTGAAGAACCCGCCGGCGTAGTCGAGCATGTAGAGCGCGCCGTCCGGCCCGAACTTGGCGTCCATCCACGACTGGAGCTGGGCGTTGCCGCCGCCACCCGGGATGATCTGACGCAGGTCCTCGCCGAACACCGGCCGGCCCGCCTCGGGCACGGTCTTCGGGTCGACGGTCACCGCGACGCGGTTGTTGCCGTTGGACTGGTCACCGATGAACCACTTGTCCTCCCAGTACGCCGGCCACGCCACACCGCTGCCGGTGTCGACCTGGGAGCGATGGTAGGTCGGCCCCGACATGATCGCCTGGCCGCCGCCCTTGAGGTAGGGAATGGTGAAGGTCTCCTCGCCCGGCTGGTACGTGGGCAGGCCGCTGCCGTCGTCCCGCTTCGGGTAGACCGGGCCGCCGCCCTGCGGCGAGTACCAGATCATGTTGGAGCGCGCCGGCGGGATGTCGACGAGGCCGGTGTTGCGCGGTGAGGTGTTCTTCAGGTTGTCGCAGTCGTACCAGTCGGCCGGCTGGGTGGCGTCGGTGTTGCTGCGGTCACGATAGGGCTGCTTGTCGCCCATGCAGTACGGCCAGCCCTGGTTGCCGGCGGACGTGAGGATCGTGGCGGTCTCGTACTTGGCGGGACCCCACATCGGGCTGGGACCGCCGGCGTCGGGGCCGACCCATCCGGCGGTCAGCCAGTCGTTCACGTTGTCCCAGGCGATGCGCGCGATGTTGCGGACGCCCATCACCCAGATCTCCGGGCGGGTCTTGCCGCCGCCCTCCTCCTCCCCGGTGAACAGGTTGCCCTTGGGGATGGTGTAGCTGCCGTCGGGCTCCGGGTGGATACGGAGGATCTTGCCGTTGAGGTCGTTGGTGTTGCCCGCGGTACGGCGGGCGTCCTGGAACGAGAGGCCCATGTAGTTCGCGGTCCAGTTGTTGCCGGAGTAGCCGCCCGAGCCGCCGGAGGAGTTGCTGTCACCGGTGCCGACGTAGAGGTTGCCGTCCTTGTCGAAGGCCATGCCGCCACCCGCGTGGCAGCAGCTGTGGATCTGGGTGTCCCACTGCAGCAGGTCCTTGCGGGTGCCCTGGTCGATGGTCTGGCCGGCGGCGTCGTAGGTGAACCGGGAGACCGTCCGCTTGCCGATCCGCCGCTCCCTGTCGATCGACTCGTGCGGCATCCAGTAGACGTAGACCCAGCCGTTCTGCTCGAACTCGGGGTCGAGCGTGATGCCGACCAGGCCCTCCTCGTTCTTGACCAGTTCGTCGCCGCTGCCGCGGTTGCCCATGACGGCCAGCGTGGTGAGGAGCTTGACCTGTTTGGTCTCCGGGTCCCACTGGTGAATGGTGCCGCAGCCGAGGCCGACCTTGGGGTCGTTCCAGTCGGCGATCGGGCCGGTCGCGCAGGCCGCCTTGCCGATGTAGAAGACCTTGCCGTCGGGGGCGATGGTCAGGCCGTGGGGCTCGCCGATCTGGTCGAGCCGGCCCTGCTGGTTCTGCGCGGTCAGCCGTTCGACGGTGTAGTTCGAGGCGATGGTCGCCTGGCAGTCACCGCGTACCAGGCCGGCCGCCCACCGGATGGCGCCGCCGAGGTGGCTCTGGAACTGCTCGTCGCCGGTGTAGCCGGCCTCGGTGCCGCCCATACCGGTGTAGAACGACCGGCCCCCGTCGTAGTCACGGCACCACGAGACGGGGTGGAACGCGCCGTTGCCGTTCAGGCCCGGGTCGTACGTGTGCTCTCCGACCTGCGCGACCGTGTGGACCTTGCCCAGCGGGTTGGGGCTCCAGTTCATCCACGTGTCGGTGCGCTTCAAGGTGAAGGGCAGCCCCTTGTTCGCCGGGTGCCGGCGGTCGACGAGGTCGACGACGGCCTTCTGCGGCTTGCTCTCCGGGGGCTCTCCGGCGGTGGGGCCGAACAGCCGCAGCTCGGCGAGCTGGGTCAGGGGCTCGCCGCCGTTCGCGGTGACGTTGAGCCGGTAGTACTGGTACGCCGTGCTGTTGTCGAACGTGTATTCCTTGGTCAGGAACCGCTGGGCGAAGCTCTCCCCGGTCCGCCTGTCGAGGTCGGTCCAGCTCGTACCGTTCTGGGAGCCTTGCAGGGTCCAGTCCTTCGGGTCACGTCCGGGGGAGTCGTTGGCGGACGTCAACGCGTAGTGCGCGATCGCGACCGGCTTCTCGAGCTTCCCCTGGACCCATCCGGTCGGCGTCCGGACCAGCCACTTGGTGTCGTTGCTGCCGTCGAACAGCTTGTCCTTCGTCTCGTTCGGCGGGTTCTCGCCGCTGGCGGCGCTCTCCACCACCTTCTCCGGCGGGGGGAGGCTGCCGGCGGGGCGGGTGCCGATCAGCTCCGTGAACCAGGCCGAGTCCGCCTGGGCACGCGCGGCGTCGTGGACTCCGACGAATCCGCCGCCGCTCCTGATGTAGGCCTGGAAGGCGGCCAGTTGGCCGTCGTTCAGCGCCGCGCCCTTGGCGGACAGGAACACCACGCCGCGGTAGCGCGCCAGGTTGTCGGTGCTGAAGACCACCGGATCCTGCGACGCGTCGATGGAGAAGCCGTTCGTCCTGCCCAGTTCCTTGATCGCCTCCGTGGCCTGCTCGACCGGGTCGTCCTGCTGGTCGGCCGGACCGTGGAAGACGAGCACGCCGGCGGCGCCCTTTCCGGGCGGCTTCGGGGCGGCGGCCTGCGCCTGGGCGGGCAGGGCGACGGGGGTCGCCAGCCCGAGGATCAGGAAGGCGCCCGACACCGTGGTCAGCAAGCGGCGCCAGGCGGGTGGTCGGGGCGGTAAGAGGGCTTTCCGGCCCATCGTTCGCTCCTTCGGGTTGAGGGTGATTCGGACCTGCTGGGGAAGAGTTGAGGGTTCTGCCGCGGCCGGGTCCGGGGCCGCGTCAGTGATGCGCGCCCGTCGGATGGCCCGGGTGGCCGGGGACGTTCCCGTCCGCGTCGGTCACCATGAAGATCCCGGCCATCCCCATGTCGGAGTGGCTCTGGACGTGGCAGTGGTACATCCACGGTCCCGGGCCGACGCGCTCCCCGGCGATCACCTGGAAGCCGAACGACTCGGCCGGTCCGGTGATCTTGGTGTCGATGATCCGGGTCTGGTCCTTCGGGTGTTCCAGCAGGCCGGTGCGGTTGTCGGCCCAGCGGTGCCCGTGGATGTGGAACGTGTGGTAGAACTCGCCGTGCGTGATCACGATCCACTCCACCCGCTCGCCGAGCTTCGCGACGAACTCGGGCGCCTGGTGGGCCGGCTGGTTGTTGATCGACATGTCGTTGAAGACGACGGTGAACTGCTTGTCCGGCCTGACGTCGCCCTTCCGGCGGACCACCAGCGGCCCATAGAGCCCCTGCCGGATGCCCCCCGTGCCGTGATCGGTCCCCACGACGTGATCGTGGTAGTGCCAGTAGCCGGCGCTGCCGGGCTCGACGCTGCCGCCCGGACGCCGGCCGGGCGCGTGGGTGCGCCAGGTGTAGGTACGCCGGCCGCCCGGTTCCACCACGCTGTTGGTCAGTCTGGTGCCGTCGTTGGCCGTGTCGTAGTCGACCCCGTGCACGTGCAGGCTGGCCGGCACGTCCAGGGTGTTGACCATCTCGATCTCGAGGGTGTCGCCCTCGACCATTTCGATGAGAGGGCCGGGGATCGTGGGCTTGCCGGGCTCCAGGCCATAGCCCAGCCGGCCGTCTGGCAGCCGCTCGGCGTAGAGGGTCATACGGCGGACGTTGCCCTTGCCGGGCTTGTCCTCAGGCTTGTCGATGGCCGCTTCGGCCTGGCCGGCCGCCACTAGCGGTGCGACCGCGGCGAACGCCGCGGAGGCGGTGAAGGCGCGCCGGGAGAACAGACTCTTCGCCATGCCTCTGCCTACCTCGGTCATGGTTCCCCAATCGGGTGACGGCGCCCCACTCGCATGAGGGCAGGGTGCAGCTGCTCGTGTGCGTTGGGAGCGAGGGTGTAAGCGTGGGACTTACAGGGGGTCGAGGGTGCTGGTTAGGGGTGACTTCCGATGAAGTACGCGCCTGTTTCGGCCAAATGTCAAGAAGTAGCGGCGAAAGTTGCGATATTTCCACATAAATTCGGCCAAACGTACGCCCCATTCCCTGCCCGCCACCCCATCCGGCGCGCCCTCCACGCCTGCTACCGCGACGATAGGCCGAGCATCGATCGCCTTCTGCCTGTCGTCGACAAAAGTCACTCCGAGCATCGCGGCTCGTGCCATGCGCCTGATTCGACCCTCGCTGAGGATTGGGTGTCCATCACGCCGGTCGGGCTTGTCCGACTCGGTGGCCCGTTCCGGTTCAGCTCGTCGGCCTTTGTGGCTTCACCCTGTGGCGCCGAGCCGGGCGACCTGGGCCGCCCGGCGCCGATGGGACCGGCCCACGCCCGCGCCGTCCTCGCCACGGTCGTGGCCGGGCACGTTGCCCAGGCCACGACGGCGAGCACCAATCCGCGCACCACCGTCCTCAGCTACCGCGGCTGACCACACAGGCAGAAATCAGGACGGAGGGGGAGTAGGGCAGGACGGTTACCCCAGCGGCGGTTCTGGGCGGCCGTTGGCAACCCAGGAGGGGTGGAAGCGGCGGAAGATGATGCTCATGTTCTTGTCGCGGCCTGAGCTGTTCTGCTCGCCCCACTCGATGGCCGCACCGACCTGCCCGTCGGCGGTCTGCAGCATGCTGGAGTAGCCGCCTTCGACTCCGTTCGTGTTCGGCCCGCCGTCCCGGCCCTTGGGTCTGGGCGCGGGAAAGTCGCCGACCAGGCGGGTGTACGGCCAGCCGACGCCATCGTCGTAGCTCATCCAGACGCGCATGGGGGTCCGGCTCCGGGAGTCGCCGCCCGGGTGCGGGCCGAGGAACAGGATCCGGTTCGGCGACCCGGCGAAGCGCAGCGTCGAGGCATGGCAGTCGGGATCGGGCAGGACACGGCCGCCCGGATCGAGGTGGTCGGCGTAGCCGGAGAAGCCGCCGTCGAGGGTGCCGGTGGAGACCAGCCGCTTGAGCAGCGGCGGATCCGCGGCGTTGGCGAACCTGGCGCGATCGTTGCGATAGAGGTCGCCGCCGAACCGCTGCAGGATCGTGGCCTCGTCGGTCTTGGTGACGTCGGCGTTCGTCAACTCCTGGTAGTGCCAGTCGCTATCCCCGAGCCGTTTGTAGATGTTGCGCCACTTGGCCGGGATGACCAGGGTTCCGTCGGCCATCTTGATGCCGGCGCCGGGGCCGATCGAGTCGTTGAACCATCTCCGGTGCAACGGATCGCTCGGATCCTTGTGCGGTTTGAGTGTGCCGGTCTTCTCGGTGAGGGTCCAGCCGCCGGTGGGCAGGCCGTTGGCGTCGGTGGCCGCCGAGGCCACCCACACCGTGCGGTCGTCCCAGCTGTCGAAGTCGCCGACGCTCGTCCAACCGGCCGCCATCCGGTTGAAGAACAGGTAGATGGTCTGCCCGTCGAAGACCGCGGTGGGGTTGCCGACGGCGTCCGGCCACCCGGTGGCCACCGCCTTGATCCCGGACCAGGTGCCAGGTTTGCCGGAGTCCCTGGAGGCCTTGTAGATGAGGTCGATGTTGCCGTAGTCGTCGTTGTCACCGACCCGTCCTTCGGTGAAGGCGATGACCGTGTTCCCCTTGGTACGGATCACGGCCGGCGCGCGGAAGGAGTGGTAGTCGACCCGGTAGGTGCCGCTGACGTAGGCCTCGTTGCCTCCGTCGAAGAGCACTTCCGCGGAGGGCGCGGGCGCCGCCTCGGCCGGAGTCGCCACGAAAAGGCTCGCTGCGACCAGCGGGACGAATGCGAGCGATTGGACACGTAAAAGTCTCACGCCCGAACGTTACAAATGATCTGTTGTTGGTGGGAATCTGGGACGAGAGATTCTCATCCTCATACACGAATCGGACACCAGCGGTCTCGGCGTTGTCGTCGATCCGCATCGGGGACTGCTTCTTCGGCATAGCCCGAGGGCAGCCGGGCTGCCCGTCGGCGGGCAGTGGCGCGGCCGGGTCGCGCCCTCCATTGCGCGGTGCGTCCACAGGCCCCGGCAAAACACGATCCTGGCCTGGTGCGCGCGGACCGGGTCGCGTCCTCGGCCCTCAACGACGGCAAGGGTGCGTGGATCATGAACCGATTCCCCCGGCGAGCGAGGCAAGGGCCGGATCTCATACGGTGCGGTTGATGGATGAGGGTCCCCGGCCGGCCGGGCGAAAGGAAAAACTGAGCCGGCGAGCGGGATCGAGGTGTTCATAGCTGACGGCCGAGGTGCTGAATCGATGGGGTTGGCAAGCGGTGACGGGCTCCGCGCCAGGTGGCGGGCGGCTGGTCCGGCCTTGCCCCGTGACCGACGAGCCTCGGCCGTCCACAGGGATCGATGGAGCTGACGATGAACAGTAAGAAATTCGAGTTCACCGGGTCGCATGGGGTGCCGCTCGCCGCGCGGCTGGATCTGCCCGAGTCGCATCCGCGGGCTTATGCGTTGTTCGCTCACTGCTTCACCTGCGGCAAGGAGGTGATCGCGGCGGCGCGGATCTCGCGGGCGCTGACCCGGTTCGGGATCGCGGTGCTCCGGTTCGACTTCACCGGGCTCGGTGGGTCCGGCGGTGACTTCGGCAACACCGACTTCAGCTCCAACGTGGCGGACGTGGTGGCCGCCGCCGACCACCTCAGGGAACGGTTCGCCGCTCCGGTGCTCCTGATCGGGCACTCCCTCGGTGGTGCCGCGGTGCTCGCCGCGGCGCACCGGGTGCCCGAGGTGCGGGCGATCGCGACCATCGGTGCGCCCGCCGACCCCGCGCACGTGCTGCATCTGCTGGCGGACAGCCGCGCCGAGATCGAGCGGCGCGGTGAGGCCCAGGTGGTGCTGGCCGGCCGGTCCTTCCGCGTCCGCAAGCAGTTCCTCGACGACATCGCCGCCCAGCCGCAGGCCGACCGGATCGCGAAGCTCGGTGCGGCCCTGCTGGTGATGCACGCGCCGGGCGACGAGATCGTCGGCGTGGACAACGCGCGGCGCATCTTCGACGTCGCCCGCCACCCCAAGTCCTTCGTCGCTCTGGACGGCGCGGATCACCTGCTCACCAATCGGGCCGACGCCGAGTTCGCGGCCACCATGCTCGCCGCCTGGGCCACGCGTTACCTCCCCGCCCCGCCCGCCGAGCAGCCCGCCCAGGACGGCCAGGAGCCCGACCCCGGATTTGTCGTGGTGTCCGAGAACGGCGAGTCCCTGTACGGGCAGCGCGTCACCGTCGGCCGGCATACCCTCACCGCCGACGAACCCCAGCCCATCGGCGCCGATACCGGGCCCAACCCGTATGACCTGCTGCTGGCCGGCCTCGGCGCGTGCACGTCGATGACGCTGCGGATGTACGCCCGGCGCAAGCAGTGGCCCCTGGACCACGTGACCGTGAAACTCCGCCACTCGCGCATCCACGCGGACGACTGCGCGGACTGTGAAACCCGGCAGGGACGGCTGGACCGGATCGAACGCGTGATCTACCTGGACGGCGACCTCGACGCGGAACAACGCCGGCGGCTCATCGAGATCGCCGACAAGTGCCCCGTGCACAACACGCTGCACTCGGAGGTAAGGATCGACACGACCGAGGCGCCGGGCACCAGAGAAAACGTGGCTCAGTCCCGGTAGCCGGGCGAGGAGAAACGTGATGAGGAGCGGGCGCGGCCGGCGGGGTACGGGGAGGCGCTCGGGCCCGAGAGTGCGGCGCGGTGTCCCTTGGCGCGGGTCGTCGCCTACTCCACGCTGCGGTCGTACGCGTCGCGCGCGGCGGTGATCGTGGCACGGTGCCGCTCCGCCCAGGAGGTGAGCGAGGCCAGGGATTCGTACAGTTCCAGCGCGATTTCGGTGGCGGTGTACTCGACCTTGGGCGGCACCGTCGGGTAGACGGTCCTGACGAGCAGGCCGTCACGTTCCAGATTGCGCAGAGTCAGCGTGAGCATGCGCCGCCCCGTCCGGGGTCCGAGCTCCACACAGTCAGTCGGCGCAGAACCCGCTCGCGCAACCATCGTGCGAGCGGGTTCTGAGGATGGCGACCTGGGCTGATGCGGGCCACTTTGCCCGGGTGGAGGCGGCCTGACCTCGGCAGGTTGATCCAGGACCTTCGAAGGTCTCGCGGCCCGCCCAGTCGGCAAGAACTCCCTCAGGAAGAGGGTCGTACGCAAGCTGGACGGGGTGGGGGCGTATGGACGGGCTCAGACATGCAGGGTGGGCCGGTAGATGAGCTCCTGGGTGTGGCCGTCGAGAGTCCGGCTCTCGATCAGTTCGAGGTCGAAGTCGGCCGCGCCCTGAAAGATCGGGTCCAGCCCGGTCTGACCGGTGATCACCGGGAAGAGCGTCACCTGCACGCGGTCGACCAGGCCGGCGGCCAGCAGCGCCCGGTTCAGCGACAGGCTGCCGTGTGAGCGCAACGGCACCTCGGACTCCTCCTTGAGCCGGGCGATGACCTCGACGGCGTCGCCGCTCACGACGTTCGCGTTCGGCAGGTCGAGCGGTCCTCGCAGCGTGCTCGACACCACCGTCGCCGGCAGGTTCCTCATCCGGGTGACCCATGGGTCACGGACCTCGGACTCCTCGGTGCTCGATGCCAGCATCCGCGCGAACGCCCGATACGTGTCGGCCCCGAAGACCATCCGCTGCTCCTGGCTGTACAGGGCGAGGCGGTGGTCGAGCAGCTCGGGGCCTTGCTTGCCCCAGTAGCCGGTCCAGTCGCCGCCGGCGGCGCCGAAGCCGTCGAGGCTGGAGAAGACGTCGAACGTGTAGGTAGCGGTCATGATGCTCTCCTTGAGCGCGGGTTGATTCAGGTGTGTGGAAACAGGCCGCAAACCACGGCGTTGGCGTAGTCAGATTCGACCCGTCATCGGTGGCGGCGCTCCGCCACGGCCGCCCCCCAGGTGTCTGGGCCCCAGGACGCGGCGAGCTCGGCCAGGTGGTGCAGCGAGTTGATGAGGTGCTCAGGGCCGAACGGCGGGAACCGCAGGTACTCCCGGATGGACTGCGGCACCGCCGACCAGTCGTAGGTGAGCGTGACCTCAGTCTCGGACGGACCGAGCGGCGCAAGGCCGTAACGCCAGATCCAGCCGCCGAACTCCAGGCGACCGTCATCCTGCTCCGTCCCCGTCAGCCAGCCGATGGCGCGCGGCGGGTCGAGCACCGCGACCTTGTTGGCCACCCGGTAGTCACCGTCTGGATGGCCGGTGTGATGCATGTCCATCCGGAACACCTGCCCCACCTCGGTCAGCGGCGCCCGGTCGGCAGGTTCCTGCACCCAGCCGGTGCCATCGATCGCGGCATGGGTCGTCGGATCCGCCAGTACCGCGAACACCCTCGCGGCGGGCGCGGCGACGGTCAGGGTGGCGCTCACGTGGTCCTGGTTCATGGGGTGCACGCTCCTTGTCATCTCATCTCGGGGCGGTCGTTCGATCAGGTGAGCGGCGACCGGCCGTTGCCGGTCTCTCACTGTGGCTACGAACGGGCTCGACGCCGTTCGACACACCCGCGCAGAAAAATTCCGAAGAAGGACTCTCCCGATCGCGGCTCGGCCCACGCCATCCTCGGCTGTTCGGCAGGTCCAAGGGGATCGGCGAAACCCTCGTAGGGCGGAGGGACGTCCGGGTTCGTGACTCTATGGAACAGCCGGCGCCACTGATAACGAGCCACGGCCCGAAGTGGCCCCGGATAGACGGCCACCGTTCGATGTCTGGCGATCAACGTGGTGGCGATGCCCTACGGCCAGGGCCTGGTGCCGTCAACTGCTCTGAATCGTGCGCCGAACGACGGAACTGTTCCAGGACAGCGGAGTCGGCTCGGCCGCGGCGGGATGGCTGCTGTTCGTCTTCCAGGCGATCGCGGTGGTGACCAGCCTGGCGGTGCCCACCGCGCTGCGGTGGGCGCGGGACCACGCGCGGTGGCGATGGTGACGGGCAGGCCGGCGTAGGTACGCGTGTACGTGAGGTGCTGTATGCCGTTGACCCCGGCGATGGCCGACGACAGGGAGAAAGGCGTCCTGGTCAGCAGCCAGGAGCTGTGCCCGGCTGGGGATGCACTCAGACTGGCATCTCCGTTCCGGGGAGAGGAGATGCCGGGCTTCAGCGGGATCCGGTGGCACGTGAGAGGGCCTGGCCGGAGATTACCAGGTGAGCTGCCAGGGGGAGCCGGAACACGAAGCGGGCCCCGCCGCTGGCGGACTTGTCCGCCTCGATGGTGCCGTGATGGGCGTGGGCGATTTCGAGGGCGATCGGCAGGCCGAGCCCGGTGCCGTCACGGTCACGCTTGCGGGAGGCGTTGAGACGGACGAACCGTTCGAAGATCCGTTTGCGGTCGGCCTCGGCGATGCCGTCGCCGTCGTCGGAGACGATCAGCTCGGCGCTGCTCCCGTTGCGGCGTACTTCCACCACCACCTGGCGCCTCGCGTGCCGATGGGCGTTGTCCAGCAGGTTCGTGAGCACCCGGATGAGATCATTGCGGACGCCCATGACCGTCACGGCGGGTTCGAGCCGAAGGTCGTTGCCGAGCCGGTCCACCCGGCGCTGGGACTCCGTGGACACCAGTTCCGTCAGATCGACCGCCGCCGGGTTCCTGGCGCCGTTGTGCCGGCTCTTGTTCCCCATCGCCTCGATCCGCGAGAGGAGCAGCAGGTCGGTGACGATCGCCTCCAGCCGGTCGACATCGGACAATGCCTGCTCGACCAGGTCCTCCGTACACGTCTGACGGGGATGCAGCCGCGCCTCCTCCAGGCGGAGGCGCAACCCGGCGATGGGGTTACGAAGCTCGTGCGAGACTTCGGAGGCGAACCGCCGCTGCTGCTGGAGCGCCTGCTCCAACCGTCCCATGCAACGGGTGACGGACCGGGTGAGCCGGGTGACCTCGTCCTCGCCGGGAAACGTGAGGAGTTCGTCGTGCACGGGCCACCTGTTCGCGTCGGAGTCCGCGGCTTCTGGAGTGCCGAGTGCGTCGACATACTGGCGCAGCTTCATCAGGCGATCCATCGTCCGATGATGCCTCGGCGCCCCGGCCCCGCACATCCCACATCCGTGCAGGTCGAGGGCGGGAACGCCGCTCCGGTCCAGTCTTGCCTCTGGCGTCACACGGGAGGCGTCCGGTCACGGTGAGCGCACCGGCTACTCCTCGGCGCCGTCCGCCTCCAGCAGGTCGCAGGCGATGCTGAGCAGCAGGTGCACGTCGGCGGGTTTCTGTACGTACTCGTTGGCGCCCGCGGCGAGCGCCTTCTCCCGCTCCCCGGCGATGACCTTGGCGGTGAGCGCGATGATCGGGAGATCGGCGTGCCGGGGATTGCTGCGGATCGTCCTCATGGCCTGATAGCCGTCGACCACGGGCATCATGAGGTCCATCAGGACGAGCGACACCTCCGGGTGGCGTGCGAGAGCCTCGATGCCCGCCTCGCCGTTCGCGGCGTGCAGCACCGACATCCCCGCCCGGCCGAGGACGTGGGTAAGGGCGTTGACCAGGCGGGCGTCGTCGTCGACGATGAGCACCTGGGTGCCTGACAGCACCTCCGCCGCATGGTCGCCCTTCCGCTCGGCTGATCGGCTCGTAGGGTCGGCGAGTTCGTTGGGGCCGGCAGACTGCCCCTCGATGGCGGGCTGCGGCTCCCCGGATGTGGGCTCGGCCTCCGTGAGTGCGGCTGTGGCCGCCTCTCCGTGGTCGGCGGGCTCTTCCTCCAGCTCGTCCGGGATCATGCGGACCACGGGAACGTACAGCGTGAAGCTACTGCCACGGCCCAGCCGGCTCTCGGCCACGATCTTGCCGCCGAGCAGGCCGGCGAGCTCGCGGCTGATGGAGAGGCCGAGACCGGTGCCGCTGGTGTGGCCGCCGGGACCGTGCACCTGTTCGAACGCCTCGAAGATCGAGGCCAGCTTCTCGCGCGGGATGCCGATGCCGGTGTCCTCGACGGTGAAGGCGATGACGCCCTCAGCCGAGCCCGGCGGCTCGCCGCCGGCCTCGGAGGCTCGCTCCACGCGCAGCTTGACATGGCCTTCGGAGGTGAACTTGAAGGCGTTGGAAAGCAGGTTGCGCAGGATCTGCTGGAGCCGCTGCCCGTCGGAGTAAAGGTCGTGAGGCGCGTCTTCGCCCACCTCGATGCCGAACTCCAGCCCATGGTCGGCCGCGATGGGCCGGAAGGTGGTGTTCACGTAGTCGAGCAGTGTGGCCAGCGGAAGGTACGTCGGCCGGATGTCCATCCGTCCGGCCTCGACCTTCGACAGGTCGAGGATGTCGTTGATCAGCTGCAGCAGATCGGATCCCGACCAGTAGATGTTGTGCGCGAACTGCTCCTCTTCGCCGGACAGGTGACCCTCGGAGTTGTCGGACAGCAGCCGGGCGTAGATGAGCAGCGAGCTGAGCGGGGAGCGCAGCTCGTGCGACATGTTCGCCAGGAACTCCGATTTGTACTGCGAGGCCGACGAGAGAAGCGCCGCCTTCTCCGCGAGCTGCTCGTTGGAGCGTCGCAACTCGGCCTGCTGCCTCTGCAACTCCTCGGAGCGTTCCTGGAGCTGCGTCGTCAGCCGCTGCGACTGGCTGAGCAGCTCCTCCGTGCGCGAGTTGGCGATGATGGTGTTGATCGCGACCCCGATGGTGTCGACGAACTGGTCGAAGAAGGCCAGATGTACGTCGGAGAAGCGGCTGAAGGAGGCCAGTTCGATGACGCCGAGCACCTTGTCCTCGAAGGGAATCGGGATGATGACGACGCTCGTCGGAGTGCCCTCCCCGAGGCCCGAGCGGATGGTGATGTAGTCGGGCGGGGCGTCCACCACGAGGATGCGCTTCTTCTCCCGGACGGCCTGCTGCACCAGACCGTGCCCCGGCATCCCGGTGGTGTCCACGGTTCGCCCCTCCGAGCCGTAACCGGCGATGTAGGCGAGCCCCCTCCCAGAGCCGCCCTCGCTGTCCGTGTCGGCCAGGAAGAACGAGCCGAACTGCGCGTTGACCAGCGGAGTGAGCTCGCGCAGCACCAGGTCGGCGACCTCCGTGAGGTCACGGTGGCCCTGCATCAGCCCGGCCAGGCGGGCGAGGTTGCCCTCCAGCCAATCCTTGGCGCGGGTGGTCTCCCGGAGGTTGGAGACCATCTGGTTGATGTTGTCTTTCAGCTCGGAGACCTCACCGCGGGTCTCGACCGTGATGAGGCGGGACATGTCGCCCTGCGTGACGGCGGAGGTCACCTCGGCGATGGCACGGACCTGGGTGGTGAGGTTGAGCGCGAGTTCGTTGACGTTGTCGGTGAGGTCTTTCCAGACGCCGGAGACGCCGCGGACCTGGGCCTGGCCGCCCAGGTTGCCTTCGGTGCCGACTTCGCGGGCGACGCGGGTGACCTCGGAGGAGAAGGACGACAGGGTGTCGACCATGGTGTTGATCGTTGACTTGAGTTCGAGGATTTCGCCGCGGGCGTCGACGTCGATCTTCTTGCCGAGGTCTCCTTCGGCGACCGCGGTGGCGACCTGGGCGATGTTGCGTACTTGGGAGGTGAGGTTGTCGGCCATGAAGTTGACGTTGTCGGTGAGGTCTTTCCAGACGCCGGAGACGCCGCGGACGTGGGCGCGTCCGCCGAGTCGTCCGTCCGTGCCGACTTCGCGGGCGACGCGGGTGACTTCGTCGGCGAAGGCCGAGAGCTGGTCGACCATGGTGTTGACGGTGTTCTTCAGTTGCAGGATCTCGCCCTGGGCGTCGACGGTGATCTTCTTGGACAGGTCGCCGTTGGCCACGGATGTCGTCACGTCGGCGATGTTGCGGACCTGGGTGGTGAGGTTGTCGGCCATGAAGTTGACGTTGTCGGTGAGGTCTTTCCAGACGCCGGAGACGCCGCGGGCCTGGGCCTGGCCGCCCAGGTTGCCTTCGGTGCCGACTTCGCGGGCGACGCGGGTGACCTCGTCGGCGAAGGCCGAGAGCTGATCCACCATCGTGTTGACGGTGAGCTTCAGCTCCAGCAGCTCACCCGTCGCCTCGACGGTCACCGACCGGGTCAGGTCGCCGCGGGCGACGGCCGTCGTCACCACCGCGATGTCCCGCACCTGGGCGGTGAGCCTGCCGGCCATCGTGTTGACGGCCTCCGTCACGTCCCGCCAACTGCCGGACTGCCCGTTCACCTTGGCGTGACCGCCGAGGCGTCCCTCCGCGCCGACCTCGCGGGCCACCCGGGTGACCTCGCCGGTGAACAGTGAGAGCTGGTCGACCATCTGGTTGACCGTCTGCCCGAGCCGGCGCAGGCTGCCGCGCAGTGGCCGGCGGTCGTCATGCAGATCGACCCGCTGGGTGAGGTCGCCCCCCGCGACCGCTTCCAGGACGCGCGTCGCGTTGGCGGTCGGCACGACCAGCACATCGACGAGAGAGTTCGCCGTACCGACGGTCGCCGCCCAGGCGCCCTGGCCGGGGCTGGCCGACAGCCGCTCGTCGAGCCGGCCGTGACGTACGACCTCGCGGTGAATCCGGTTCAGCTCGTCCACGAAGTGCCGGTTGCGGTCGGCGATCTGGTTGAAGACGGCGGCGATCTCGGCGACCATGCCATCCTGGTCGGCCGGCAGGCGGACCCGGAAGTCCCCGTCACGAAACGCCTCCATCGCGGCCAGCAGCGGGCGCAACTCGATCGACTGAATCGTCTGGGGATAGGTGGTGGCGTTCTGGACACCCATCGACGTGTCCCCCTTCGTCCGCGTCCATCCCGAAGTAGCACGCTATACCTACGGCGCCGCTTTTTTCTGTTCTTTTATGTTATTTGGGATTGAGCGGGGGCGTATTTGGTTCAGATGGCACAACCTGACCGAGACGTGAATCTCATATGCGTTTATTTTCAGGTAGCCCGAGGTCGCGTACTCCACGGTGATCGCCGGTAACCGCGATCACCCCGGCGGCGAAACTGGGAAATGTTGCACCTTTACCTAACTCGTTGTCTTATGTAGGCGTGGGTAACCGGGGGAAAGACGTCCCAGAACCCGTCAGCGCGGAAACCGAGTCGTCGTCCTGGCCCGGCTGGCGCGGCCGTGCCCATGAATGGCGTTCCGTGGCCGACCTCCTGCGGGCCATCGATACGGGCCGGGGCGGCATCGTACTGGTCGAGGGCCTGTCAGGGATGGGCAAGACCCAGCTGCTCCACGAGGCCGCCGAAGCCGCCGGGCGGGCCGGTATCGCGGTCGCCCACGGCGCGGCCGACGAGCTCCGACGCCTGGTGCCCCTGGTGCCTCTGGCGGCGGCCTTCGACGTGCCGGCACTCACGACACCGGAACCGGCGTGTTCCGCCGAGGCGGCCGATCTACGGCTGTCGATGGTGGAGCGCCTGCGCGCCCTGCTGGAGGAACGAGTCGGGCGCGGCCCGATGCTGATCACCCTGGACGACCTGCACTGGGCCGATGAGACCACCCAGATGGTGCTGCGGTCGCTGCTTCCGGAGCTGGCCTCGTACCCGCTGGGGTGGATCCTGGCCCGCACCAGCGGGATCGGCGACCCCGGTGTGGACGGGCTCTACGAACTGCTGGAGCACGAGGGCGCCGCCCGGGTCGTCCTCGGCCCGCTCGACGACCTGGCGGTGGCCGAGATCGCCGCCGACGTCTTCGGCGCGCCGCCCGGGCCGGACACCCTGGAGACGGCGGCGGACGCGAAGGGAAACCCCTTCCTGCTCGTCGAGCTGCTGAGAGCGTGCAAGCTCGCCGGCGTGGTCGAGGTCACCGCGGGCAGCGCCCGGCTGACCTCGACGGCGGGAGTCCGGACCGGCGCGTGCAGCTCCCTGGCCGGATTGTCCGCCTCGACCCGGCACCTCCTCCAGGTGGCCGCGATCCTGGGCCGGTCGTTCTCCGTGGACGATCTGGCCGAGATGCTCGGCGACCCGGTCGACCGGCTGCTGCCGGGGCTCGCCGAGGCGCTTCGGGCGGGCATCGTCATGCCCACGGCCGACCGGCTGACATTCCGGCACGATCTGCTGTGGCAGATCGTCACGGACATGATCTCCGAGCCGGTGCGCACGGCGCTGCAGCGACAGGCCGGATGCATGCTGCTGCAACGCGGCGCGGTCGTGCCCGCCGCCGCGCTCTTCATGCGCTGCGCCAAGATCGGCGATACGCGGGCGCTCGACGGGCTGGACCGTGCCGCGCGCGCGGTGCTGCCGTACTCGCCGCAGTCCGCGATGGATCTCGCCGTCCGTGCGCTCGAACTCACCTCCCCGGCAGATGGCGATCTCCTGCCACGTACGGCGACGGCGGTGGAGACGCTGACGGCCGCGGGACGGCCGGCCGAGGCGATCGAATCCGCGCGGGCGGCACTGACGCGCGCGCCGCCCGGACCGTGGACCGATCGCCTGCGGTGTGAACTGGCGTATGTCCTGCTGCAGAGCGGCCGCGCGGCCGAGGCCGTGGCCGAGGCCGAGGACCTGCTCGCGCGGCGGGACCTCGGCGACGAGCTGCGCGGCGTCGCCGAGCTCATGGTGTTTCACGGGCTGATAGGGCTGAACGACTTCGGGCGGGGCCGTGCGCGGGCCAGGGCGGTTCTCGCGGACCGGGCGGCGCACCAGGACACCGCAGTGGTCGGGGCACTGCTGCTGAGCGCGCACATCGCCTGGGAGGAGGCGCGGGCCGATGACGCGTTCCGCGACATCCACGAGGCGGTGCGGGTCGCGAGCACCGGATCCATCGCCGCCCGGCGCGCCCACCCACGCCTGTTCATGGTCCGCTGCCTCTTCGGGGTGGGACGGTACGCGGAAGCCGAGAGCGTGATCCAGGCCGCCGCCGCGGACTTCGAGGCCAACGGACCGGCCACCCACATCGCCAGCCCCGCCTTCTTCCGGGCCTGCCTGTCGCTGGCCACCGGCCACCCCGACGATGCCGTCGCGGAGGCCGAGGCGGGGCTGAAGGCCGCCGACGAGATGGGCGCGCACGCGTACGCGCTGCTCGGGCTGGCCGTCATGGCCATCGTCGAGTTGCGCCGCGGCAACGTGGAAGCGGCCGAGCGGCACATCGAGCGCCTGGAGACCAGGCAACAGGCGGTGCACGGCCCCACATACGGGTCGGTCTGGGCCGTCTGGGCCATCGCGCTGGTGCGGGAGGCCCAGGGCGGCCCGGAACGAGCGATGGACGCGCTCGACAGCTGCTATGCGGACGTCAGAAGACGACGCTGGATGTTCATGCTCGAACCGAACGCGGCAGCTTGGATGACCCGTACCGCCCTGGCGGCCGGACGCCGCTCGGCCGCCGAGCATGTCGCGGAGACGGCCCGGCAGATCGCGCACGACAATCCCGGCTTCCCCGGTCTCGCCGCCTCGGCCGCCCATGCGCACGGAATCCTCCACCGGGACGTCACAGCGCTGACCGAGGCGACGACGCACCACAGCGACCCGTGGGGCGCCGCCTCCGCCGCGGAGGATCTGGGCGTCCTGCTGACCTCCGGCGCCTGCTACGGCGACACCAAGGCCGCCATCGCCAGGCTCGAAGAGGCAGCCGACGGCTACCTGAAGGTGGGCGCGACGCGGGACGCGGCCCGGACGCGTGCGCGGCTGCGTGAGCTGGGCGTACGCCGTCGCCACTGGGCCTACGCCGAGCGGCCGAGCAGCGGATGGAGCAGTCTCACCGACACCGAACGCAGGGTCGCGACCTTCGTCGCCCAAGGACTCACCAACCGTCAGGTGGCCACCCAGATGTTCGTGTCACCCCATACGGTCTCGTTCCACCTGCGCCAGATCTTCCGCAAACTGGGCATCGCCTCCCGGGTGGAACTGGCCCGCGCCGCCGCCGAACAACCGCTTCATGAGCCATCGGTGACCGACGACCCCCGCCACTGATCACTCTCCTTCGTGGGGCCGGCTGGTCGCGCGTGCGGTGAACCGGCGGACGGCCCTTCGGAACGACTCCTCCCTCGGTGCCCACGTCGAGCAGCAGCCGGCGCCGTCCGCGATGACGTAGTGCGCAAGCTCGCCGCCCACGCCCTCAGGCCGTCCCGCACGGGCGAGCAGGGCAACCACGCGCTCGGCTTCCAGGCCAAGGGCCTGCGATATGTGTTCCTCAGCCCACCGCGCCGCCGCCTCCTGAAGCTCCCGGCCGTGCCGATCGACTCCGAGGGACGCGACCCAGGCTCCTACCGGTGCCCGCCCGGCCAACCCCAGGGGCTCTTACGGATGCCAGCGGGGCCGCCTGCGCGACAGGCTGAGGACACCTGCGGCGTCCAGATGGACCCAGCCAACCCCGACGCGGGCCGCAGTCAGGCGCCCGCCGAAGATCCCATCAGGAGAACGGACGGTTACAGCTCGCATGACATCGCCTCTCCGCAAGACCATCCTGGCCACGATGCTGGCTCTCGTCACCGTCGGCGCCGGGTTCGCCCTGGCCTCCCCGGCCGGCGCGGACACCGGCCAGATCACGAACCGGGCCACGGGCAAGTGCATCGGTGCCGCCGGTGGCACGCTCACCAACGGCAACGTCGTGGACCTCTACGGCTGCGTGGGCTCCTCCACGCAACAGTGGAGCCTGAGCTCCGACGGCTCGATCAAGATCGCGAACACGACCAAGTGTCTTGACGTCCAGGAAGGCGGCACCGCCGACGGCACCCCCGTGCAGCTGTGGGACTGCAACGGCGGCCCGAACCAGAGGTGGTACTTCACCCCGGCGTTCGACATCGTCAATCCACAGGCCGACAAGTGTCTGGACCTGACCGGCGGCTCCACCGCCGACTTCACCAAGGTCCAGATCTACACCTGCAACGGCACCGCCGCGCAGAAGTGGGCCGCACCCAACGGCCTGCCGTCGTCGGGCGATGGCGGGCCGCCCCCGTCGGGCTTCGTGGTGACCGAAGCGCAGTTCAACCAGATGTTCCCGAACCGGAACCCCTTCTACTCCTACTCCGGCCTGCGCTCGGCGATGAGCGCCTTCCCGAGCTTCGCCACCACGGGCAGCGACACGGTGAAGAAGCAGGAGGCCGCGGCGTTCCTGGCCAACGTCAGCCACGAGACCGGCGGCCTGGTGTACATCGAGGAGATCAACAAGACCGGCGACTACTGCGCGGAGTGGCAGCCCTACGGCTGCCCCGCCGGCGCCGACCAGTACTACGGCCGCGGCCCGCTACAGCTGAGCTGGAACTACAACTACAAGACCGTCGGCGACGCGATCGGCGCGGACCTGCTCAACCAGCCATGGCTGGTGGCGCAGGACTCGGCCATCTCCTGGAAGACCGGCCTGTGGTTCTGGATGAACTCGAACGGCGCGGGCACCATGACCGGGCACAACGCGATGGTCAACGGCGCCGGCTTCGGTCAGACCATCCGTACCATCAACGGCGCCGTCGAGTGTGACGGCAAGAACCCCGGCTCCGTTGAGCACCGGGTCTCGACCTACCAGAACTTCGCCAATCTCCTCGGCATCCCGACCGGCGGCAACCTCTACTGCTGATCCGGGCAGGCCCGAGCGCCCCGCCCCACGTCACGCGTGCTCCTCGTCCCGGTGTTCCGGCACGAGGAGCACGTCGTTTCCATCGGTCCGACGGTGGGGGCGATGAGCACATCGGCGCCCCAGTCGGTGAAGCCGACCTCGGTCACGACGGAGCCGGGGGTTCGGGCAGGGCGTGCCCGACGCCGCAGGCTCAGGGCGGGGCGCCGACGGATGCTTGCCGGCTGAGCGGTTGCCCCAGGCTTGAGCGTCCACTTGATCAGGGAGCGGGAGAGCCACCTCCGAGCCGGCGTTGCCTTCCCGCTGCCGTGGCGATCGCGATGGACACGGCGGCCAGCGGCGCGGCCAGGGCACGCAGGGTGCGGATGTTCCTGATGCGGACCCACGGCTCGCCGGCCGGCGACATCAGCCGCCACTCCCACCACAGTCCGAGGCTCGTTGCCCCTCAGCCGCACCCTCAGACTCACCCTCGGCGGAGATCAGCGCCTCCTCGGCCTCGGGACGGGCGTCAGAACCAGGCCACGTGGACTGCTTGCGGACCGCGGTGCATCAGGCTGGGGGAGTACGTCGGCGGCCGGCCGGCGTCCAGCTTCAGGTTGGGGAGTCGCTCCGCCACGGTGTCGAGCACGATCCGGGTCTCCATGCGGGCGAGCGACGCGCCGATACACGCGTGAATGCCGCGACCGAAGCCGAAGTGCCGGTGGTTGTTGCCCCGCCCCGGATCGAATCGGTCGGGATCGGAAAAGACGGCCTCGTCGCGGTTGGCCGAACCGAACAGCACCATCACCTGCGCCCCCGCCGGTATGTGAGCCCCGCCGAGCGCGACCTCCTCGGTCGTGGTGCGGAACATGCCTTGCACCGGCGCGTCCATCCGTAAACCTTCGTTGATCACGTCGTCGGTCAGGGCCGGGTCGTCCCGGATGGCCCGCAGGATCTCCGGGCGCCCGAGCAGCAGGACCAGGAGGTTGCCGATCAGGTTGGTCGTGGTCTCGTGGCCCGCGAAGACCAGGACGATCAGCAGGTTGACGAGCTCGGCGACGTCCAGTGGCCGCTCGCCGCCGGCGCGCGTGTTGATCAGCGCGGTCAGCAGATCGTCCCGCGGCGCGCGGCGGCGCGCCTCGATCTGCTCTTCCAGGTAGCGCTGAAACGCGACCGAGCTGCGCGCGCACGCGAGCTGCCGCTCGCCGTCGGTGCCCGGAGCCCCGAGCGTCACCAGGTCGCCGGTCCAGCGTTTGATCAGGTCGCCCGCTTCGGCGGGAAGGCCGACCAGCGTACAGATGATCTCGATCGGCACCGGGTAGGCCAGCCTGGCGATCAGGTCGGCATCGCCGTCGGGAGCGAAGCCGTCCACCAGCCGCGTGACGCTCGCTCGAACGCTCGGCTCGAGCGCGGCCACCAGCCGCGGCGCGAACGCATGGCTCACCAGGTTGCGCGTCCGCGTGTGACTCGGCGGGTCGTCGTTGACCAGCATCGGCAGCTCGGGGTACGCCTCCTGCAACACCTCGCGGACCGCCGCCGGCGCATCGGCGGGCGTACGCATCAGGAAGCGCGAGGAGAACCGCGCCGTATCCTTCAGCACAGCCCAGACGTCGTCGTAGCGGGTGACGAACCAGAGACCGTACTCCGGGCTGTAGAACACCGGTGCCTCGCGACGGGCGCGCGCGTACAGCGGGTACGGATCCTCCAGGTAGGGCGATTCAAGCCGATTGAACGCCCACGGCAGCACAGATTCCACCCATCCTCCTCGCGACGCGGTCCTCGATGAATGGCCGGGCGGTGCGGCACTCCGCACATTCGGCGCAATTGTTACATGTCGCGACTCAGGTGGTCCTGCTGTCACCAGGTGCGCGATTGCATTACCCAGGTCAGTGAGCTGTGTCCCATGGAACAGTGCTCGTCGGTCCGGACGTAGGGTTTTGGTGGACCGGCCGGACGGCAAAGGTCTGCCCCTTGCATGGCGGCAGACGAGGTGCCCGTTCTCGTCGGAGAGGGAGGGATGCCATGGTCACGCAGTCGTGGCGCGATCTGCGCCCGGAAACCGCCGTGTCAGGCGAGACCAGCGGGACCACCCGCTACATCGATTACTTCCAGGTTCGGCAGTTGCACACCTTGCAGCGGCCGATGACGGAAGCCGCCTATGAGATGGCCTTCCTGGTCAGTTCCCAGGTGATGGAGCTCTGCTTCGGGTTGCTCTGCCATGAGTTCGGCAGAGCGCGACGCGAAGTCCTGGCTGACGATGTGCCCGCGGCTCTGCGTACTCTGAGACGTGCCGTGGCTCATCTGCGTGTTCTCGAGGCAACCTGGGAGAGCTACGAGGACATGACGCCCTCGGACTGGAACCCGATCAAGGCCCGGCTCGGCAAGGGTGAGACGTCCTCGGTTCACTCGTACATGTTCCGTCACCTGGTGTTCCTGCTGGGACAGAAGTCTCCGGAGATGCTGGAGCCGCACCGGTCCACGCCGCTGATCCACCAGGGGCTGCAGGACGCGCTCAGCGCGCCCAGCCTCTATGACGAGGTTCTGGCCCTGCTGCAGCGGAGAGGGCTGCCGTTGCCGGACTCCGCCGTCCACCGTGACTTCGCCCAGCCGTACGTCGCGCGGCCTGAGGTGGAGGCCGCCTGGGCGCGGGTCTACCACGACGAAGCCCTAGCCGACCTGCGGGAACTCGGTGAGGCGCTGACCGAGGTCGCCGATCGCTTCACCCGGTGGAAGCAGGTGCATCTGACGGTGACCATGCGCACCTTCGGCGCCAAACCGGGCTACTACCACACGCCGGCTGTCGACTGGCTGCGCACCGGCCTGGACCAGACCGTCTTCCCCGAACTGTGGAGCGCGCGTACGATCATGTGATCGCTTCGGGCGCCTCGTGACATCCCTTGGGGATCCGATGGCTTTGCCGAGCAGCGGCACCGCGGCGCTGCTCGGCGCCCCCAGGTGAGCTGCGGGGCTTCCACGACCCCCGCGCCTCAGCCACGGTCTCGATCGTGTCCCGCCGATCCGTGTCGGCTCAGCCAGGTGGGACCTGTCCGTTCTTGGCGACCGGGACGCCCAGTTGCAGGGCGCCGGTGAGCGTCGCCGTCTCCAGCGGCAGGTTGGCCAGCACCGGGTTGAGGTGCCGCAGGTTCAGTGTCACCGGGGTGATGGCCGGGGCGACGATGTCGTACTTCTCCAGATCGACCCATCGCACGATGTCCAGCACGTCCGAGGGGATGGTGTCACCGGCCTTCTGCACCGGCACGCAGAGCTGGCGGGCGGTGTTGACCCGGACGGACGCGGTGGGGATCTGGTTGATCAGCACCGGGTTGAGCTGCCTGAGGGACAGGGCCATACCCATCACCGGGTTCGGCGAGTGGGCGTAGCACAGCAGGTCGATGTGGGAGATGACGCCCAGCACCTCCGGGGAGGGGATCATGTTGTTCTTGGCGACCGGGACGCAGAGGTGCTCGGGCAGCGTCAGGGTGACCTGCATGCCCGGCACGCTCTGCAGGACCGGGTTGAGGTGGCGGAGCGACAGGGATCGGTTGAGCGCGGTCCCGGTGACGCGGTAGCACGACAGGTCGACGAACCTGAGGTAGTCGAGAGCGTTCGGCGGCGGGGACACGTTGTTCTTGGCCACCGGGACGCACAGTTGCTCGCGCTGGCCGAGCGTGACCCGCTCGATCGGGGCGCCGGCCAGCACGGGGTTGAGGTGCCGTAGCATCAGCGTGACGGCGGGCGGCTGGTACGGAGTGGTCTTGAAGCACTCCAGGTCGAGGTTCGAGACGAATTCCCGCGGTGTCGGCGGGGCCAGCGCCCCGGCGGGCGGTGTCACGACGGTCGCCAGGGCGAGCACCGTGAGACCGATGGAGAACAGCCGTCTTGCCAGGGTCCTCGCGCGGTGATGTGGTGCCGGGTGAGCGCTCATCCGTCCTCCAAGAGTCTGGAACGTGCCTTAGAACTGTGCGCTCCCGAGCCCGGCCCGACAAGGTAGGTGACCGCTCTTTGCCACGGCAGCCGAAGCCGGCAGCGGGGACCGGGCAGGCGAAGCTCTCCGTTCGGCCCCGCTCGTCTCGCTGTCCAGCGTCTCCGGCCGCTCACCCGTCACGGGCCGGCGGGGCCCCTGATCCCGGCCGGCTGAAGCGGAAACGCTCGGTGGCCGTCGTGGGCGTGGTCCGACATCGCGAACGGCATCACAAGCGCTTCTGATCCGTACTCTGGGCGAACCGTCCCCAGGTCGTGACGAGCGGACGGTAGCCCTGGCGGGACCAGAAGGGGCCGGACAGCGGGTTCGGGGCCGCGTAGTGCACCAGCATGGTCCCGACGCCCGCCGCCGCGGCCTCGGCATGGGCGTGGGCGGTCAGGGCGGCGCCGATGCCGCGGCCCCTGCTGACCGGGCGCGCGTACAAGGAGCCCACGTACGCCACGGGCGGAGGCTTGTTCACGGTGGGCGCGATCCGGCCCGAGTGGTCGGGGTGATGGACCGCGAGCATGCCGGCGACCTCGCCGTCCGACTCGGCCAGCCAACACCAGCCATCGTCACGGGCGAGCTTCTCCTCGAGTTCGGCGCGGGCGGCGGCGGGCGTCGAGGGCAGCACCGAGAACCAGCCGAACTGTGCCTCGTAGTCGACCAGCTCCAGGTACAGGCGGCACATGGCATCCAGATCGTCCGCCGTGGCCCGCCGTAGACCAGGGGACGGATGCCCGCCCCCCGGAGCGGGGGAGGTCCGGACGCCGAGCACGAGGCGCGGCGCGAACCCCCGCCTGACCAGTGCCGCCACGGGCGCGGCGTCCCGGCTCGGCCAGTTCACCACGAGCCCGGAACCCGGCTCGGTGCCGAGGGCCGAGATCCAGCGGTCGAGCAGGCCGCCGAGGGCGTCCGCGGGGTCGTCGCCGGCGACTCTGGCGTGGAGGGAGTAGGTGGTCAGCGGGCCCCAGTGCACTGACCGGGCGTCGGGGCCGGCTCTGGTCACCGAGGGGGCGCCGACGGCGTTCGCGGTCTCGATCAGGTCTTCGCCGAGATCCGCGACGGCGACGAGAGGGTCGGCGGCGTGCACGCGTTCACGGTGGCAATCGATCACATCACTCACAGTTCGCACACTAATCCGCGGAGGCGACATTTCAGTGCTTCCGCAGGCAGGCCGGTCACGCTGGAGGTGAGGTGAACGCGCCGGTTGGCTGCGCTCGGTGCGTTTCCTCGGCAGGCAGGTCCCGCACGCCTATGGCGGGCCGAAATCCGCCTAACCGTCCGAGCCCGCATCGGTGCGCAGCATCCCGGCCAGGCTCGGCGTGCCGGCTCCTCGACGCTGCGCGGCGACGGCCCGATTGAGCAGTGCCTGCATGGGTTCCAGCAGTTCGGTGCTGACGCCTTGCTCCCTGCTCGCGCTGAGGATGTTGGCGAAGCTCACCGCTTGCATCCGCAGGTTCGAGTCGTCGTCGGCGCCGGCGCCCGCATCCATGGCCGCGGCCACGGCGGGAAGGGCCGCGGTCATGGCGTTGAGCCACGAGACCACCATCGGGGCGAACTCCGCTGCCGGAACCTTCTCCGAGCCGACCATGGCGGCAGCCTGATAGAAGCCGCCGAACATGCCGTACATGGCGGCCAGCAGCGCCAGGTCGTACAGCGCGGCATGGCCGGCGTCCGTGTTCAGGTACGTGGCCGTGCCCAGCGCGCCGAGAGTGCGCTCGTGGACGCCGAAGGCACCAGCCGAACCGCTGTAGAGGATGAGCGCCTCGGGGCGCCCGATCATCACGGGCACGGCCATGATGCCGCCATCCACGTAATCCGCCCCACACCCGGCGGCCCATTCGGCCGCCTCGCGCGCCTGCTTCGGTGTGCCATTGGAGAGGTTGACCAAGGTACGGCCCGCGAGCGAACCGGACAGCGGGCCGAGGATCTCGTGCACGACGGCGTAGTCGAGCACGCAGACCACCACGACCGGGCTCGCGGCGGTCGCCTCCTCCACGGTGTTGGCCACGGTCGCGCCCCGCGCGGCCAGTTCTTCCGCCTTGTCGATCGAGCGGTTCCAGACGGTCGTGGGGTGACCGCTCTCCAGGAACGCACCCGCCAGCGCCCTTCCCATCGCCCCCAGTCCGATGACCGTCACCGGTGTGCGGTTGTCGTCTGCCATGTCCTACTCCCGTCCAGGGTCGGCTTTTCCGGTGTCCGCATGTGCACGCCCCGGTCCCGGATACGGGTGCTTCGGGGCACGTTCGATGCTGACCGTCCACTGGACTTTCCTCAAGTACCTACTATTTTGTCAGGTACTGGTTTTTTCGTAGGTATGGAGTCGGCGTTGAAGAAACAGGAATACACGTGCGGACTCGACGCCGCCGTCGACGTGGTGGGCGGCAAGTGGAAAGCGCTGATCCTCTGGGCGCTCCACCACGAACCCCTGCGGTTCGGGGAGCTGAAGCGGTCGATGCCGGGAATCAGCGAGAAGACGCTGATCCAGCAACTGCGAGAAATGGAGACCTACGGTCTGGTCCATCGCGAGGTCTACCACCAGGTCCCGCCGAAAGTGGAGTACTCCCTGACCGAGTTCGGCCACTCGCTCAACACCGCCCTCCTCCCGCTGGGGGAGTGGGGCGAGAAGCACATGCGAACCATCGAGGCCATCCCCCGTGGCTGACGCCGGCCTGCCGCGGCACGCGCTTCGTGCCATGACGTGACGCTCAGAAAACCTGTCGGCGATGAGCTGGAACAGTGTCCGCAAAGCTGCGCCAATGACGAGATATGCGATCTGCACTCGATGATCTCTCAGCCCACCCTGCCCTCGACGCGGTCCCGTTCCGCCAGGCCGTGCGCCTGGCTCGGTAGCAGAAGGGAGGCCCTTGGGCGATCGAGGGTGTTCAGTGCGCCCGGCGGGTCGGGGGGTCGGTGGGCAGCCGGACGTGGCGGAAGATCTGCCACAGGGCGAGGTCGTAGCCGATCTTCGCGACCCCGGCGAGCAGGAACGGCGCGGCCAGGCTGATCGATTGCAGCACGCCTGCCAGCGCCGGTCCCAGGGGCCTGGTGAGGTAGCGGGCGGTGTTGGTGATCGCGGCGGCGGCGGTGCGTTCCTCGGGCGGGACCATCGCCATCACGTACGCCTGCCGGACGGGCACGTCCATCGACGACAGGCAGGCACGCCCGAGCAGGAGGGCGATCGCCAGCGGGAGGGAGGGGGCGAACGGCACCAAGGCCAGCATGACGTTGGCGGGCAGATGGGTGAAGACCATCGTGGGCAGCAGCCCGAGCCGGTTGGCCACCCGCGGCGCGGCCAGCAGCGAGGCGGTCTGAAGGATCCCGGCCACGGCGAAGGTGATCCCGATCGTGTGGGTGCCGGCCCCGAACCGGACCGCGAGCCAGTAGCCGACGTAGGCCTGGATGACGAACCCGCCGGCGAGGCTGTCGGTGGCGAACAGGCCCGCCAGGCGGACCACCGGGCCGCGGGAGCGGGCCATCATGCGTGATTGCGGTAGTCCGGGAGCCGGTGCCGGAGCTTCGACGGTGGCGGGCAGCCGGAGGGTGAGGAGCATTCCGGCGGCGGCCGTGCCGGCCAGGATGCCGCCGAGCAGTCTCCGGTCGGCGGGCAGGCTCCCCAGGAGCGCGCCCAGCGTCCCGGCGACGGCGGCGATCGCGTTGTAGAGGCCGAATCCCCGCACGATCAGCTTCTGGGGGCGGCCGGTGCCGGCCAGCATGACCTGTTCGAGCGTGGTGAACGGCCCGGACTCGATGACCTCGACCGACATCGCTCCGCTGAAGGCGGCCACGGCCAGCAGCCACCAGGGCAGGCCGGTGGCGATGACCAGGCCGCACAGGAGCAGGGCGGCGTACAGGCCCGCGTAGGCACGGCGGCGGCCGAGGCGGTCGCCCCAGCGAGCCAGGACCAGACTGGTGAGAAAGCTGCCGGCCAGAATCGCCGCCAGCACCAGACCGACCTCGGTGGCCGAGAGCCCATCGCTGCCCATGAGAGCGCCGAGTTGGACGGCGGCCACGCCGTACCCGAGACCGCGGAACGCCTGCGACGTCAGCAGCACGCCCACGGCGTGGTCGTGGGCAGCGCTCATGCCGGCTCGCTAGCCGGCACGCCGGCCGCCGAGCGGATGTACAGGAAGGTCCATGATCCCGATCATGGACCGAAACCCGTCTTTGTGACGACTGATTTATGGCATTGATGTCGGGCAAGGCGCTTGATCGCCTCGGCCATGCTCATGGGCGAGCTGCGATCGAACCGGAACGTACGCCAACGGTCCTTCGTGGCCCTCGTTCAGCACGCACCGCGACCTGCGGGATCGGTCGGTCAACCACACATGTCGGTCTCTCGCCAGCGAGCCGGACGGGTAGCGAGCTCAGGCCGCGGAAGACGGGGAAAGGCCCAGACGCGGAAGTCGTCCGCGTCGGGAGCAATCGAAAATGGACAGAAGCAAAACGGGGGTTACTGGATTACGGCGCGCGTCCGCCGCCCTGGCGGGATTCGCGGCAATGTTCGCCGGCTTCGTGGCGGCGGCACCCGCGCACGCCGATCCGGCTCCTCCGAAGGACTCCATCGTCATGTCCGACTCGCCGCCTCCGGGGGAGGCGGTTCCGTTCGGCACGTGGTGCGGCGGCCACGCCGCCATGGCCCGCGAGCAATTCGAGGTGCGCCTGGAACGCCGCAAGGGCGCTCCGTACAACCCCCTTCCCGCCCTGCGGTCCGCCGGCACCTGAGGTGTGCCGCCCCGCCGCTCACCTGCGCAGTTGAGCGTTGAGCCGCGCGGCCTGTCGCGTGAGGTGGTCTCGTTCGGGGAGGTTGGACGCTGATCGGGCGGCTTCGGCGTAGAGCCGTGCCGCGGTCACCGGGTCACCGTCACGCTCGTGCAGGTACGCCGCGGCGGCGGTGTGGCGGGGCAGGGCGGGGTCGAGCTCCGCCAGGGCGGCCAGGCCGGCCCGCGGGCCGTCGGCCTCGCCGACCGCGACGGCCCGGTTGAGGCGGGCCACCGGGCTGTCGGTGAGGCGCACCAGCTCGTCGTACCACTCGACGATCTGCACCCAGTCGGTCTCCTCGGCCGTCCTGGCGTCGGCGTGCAGCGCGGCGATGGCGGCCTGGGCCTGGAACTCGCCCAGCCGGTCGCGGGCGAGGGCCGCCTGGAGCACATCGACACCCTCGGCGATCAGGCGGGTGTTCCACAGGCCGCGGTCCTGCTCGGCCAGCGGCACGAGCCGGCCGTCGGGAGCGGTCCTGGCCGGACGCCGGGCGTGGTGCAGCAGCATGAGCGCGAGCAGGCCCGCGACCTCCTCGTGCCTGGTCATCGCCGCCAGTTGGCGGGTGAGCCGGATCGCCTCGCCGGCCAGGTCGACGTCACCGGAGTAGCCCTCGTTGAAGACCAGGTAGAGCACGCGCAGCACAGTGGCCACGTCGCCGGGCTGGTTGAACCGGACGCCCGAGACGGTCCGCTTGGCCCGGCTGATCCGCTGGGCCATGGTCGCCTCCGGCACGAGGCAGGCCTGCGCGATCTGACGCGTGGTCAGGCCGCCGACCGCGCGCAGCGTGAGCGCGACGGCCGAGGCCGGGGTCAGGGACGGGTGCGCGCACAGGAAGTAAAGCCGGAGCGTGTCGTCCACCGCCTCGCCCGGGCCGGGCACGGGCTCGCCCTCGACGCGTATCTCGCGGTGCCGCCGGGAGGTGTCGGCGCGGACGGCGTCGAGGAACTTACGCCAGGCCACGGTGACCAGCCAGCCCTTGGGGTCCCGCAGCGGGTCGTCCGGCCACACGCGTACGGCCTCGACCAGGGCGTCCTGCACGGCGTCCTCGGCCGCGGCGAAGTCGGCTCCGCGGCGGACGAGAATACCGATCACCGCGGGCACCAGCTCCCGCAGCAGCGACTCGTTCACTCGATCACCGTGAGCTGCTCGGCCATGAACGGGCGAACCTCCAGCCACTCGTGGATCGGCTTCCCACCCGCGCCCGGAGCCGCCGACAACTCGCCGGCCACCTCCAGTGCCCGCTCGTAGGTCTCGACGTCGATCACCATCCAGCCCGCGATCAGGTCCTTGGTCTCCGCGAACGGGCCGTCGGTGACCGGCGGCCGCCCCTCGCCGTCGTAGCGGACGAACGTGCCCTCCGGCAGGAGCGCGTGATGTTCGACGAACTCGCCCGTCTCCTCCAGCCGGGCGGCGAAGTCACGCATGTACTGCACGTGGGCCGAGAACTCCTCCGGCGTCCACTGGTCCATCGGCACGTCGTTGACCGGTGCCGGCGCGCCCCGGTAGTGCTTGAGCAGCAGGTACTTGGCCATGATATTTCTCCTCAGTGCGGTACAGCCCATTGTGGCCGTGTTCACTGCCGGGGACGGAGCCGCGCGGGCTCTCGACATGCCACCGCGGCATTTCCGGCGGACGTTGAGGCGCGGGCGATCCATCCCGGGCGATCTCGCGCCGCTCAGCCGCGCTGACGCTCCTCCCGCTGCCGGATCAGCTCCTCGACCGCGCTCGGCAGAGTCGTCTCGAAGTCGATCAGCTTCGCCCAGGTCGGGGTCACGACGATCCGGACCATGCCGTCGTGGTAGAGCGAACGCACCTCCGCCTCCCACTCGATCCGCTGCTCGGGCGTCATCTCGTAGGTGCTGGTCTCCTGAAGGTACTCGTCCGGGATGCCATCGACGAAGTCCAGCTCGGCCCGACCCCGGATGAGCAAGATCTTGGGCGGATGCACCTCGGTGTCGATCGTCAGGGCGACCATCGGGTTCTCGCTCAAGCCCGGAAGCTTCGGGGCGTTCTTCGACGTGCACATGACGATCTCCGAGCCGTTCCAGGCGAACGCGATCGGGACATTGCGGGGTGTGCCGTCCTGGGCGACGTAGGCCAGGCGGGTCACGTCACGAGCCAGCAGTTCCTGGCTGATCGGCCGGTTCAGAACTTCGGTGATCTCGTACGGTTGCACGGTTGTTCCTTCCGTTGTGCTCTCGGCCTATCCAGCGGATCGTTGTGGTTGGGACGGGAGCGTCATGGTGGTTCTCCTACTTCGTCGCCCGGCCCGTCGTGGCCACTGGTGTCCCTGGGACGGAGCCGGTACCACGTTCTCGACACTGGGAAGCGGCTGATTTCCGGGAATCTGCTCCCGGCCGTCACCGGCCTGCGGCGTCCACCCCGCCGAACGAAACCCGCCCGCCCGCACGCAAGCCGATTCCGCTGTCGGACGCGCTCCGGCCCTGCCGGGCGGGACGATCAGAAGAGGCCGTGAGCAGTCGCAGGCGATAAACCCGTGGCGACGTCGGTGATCATCCCGCGATAATGGCCGGCGTGGAGGAAGTCGAGGTCGTCGTCGCCCATCAGGAGCGCGCGACCCTGCGCGTCGGCGACGTGTTCCTGAAGATCGACACCGATCAGACGCGTACCGACGTCGAGGTCGAGGCGATGGCCATGGCGCCGATCCCGACTCCGGAGGTCCTGTGGCGCAGGCCGCCCGTGCTCGCGCTCGCCGCAGTCCCGGGGACGGCACTCGGCCGCCTCGGCGAGCCGTCGACCGCGTCGTCGGCGGCGTGGGCCGCGGCGGGCGCCGCCGTACGGTTGCTGCACGACGCGCCGCTGCCGCCATGGCCCGGCCGGAGCCTCGACGAGATCGCATCGCAGCTCGACGACGAATGCGAATGGCTCGTCACGAGCGGCGTCCTTCCCACCGACCTGGTCACACGCAACCGCCGGGTCGCCGAGGCCGCGCTCCGGCCGTGGAAACCGGCGTTCACGCACGGGGACCTGCAGATCACCCACGTGTTCGTCGACGGTGACGAGATCACCGGCGTGATCGACTGGTCCGAGGCGGGCCAGGGCGATGCCCTGTACGACCTCGCCAGCTTGACGCTCGGACACGAGGAGCACCTGGACGACGTCGTCGCCGGCTACGGCACCGACGTCGACCTCGACGTGATCCGCGCGTGGTGGTCGTTGCGAAGCCTGCTGGCGATCCGCTGGCTGGTCGAGCACGGCTTCGATCCGTCCGCGCCAGGCTGCGAGGTCGACGTGCTGAGATCCCGGATGTGAGGCCGCACGAGCCCGACGGCCACGAGTGCCGCGCGCTGACTTCGACGGGCACCGTGTCGACGCGTTCATCGACACCTTCCCCGAGATGGTGGAGGCCATAGCCCGCAGGGAGGGTGCGGGGCGCTCGGGGTGAGGAGCGGTTGCGCGGACCGCATGACCCCGTCGATACCCGGCCATCGGCCCCCAGCGTCCCGGCGTGGCCGGTCAGATCGACGCCGCGGTCGCGAGGGTTCACCCGGCCGGACGGCCGCGCCTGGCGGAGCTCACGTCGCGAGCGGGATCACGATCGCCCCCGGCTCCCCGGCGATCGGGAAGCAGCGCCGCCTCGTATTGCCACCATCCGGCCAAGTCGGCTAGATCGGGAAGTGGCCGCGGCGCCAGTGCCAGTGGCGGCCGGCCTCCAGGTGGTCGACGACCGCGCGCTGGAGCACGGTGCGGCGCGGCAGTTGGTCGAGCGGCGTGGTCAGGGTGCGGAACACGAACCGCAGCACCTCGACGTCGGCGTCCAGCCCTTCCGGCTCCTCGTACGGCTCCAGCTCGAACCTCCGCTGGAACCGGACGATGTTGGAGTCCTCGGGCAGGTATTCCAGCAGTTGCGGGTCGAGCAGCCACGAGCCGCAGGAGAACGTCGTGTAGCGCTCGTCGGGGAAGTGGCGCGGGAAGAACGCGCGGGCCTCGTCGAGCGACGCCGCGACCGCCTCCGGGGCGATCGGCCCGGACTCGGGGATGTGCAGGTCGATGGCGGTTCCGCCGCGGTGGTGCTGCAGCCGGCCGAGCTCGTAGAGGCCGCCGCGCGCGTGCAGCGTCAGCCAGCTCTGCATGACCGGCCAGCCCTCGCGGTGCATCCGCCGGTCGATCGCGAGGTTGCGGCCCAGGTCCGCGAGGGTCACCCATGACACGGCGGCGGCGATGTCGTGCTCGCGGTGGTACTTCGTGACGACGTCGACCAGGGCCAGGTACGCGTACACGTAGAGATGCCGCCAGGCGGGGCCCCGTTCGCGCGGCAACTCCGGACCGGGCGGCAGCCAGCCATGGCCCCCGAGGTCGGCGCGGACCAGGGCGATCGAGCGGTCGAGCAGCCAGCGCAACTCCGGAGTCCACAGGGGAGAGCCGGGGTCGGGCCAGCCCGCCATGATCTCGGCGGCGTCGTCCGGCCGCACCGCGAGCCGGTCGAGGATCGCGGGCGCCTCGGCCCTGGCGGGCAGCGGAGCAGATGGCCGGTCGCCGGCAAGCCGCTGTACGCGGGTGACGTCCTCGGCGGATACCCCGAGCCGGGCGGCGGTGTCGTCCAGGTCCACGCGAATGATCCTACGGCCGCGCCGCCGACCTGGCGGGCGCCTTCCCCTTCGCCATCGACTACCGGATCCGCCGCACGCACGGACCAGGATGGGTGGAAGAGCCCTGCACCGACCCGGCCTTCCAGCGTTCCAGCCCAGTCCGGACGGTGTGCGTGTTTCCAGGCGGTTTATCGGCTCCACACTCCGGTTCGCCGGCGGCAAAGGAGTGCAGGTCGTCCAGACGCGGTCAGCATCGTCCGATCCGGGCGCAAGCATGATGAAACGTCATAGCCGTAGGCCATGATCGGGCAATGGCTTATGAATTGATCATTCGCGGCGGCGCCGACAGTTCGCCCTCCGCGGCTGCGCACCTGGCGGCCCTGCTCGACGAGACCGGTCTCAAGGCGCGGTCTGACGCGTCCGGGTGTCGCGTGGAGGTCGAACTATCCGATGCCGGCGATCGGGGGCTGCTGACTGTGCACGCCGTGGCATCCCGTTTCGGCTGGGAAGTCTGGGATCCGCAACTGCGATGGCGGCGGCGAGACGCCGGCCGCCTGCCCGCCGACCTCGACTTCGACATGCCATCGGGGCCATCCCGCCGTGCCGCCCGTTGGGTGGCGAACAGTGGCCTGAGCGGGGCCGTCCGGTCGTTGTCCGTCGCCGCCGACGGGACCTGCGCCATCGCCTGCGAGGCCCCCCGCGGCGCCCCCGACGCCGACTGCGAGGTGCAGGTGCGCTCGGGTGCGGACCTGAACACCGTCGTCGCCCGTCATCGGTCGTTGCGCGCGCCCATTGCCTTCTCCCATGATGGACGGCGCCTGGCGGCGGCCGAGACCGCATTGCCGCACCTGGACCGCACGTCGATATCCCCGGGCCTGCGCATCATCACCCTCGGGCAAGACGGCGACGGCGTCCACTGGCCGCTCAACGACCTGTTCGGCTGGCTTGCCGCCGATGACGGCCGACCGGCGGCCCTGGCCGCGCTCACCCGGCATCCCAACGGACGCCCGCCCCTCACCCGTCCGGCCACCGCCGCCGCCCCGGCTCTTCTGTCGCTGGAGCAGGACGCGGACGCACGCGTCGTGGTCGCCGACATCGCCGCCGAACAGGTCACGGCACTGGCTCGAAACCGGGAACTGCGCGAGACCATCTTCCGGTTCGCCACCCTGGCGGTGACCGGGGACGGGCGCCGGGTCATCGTCGCCTCCCATGCCCGTGCGCTCGGGTTTTCGACGGCCACGGGTGACGTCATCTGGAGCCAGCCGTCACCCGGGGACGACCACGAATTCGATCAGGAGTGGCGAGCGGCCGCCGCCAGCCGATGTGGGCGGCTGGTCGCGCTGGCAGGGAGCGACGCGCAGGCGGAGGTCAACCTGGTCGTCCTCGACACCGAAACCGGTCATGTCCGCCTCGCCCTCAACAATCGCGGGTTCGGCTCGGCGAAGCCGCCCCGGGCCGTCTGCTTTCACCCGTCCGGATGGCTCGCGGTGGGCTTCGGAGATGGCAGTGTGGCGCATGTGAGCGCGACCGGCTCCGCCGTCCGCTACCGGGCGATGCCTCGCATGGTTTCGGCGCTGGCCTTCACCGCCGACGGCGCGACCCTCCTGGCCGGCGGCTCCGACACCAGGGGCCTGCGGGCGATCGAACTGACGCCCGAGGAACGGTACCCGACCCAAGTCTGAACCCCGCGCCACGACCGGTCTCGACGGCCCGGATCCAAGGGAGGTGTCGGTGACCGCCGTGCCGCAGGCCGACGACCTCCACGGTTTCCTCGGGCCCACACGCAGCGAGAGCAGATCCGCTCGCCACCACGCGGTCGACCAGCCCGCCGGACTCGCCCAGGTCGGTACGGATCCGACCGGCCTGCTCGCAGACGAGCGCCAGCCCGTCCTGCCATGGTTCGGATGCCGCCGCAGAGCCCACCACGTCTCCTTTTGCGCAGGACACCGCCGCCGACGTGTCATCCTCGCTCATGCGCCGGGCGCGAGGAGGTGATTTCCTGGTCTTCTACTGGTGCGCTTGCCGGTTCCACGGTCGCGGGTCCTCGATGCGAGGGATGAACGCACGCTGTGAGGCCGGCCGCCTCCGCCAAGAGGCCCGGCCGCGTTCTCTGGCAGGATGGCGAGCGCGAGCCGGGCGACCGTCCTTCGGCGCGGAGGCTTCTGTTCCGGTTGTCGGCAACTTCGCGGAAGGTGGAGGGTGGCAGCCTGCATGCGACGGCTCCGGTTTCGTGATCCGAGGCTGGTCGGCGCCCTGGTGCTTCTGACGGCGATCGTGATCATCGCGCTGTTCGTCCCGAATCCGGACATCGCACAGATCCGCGACTGGGCACGGGCGCTCGGCCCGTGGTTCCCGCTCGTGTTCTTCGTTGCGCACGCACTGGTAACCGTCGCCCTCCCGCGGACCCCGTTCGCCCTCAGCGCCGGATTCCTGTTCGGGCCGGTCATGGGCGTCGCCATCGCGATTTCCGCCACCACGGTGAGCGCAGCGCTGGCCTTTCTGCTCGTACGTGCGATCGGCCGCGACGCCGTCACACCGAGGCTGACCCACCCGGCAGTCGCGGAGATCAACCGGCGCCTCGCCCGTCGTGGTTGGCTCGCCGTCGGATCGCTGCGACTGATCGGGCCGGTTCCCTTCCCGCTGGTCAACTTCTGCGCCGGCGTATCGTCCATCCGGTTCCTGCCCTTCCTGATCGCCACGGCCATCGGCGTGGTCCCCGGCACGATCGCCGTCGTCATCCTCGGCGACGCGCTCACCGGACGCATCGACCCCGCGATGGTCGTCGTCACCGTGATCGGTGCTGTGATCGGTTCGGCCGGCCTCCTGATCGACGCTCGTCTGGGCGCCAAGGACGATCGACCGGATCGAACGTAGGTGCCGGAGCCCATCTCACCGGGCCGAGCGGGTTCACGTACGGAGGTGGGAACGGATCCTGCTCAGCGCGGCTTGAAGGCTTTGGGTGCCGGGCCGTTTCATGGGCCGACAAGCATGCCGAAAGTGCGGCTCCAACCTGACGGAGCGGCAGCGTTCGTCCCGCCAGAGCGCCCCTCAGCGGTGGGGCAACTGCGGGTACACCACGAGGAAGAAGACGACGAGAGCCACGACGGCGATGATGAGCTGCGTCCCGAGGCTCAGGCCGTCCTCCTCGTCGCTGTTACGGCGGGCACGCCACTCTTCGCGATCGCGTCGGCGCGACGACTCGTCGGTGGAGCGCCGGACCATTTCACGCTGTTGATCTATCCGCCGCGAGCTCTCCCGCTGGTAGTCATCGAAAGGCATCTGCTCACTCCTTCTGAGTTGCACCGCCGAGAGCCAGATTGACACAGAACGTCACCACCCGGTGGCGATGGGGCTGAAAGTCACCGAGGTGTAGCCCCCCGATGTGACAAATCCATCCCTTCGATGCGAAGCGACCGTCCACATCGCTGCCATCAGCAACCGACCAGGGCCGAGGTGAAGAAGCTGGCGCGGTGGGTGGGCGACACCCGGGCGTACCTGGCGGCGCGCCGCGCCCGGTTGCTGGCCGAGCGCGCCCAACTGCTGACCAGGCGCGAGGAGCTGCTGCGCCCCGCATAGCCACTCGTCGAGGGCCGCTTCGACGGGAATGTCCCCGGCCGCCGACGAGGGCATCACGAAGATCCGCGGCATCGACAGACCTCCCTTCGGTGAAACGTCTCGCGCGTCGGCCAGGGCTTGCCGCGGTTTTGGGCCTTGTGTCAGATGCCGGGTCAACCTACGCTCCCATCTGAGTTAGGAAACCTTCCTAACCATTGCGGCACCGCCCGAAGATGGGAGTCGTCAGTGAAGCGAAGCGCAGGTACGAGGATCCTCGCGGCCGTGGCCGCGTTGACGCTGTCCTTACTCGTGCCGTTCCTGGTGCCGCAGGGAGCGGTCGCGGCCGGCCCCGGCGCGGGGGCGGCCGACCCGCTCGTGTCGGGCGGCAAGGCGGTGACGGCCTCCTCGACCGAGGCGGCCGGCCTGGAGGCGGCCAAGGCGGTCGACGGCAGCGCCACCACCCGGTGGGCCAGCGCGGAGGGCGTGGACCCGCAGTGGATCCGGGTGGACCTCGGCTCCGCGCACACCATCTCCCGGGTCCGCCTGACCTGGGAGGCCGCCTACGCCGGCGCGTACCGGGTGCAGACCTCGCCCGACGGGTCGGCCTGGACCGACGTCCACTCCACCTCGGCCGGCGACGGCGGCACCGACGACCTCACGGTGAGCGGCACCGGCCGGTACGTGCGGGTGTACGGCACGCGGCGCGGCACGCCGTACGGCTACTCGCTGTGGGAGCTGGAGGTCTTCGGAGTGCCCACGGGCGGGGGAGGCGGCGGCACGCCCGTCGAGGCCAACGGCCGGCTGCGGGTGTGCGGCATCAAGCTCTGCAACGAGAACGGCAAGCAGATCCAGCTCCGCGGCATGAGCAGCCACGGGATCCAGTGGTACGACCAGTGCCTGAACACCGCCTCGCTCGACGCGCTGGCCGGCGACTGGAAGGCCGACGTCCTGCGCATCTCCATGTACATCCAGGAGGGCGGCTACGAGACCAACCCCCGGCTGTTCACCGACCGCGTGCACTCCCTGATCGAGATGGCCACCGCCCGCGGCATGTACGCGATCGTGGACTGGCACATGCTCACCCCCGGCGACCCGAACGTCAACCTCACCCGGGCCAGGACGTTCTTCACCGAGATCGCCCAGCGGCACAACGGCAAGGAGAACGTGCTCTACGAGATCGCCAACGAGCCGAACGGCGACTCCGTCACCTGGCCGGTCATCCGTGGCTACGCCAACCAGCTCGTCCCGGTGATCCGGCAGTACGACGCGGACGCGCCGATCCTGGTCGGCACCCCCGCGTGGTCGTCGCTCGGCGTCTCCGGCCCCGGCGACCAGACCGACACCATCCGCGCCAACCCGGTCGGCGGCACGAACATCATGTACACCTTCCACTTCTACGCCGCCTCGCACGGCACCCAGTACCTCGACACGCTGTCCCGGGCGGCCGATCTGCTGCCGATCTTCGTCACCGAGTTCGGCACCCAGACCGCCTCCGGCGACGGGGCGAACAACTTCTCCAGGTCGCAGCAGTACCTCGACCTGCTCGCGCAGAAGAAGATCAGCTGGGTGAACTGGAACTTCTCCGACGACTTCCGGACGGGGGCCGTCTTCACCACGGGGACCTGCCCGAACGGCCCGTTCGCCGGGACCGGCAGGCTCAAGGAGGCCGGTGTCTGGGTCCGCGACCGGATCCGCACCGCCGACGACTTCTGATCCGCCCAGGCGGGGGCGCGCCCCGGGACGGAGACGGGCCCCCGCCGTCGGTCGGTCCCGGGGCGGAGATGTGCCCCCGCCGTCGGGCGGCCCCGGGACGGAGACATGCCCTCGCCGTGGTCAGGGGCCCTGCCCGACGCGGCCGGGCGCGCGCCGGCGGTCTCCCCGGTCACGAGTTGATGTCGTCTCTTGACCGGTTCGAGGTGAGCTTTTATGGTCCCTAAAAAGTTAGGAATACTTACTAACTTCTACGTGCACGGTGACCGCACACCCCCATCTCGCCTGGTCATAGGAGAAACCTCGTGCGCTTCGTCCCCCTCGTGGCGGCAGGGTCGCTGGCCCTGTCGCTGACCGCCTGTACCGCGGGCACGGAGGCGCCCCCGCTCGGCGCCCGGCCCACCACGACCGGCACCGGACCGGTGGCCGCCGCCCTGCCCGCCGCCACGCTGGAGCTGTGGCACGGCTTCTCCACGGACGCCGAGACCAACGCATTCGAGCAGGCGATCGCGGGCTTCACCAAGAAATACCCGCAGATCAAGGTGACCGCGAAGAAGGCCGTCCAGGACGACCAGATCACCGCGGCCATCCGCGGTGGCAAGGCCCCCGACGTGGCCGCGTCGTTCACCACCGACAACGTCGCCCAGTGGTGCAGGTCGGGCGCCTTCCAGGACCTCACCCAGGTCATCGAGCAGGACGGCATCGACCTGAGCGTGCTGCCCGAGGCGTCGCGCAGCTACACCGAGTTCGAGGGCAAGCGGTGCACCATGCCGCTGCTGGCCGACGCCTACGGCCTCTACTACAACAAGGCCCTGATGAAGGGCAACGAGCCCCCCAAGACGCTGAGCGAGCTGACCGAGCTGACCAAGAAGCTCACCGTCCGCGACCCGGACGGCACCATCAAGGTCGCCGGCTTCATCCCCAGCTTCCAGTACTACGAGAACTCCCCCTCCCACCTCGGCCCGATGGTCGGCGCCAAGTGGTACAACCCGGACGGCACCTCGGCGATCGGCTCCGACCCGGCCTGGAAGCAGTTGCTGACCTGGCAGAAGGAACTCGTCGACTGGTACGGCTACGACAACCTGGAGAAGTTCCGCAAGGGCCTGGGCGACGAGTGGGGCTCCGAGCACCCCTTCTTCGAGGGCAAGGTCGCGATGGCCGTGGACGGCGAGTGGCGCAACGCCATGATCGCCGCCGATCCGGAGGCGAAGTCGATGGACTACGGCACCGCGCCGCTGCCCGTCGCCGGCGACAAGCCCGACCTGCACGGCAGCGGCTTCACCGCCGGCACGGTGATCGGGGTGCCCAAGGGTGCCCAGCACCCGCAGCACGCCTGGGAACTGATCAAGCACCTCACCACCGACACCGACTCACTGGTGACGCTGTCGAACGCGCTGCGCAACGTGCCCACCACCAAGGCCGCCATGGAGTCCCCGAAGCTGGCCAAGGACGACAACTTCGCCACCTTCCTCGACATCTTCGCCCACCCGAAGACCTCGACCCTGCCGGCCAGCGTCAACAGCGTCTTCAACCAGGACGCCTTCTCCACCTTCCTCATCCAGTGGGAGAAGGGGGCGGTCAAGGACCTCGGCGCGGGGCTGGCCGGCGTGGACAAGCGGATCAACGACAAGCTGAAGCTCTCCGGAGGCTGATGATGGCCTCCACCCACGCCGTGCCGCCCCGCTGGCGGCGCGGCGAGGGCGCCCGCGCCCTCCTCTGGCTCGCCCCGTGGATCGTCGGGGTGCTGGTCTTCTTCGGCTACCCGCTGCTGGCGACGGTCTACTTCTCCTTCCACCGCTACGACCTGTTCACCCTGGAGTTCGTCGGGCTGGACAACTGGCGGTACGCCTTCGCCGACGAGCGGGTGTACCAGTCGGCCGTGAACACCCTGTGGCTGGTGGCGTTCATGGTCCCGGCGCAGCTGCTCTTCGCGCTCGGCGTGGCCCAACTGCTCACCAAGATCAAGTCGGGCGCCGGCGCGCTGCGGACGATCTTCTACCTGCCCTCGCTGGTGCCGGCCGTGGCGGGCACGGTCGCCTTCGTCTACCTGCTCAACCCTGCGACGGGACCGGTCAACCAGCTCCTCGCCCTCGTCGGGATCACCGGCCCCGACTGGTTCGGCAGCGCGGCCTGGGCCAAGCCCAGCCTCACCCTGCTCGCCGTCTGGGGCGTGGGCAACACCATGATGATCTTCCTGGCCGCGCTGCTGGACGTGCCCAGGCACCTGTACGAGGCGGCCGCGATCGACGGGGCGGGCGCCTGGCGGCAGTTCCGCAGCGTCACGCTGCCGACGATCTCGCCGGTGCTCATGTTCTCCGCGATCACCGGAGTGATCTACGCCGTGCAGTACTTCGCCCAGGCCATGATCGCCTCCCGGGTGGCCTCCGGCGCGACCGACTCGGCGGGAAGCACCTTCACGCCCGGCTACCCGGACGGCTCGCTGCTCACCCTGCCCCAGCACCTGTTCCACACCGGGTTCCGCGACTGGTCGATGGGGCTCGCCTGCGTGCACGCGCTGCTGCTGTTCGCCGTGTCCATGGTCTTCACGCTGGTCCTGCTGCGCCAGTTCAGCCGGGCGGAGGGGGATTCGTGACCGCCACCGTCACCGCGGGCTCCCGCCCCGCCCGGACCGTGCCCGCCGTACGGCGGCGCCGGCGCGGCCTGATGTGGATCGCCCAGCACGCGATCGCCGTCGCGCTGGCGATCATGTTCCTCGGCCCGGTCGTCTTCGTGGCGCTGACCGCCCTGATGACCGACGAGCAGGCGCTGACCAGCCACCTGTGGCCGCGGACCTGGAACTGGGCCAACTTCGAGGTCGTCTTCGCCCGGTCGGACCTGCTCACCTGGACGTTCAACACCTTCGTGTACGCCTCGCTGGCGACACTGTTCATGCTGGTGTCGTCGGTCCCGGCGGCCTACGCCCTGGCGCGCTTCCGGTTCCGCGGCAGGAAGCTCGCCTTCCTGGTGGTGATCAGCACCATGATGCTGCCGCCGCAGGTCGTCGCGGTGCCGATCTACCTGATCTGGGCCCGGCTCGACCTCACCGACTCGCTGTGGCCGCTGATCATCCCGATGCTCTTCGGCGACGCGTTCTCGATCTTCCTGCTGCGCCAGTTCCTGATCACCATCCCGCGCGACTACACCGACGCGGCGCGCGTGGACGGCTGCTCCGACGTGCGCATCCTGTTCACCGTCATCCTCCCGATGGCCCGGCCGGCGATCGCGGCGGTCGCGCTGTTCTCCTTCTTCTACTGCTGGAACGACTACTACGGCCCGCTGCTCTACGCCGGGGTCGACCAGGAGGGCTGGACGCTGTCGCTCGGGCTGGCCACCTTCAAGGCCCTGCACAGCGTGCAGTGGAACCTCACCATGGCGGCCACCCTGCTGGTGACCGCGCCGGTGATCATCGTGTTCTTCTTCGCCCAGCGGGTCTTCATCGAGGGCGTGACTCTGACGGGAGTGAAGGGTTGAAACTCGCCGTGATCGGGGGCGGCTCGACGTACACGCCCGAGCTGGTCGACGGGTTCGCGCGGCTGCGGGACGAGCTGGCGCTGACCGAGATCGCCCTGGTGGACCCGGCCGCCGAGCGGACGGCCCTGGTCGCGGGCATGGCGCGCCGGATGCTCGCCCGCGCCGGGCACCCCGCGGTCGTCACCGCGACGCCCGACCTGGGCGAGGGCGTGGCGGGCGCGGACGCCGTCCTGCTGCAGTTACGCGTGGGCGGCCAGGCCGCCCGCGAGGTGGACGAGACGCTGCCCCTGCGCTGCGGCTGCGTGGGCCAGGAGACCACGGGCACCGGCGGCCTGGCCAAGGCGCTGCGTACCGTCCCGGTGGTCCTGGAGATCGCCGACACGGTACGGCGGCTCGCGCCTGACGCCTGGATCGTCGACTTCACCAACCCGGTGGGCATCGTGACCAGGGCGCTGCTCGACGCGGGGCACCGGGCGATCGGCCTGTGCAACGTGGCGATCGGGTTCCAGCGCCGGTTCGCCGCGTACCTCGGTGTCGAGCCGGAGCGGGTGTCCCTCGGTCACGTCGGGCTCAACCACCTGACCTGGGAGCGTTCGGTCCATCTGGACGGCGTGGACGTGCTGCCGCGGCTGATCGCCGAGCACGGCAAGGAGATCGCCGGCGGCCTCGGACTGCCGCCCGAGCTGGTCGAGCGGCTGGGCGCGGTGCCGTCCTACTACCTGCGCTACTTCTACGCCCACGACCTCGTCGTGGCCGAGCAGCGGGTCTCGCCGTCCCGCGCGGCCGAGGTCGCGGCGATGGAGACCGAGCTGCTCGCGCTCTACGCCGACCCGGCGGTGGACACCAAGCCCGAGCTGCTCGCCAGGCGCGGCGGCGCGTTCTACTCCGAGGCGGCGGTGGCACTGATCGCCTCGCTGGCCGGTGACCGTGGCGACGTCCAGATCGTCAACACGCGCAACGACGGCACCCTGCCCTTCCTGTCCGGCGACGCGGTCATCGAGGTCCCCGCGCGGGTCACCGCGGCCGGGGCGGTGCCGCTGCCGGTCGAGCCCGTCGAGCCGCTCTACGCCGGGTTGATCGCGCACGTGTCGGCCTACGAAGAGCTGGCGCTCCAGGCGGCCGTGCACGGCGGGGCGGACCGGGTCCGCGACGCCCTGCTCGCGCATCCCCTGGTCGGCCAGGATCACGTCGCGGGGGAGCTCACCGGCCTGCTCGTCGAGGCCAACCGCCCGCACCTGCCCTGGGCGGCCGCCGAGTGAGGACCGTACTCGCGGTGGACGGGGGCAACAGCAAGACCCGCCTCGCGCTGGTGGCCGAGGACGGCGCGGTGATCGCCACCGGCACCGCCGGGCCGTTCGTCCCGCACAGCGTCGGGGTGAGCGCGGCGGCGGACGTGGTGGAGCGGGCGGCGGGTGCGCTGCTCGGCGGCGCGGCGCCGCCGTACGCCGACGTGCTGGCCGCCTACCTGGCCGGGGCCGACTTCCCGGAAGAGGAGGCGGCGCTACGTGCGGAGTTCGCCGCCCGCGGCTGCGCCAAGGAGGTGTCCGTGGCCAACGACACCTTCGCCGTGCTGCGCGCGGGCGCCTCCCGGCCGTGGGGCGTCGCCGTGGTGTGCGGCGCGGGGATGAACGCGGCCGGCGTCTCGCCCACCGGGGAGACCGCGCGTTTCCCCGCGCTCGGCAGGATGAGCGGTGACTGGGGCGGGGGAGAGGAACTCGCCGACGAGGTCCTCTGGCACGCCGCGCGGGCCGAGGACGGACGCGGCCCGGCGACCGCGCTGGCCGGGCTGGTGGTGTCGCACTTCGGCGTCCCCGGCGTCGCGGAGCTGATCCTCGCCCTGCACGCCGGCGAGGTGGACCGGGCCCGGCTGCACGAGCTGGTGCCGGGGCTGTTCGCGGCCGCCGCCGAGGGGGACGCCGCGGCGACCGACCTGGTCGAACGGCAGGCGGCGGAGGTCGCCGTGATGGCCGAGGTCTGCCTGCGCCGCCTGGACCTGCTGGACACCTCGGTCGAGGTCGTCCTCGGCGGCGGAGTGCTCACCGCCGGGCATCCCACGATGCTCGGCCTGATCGAGGCCGCACTCGCCGCGGTCGCGCCGCGCGCCGACCTGGTCGTCGCCGGTCTGCCTCCCGTGGCGGGCGCCGCCCTGGCGGGTCTGGACCTGCTCGGCGCGGCGGAGGACGCGCGAGCCCGAGTACGTGACCACTTCAGGAGGAGCAGATGAAGGGGTTGATCCCAGCCGCCCTGACGCTGGCCCTGCTGACCACCGGGAACGCGGCCCTGGCCGACTCGGCCGCGCCCGGCCTCACAGCGACCTTGACGTCGCGGTGAACGCTGTCGCGGAGGTGAAATGAAGACCCCCCTTCCCGGGACACCGAGCCTGATGCGGGCGATCAACGACCGCACCGCCCTCCGGGTCCTGCTGGAGCGGGGCCCGCTGACGCGTCCCGAGATCGCGGCGGACCGCGTACCTGCTCGTGGGTGAGATGCATCTGGCCGAGGACCTGCTGCAGAGCGTGCTGACGAAGGTCGCCGGGCAGTGGCACAAGCTCGCCCAGGGCGGTAACCCGGCGGCGTACACGCGCAAGGCGCTGGTCAACCAGTACATCTCGTGGCGGCGCCAGTCGCAGCGCGAGGTGCCCAGCGCTGAGCCGCCCGAGCGTGGGGTCTCCTATGACGACGCGGCCCTCGACAGGATCGTGCTGCGCCGGGCGCTGGCCGAGCTGACCCGCAAGCAGCGCTCGGTGATCGTGCTGCGCTTCTGGGAGGACCTGACGGAGCCGCAAGACCGACCTGTGGCTGATGCCGGTCGAGGGCGGGGGCAAGCCGGTGCGTTTCAAGGGCACGTTCATCATGTTCAGCGAGCTCGCTCCGGATCGCCGCACGGTGGCCGCCGTAGAGTTCGACGAGCTGAGGAAGAACATTCTGACGCTGCTCGACGCCAAGACCGGCCGGATGTTGCGCAAGGTGCCGATCCGGGGCGTGCCGGCCAAGGACGGGCTGACCGGCGTCCGGATCTGGTCGAGCGCCTCCGAGGTCGTGCTCGACTACCAGGGCGGCAGCGGCCTGCGCAGCTATGGGCTGAACGTCAAAACCGGGAAGTTGCGGCAGTTGGCCCACTATCCGGGCGTCGGCTTCAAACGCTCGACGCTGCCGGGCAGTTGGTGAGGCTCTTTGAGGGGCCGTAGACCGCGTTGAGCCGACTGCCCGGGTCAGCCCGCAGGTCGATGATGACCTGCGGGCTGACCCGGCGCGTCGCCCTGAGGCTTTTGCCGCACCTTGACCGCCGATGAGCTCTGACCTGGGTAAACTCCCAGCCGCATGCGGTGAATGGCGCCCCAGGGGGATGGGATGGGACAGCTCGACGGAAAGACCGCAGTAGTGACCGGCGGCTCGACCGGAATCGGTTTCGCCAGCGCCCGCCGCTTCGCAGCCTCAACCTCCTGCTCGGCGTCAACGTGAAGGGCACGGTCTTCACCGTCCAGAAGGCGCTGCCGCTGCTGAACGACCACGCCTCCATCATCCTGTCGGCCTCCATCTGGACGGTCGAGGGCCCCGAGGGCTTCGGCGTTTGCTCGGCCACGAAGGCGGCGGCGCGGTCCTTCCCCCGCACCTGGGCCAACGAGCTCAAAGGCCGGGGCATCCGGGTCAACGCCATCAGCCCGGGGACGATCGACACACCCGGCCTCGACGGGGCCATCGGCGCCGACACGGAGCAGGGCAGGCAGGTGAAGGAGTATCTGGCTCCCGGATCCCGCTCGGCCGGATCGGCCGGCCGGAGGACGTTGCGGACGTGGCCCTGTTCCTCGCTTCCGACCAGAGCCGTTTCGTCACCGGTACGGAACTCTTCGTCGACGGCGGCACTGTGCAGGTCTGACAACCCGACGGGTACCTCCACGAGAGCCCCCGGCCGCCCCTATTTCTGCGAGAAGTCCGAGGGTCTCAGCGTGCGCTTCCCTGGAAGGGAGCGATCGTTCACCGCTGGTCACGCACCTGATGCGTCGTCACCGTTGCCGGGCCGCCTCGCTCAGGGCCACGTGGATGTGGTCGTTGTGATCGGCGCGGAAGTCCTGGGACGTGATGATCTCGTTGTTGTTCCTGCTCCACGAGCCGATCCCCAGGTCCAACTCGACGGGCTTGCGCTGGGCGTCGGTGAAGGTGTAAACGCCGTCCCTGAGCAGGGCGCGGGCCCAGCCCGCCCGGAAGCGGGCATCGCTCTTCACAGGGCTGCCCGCAGCGTAGTAGATCTTGACGACGTTCCGGTTGTCGATCAGCTCGCCCAGCCGGGTCCTGGTCTGTCGCGCCCAGTCCCTGACCTGCCCCAGGCTCGCCGTGCCGGCTCGCTACGAACGGCTGACCTCACCCTGGGGCCCGATCAAGGCACTGGTCGCTGGGGATCATCCGGCGGGACGCCTCCCGGCCAAGGTCGGTGTCGCCGTCAACGGCTGTTCGCGGATGCCTCGTTCGAGGTGGTGACCGCACCTGGATCGGTGGAACGTTGCGGCGCCGCGGGCTTGGATCTCGCCAACCACAGGCCGGTGAACACGGCGGTGGCCAAAGTGACGGTGCCGGCAGCGAGGAAGGCGCTGTTGAGGCCGGTCTCGAAGGAGGCGCCGCCGGATTGCCGGGTGCGGACGATGGCTCCGAGTACCGCCACGCCGAGCACCGCGCCGATCTGCCGGGTGGTGCTGCTGATGCCTGACGCGAGGCCGCCTTCCTGCGGGCTGACTGCTTGGATGGCGGCTCCCGTCAGTGGGGACATGGTCAGGGCGAAGCCGATGCCGACGACTCCCAGCCGCCACCACACGTTCCCGTAGCCGGTGTCGGCGTGCACCATGCCGAGCGCCAGCAGTCCCAGGCCGGCCAGGGCCAGGCCGATGGTGACCACGATTCGGAAGCCGTACCGGGCGGCGAGCCGGCCCGCGTACGGGCTGACGATCACCATGGCGAGGGATGCCGGCAGGGTCTGCAGGCCGGCGCGCAGGATCGAGCTGCCCTGGACGTACACGAAGAACTGGGAGAAGAAGAACGACGAACCCATGAGCGCGAACCCCACCACGACCATGGCGGTGTTGGACACGGTGAACAGCCGCTGCCGGAACAGCCGCAGCGGCAGCATCGGAGCGGAACGACGCGCTTCGACGGCGACGAAGGCGGCGAGGAGGATCACGGCAGCGGTGAAGCCGCCCAGGATCAGCGGCGACGTCCAGCCGCGGGCGCCACCCTCGATCAGCCCGTAGGTCAGCGCTCCCACCCCCAGAACGGACAGCACCGTCCCCGGGACATCGATCGCGGGGGCGCCCGGATTGCGGGTCTCTTCAAGGCTGCGCAGACCGACCAGCAGAAGGACTACGCCGATGGGCAGATTGACCAGGAAGATGGCGGGCCAGCCGAAGGCATCTGTCAGCACGCCGCCGGCCACGGGGCCTGCGGCCAGACCGATTCCGCTGAATCCGGCCCACAGCCCGATCGCCTTGATTCGTTCTCGCGGTACGGGATAGGCGGCGGCGAGCAGGGCCAGCGAGGCAGGGCTCAGCGCCGCGGCCCCGATGCCCTGCAGCACCCGGCCGGCGACCAGCCAGCCGACCGAGGGCGCGAGGCTGCACAGCACCGACGCGGCGGTGAACATCGCCACGCCGGTCAGGTACACCCGCTTGCGGCCGAACCGGTCGGCGAAGACACCGCCGGACAGCAGCAGCATGGCGACCAGCAGTACGTACGCGTCGACGATCCATTGCAGGCCGGTCAGCTGAGTGTGCAGCCGGTGCTGCATATCGGGCAGCGCCGCTCCAACAATCGTGTTGTCGAGCAGGACCATGAATTGGCCTAGGCAGGTCACCGTGAGCAGCACGGCCCGGTTGGGTCGACTGCCTACGGCCGCAGGCGATGCAGCCATGGGGATTCCTCTCAATCGTTAGTCGCACCTCTCCACGGCCGACGCGGTCGGCGTCTGGGCGCTCTAAAGCAGCCAGTGGCTGCGTTAGGCGACTGTAAGGAGGCTGCCTCGCAAACGCAAGTCACGACTGCGTTAAGGTGGGGGCATGAACGAGCGACAGGGAGCCCGGCGGCCCGGCGGGCGCAGCGCCCGCGTCGGCGCGGCGGTGCACCAGGCCGTCACCGACCTGATCAGCGAGCGCGGCTACGGCAACTTCACCGTCGGCGAGGTCGCAGCCCGCGCGGGCGTGGCCGACAGCAGCATCTACCGCCGGTGGGGCAGCCTGGAAACCCTGCTCACCGACGTGGCGCTCACCCGCCTCAACGCGCAGTCGCCGATGCCCGACACCGGGAGCCTGGCCGGCGACCTGCGCACTTACGCGGCCAACGTCGCCCGCGAGATCACCGGACCCGACGGTCTGGCGTTGCTGCGCCTGGCCGACGCCCTGTCCAGCAACGGTCCCCAGGGCCTGCAGGCGCGTGACGACCTCCTCGCCGAACGCACCCGGCAACTGCAGTCCGTGCTCGATCGCGCCCGCGAACGTGGCGAGCACGCACCCGACGCGTTCGGCGTGCTGGACCACATCCTGGCCCCGATGTATATCCGCGTCTTGTTCGGCTTCGGCCCGCTCACGCCGGACTACGTCGACGGGCTGGTCGACCGATTGCTGTGACCTCAACCCGGTCCCCGGGATCAGCCCTCGGACGCGATGCCAGGGCTCCGTGAGGTGCTCTACAACATGCCATCCCACCTCAGGCATCCGACCCCCGGCTGGCTCACGCGGCCTGGCCGAAGCCGTCGGCCGGCGGCCCGGCCGCCGCCCTACCTGGTGAATTACCCGCACAATGGGCTAGGTTGCGCTCACCTCGTCCGATTCTCACAGGGGGAAGTTGGCGGCCATGCGGCAACAGCACAAGTCCTTCCAGGCGATCGAGGTCGGCGACGGCGGCGACGGGCGGTGGGCCGCCCACGCCCGGGCCCTGTGGCAGGACATGGAGGGCCTGCTGACCGCGGAGGGCCGGACTCCGGAGGGCGCGGACCGTGTTCGGGCGCTGTTCCGTGCGCGCATGCCGGAACTGGTCCCGGTTCTGGACCGCCTGGCCGGCCAACTCGACCGGCCCGAGGCGGAAGGCTTCCTCACCCACGCGGCACTGCGGCCGTTCTCCCCGGCCTGCACCCAGATCGGCAGGAACGGCACTCTGCTGCGCAACTATGACTTCCCGCCCGATCAGTGCGAGGGCACCATCGTCTCCTCCTGCTTCCTGCGCCCCGTGATCGGGATGCAGGACGTGCTGTGGGGTTTGCTGGACGGGATGAACGACGCCGGTCTCGCGGTCTCACTCACCTTCGGCGGACGTTCCGTCTACGGACGTGGCTTCGCCATTCTCATCGTGGTGCGCTACCTGCTGGAGACGTGCGACACCGTCGATGAGGCGGTCGGCAGGCTGCGGTCCCTGCCGGTCGCCGTCCCCCAGAACCTCACCCTTGTCGATCCCGCGAAGGCGGTGACGGTGTTCGTGGGGCCGGATATGTCCGCCACGGTAGCGCCGGATGCCTGCGCCGCCAATCATCAGCACCTGCCGGTGACCGACGAGCAGGAGCGGGTCTTGCGGACGCAGGAGCGGCTGCGCGCCATTCGCGCCGCGGGTGCGGACGTGGCGGCGATGCTGAAGCCGCCGCTGTATCGATCCCTCGACGAGCAGGGGGCGGGAACGCTCTACACAGCCCACTACCGGCCCGTCGAGGGCCGTGTGACGTACTACTGGCCCGGTGAGTCCTGGCAACAGTCCTTCGGTGACTTCGCACCCGGATCTCGCACCGTGACCTTGGGCCGGGCCGGCTGAGAGGCTTTCCGGACTCCTGCTCACCCCTGTCCGGGGCCAGTTCGCGATCACTCGAGCACGATCCGAACACCAGCTTCGGCACCACCTCTGGGTGCGACACAGCTCCCAGACTCGTGGTGGCTCGTGCTTGAGGAGCCTGTCGTCGACCCCAAGGCGGATTGCCCCAGTGCGGGGGCCGCATAGTCTCGCCGGTGCACGTTACGAGGAGTTGTCGACAGCCGGTTCTGGGACTCGCTGGTTGAGTCGATCAAGTCACCGCCGCGACGTCGGTTGTGGAAGCCTTCGTCTCATGCTTCCAAACGATGTGGCACGCGCGGTTTCCCGTTATCTGTCCGTGGCCGACCGGCTGCTGCCGGGGCGGATCTGCGGGTTCTACGTCGTCGGCTCGGTCGCATTGGGCGCCTGGCAGGCCGAAGGTAGCGACATCGACTTCGTCGCCGCAGTGGATGGTGACCTCGGCGAACGGGCTATGCGCCGGCTGGCACTGCTGCACAAGGTCGGTAACGTGCCAGCGGCCTGGGGAGCCCTGGTCCGAGCCCGGCCGGCCATCCCTGGCACGCTGAATGGCGTTTTCGTCGTGGCGAGCGATCTGGGCAAGCCGGTCACGCACATCCGCCCGGTCGCCTCACACAGTGGCCCGTCCTTCAAACGGGGGCGAGGGTTCGAGGTGAATCCGGTGGTGTGGAAAGTACTCCTGGAGAAGGGCGTCACGGTGCGTGGTCCGGCTCCGGACGAGCTTGGCCTCGATCCGGAGCCGGGCAAGCTTCGCGAGTGGAATCTGCAGCAGTTGCACGGCCACTTTGCCGCCTGGGCCGGTAAGGCGTTGTCGGGAAAGCCTCCGCGCAAGCCGCTGCTGCCGGCTCATCGGGTGGCGATGTCCACCATGTTGTCTCCTCCCCGGCTGCATCACACGGTCGTGACGGGTGAGGTGGTCTCGAAGGAGGCCGCGGCGGAGTATGCGCTGGACGCCTTCGAGGCGCGCTGGCATCCGCTGATCCGTCTGGCGCTGGCTCGGCGTCTCGGGCTGTCGGCGCCCGTTGGCGTCGATGCGTTCGTGGCCGATTCACGCAGGCTGCCTGGCTTGGTGGGCGAGTTCGTTCTCGATGTGATCGCGAGCGCGGATCGGCACTGTGAGGGCGTTTGATCGGCATCGGGCTGCCCGGTGTCTTCTCATCATCCGGCGGCGGGGTGGTGGTGGGGCCTTCAGCGGGGAGAGTCGGCACGCCCAATAGGACCGTGGCTCGCATGCCCTCGACGTCGACATCGATTCCAAGCCAGGCCGTTTCGTCCAACGCCACATTGAGACCGTCAACTAATGTTCGGCGGATGCTACGGCAACCCTCACTCGTGGTCGTGGAGCGTTCCTGACGCCACCCACACTCCGGGCGAGGCCGTGCCGAATCCCATCTCGGCGAGGGTGGTGCGCAGGGCGTGACGGCGGTCGCGCTCAGATTCGGGGATCTTGTTGGAGCCCAGAGGCGAACACCCCGGTAATGCCCACCTGTCCTGCCCGCCACATCTGCCCCGGGGCAGGGGTACGCCCTCCTGGCCCCCGGGACTCATTCCGGCCGCTCATCGTGCCTGCGCGAAGCGGTACGGAATAACATCATTGTATTTAGGTCACATTATGGGGTCTTGACAGCACTCACGGCGAACATCATCGTGGAAACGGTCATGCAGCGGCCTTCGACCCCCGCGCATCGCCCCGATTCCGGCGTGCGCAGTGCCGCCTTTCATTGGTGAACGGAGGTCATCGCGACGCGTGCGCCACCGATCGATCTGACGGCCAAGTTGTGGTTATGGGGTTCTGGGCTACGGCCTTTTTCACACACGACAGGGAGATTTGCTGTATGTCGGAGTTCATCAACGTCCTCATCGCCATCGACGCGGAAACCATTCTCGGGAAGTTCGGCAAGAACACCGATCCGAACGGGCCGACGTCGATTCCCGACAGCAGCAACCTGATCTACATGACCACTCGGCAGAACCAGCTCGGGAGCACTCCGGGTAGCGAGTTGACGATCAACGCCTCTCCCATGGACATCATCAGGTGGCGTGAGACGACACTTTCCCTGAACTCCGAGTACACCGGCATCCTTTACCGGTTCAACACCCTCTCCGGACAGAATCTGATCAGCACCCCAGTAGCGAGATCGGTGGTTCTCAACGAGCCGCAGCCGAACAGTCAGGACCCGTTGAATCCCACCACCCAGAAAATCAACAGCTACTACTGGGAGTGCGAAGTCCTGGACACGGGGACGGTCACCTACAACTTCAGTTTCATGCTTCTCAACCACAAGGGCGAGAAGCAGGGTTACTACTGCTGGGATCCCTTCATCAATATTCAGCCCTGACGGGGCCGGTGCGCCGATTCGCTAATCTACGTCCGGTGATGCTTCGGGGGCCTGCGCCCCCTCACCGCACCTTTCGCTCAGGCCCGCGCCATCCTTCGGGGACGGTGCGGGTGCGGTCATGGGTGCGAAGCAGATGTACCTTCACACCGACCTCGCTGCCTCGACGGTGTACCGAGTCGAGGTGAGCGGTGCCAAGGATGGCTCGGGCAAACGTCATGACGCCTTACACCTGGACGTTTACTTCCGGCGAATCCGCCGCCACGGAGCGTGAGGGGGTCGTACTGGTGAGTTCATCTGTTCGACTGCCGTGAGTTTTCGGTGAAGATGAGCCTCATGGTGACTGTCCGCGCTCTCCGGCGGCGTCGCGGTTCCAGGCGCCACCGCGTTGTCGCCGGTGAGCCGGACGACCCGGTGAGGGTTTGCGCGTAGGGAACATTCCATGCGCGTACGTCAGGCCGTCGGCTTGTCGGGCGGACGAGCCGCGGGCCTCCGGGAAGGGGAGGTGCTGGACTTCTGGAGCCGTACCGGTCCGGGGCCGCTGCCCTGCAGGGCGTCGTCGGGGTTGAGGAGCAGGCAGGCTTTCATGGACAGACAGCCGCAGCCGATGCAGCCGGTTCAAGGCTCTCGATGGCGCGACGGCGTTCCTCCAGTTGTTTCTTCCACCGGCGGGAGACCCGCTGCCAGTCCCCGTGGGTGGGGGCGTGGTCGGTGGGGAGGGTGGCGAAGACGTCGGCGACGTCCGACAGCGGGATGCCCAGGCGCTTGGCCACGATGATCAGAGATATCCGGCGCAGCATGTGCCGGGAGAAGATCCGCTGGTTGCCGATGCCGCGTTCGCTGAAGATCAGGCCCTTGCGCTCGTAGAAGTGCAGAGCGGAGGCGGACACGCCGGTCCGGCGGATGGTCTCACCGATCGTGAGGCGATCGTCCGGACTGGCGCGCACGGCGTCTCCTTGCTGGGAAGGTGATCAGACGGTGTGGCGGGGCCTGGTGGCGCGGCGGAGGATCAACGCGCCCGCGACGACCGACAGTACGAGACAGAGCAGGGCGACGCCGAGCTGGGTCATCTGCCAGGACCAGGTGAAGGCGTCCAATTCGGCGGCGGCCCCGGCTCCGCTGGTGATGCGTCCGGCGCTGACCGCCGCGGCGCTGCCGGCGTCGCCGAGCCTGGCCGCCAGGAGGCCGATGAGCGAGGCGCAGAATGCGGCGATCACGAGCGCCTCGGCCGCTCCGCGCAGGGTGTTGAGAAACCCGGCCGCCATGCCGACGACCTCCGCCGGGACCAAGGCCATGGCCTGGCCGTCGGTGATGACGATCGCCTGGCTCAGGGCCGTCGCGAGAAATCCGGCCGCGAAGACCAGCGCCGCGACGATGAACACCCGGCGGCGGCCCACCCGGTCGGCGGTCGAGCCCGCGACGAGGGTCATCGCGGCGAAGGCCAGGTTGTATCCGGCAACGACCCAGTTCAACGCCGATCCCGAGGCATCGAGATCACGGCCCATGCCCGGCAGCGCGACCGCGGTCCCCGAAATGGACATCGCCACCAGAACGACGCCGACAAGGACCACGGGAAGTGTCAACATTGTCGGCCGATCCACTGCGGCCGGATGCGGGGACGAGTCTGTGGTCGTGTTGTCCATGCTGTTCGCTCTCTGGTCCTGGGGCCGACGGCGAACAGCTCATCAGCTCAACTTGAGTTGAGGTCAAATGCCCTGGTCAGCGCCGTGTTCGTGCGACGGGGCATTCAGATCGGGGGCTCACGGTGTCCTCGCCCGCAGGGGCGTACCGTCGATCGCCGTCGATCTCGACGGGCACGGGCTGAAGAACCCCCGCCTCCCCGGCACAGCGCTCGGCTTGACCGATCTTCCGCGTGGGTGCGATGCTCGATCCGGCTCGGTCGTCGAGATGGCGGTGGGAGCGCTGGGATGTGAGTCACCGGTTCAGGGCCGGTGGTTGACACCGCATCGTTGCGCCGCTCGACCGGTGCCGAGCCATGTCCGAATGGCTCTCTGCGAAAGGTCGACAGGCGATGAAGATCGCTTTTGTGGGCGATGTCCATGGTTGTGTGCTGCACGCCCTGGGTGCTGCGGTGCTGCTTCAGGATCGTCGCGGGATCCGGCTCGACGCCGTGATCCAGGTCGGAGATCTGGGCGCGTTCCCGTCGTTCGAGCGGTTCGACGAGTCCAGCCGCCGCTTCTGGCATGATCATCCCGCCCAGGGTGACTTCTTCCGCCTGCTCGATCCGTCGCCGTCGTTGGCCGAAGGCGTGGGCCTGGCCCTCGGACAGGTTCCTTCGGTGCTGTTCGTCAGTGGTAACCACGAGGATCACGACTGGCTGGCCTCATTGCACGACGCGGCGGCCGCCGAGGTCGTGCCGGTGGACCCGCTCGGGGCCTACCGCCACGTCGCCTGCGGAAACGTGGTCGAGGTCGCCGGGCAGCGGGTGGCGTTCCTGGGGCTGATCGAGGTTCCCGGGAAGATGGATCTGGACGAGCGCGCTTACGCGCGGCTGACTGACGTCGAACCGGGTGGCGTGGACGTCCTGGTCACCCACGACGGCCCGTACGGGATGTCACTCGACCGGCGCGGGAACGTGCAGGGCTCGCCGAAGCTGACCCGGCTCATCGAACACCTGCAGCCGCGCCTGCACGTCAGCGGCCACTACCACCACCCCAATGGCCCACGCCGCTACGGCCGCACGACCTCCTACGCGCTCGCCCAACTGGTGCCGCCCAAGATCACCGAGTGGGCGCCGGAGCCCGTCAACCCCGGACAACGGGTGACGGCCGGGAGTATCGGCCTGCTCGACACCGAGACCGGCGGCTTCGAGTACATAGAGGACGAGTGGCTGGCCGACGTCAAGGGTGACGCCCTCGACCTCGCCGGACTCGTCGCCGCCACCCACTGACGGCTTCCGGTCTGTTACGCCGCCAAAGCCCCGCGCGCCCATCGTGACCACAGCCACGCGCGCGAACGCGGTGGCCGCGCGGCCGAGGCCGGTCCCCGTCCGGGCGGGCCGGCCTCGGGGCATTCGTGATCACTTCGCCGTCTGCTGAGAGGCCGCGATCCCGGTGAGGATGCGGCGCAGGCCGTACGAGAACTGTTCGGCGGGACTCGGGTCGGCGGCCTCGGTGACAAGGCGGGAGACCTGGGGGTATGCGCCACTCTCGATGACCTGGCGCATGTAGGGGGCGACGTCGGCGCGCCACTCGTCCTCGGTCTGACCGGTGCGCCGCTGGGTCTCCTTCTCGGCGAGCTCGCGCATGACCGCGCCGCGCACGTAGTCCCTGATCAGCCCGACGACCGAGCCCGCGTCGGCGATGTCGGAGGTCAGCGGGGCGGCCGCGGTGAGGGCGTGCTCCAGGCCGCGCAGCCAGTTGGGGCCGAGCGATGGCCGGGTCGCCAGCAGCGGGGCGAGCCAGGCGTGCCGCAGCCACAGCTCGCGCTCGTGGTGGGCGTACGCATCGAGGTCGGCGCGCCAGTCTCCCGTCAGCGGCACGTGGTCGTCGAGCACGGCGTCGGCCATGAGGTCGAGCAGGTCATCGCGGCTGTCCACGTAGCGGTAGAGCGAGGTCGTGCCGGTCGACAGCTCGGCGGCGACGCGGCGCATCGACAGCGCGTCGAGCCCCTCGGCGTCGGCGATGGCGATGGACGCGTCCACGATGCGTTCCACGCTCAGAGCCTGCCTTTTCGGCCGGTACGGCTCGCGCTCCCAGACAAGCGGCATGGACGGCAGTCTACATCTGTGGTTACAGTGTGCCCATGAACGGGAACACTGTAACCACAGATGTCTTGATCGCCGGCGGCGGATCCGTCGGGCTGATGCTCGCGGTGCTGTTGCGCCACCACGGCGTCAAGCCCCTCGTCGTCGAGGAGAAGCCGGAGCTGTCGCACCACCCCAGGGCCAACGGCATCGGGCTGCGGTCGGTGGAGATCCTGCGCGAGGTCGGCCTGGAACAGGCGGTCAACGAGGCCGCGGTCGACTTGCAGGCGGGCAAGATCAGGGGGCGCACGCTCGCCGAGGCCGACTTCACCGAAGGCGTGGCGTGGAAGGCGAGAGGCGAGGCCGAGCTCACCTACACGCCGGCCCGGATCCGCGGCACCTGCGCACAGAACCGGTTCGACCGCGTGCTGATCACCAGGGCGGGCGACGTGGAGTTCGGCGTCGCGCTTGACTCGTTCGAGCAGGATCCCGACGGCGTCACGGCGACCCTGTCCGACGGGCGTGTCGTGCGGGCGCGCTATCTGGTGGCGGCCGACGGTGTGCGCAGCCGGGTCCGGCAGATCCTCGGTATCGGCCTCACTGGTCCCGGTGCGATCGGTAAGGAGACGACGAGCGTCCTGTTCGCCGCGGATCTGCGTCCGCGCAAGCCGTTCGCGATGTGCAACATCGAGCATCCGGACGCGACCGGCCTGCTGGTGACCGTCGACGGCGAGCGCGAGTGGGTCTTCCTCACCGCCCTCGACACGGAGCCGGCTCCGGAGCTCATCCGCACCGCGCTCGGCGACCCGTCGATCGAGGTGGAGATCCGCAGCGTGCTGACGTTCCGGGGGCGCGGCCAGGTGGCCGATCGCCTCTCCGTCGGGCGGGTCTTCCTGGTGGGCGACGCGGCGCACGCCATCCCCCCATTGGGCGCGTTCGGGCTGAACGCCGGCATCGCCGACGCGCACAATCTGGCGTGGAAGCTCGCGCACGTGCTGCGCGGTGAGGCCGGGCCCGAACTGCTGGACACTTACCACGCCGAGCGTCATCCGGTGGCCCTCATGACGATGGAGCAGGCACAGCTGCGGTTCAACGATCCGTCCCTGCACTGGGGGAAGGACATGGCGGAGGCGCGCAGGGCAGCGGGGGCGATCAACGCGCCGGTGGTGCACATGGGCTACCGGTACGGCGGCGCGGAGCTCCCCTCCACCGAGGACGTCGCCCTCGGCTTCGACGGGTCGCCGGGATCCCGCCTGCCGCACATGTGGGTGGCCGACGGGGTGTCCACGCTGGATCTCGTCGGATCGCAGTGGTGCGTGCTCACGGCCGATCCCGGCGTGGAGGCCGACGTTCCGGTGCACGTCGTGGACGGCTGGCCGTACGGGACGGTGCTGGTCCGCCCTGACGGTTACGTGAGCCGTTCGTGCGGCCAGCGCGCCGCCTTGCTTGCCCGGTTCCCTTTCGCGGCCAGTTCGCCGTAGCCGCCGGCCGGCGCATTCCGGGGTCCTGGTCATATCCGGCCGGGAATTCCCGCTAAGCACTTGGGGCCGCTGACGACGACGCAGTCTTCGGTCTCGATTTAGACGTACTACCTAGTAGTGATCTAAGGTGCGCGTAGCGTGACGGATTGTGGCACAGGAGTATCTCTCCGCCGCACAAGTTGACCGGTATGGCCGGTTCGTGGCGGACCCGACGCCGGAGGAACTGGAGAAGTTCTTCTTCCTGGACGCCGCCGCGCTGAACGAAGCGCGGGACAAACGGCGCTTGCACAATCGCCTGGGCTGGTCCATCCAGTGGGGCACGGTGCGCATGCTCGGCACGTTCCTGACTGACTCCGGGCCGGCCGACGTGCCGCAGGTGGTGGTGGAGTACGTGGCCGAACAGTTGGGGATCGCCGACGTCTCGGTGGCGAAGTTGTACGGCGACCGCCCGCAGACGCCGTACGAGCACGCCGGAAAGATCCGGACCATGCTGGGTTATCGCGAGTTCTCGGCCGCCGAGGGGGAGGTGGCGACGTTCATTGCCTCCCGGGTGCGCAAGAGCCGGGACTCGCGCCGGGAGCTGTTCGACCGGGCGGTGCTGTGGCTGATCACCAACCGGGTGCTGCTGCCGGGCATCACCACCTTGTCCCGGCTGGTCACCGAGGTGCGCCGGACTGAGCTGGAGGCGATCAACCGCGGCCTGGCCGAGGCCGCGCCGCCGCCGATGCGGGCCGAGCTGGTGGCGACCCTGCAGGTGCCGGATGGTAAGAGGGTCTCCACCTTGGAGTGGATGCGTACGGCGGTGACCAAGCTGTCAGGCACCGGGATGGAGCAAGCGCTGGATCGCGCCTCCTACGTGCTGGGGCTGGGCACCGGGGCGGTGGACTGTACCGCGGTGGCGCCGGTGAAGCTGGCCGAGCTGGCCCGGTTCGGGATGACGGCCAAGGCGTTCCGGATCGAACAGCTGGAGAAGGACCGCCGACTGGCCACCCTGCTGGCCACGGTGCGCCAGTTGGAGGGCACCGCGGTCGATGACGCGCTGCTGCTGTTCGACCTGCTGATGTCGACGGTGCTGCTGGCCCGGGCCGGCCGGGCGGCCGACAAGGAAAAGCTGCGCAACCTGCCCCGGCTGCGGGTGGCGGCCTCCCGGCTGGCAACCGCGTGGACGATCCTGCTGGAAACACCGCCGTCCGGCCCGGCCGAGGAAGGCGACGGCTCCGAGGACGACCGGCCGGACGGCGAGCAGCACGTGCTCACCGTGCCAGAGGTGCTCGACCACATCGAGCAGGTCGTCTCCCGCCAGCAACTGGCGGCCGCGGTGGAGACGGTGCTGGAACTGCTGCCGCTGCCCAGCACCGAGGACGACGGCGACCTGGAATGGCGGGTGGAACTCCTCGACCGCTTCGGCACGATCCGGCCGTTCGTCGACATGCTGGCCTCGGTGATCCCGTGGGGATGCACCGCGGCGGGCTCGCCGATCCTGGCCGCGCTGCGTGCACTGCCCCGCCTGATGGCCGCGCGCAAGCCAGGCCGCGAGCACATCAAGGGGTTCGAGGACCTGGTGACCGGCTCGTGGCGGCGCCTGGTGTTCGGCAACCCGAAGCTGGAGGCGCCCTTGATCGACAGGCCCGCTTACACCTTCTGCATCCTGGAGGCCCTGCACGCTGCCTTGCGCCGGCGCGACGTCTACGCGGTCGGCGCGGACAAGTGGGGCAATCCGCGGGCCCGGCTGATCGAGGAACGGCTGTGGGTGCGCGAGCGGGCGGCGGTGCTGACCGCGCTCGGGCTGGACGCCGATCCGGCCGTGCACCTACGCGAGCTGGCCGAGCTGCTGGACGGCGCCTACCGGCAGGTCGCCGCCGGGCTGCCGGAGAACGCGGCGGTGTCCATCAAGGGCGCCGGACTGTGCGTGCCGTGGACTTTTCCGCCCGGGGTGCGGGACAGGTGCGGGTGGCTCAGGGCGCGTGACTACCCGCCGGTGCCGGTCCACGGCCGCGACCGGCACCGGCTGGACACCGACGGCGACGGGATCGGCTGCGGCCCCGGTGACCAATGACCGGCCGCGATGAGGCGGCAGTTGTCCGGTGGTCGCCTGGGCAGGCGCCTCCTGGGGCCCGGCGGATCTCGATGTGGCGCACTGCTCCACCAACCTCGCGCTGCTGCACGGCCCGGCGTGGGGTCCGCGGTTCGCCGCGGCGTACGAGGAGGCGGGCGGGGTGCTTGCCGCGACCGCGAGCGAGCGGCTGTACTGGCAGGTGCGGGACGCGCTGGCCTGCTCGGAGGACGTGCGAGTGGTGGCCAGGCCATGGCGGCAGGCGGGAAGGACGGAGCTGACGACGCCAGCCGTGGAGGAGTGGCTGGATGCCTACGTCACCACCCTGATCGGGGGTTGAGGGCGCCGTCCTCGGTGAGCCAGCAGATCGCCGCGCTGGAGAAGGCCGTCGGCGGCCCCGTCTTCGACCGGCCCGGAGGCCCCAACGGCCGGATCGACGGTGACGTCGAGCACGTCAAGCTGCTCGACGAGCCGTACCTCCTGGTGGCCGGCGCCGGCGCGTTCCCCGACGGCACCGTACCGGTCAGCCTGCTCGACGACGTCCCGATGGTCGCCTGGCCCGCCAACCATCAGCATCCACCACCTGCACCCGTCGCCGTCCAGCACGTGGTACCTGTACTGGCCGGCCGGACGCACCCGGTCACCGCTGGCCAACCGCGCCGTCGAGATCGCCGTCGAAGGGGCCCGCGAGCTGGTCAGCCAGATGTGACCGGTTCATCCTGGCACGTTCATCCGCTGCGTGCCGATCACCGAGAGCAGCCGCAGCGCCTCCTCAGCGGGGGAACCGGGGTCGGCCGTGTAGATCACCACGTGCTGGTCCCGGTCGGAGATGTCCAGGACATCGCAGTTGAGGGTGATCGGGCCGACCAGCGGGTGCTGCAGGGTCTTGCGCATGTTCGGCCCGGGCGACACGTCGTGCGAGGCCCACAGCCGGGCGAACTCCGCGCTACCGGCCAGCAGCTCCGCCACCAGCTCCGCCACCTCGGAGGCGCCGGGGTAGCGGGCGGCGGCGGCACGTAGCCGCCGGGCCGCCTCGTGGGCGAACACGGCCCGGTCCGCCGGCGCCAGGACGGGCAGCCGGGACCCTTCCAGGTGCACCCCGAGGAAGACCTGCCGGATCAGGTTGCGGTCGCGCCGGGGCAGCGCGGAGAAGTCCGTCATCAGCGCGGCCGCCAGGTCGTTCCACGCGATCACCTCGTACGTCGCCGACAGCACGAACGCGGCCGCCTGGGGCAGCCGGTCCAGCAGGTCGAGGGTGTTGCGTTGCACCTCGCGGCACGGGCCGGGCGGCGGGGCGGGCGGGGCCCCGGCCAGGTGGTGCAGGTGGTCGCGTTCGGCGTCCGACAGGCGCAGCGCCCTGGTCAGCCCGGCCAGCACCTCGCGCGACGGGCGCGGGGCGCGGGCCTGTTCGAGGCGGGTGTAGTACTCGGTCGAGATGTAGGCGAGCTGGGCCACCTCCTCCCGGCGCAATCCGGGGGTACGGCGCCGCCGCCCGGCCGGGAGTCCCACGTCGGCGGCGGAGATCCGCTCTCGCCTGCTGCGCAGGAAGGCGGCCAGTTCCTGTCTGTCCACGTTCCCACTATGCGTGACCCGCGCCGTGCTCAGCCAGGTACAGCCGGTGCCTGGCTGAGCCTTCCGCCCGCCGCCAGGCTTCCTGCCATGACTGATGACACCTGTCAGGGCCTGCTGGCCGGCAAGATCGCCTTCATCACCGGTGCCGGACGCGGCATCGGCGCCGCCGCCGCACGGCTGTTCGCCCGCGAGGGCGCCTCGGTACTGCTCGCCGCCCGTACCGAGGACCAGCTCAAGGCGGTGACCGAGGAGATCCGGGCGGCGGGCGGCACGGCCGACCACGTGGTGTGCGACCTCGCCGACGCCGGCAGCGTACACGCCGCCGTGAACCGGGCCGTGGAGCTGTACCGCGCCTCCTACGTGACCGGCGCGGTCCTGCGGGTGGACGGCGGCCTGAGTTGAGCGGGGAGAACGGCCGGGCCCGGACCGCGCGGGAGGCGTCGCCGTGTTCTCGTGGCTAGGGCATCTCGCCTACGCGCGCAGGCGCGTGTTACTGATCGTGGCCGCCTTGTTCGCGGTGCTCGCCGGCGTCTGGGGCAGCGGGGTCTTCGGCGCCCTGGACACCGGCGGGCTGGAGGCTCCGAGCGCGGAGTCGTACCGGGCCACCGAGCTCCTGGAGGGCCACTTCGGGCACCGGCCGGCGCAGGCGGACGCGGTGGCGATCTACAGCGACCCCACCGGCAGGCTGTCGGCTGACGATCCGGCCTTCGAGCAGGCGGTTACGGCGGCGCTCAGCGGCCTGCCGCGGACGGAGGTCGCCTCCTGGACCAGCTACTGGAGCCCCGGGCTCACCGAGGAGCAGCGTGCGGGCTATCTCTCGAAGGACGGGCGCGCGACGCTGGCGACGATCGTGCTGCGTGGCGCGGACAGCGAGGAGCGTCTGGCATCGTACGCCAAGATCGAGCAGCAGGTGCGTGCTCAGGGTCTGCGGACGCATATCGCGGGCGGTTCCACCAGCGTGTTCCACCTGCAGCGGCTGGCCACGGAGAATCTGGCCACCGCCAACATGATCTCGCTGCCGGTGCTGCTGGTCCTGCTGTTGATCATCTTTCGGGGGGTGGTGGCTGCTGCCATTCCGCTCGTGCTGGGCATCTTGGCCATTCTCGGATCGCTGGTGATGCTGCGGGTCCTGACGCATGTCACCGACATCTCGATCTTCGCTATGGAGATCTCGATGTTGCTTGGGCTTGGGCTTGCGATCGACTACGGGCTTTTTATGGTCAGCCGGTTCCGTGAGGAGCTTGTGCGTAGTGGTGGCGATGTGCGGGCTTCGCTGGTCGTGACGATGAACACGGCTGGGCATACGGTGGCGTTCTCCGGGCTGACGGTGATCATTGGGCTTTGTGGGCTGATGTTCTTTCCGCAGCCGATTTCGCGGGCGTTCGGGTTCGGGGGGATCGCGGTCGTGCTGTTCGATCTGCTGGCTGCGCTCGTCGTACTGCCTGCGGGGTTGGCGGTGCTTGGCCATCGGATCAATGCGCTGCGTCTGCCCTGGCCGCGGCGTCGGCTCCGTACCGTCACTGGGGAGGGGCGGACGGCCGAGTCCGTCACCCGGGAGGACCGGGCGTGGCGGTGGCTCGCCGAAGCCGTCACCCGCCGACCGCTGCCGTGGCTGACCGGTGGCCTGCTGGCGCTGCTGATCGCCGCGGCCCCGCTGCTCTCGCTGCAGCAGGGTCTCACCAACCACCGCTACCTGCCCGCCGACAACGAGGGCCAGGTGGTCCCGGCGATACTGCGGGCGGACTTCCCCCAGAACGGCCCGGCCGGCACGCGGATGGACATCGCCGTAGCCGGTCCGGTGGAGCGGGCCGCCCTCGACGACTACCTGAAGTCCGTCGAAGGGCTCCCGAACGCCGGAACGGCCGGCGTCCATCTCACCGACCCCGAGCTGACCTGGGTCACCGTCACCTACCAGGGCGAGGCCGACGACGCGCAGAACCTGGAACTGGTCCGGGACATCAGGTCCCTCAACCCTCCGGCCGGCACCACAGAGGTTCTCGTCGGCGGCCCCGGCGGGCCGGCGGTCAGCCTCGACAACAGCGACGCGACGACGCAGGCGCTGCCGTGGGCGCTGGCCTTCATCGGCCTGTCGACCCTCGTGCTGCTCTTCCTGGCGTTCCGGTCCGTACTCGTGCCGGTCAAGGCCGTCGCCGTCGCGTTCCTGTCGCTGGCGGCCTCGTGCGGCATCATCGTCTGGGGGTTCCAGGAGGGTGGACTGGCCGGGCTGATGAACTTCCCGGTCGTGGGCACCACGGATGTCTGGGCGCTCGGGCTTATCGTCACCATCGCTTTCGGCCTGGTGACGGACTACGAGATGTTCCTGGTGAGCCGTATCCATGAGGAGTATGTGGCCACCGGCGACAACCGGCGCGCGGTCATCACGGGCCTGCGTGGCACCGGCTCGCTCATCACCCGGGCGGGGCTGCTGATGGTCGTCGTCCTGGCCACGATGGGTTTCACGGCGACGTCGCTGTTCCTGATCACGATCGGGGTCGGGCTCACGCTCTCCGTGGTGATCGACGCCACTCTGGTGCGCTCGATCGTCGTGCCTGCCGCGATGCAGTTGCTCGGTAGGGCGAACTGGTGGCCGTCGCGGGCGCGGCGGTCGGGCGGACGGGCGGAGGGTTTCGATCGGGTACGGCCAGCGTCGCGGGCGGAGGCGCCGAGCGGACCGGCTGGCCATACCTGACCGGTTAGCGGACCAGCCGGCCGCGCCCGGCTGTGAGCGGGCCAGCCAGCCGCACCCGCCCGTGAGCGGACCGGCCGGCCCCACCCAACCAACAAGCGCACCAACCGACCACGCCCGACTGTGAGCGGGTCGGCCTCTCCTAATACTCCAGTGACACTTCGCGATCATGGTTCGGATTTGCGCTGGTAGTGGCAGTGCCGGGCGGTGGCCTGGTGGCGTCGGCGCCAGTCTGACCAGCGCAGAAGATCCGCGACGGAGCGGTGCCGGGTCAGCACGAGTGCGGCGAGCAGCCGGCGGATCTCGGGCAGGGTCAGCGGGATGCGGTCGTCGGCGGTGCTGGGTGGCTGGGCGGCGGCCCTGGCCGTCAGCACGGCCAGGGCGAGCAGAGCCAGGGTCATGTGACGGTGCCAGGCCGTCCAGCCGCGCACTTGGTAGTGGTCCAGGCCGACCTGGCCCTTAGCAGCCTGGAAGGACTCCTCCACCGCCCACCGGGCTCCTGCGATCTTGACTAGGGCCATCAGCGGCTGCCGGGCGGGCGCGTAGCAGCGGTAGAACGCCAGCTCGCCGGTGGTCAGGTTGCGCCGGATCAGCAACCACCGACAGCCCTGGGCCTCGCGTTCGTCGATCCGGGCCCAGGCCCAGGCATACCAGCGCGGCCCTTTGGCTCCCTGGCCGGCGCGGTAGCGGTGCCAGTGCCGGTCGGCCACGCGCGTGGCAACCTCGGCCGCGCTCACCTGAACCCCCTCGAGCTCGACGCGCCGGTTGCCCGCGATGGCCAGCACGTATCCCATCCGGCGCTGCTCCAGGGCGGCGCGCAGGCGCGGGTCCTGGCCGTAGACCTCATCGCCGGTCAGCCAAGGAGCGCTCACCCCCGCCTCCAGCGCAGCCAGCACCATGGCGGTGGCCAGCGCGGGCTTGGTGGCAAAGCCGGTCTCGTCCGGGACGCCGGCCGCCCGGCACCGCCCGCGGTCGGCCAGCCACGTATGCTCCGGCAGGTAGAGCCGCCGATCCAGCAGCGCCCGCCCAGCCGGGGTGGCGTAGGCGAGGAACACGCCGACCTGGGAGTTCTCGATGCGGCCCGCGGTGCCGCTGTATTGCCGTTGCACCCCGGCCGATCCGGTGCCCTTCTTGACGAAGCCGGTCTCATCCACGATCAGCACGCCGCCGGGGCCGAGCCGGTCGACGACGATGTCCCGGACATCATCGCACCTGATCGGCGTCCCAGCGGGCGGTGCGCAGCAACCGCTGCAACGTCTGCGGCCCGCTCAGCCCAGCATGTTCGGCCAGGTTCCAGCAGTTCTTACGGTCAATGTCGGCCAGCAGTCCGCGCACGTACGCGGTCGCGGCGCGACGGGGCTCGACGCGACCGAACCGGCCGGCAACCCGGGCCACGCTGCGGCGCGGGCCCTCGTGCTTTCAGCCCCTGCCGTCGCGTCGGGGGCCTGTATGTTGGGAATGGGGTCCTGGTCAGGTGCCGGTCGATGGCTTTGGTGGTGTCGGCGTTCTCCCGGCGCCGCTCGATCAACACGGCCAGGTCGCTCATGCTCCACCGTGCGGCGGCCCAGGTGGTGAAGGAGCGCAGGGCGGAGCGGTGGCGGTTCCAGGTGCGGGCGGCCGTGTCCTGCCACGCCGCGGTGAAGACCGCCGCCATCTGGTCGGCCGCCAGCTCCGTCGAGGTCCTCGGACTCGACGTCGGCGACCTTGTGCTGGAGTCCAAGCGCGGCCGCGTACGCCGCAAGTGCGGCACCACCGACTGGATCCTGTGGCAGTCCGGCACCGCCCGGCTGCTGCCTCGCCTGCTCGCCGGCCGTACCCGCGGCCCGGTCTTCCTGACCGACCGGCGGCCCGGCCCGGCCCGGACCCCTGCCGGAGCCGACCTGTGCCCGGTCACCGGCCGCGCCCGGCTGTCATACGAACGCGCCGAATACCTGTTCAAGCAGGCCACCAAGCGCATCGACCCAACCGGGGCCGGCTACACCCTCCACCAGCTGCGCCACTCCCGGCTGACTCACCTGGGCGAGGACGGCTGGTCCTCCTCCATGCTCATGGCGTTGTCCGGCCACCGGAATCTGCGCACCCTCGGCATCTACGTCCAGCCCAGCACCGAAGCCGTCGCCGCCGCACTCGCTGAGCACGACCCCGGCCGCCGACGACACTGACCACGACCTCACACCGTCCGCAGGGTGATCACATGCCTCGTGACCGAAGCCCGATTCGAGTTCAGCGGGTCTCCCGCTTGCGCTGGTGGTGGACCCGCATCACCACGCCGCACGCCCCCTTGCGCTTCGTCTACCACCCGCCCACGCGTCCGACCGACCTGCGCGAGATCTACGTCTACGATCCCGACGACTACGACATCGCCCGCCTGGTCTGGCAGGTATGCGATGAGTGCCGCCACGGCAGCATCAACAAGATCTCCATCGACCAGGAATGGCAGCGCCGAGGGCTCGGCCGCCGCCTGATTCACCGCGCGCTGCGCGACGGACCGACGTACGCCTGGGCCACCTCGGGTCAATCTCCAGAAGCCAGGAAGTTCTTCCCGATCATGAGCGCGGAGACGGGAGCGGCCTTCACCGCGCACGGCCCCTCATGCCCTCACACCGGGCTCGATCGAAGAGGCCTCGCCGCCGAACGCCTCCCGCCACCGCGCGCGGTGATCGAGCATGACATCTGACCCGCGCCACGACATGGACCATGCCGACAACCAGACCGCCGCCTCATCCCCAGCGGGTGCCGAGGCTGCCGCGCCTGGCTACACCGTTTCTCAACGTCAAGACGGCTGGCCCAACTGGCTCGGCCGCCGCCCGATGCGCAGCTCCGACCGCGCGAAGATCCGTGAGGCGCTCGAGACGGGGCTTCCCGACGGACCACTCACCGTTCCCGGCCCTTTCCTGTGTTACCTCACAACCGGCCGCAATTTCATCTGATGAAATCTCAGATTGGTTTGCGTGCGAGGTGCGCAGGGGGTAATCACTGCTGCTCTCCGGCCTGGCATGGGACACGCCTCGCGCCTGAGGATCAGACGCTACCG
>NZ_JBDPME010000025.1:0-138131 GCF_039871825.1 Nonomuraea sp. B12E4 | reverse complement strand
CCGCTCGTCGGGAGCCCAACGGGACGGAGGCGGGGGGGGGGGCCCCCCCCCACGGCGCCAGGACCGAGCTGGCCGCCGGGCCGCTGCTGCGGGTGGACGGGTGGTCGCCCGGCCGGTTCGCCCGGGTGGACTTCGGGCACGTGCGCGCCGCGGGCGCGTACCGGGTGGAGGTCACCTGCGGCGACGTGACCGCCGCCTCGGCGCCGTTCGAGGTGGGCGAGCACCGGATCCACCACGCGACGCTGTCGGACGCGCTCTACTACTTCAAGGCGGTACGCTCCAGCGGCGAGATCGATCGCAAGGACCGGCACGCCCGGTTCCATCTCGACGACTCCGGTCGCACGGTGGACGCCAGCGGGGGCTGGCTGGACGCCTCGGGCGACCACAGCAAGTTCCTCAGCCACCTCAACTACACCCGGATGATGAACCCGCAGCAGACCCCGCTGTGCGCGTGGGCGTTCCTGGCCGCCCGCGACCACCTGCGCGCCCTGCACCCGGAGCTGTTCCGCGTGCTGGGCGCCCGCATGCGCGACGAGGGCCTGTACGGCGCCGACTTCCTGGTGCGCTTCCAGTCCGAGGAGGGCTACTTCTACACCGCCGTCTTCGACGCCCTCACCAAGGACCTCGGCGAACGCGTGATCAACGCGCCGCTGCAGGACAGCGTGCGCACCACCCGCTGGCAGGCCGCCTACCGGCAGGGCGGCGGCCTGGCCATCGCCGCGCTGGCCAGGGCGGCCACCCAGGACGACCACGGCGACTTCCGGCCCGAGGACTACTTCGCCGCCGCCCACCGCGGGTTCGCGCACCTGGAGCGGCACAACGCGGACTACCTCTACGACGGGCGGGAGTCGGTGATCGACGACTACTGCGCGCTGCTGGCCGCCGTCGAGCTGGCCGCCGCCGCCCGGCACGGCCACGACGACGCGCACCTGCCGGACTACGAGGCGGCGGCCGAGCGGCGGGCCGCCTCGCTGGCCGCCCGGTACACCGATTCCGGGCTGGGCTTCGGCTACCTGAGGGGCGACGTGGCGGGCCGCCCGTTCTTCCACGCGGCCGAGCCCGGGCTGCCCGCGGTGGCGCTCATGCGCTTCGCCGAGGCGCTGCCCGCCGCCCCGGGCGCCGGCCGGGCCCGCGACCTGGCCCTCACCCTGCTGCGGGACGCGGTCGCCCTGGCCGGCGAGGTGGACAACCCCTTCGGCTACCCCCGCCAGTACGTGCAGCCGCTCGGCGCGGAACCGCGTACGAGCTTCTTCTACCCGCACGACAACGAGACCGGCTACTGGTGGCAGGGCGAGAACGCGGGCATCAGCTCGACCGCCTACGCCGCGCTGCTCGCCGCCGGGTCGCCCGGCTGCCCGCCCGGTCTGCGCGAGCGGCTGCACGTGCTGGCTGAGGACCAGGTGCAGTGGATCACCGGGCTCAACCCGTTCGACGCGTCCATGATCCAGGGGCGGGGCCGGAACAACGTGGAGTACTCCACGGCCTTCCAGAACGTCCCCGGCGGCATCCTGAACGGGATCACCAGCGGCTTCGACGACGAGCACGACATCGCCTTCATGCCACCGGAACACCGGGCGAGCGGGGAGTCGTGGCGGTGGGCCGAGCAGTGGATCCCGCACACCGCGTGGTTCCTGCTGGCCGTGTCGGTGATGCGGTGATGGCGGAGATCCGGCCGTTCGAGCCGTACGACCTGCCCGGCATGTACCGCGTGTGCCTGGAGACGGGGGACTCCGGGCGGGACGCCACCCGGCTCTACCGGGATCCCGAGCTGCTCGCGCACATCTACGCCGGGCCGTACCCGCTGGCCGACCCCGGCCTCACCTGGGTCGCCTACGACGAGCGGGGCCTGCTGGGATACATCGTCGCCACCGCCGACACCGCCGCGTTCGAGCGGTGGCTGGAGGAGAGGTGGTGGCCCGGCCTGCGGGCCCGCTACCCCCGGCGACTGGCCGCCGACCCCGGCGACGGCACCCAGGACTGGCTGCGCGTCGCCCACCTCCACGACCCGCCGCGCACCCCGGCCGAGCTCCTCGGCGCCTACCCGGCGCACCTGCACATCGACCTGCTGCCCCGGGGGCAGGGCGCGGGTCTGGGCCGCCGCCTGATCACGACCCTGATCGGCGCCCTGCGTGCCCGCGGCGTGCCCGGCCTGCACCTGGGCGTCGGCAGCGGCAACCCGGGGGCGTTCGCGTTCTACCTGGCCACGGGGTTCCACGAAGAACGCCGCGCCCCCTGGGGCTCCACCATGACGATGGACCTGCGGGGCTGACCCACCGCCATCGCGTCAGGCCAGCGGGCGCCATCGCGTCAGGCCAGCGGGGCCGTGGCGAACTCCTTCATGCCCTCCTCGAAGCCGATCCGGGCGCGGAAGCCGAGCTCGGTGGTGGCCCGGTGCGGGGCGGCCACGATGTGGCGGACGTCGCCCAGCCGGTGCTCCCCGGTGGTGACCGGCTCCGGGCCGCCCCGCTGGGCCGCCAGCGCCGCGGCCAGCTCGCCCACGGAGTGCGGCTCGCCGCTGGCGACGTTGTAGGCGGTCAGGGTGCCCGGCTCGCCGCCGCCCAGAGCCGCCACGTTCGCCTCGGCGACGTCGCGTACGTGCACGAAGTCGCGCATCTGCCCGCCGTCCTCGAACACGCGCGGCGCCCGGCCGGCCTCCAGGGCAGAGCGGAAGATCGCCGCGACGCCCGAGTACGGGGTGTCACGCGGCATCCGGGGGCCGTACACGTTGTGGTAGCGCAGGGCGACGGCCGTGCCGCCGGTCTCGCGCGCCCAGTTGGCGGCCAGGTGCTCCTGCGCCAGCTTGGTGGTGGCGTAGGCGTTGCGCGGGTCCGGCGGCGCGTCCTCGTCGATGGTCGCGTGGGCCAGGCTGCTCCCGCACCGGGGACACGGGGGTTCGAAGGATCCGCGCGCCAGGTCGGCGGGGGAGCGGGGCCCCGGCCGCACCCGGCCGTGCCGCACGCAGTCGTAGGCACCCTCGCCGTAGACCACCATCGAGGAGGCCAGCACCAGCCGCCCGACACCGTGGGCGGCCATCGCGGCCAGCAGCACGGCCGTGCCGTACACGTTGACCGAGGCGTAGTCGGGCAGATCGGCCACGTCCACCCCGAGCCCGACCTTGGCCGCCTGGTGCACGACCGCGCCGGTGCCCGGCAACAGCCGCCCGAGCAGCGTGGCGTCACGCACGTCGTCCCCGTGACGCAGGTCAAGCGGGATCACCTGGTCACCACGCGCCTCCAGCGCGGCCACCACATGACGCCCGATGAAACCGGCCGACCCGGTCACCAGCACTTTCGTCATGACGTCATCCATCCCTCGTGGTTCCGGGTCTCGGGCGGGGCTCGTGGGCGGTCATGACGTGGCGCATGTCGCCGATCGCCCGCAGCGTGCCGCGTACCGTGCCGGTGACCTTCGACCTGCCCTTGCGGGGCAGGTAGTCCACCTCGGTCTCGTGGATGCGCCAGCCCGCCGCCGCGGCGCGCAGGACCATCTCCAGCGGGTAGCCGAAGCGCCGGTCGGCGAGCCCCAGCTCCAGCAGCGCGAGCCGCCCGCACGCCCGCATCGGTCCCAGGTCACGCAGCCGAACCCCGGTACGCCGGCGCAGCCTCCCCGCCAGCACCGCGTTGGCCAGCCGGGCATGCGCCGGCCACGACCCCGGCCGGGGCACGCGACGGCCGAGCACCAGGTCGGCCGCACCCGCCAGGACGGGCCCGCACACCCGGGGCGCCTGCGTGGGATCCAGGGACGCGTCGGAGTCCATGAAGCACACGACGTCCGAGGTCGCGGCCGCCAGCCCCGCATGGCAGGCGGCGCCGAACCCGGGCACCGGCTCGCCCACCACCTTCGCCCCCAGCCCGGCCGCGATCTCCGCGGAGCCGTCGGTGGAGCCGTTGTCGACCACGATCGGGCGGAAGCCGTCCGGCATGCGGCCCAGCACCCACGGCAGGGCCGCCGCCTCGTTGAGGCACGGCAGCACCACGTCGATCTCCATGCCGCCGACGCTAACGCGGCACCGGCGACCGGGCCCCGGCGCTGGGCCGCCGCCTTTCCGAGAAATGACCAGCTCAGATCCACCACGAGAACGTGGCGGCGGCCGGGCCGATGAGCGAGAGCGCCCTCCCGGCTGTACCGGCTCCCCGTGGTACTCGCCGGAAATCGGGCGGATATGACCTCAGCGGGCGTGCATTGTCATGACGGCATCCGGTCCTCGACGCGGCGGCGGTGGCAGCCCAGAGGATGAGCGGGATCATAGATCGGTCGCTTGAACAGCAGCGCCTCGAATCTGGAGCCACAGGGGTTTGGCAAGCCATGTAGGAAGCACAGGCACTGACGATCGCCCGCTCATATCATGCTGGTGACATGCCATTGACTGGATCGTTGGACGGAGAGGAAATCTCGTCGAGGCGACGGGCCAGTTCGGCGGGCAGCTTCAACTCGAGTGCTTCCAGATTCTCCTCAAGGTGCCTGAGGGTGCGCGGTCCCAAGATGACTGAGGTAACTCCTGGTCGGCCACTCAGCCACGCCAGTGCGACGGCTGGTGTCGTCGTGCCAAGATCGGCGGCTACTCGGCGGGCCTCCTCGACGATGCGAAGATTGCGCTCCGTGAGAAGGTCTTGCGCCCATTTGTTGGCCATCGGAACCGGGGACGCCAGAAGCCGGCCCAGTCGGCTGTCTGGTTGCATGTCGGCCGGCTTGTAGCGGCCGGTGAGCAGGCCGGAACCGAGCGGGCTCCACGTCATCACTCCCAGGCCATGGCGCGCACACGTGGGCAGAATCTCCGCTTCGATGGTCCTGGCGAGTAGCGAGTATTGAGGCTGCAAGCAGACGAAAGGGGTGCCGCCGATCTGGTCACGCCCATTGCGCCTCGACGATCTGCGCTGCGGTGAAGTTGGAGCAACCCAGATAGCGGACTTTCCCCGAGCGTACGAAGCTGTCCAAGGTCGCCATGGTCTCTTCGATCGGAGTGTTCGGATCCCATTGGTGGCAGTAATAGATGTCGATGTAGTCGGTACCCAGGCGGCGCAGGCTGGCTTCCAGCGCCCGGGTCAGGTGCGCACGTGACAGGCCCCGGTTGTTGGGACCGTCCTGTTGTGGCATGAACGCCTTGGTGGAGATCACCACCGAGTCTCGCTTGGCACGCACCGCACGGCCGACGATCTCCTCCGACTCGCCGCCGGTGTACGCGTCAGCCGTGTCGATCACGTTGTTGCCCGCGTCGAGAAAGGTGTCGATGATTCGCCGCGCTTCGGCCTCGTCGCAGCTGGCGAAGGAGGACGTCTCGCCAAAGTTCATCGCTCCCAGGCTGGCCCGGGAGACTTTCAGGCCGGAGTGGCCCAGGTTGAGGTAGGGCACGGTGAAGCCTCTCGTCGAGATAGAGTCGGAATTCATATTCCGGTTACATGATGCGGAATGATCATTCCGTATGTCAACCGTGACGGAGGGCCCTCTGTGACAGCCGATCGACCGTCGGGCAGGCGACTGCGTGCCGACGCCCAGCGCAACCTGGCGCTTGTGCTGGATGCCGCCGAATCTGTCTTCGCGGTCCACGGCGTGGCGGCGCCGATGGAGGACATCGCCAAGGCCGCCGGTGTCGGGGTCGGAACCGTGTACCGGCATTTCCCGAGCAAGGAAGCTCTGTTCGAAGCCATCGTCGTTGCGCGCATGGGGCGTTTGGTCGACAGGGCACGGGCCCTATCCGCGGCCGGTCACCCTGACTCCGCGCTGCTGGAGGTCATCGACAGTGTGGTCGCGGATGCGACCGTGAAGAAGCACTTCGGCGATGCGTTGCTGGCGGTCGGGATCGACCTGAAATCCTCCGGAAGGATGGCGGCGGCGGCGGAGAGTCTGCGCGCCGCACTTTCTGAACTGCTGATCGCGGCTCAGCGGGTAAAGGTCGTGCGCGAGGACATCGACATCATCGAGTTGCTCGCGGTGCTCTACGGGCTCTGCTCGGCAGCAGAGCACTATGGCTGGGATGCTGCGCGTCGAAAGCGGGCCTTGACCCTTGCCTTCGATGGCTTGCGCCCACGATGATCGCAGCCCGACGTGGGGCGTACAGGATGAGGTCGCCCTTGGCGATGGTGACCCCTTCGCCGAGGGTGATGTCGGCGGTGGCGTAGCGCAGGGGCAGGTGCATGACCGGGGGATCCCGGCGCAGGCTCTCCTCGATGACGTCGCTCCAGCGCCCGGGCGCGCCGAGGACGGCGGCGCGCTGGTCCCGATGAGCTCGTGCATCGCCGCGTACATGTCATGCTGCACCCGCGCGGCCTGCTCGGCGGTGAGGCTGGTGTCCAGCACCAGGTCGATGGCGCCCAGCATCGCGCGCCGTTGCTCGTCCGGCACGCCGAACAGGTCGCAGATGGCCCGGCTGGGGATCGGATAGGCGAAGCGGGCGCGCAGGTCCACCGGCTGCCCGGGAGGGGCGGTGGCGAGGTCGTCGAGCAGGTCCGTGACGATCCGCTCTATGGCGGGCCGCATGGACTCGATGCGGCGGGCGGTGAAGGCCCGGCCGGCCAGGTCCTTCAGCCGCCTGTGGTCGGCGCCGTCGGCGGTGAGCATGCTGACGACGTCGACCCAGGCGGTCGGCCAGGCGATGGCGAAGGGCCGGTAGCCGGGCCGGGACCTGCGGGCGTCCTTGGACGCGCCGGGGTGGCCCAGCAGGAGTTTGACCACGTCGCCGCGACTGACCGACCAGGCGACGAGGTCACCCGGCAGGCGTACGAGGGCGGCCGGTCCGGCCGCGCGCAACCGGTCGGCCTGCTCGTAGAGGAGGGCGCCGGTGGTGTCGAGAATCGTCGGTGAGTCGGTCACGGGGACCTCCCGCGGGCACCTTCGAACGGCCGGTGTTAGGTGATGTATCCCGCTGGGTGAGAGAGAACTGTTGCGCGACGAGTTTTTTGTCAGTGGCCGCGACAAGTTGATGACAGTGGCTCCCGTCAAGTTTTGTCAGTCGTACGGGCTGGGGTCCAGCTGTCGCCGCCGCCCGCGTCCGCTGTTGACGTCACGAAGATGACTCCCTCATGAGCAGGGACGCCGTGTTCGCCGACCGGGTTTGGTGCAGCGCGCCAAGATGGACGCCACCGCCAGTTGGCACACCGATCCAAATTGGAACGCCGCACCAAATATGCCACCATGAACGTATGGCAACGCGAGCACGCCGGCCTGAGCGGCGTAATCAGGTGCTGTCCCGGGAGCGGATCATCGAGTCCGCCATCGAGCTGCTCGATGCGGGCGGCGAGGGCGCGCTGACCGTCCGGGCGCTGAGTGAGCGCCTGTCCACCGGGTCCGGTGCGATCTCGTATCACGTGGGCAAGCGGGACGATCTCCTGGACACGGTGACCGAGACGGTCGTCACGGCCGCTCTGGCGACGGAGCCCGCCCGGGCGGGAGCAGCGCCGGCGGACGAGATCCGCGTCGTCGCACTGGCCTTGTTCGATGCGATCGCGGAGCACCCGTGGCTCGCCACGCGGCTGACGCTCCAGGTCATCCGCAACCCGGTGGGCCCGGTGACGGTAGGGATCTTCGAGCGGATCGGCCGGCAGGTGGGTGCCTTGGGCGTGCCGCAAGCTCGCTGGTTCGACGCGGCCTCCACGCTCGTGCACTACATCCTCGGGGCGGTCAGCCAGAACGCCCGCATCGAGGGCGACACCTCAGGCGTCGACCCCGATGCGGACCGCGACGAGTTCTTCGACGCGGCCTCGGCGGCGTGGCAGGGACTCAACCCCGAGGACTACCCGTTCATGCACGCCATCGTCGGCCAGATGAGAGAGCACGACGACCGCGAGCAGTTCCTCACCGGCATCGCCGTCGTCCTCGACGGCCTCACCCGCCTGCACTGACCCGCCCCGCCGGATCCGGCCGGAGCAGGACCACGTATTGGTTTCAGGGGGAAACTCACATGCACCACGTAGCAATCGCAGGTGCCGGCCCGGTCGCGACGCGTTCGAACAGGCCGCCGCCCGGTGGTTCGCCACTCCCGAAAACAAGAGGCACTGGCCGGTCCTGGCAGGCCGCGGGATGCGCCATACCCGAAACAGCCAACCGACAACCGAAGGACAACGAGCATGAACAGCGCCATCAATACCCCCTCCGGCCTGGAAGGTAGCGACCCGAACGCAGTCGCATGGGTTCGCACCTGGGGCGCCTCCCCCCAGGCGCCGAACAACTCCGTCAGCTTCATCGAACCTTTTGAGAACGCGACGCTGCGGCAAATCGTCCGCGTCAGCGGCGGCGGACGCCGCGTACGCATCCGCATCAGCAACGAGTACGGAACCGCACCGTTGGCCATCGGCGCCGTCCGCGTGGCCATCGCGGAGACCGACGGCGGGGTTCAGGGTGGAAGCGGCCATGCGATGACCTTCGGCGGCCAGCCGACCGCCACCGTCCCGGCGGGCGCGCCGATCCTCAGCGACCCAATCGACCTGCCCGCCGCCGCGTTGTCGCGGCTGGCCATCAGCCTCTACCTGCCCGGACGAGTCGACACCCCAACCTGTCACGGGACCTTCCACACGCTCGGCTGGTGCATCCCCGGCGACGCGACCGCTCTTGCGTCGCTCCCCACGGACGCCACCCCCTTGCCGGCACAAGCCCTGATCTCAGCCGTGGAAGTGCAGCCCGACACACCGACCAAGGCCATCGCCGTGATCGGCGACTCCCGCGTCGATGGCATCGGCTCCACCCCCGGCACCGACCGGCGCTGGACCGACCTGCTCGCCGAGCGTCTGGCAGCCCGCAACGGACAGACACGCTGCGTGATCAACCAGGGCATCAGCGGCAACCGCATGCTCACCGATGGCATCGGCACCGCCGCCCTCGCCCGCTTCGACCGCGACGTCCTCGCCACGCCGGGCCTCGGCCACGTGGTGATCGCTGTAGGCAACGACCTGATCTTCTCCTTCGCTCCGCGCACCGCGGAGACCGCCGGATTCCTCTCGATGTTCCCCGGCGAGCCCGTAGGCGTGGACGACGTCATCGCCGCTCACCTCCAGTTGGCGGCACGAGCCCGGGCGCACGGCGCGAAGGCGTATGCGGCGACCATCGCCCCCTACGGTGGCTCGGAAATGTACACACCCGAGGGCGACAAGGCGCGTGAGCAGGTCAACGCGTGGATCCGCACGAGCGGTGCCTTTGACGGAGTGCTCGACTTCGATGCCGTCTGGCGTGACCCCGCCGATCCCAGCCGCATCCGCAGTGGCCTGCACATGGGCGACAACCTCCACGGCAGCGACTCGGGCTATGCCGCCCTCGCGGAATCCATCGACCTTTCTCTCTTCGGCTGATCCCTGATCGAGGCGGCCTCTGACGGCCCTTCGTGGGAGGAAGATCGGTGTTCGGCGCGTGCGGTCACCGCACGCGCCGAACGCCACGGCAGCAGAACCTCGTCGCTCAACAAGAACCGGCCGGTGTTCCGTCTCAGTCGTGGGAACCGGCCGGCGTTTCGTCCCGGTTGTCCATGACGCCGTAGGAGGTGGCGCGGAACAGGAAGGAGGCCCAGGAGCGGTAGGGACGCCAGGTCTCGGCCAGCCTGCGGTAGGCGGCCGGGGGCGCATCCTCCGCCAGCTCGTACGCCTCGCGCAGGATCGCGAACAGCCGAGGCTCGTCACCCGGGAACGCGTCCGGCGCGCCCGCGCCCCGGATCAGGATCAAACCCGCCGAGAACGGCCCCACCCCGGGCAGGGCCCGCAGTTCGGCCAGGGCTTCCTCGGGGGCGAGCGAGCGCAGGTGCTCGGTGGTGAGCACGCCGTCCAGCGCCGCGCGGGCCAGCCCGCGCAGCCACTCCTCCTTCTGCGCGGGCAGGCCGAGCCCACCGGCGTCCACCAGGGTCACGGGCGGCGGGAAGGCCGCGTACGCCCGCCCGTCCATCTCGACCTCCGCGCCGAACCGCTCCGCGATGCGCTGCTTGATGCGGGCGGCGGCGAGCATCGAGGAACGCTGCACGATCACCGCCCAGCAGGCCGCCTCCCACGGGCTCCAGAAGCACACCGGCCGCAGGCCGGGACGGAGCCGCTGCAGGTCATCGAGCACCGGGTCGGCCGCGCCGAGCTTGGCGAAGCCGGCGCCGTCCACGTCGAGGGACAGGATGCGCGCCACCTCGCCCCGGATCCCCGGCCCGGGGGCCCGCGTCGTGGCCACGGCGACCCCGCCGGGCGCGGCCGTCACGGTCACGCCGATCGGCCGCCAGTCGGACTCCGCGCAGTACGCGAAACGCAGCGCCCGCCCGTCGGAGGGCAGCGCGCTGGTGGCGGGCCAGTCCTCGACGAAGCGCAACGAGGCCCCGAAGTCGAACGGTCCGTCGGCGGTGAGCGTGAATCCGTGCGTGGTCATGGCCGTATGTTAGGAGGCCGCGCCGACACCCTGACGTGCCGTGTCCTCGTCGGCCGGTTGAGGATCGCGCGCCGCCGGCACGGAGTTCCTCGCTGGGACGGACGCCTGCCTCATTGATCGGCAGATGGGCGGCGCAGCAGGTAGGTGTCCATGATCCAGCCCCTGCGGGCGCGGGCCTCGGCGCGGAGTTCGCGGATGCGGTCGCCGACCTCGGCCACCGGTCCGGACACCAGGATCTCGTCCGGCGTTCCCAGGTAGGCGCCCCAGTAGATGTGGAAGTCGCCGAGGCCGGCCAAAGAGCAGTGGGCATCCAGCATGACGACCACGCCGGAGCTGGACCAGATCCTCTTTGACCTCGCCCTTGCCGACGATGAAGAACACGTCGGTCGCCGCGATGGCCTTGACCGCCTGAAGGGTGAGATGGTCGGGATCGCCCGCGCCGATGCCGATGACGAGTAGCCGTTTCACCCATAAGAGTGGGCCAGAGCGGGAGATATACGATATCGCTCGCAAAACACCCCGAGGAGGACCGTGAACCTGGTCGAGCAGGGCGAAGCCTTCGCCGCCTTCTGGCAGGAGCGTCACCTGTGCACGCTCTCGACCGCACGTCCCGACGGTCCGCCGCACGTCGTGCCGGTGGGGGCGACCCTGGACCTGGCCGGCGGCATCGCCCGCGTGATCACCTCCGGGTCCTCGTACAAGGCCCGGCTCATCGGCCCGTCCGGCGCGCCGGTCGCGCTCTGCCAGGTGGACGGCCGCCGCTGGTCCACCCTGGAGGGACGGGCCGTGGTGCGGGCCGAGCCCGAGCAGGTGGCCGACGCCGAGCACCGCTACGCCACCCGCTACAAGCCGCCCCGGCCCAACCCGTCACGGGTCGTCCTGGAGATCCACGTGACCCGCGTGCTGGGCAACGTGTGATCACCGTCGGCATCGGCGCGGGCGGCTGAACCGGGCCGGCCGCCGAGGCCAGGCTCGCCGGGTCGGCGTCCTCGTCGGCGGGAAAGCGGGCGGCCCGCATCCCCGGCGTCGTGGCGTGCCGGACGAACAGCACCCACCAAACCGGCACGGGAACGGCCGCCGTACGCCGTGCCGCCCGGTCGCTCACCCAGCCGAACAGCACGCCGAACGCCGTCCAGAAGACGAGTTGCGTGCCGATCGAGGCGAGCCTGAACTCCCACAGGAGCGTGGCGGGGAACCCCTCCGGCACCTCGTTGACCGCCGTCAGCAGCAGCCACGCGGCCACCACCGGGACGAGGAAGGCGGCCGCCGCCGCGAGCCATCGGGCCCACGGGGCGCCGGAGACGTGGCGGGCCGTCGCCACCGCGATCGCCGTCGGGGCCAGCCCGACGAGGATCATCACCACGTAGAGCCAGGTACGGCTGCTGATCGTTTCAGGGTCTCCCACCGCGGGCGGGTTGGCGCGCGAAGGGCGTGGAGTTCCACCTGGCGGACACGCGGGCCGCCGTCGAGCGCTACAACGCGCTGACCGGCACCGCCGCCGTCGGCGGGCTGTTCCACTCGACCTGCTGAGGGTAGGGCCCCGTTCGTAGTCCGAAGAACGGGGAATGCTCATGGGCCGTATCGGGGAATGGCTGAAGAAGGCGGAAAGCCTGGCCAGGGGCCACTCCAAACAGGCCGACCAGTTGCTGGACCGGGCCGAGCAGACGGCCAAGGAACGCACCGGGCACAAGTACGACGACCAGATCGAGAAGGGCGTGGACGCCGTGCAGCGCCGCTACGGCGGCGGCGAGGCCCAGCCCGGCACCCAGCCCGGCAGCCAGACCAGACAGGAGCCCGGCACCCAGGCCGGACAGGAGCCGCCGCAGGAGCGCCGCGAGCCGCCGCCGGCCTGAGCGCTCAGCCGGCTTCGGTGAAGGACAGATAACGATCGGCCGAGCGGCGGACGGCCGCCGCGCCGTCCGTGTGGACGATGCGTTTCCACCAGCCGCCGTAGACCCGATCGAACGCGAAGGGCTCCATCAGGGACAGGGCACGCCGTACGACCTGCGGCCGTTCCGGGATGAAGTTGGGATAGCTGTACATGAAGCTCACCCAACGGCGGTCCTGGACGACGGTGAAGATGTCACCCGAGAACAGGGCACCTTCGCCGCGTGAGGAGTGCAGCACCTGCCCGCCCTCGAAGTGCACGCCGGCGTTGATCAGCGTGAGGTCCTCGGTGAGCTGGTGGGTCTCGCCCTCCCAGAACACCACCGCGTCGTCCGGCCTGGCCACCCACTGCCGGTCGGCGGCGTGGATGTAGACGGGGGCGTCGAAGGCGTGCGCCCACTCGATCATGGAGCCGTAGAAGTGGGGGTGGCTGACGGCGATGGCCGTCAGCCCACCCAGCTCCTTGACCTGGTCGATCAGGTCGTCGTCGAGGTAGGTGACCATGTCCCAGAGCACGTTGCCGGCCGGCGTGCGGACGAGCAGGGCGCGCTGGCCGATGGCCGTGGGCGGGGCGGTGCCGATGCCCACCACGTCCGGCCCCTCCTCCGCCACCCGTCCCTGATATCCCTCGGCCGCCAGCTCGGACATGGTGGTCCACTGCTGGCCGTCCCAGCCGACGTATTGCCGTTCGTCCTCGCAGATCGGGCAGTCGGGGCGGGGCTCGGCGTACTGGACTCCGCAGGTGCGGCAGATGGGCAGATCGGCAGGCATGGCGCCAGCATACGCATCAGCCGCGCGCGTCCTCCATGACCCTGAGCGCATCGCGTTCGAACGAGGCCCGGGCGCCGAGCGTGACCAGGCCGCCGAGCACCATCGGGACCACGAGGACGGCCATGCCCGTCAGCAGCGAGCCGAACTGGTCCGACGCGATGCCCACGACCAGCGAGCCGAACGCGCCGCCCGCCGTGATGAGCAGTTGCAGCACGGCGAAGCCGAGGCCGCGAACGGCGGCCGGCAGGACGTCCGCCAGGGAGGCCGTCATGTTGGGGATCGCGATGGACATCAGCGAGCAGGAGAGCAGCACCAGGACGGTCAGGCCGCCGACGGAGTCCATGGCGAACGCGCCGGCCAGCACCACCGAGCCCGCCGTGATGCCGCTGCCGCCGGCGAGCAGGCGGCCGCCCTTGCGGGTGCCGTGCAGCTTCCGGCCCAGCCACGAGCCGACCAGGGTGCCGGTGAGCGTGCCCGCGACGGTGATCAGGCCGCTCAGCGAGCCGGCCGTGCCCACGCTGACGCCGTAGTCGCGCACCATGAGCGTGGGCAGCCAGTAGAAGATCCCGGCCAGGCCGAGGGTGAGGAAGGACAGGCCCACGCAGACGAAGACGAGCGAGGGGATCGACAGGATCTGCCGGAACTGCCGCCAGAACGGCGCCTTGGGCCCGGTGGCCGGCCCGGCGGCGGTGGCAGTGGCGGCCTGTCCGGTGGCGGTGGAGGCGGCGGCGGGATCCGTGCCGCCGGCCACCAGCCGGTCCAGCTCGCCGCGCCGCGGCTCGCGCAGGAACCAGACCAGCAGCGCCGTCAGCAGCCCGGGAACGACCATGATCAGGAACGCCGTACGCCACGAGAACGCCTCGGCCAGCACCCCGCCGAGCAGCGTCCCGACCCCGCCGAGATACGTGGTGACGCGCGTGAGCCCGTACGCCTTGGCCCGGCTGACCGGCGGGTAGTAGTCGGCGAGCAGGCTGCCCGCCGCGGGGTTGTCGATGTTCTCGGCCGCGGCCAGCAGCACGCGCATCAGGTAGAACATCACGAAGCCGGTGGCCAGGCCCGAGCCGAGCGTGGCGATCGCCCAGCAGAAGACCACGACCGTGATGATCCGGGTGCGGCTGAACCGGTCGGCGAGAAAGCCCGCGGGCAGCGCCACGACGGCGGCGGCCAGCGCGGACGCCGTCGGGATCGAGCCGGCCGCGGTGTCGCTGAAGCCCCATTCCCGCTGGACGTCCGGGAGCACTCCGGACAGCAGATTGTGCTCGACCCGGTCCACGAGCCCGACGATGAAGAGCACGACCAGGGGCGCCCAGCCGAATGGCGCGCGCGTCCGCCCGTCGATCGCGCCGGCGCGTGGCATACCCAACGTCCCGACCATGTCCACCCTTTCATAGGTGACTCTAGAATCACGTTCTAGGGCAACGTTCTAGCCAGAGTGACAGAAGTCACAGCGTTCGTAAATGGGCGCTTACACCGAAATTTCATGAAGATGCGGCTCTCATCCGCTCCGGTACGGTGATCGCATGGTCAAGGGGGCATTGCTGGTCGCGGGCACCACGTCCGACGCGGGTAAAAGTGTGGTCACCGCCGGCATCTGCCGCTGGCTGGCCCGGCAGGGCGTCCGCGTGGCCCCCTTCAAGGCGCAGAACATGTCGCTCAACTCCTACGTCACCGCGGAGGGCGCCGAGATCGGCCGGGCCCAGGCCACGCAGGCCCAGGCCGCCTACCTGGAGCCGGTCGCCGACATGAACCCGATCCTGCTGAAGCCGGGCAGCGACCGCCGCAGCCAGGTCGTCCTCATGGGCGAGCCGGTGGCGGACGTGGACGCGATGGAGTACGGCGACCTCAAGGACCTGCTGCGCACCACGGCGCTGGAGGCGCTGGGCCGGCTCAGGGAGCGGTACGACGTGGTGGTGTGCGAGGGCGCCGGCAGCCCGGCGGAGATCAACCTGCGCCGCGGCGACATCGCCAACATGGGCCTAGCCCGGGCCGCCGGCCTGCCGGTGATCGTGGTCGGGGACATCGACCGGGGCGGGGTGTTCGCCGCGTTCTACGGCACGGTGGGCCTGCTGGACGCCGCCGACCAAGCCCATATTTCCGGATTCGTCATCAACAAGTTCCGCGGCGCCCCGGAGCTGCTCCAGCCGGGCCTCGACATGCTCAGGCGGCTGACCGGGCGCGAGGTCTACGGCGTGCTCCCATGGCTCGACGGGCTCTGGCTGGACGTCGAGGACTCCCTCGCCCTGGACAACCGCAGGGTCGCGACGCGCGGGCCGCACGGCAGGCAGACCCTGCGGGTGGCGGTCGTCCGGCTGCCGCGCATCTCCAACTTCACCGACCTGGACGCGCTGGCCGCCGAGCCGGGCGTGGTGGTGCGCTTCGTGACCGACCCGGTCGAGCTCGACGACGCCGACCTGGTGGTGCTGCCGGGCTCCCGGGCGACGGTCGACGACCTGGCGTGGCTGCGGAAGAGAGGGCTGGCGGCGGCCCTCCAGGACCGGCAGGGGCCGGTGCTGGGCATCTGCGGCGGGTTCCAGATGCTCGGGCGGGAGATCGTGGACCACGTCGAGTCGGGGGCGGGCAGGGTCGAGGGGCTGAGGAGGCTGCCGGCGCGGGTCGAGTTCGCCCCGGACAAGAGGCTCGGCCGGCCCGAAGGCACCGCCTACGGGCAGCCGGTGCGGGCTTACGAGATCCACCACGGCCGGGCGACGGTGGAAGGGGGCGAGCCCTTCCTGGACGGCTGCCGGGTGGCGAACACCTGGGGTACCACCTGGCACGGCGTCCTGGAGAACGACGGCTTCCGCCGGGCCTTCCTGGCCGACGTGGCCGAGCGGGCCGGGCGGGACTTCGTACCGGCTCCCAGGACGGACTTCGCCAGGCTCAGGGAGGAGCGGCTGGACGCGCTCGGCGACCTGGTCGAGCGGCACCTCGACACGGACGCCCTGCTCCGGCTCATCGAGCACGGCCCGCCGGAGCTCCCCTTCCTGCCGCCGGGCGCGCCGGCAGATTAGCCGCGCCGGTCAGCGGCAGGTGCGGGCCAGGCGCTGGGCGCTGATCCAGGCGTCGATCTGCTCCCAATGGTCATACAGCCAGCGGACCCGCTCCTCGCGCCCGTCGGGCACCTCCTCGGCCGGCACGCGCCACCACTTGGCGGTGATGTGCGCGCTGAAGGGCAGTCTGCGCCAGACGTCCCCGAGCGTGATGAGCTCGTCGAGCCCCGTGTGCGCGACGAAGATGACGTCCGCCGTCGGGCACGCCTCGATGGCCGTGATCGCGCCGTTCGGGCGGGGCGGCAGCAGGTGGTCCATGCCGCGCGCCCGCTCCGCCTCCTCGGCCAGCCCCTTCTCCTCCAGCCGCCGGATGGCCAGCCGGCGGCGGCGCGGAGTGAAGTTCCCGCCCTCCGGGAAGATCACCAGGGCGTCCTGGTCCTCCATCGTCGCGGCCAGGCGGCGGATCTCCTCGACCACGCGCCGGTGACCTGACCTGCGCGGGACGAACGCGTTCGGCAGCCGGTTGATCACCACGTCCAGCGACGGGTCGTACTGCAGCGCGGCCTTCATGACGATCCGGGGCCGCCGCCGGTAGATCGTCAGGAGGAGGTAGATCAGCAGGAAGGAGTCGCCGGGCCCCGCGTGCCGCGACAGCACGATCACCGGCCGGGTCAGCCGCGCGGCCAGCTCCTCCCGGGTCGGCTCCGGCTCCTCGACGTCCACGGTCAGCCGGAAGATCCGCACCGCGGCGGCGTACACCTTCGACAGGAACCACCTGATCAGCGCGTAGTGCCGCTCCTGACGACGGGCCCCGCCCGCCACCCACAACCACAGGCAGGCGATCAGCACGGCCGACTCCAGCGTCAGCCACGCCACCCCGAACCAGACGAACCTCAGCCCGCGGCGCTGCGGCGGCGGCAGGCGCAGCGAGGCCGCGGCCGTCACGACGAGCCAGAACGGCAGCGTCACCAGCGTGCACACGGTCACGACGATGACGAGCGGCGCCAGCACCAGCCGGCGCAGGATTCGTGGCGGGAGCAATCTCGCCTCCCCGAAAGGTCAGGATCTCATCCTCCTCCTGTCCGCAGATAGCGGGAAGAGGCCTCGTAAGCCCGGTCGATGTACCGGGAGATCTGCGAGAGGTCGCGGTAGCGCAGCGGCGAGAGCGGCTCGGTGACTCCGGCGGGCAGCACGTGCACCTCCACGCCGGGTGGCAGCGAGGCCAGGTCCTCGGCGAAACGGTGCCGGCGCGCGATCTCGAAGGCCACCATGCCCACCTCCCAGAACCGCCGGGGCGGCGTCAGCGGCCGCTCGATCCGCCCGACGTGCAGCACGTAGACGCGCCGGGCGCCGAGTTGCACGGCCCGCCCGACGGGGATGCTGTGCACCAGCCCGCCGTCGAAGAAATGCTCGCCGCCGATCACCACGGGCGGCAGCAGCCCGGGCACCGCGCACGAGGCCAGCACCGCCTCGACCAGCGGCCCGCTGGTGAACCAGTGCGCAGCCGCGCGCTCCACCGAGGCCGCCACGCACTGGAACGGGACGTCCAGCTCCTCGATCCGGGGGACACCCACGGTCTCGCTCAGGACCTCGCGCAGCGGCCCGATCGGGTGCAGGTGGGTGCCCGTCCTGGCCAGGGTGGAAAGCCGGGCCACCCACGAGCCGGTGAACGCCGTGCGCACGACGTCGGACCGCCACAGGGACGTCAGCCGGGTGACCGCCTCGGCGGGGGCGGCGGCGATGACCGCCCCGTTCAGCGCCCCGACGGACGTGCCGACCACGAGGTCGGGCCCGATGCCCGCCTCGTCGAGGGCCTGCAGCATGCCCACCTCGTGCGCGCCGAGCACACCGCCGCCCCCGAGCACGAACGCCGTTTCCACACCTCCACCCTCTCGTTGCCGCGCCCCGGAAGCAAAACCATCGGCAGCCTGCCGGACCCTTCCAGTGACGCCGCGCCCGCCGGGCGGGACGATTCCGCCATGACAGCAGTGGTGCGGGCCGAAGGGCTGACCAAGTATTACGGCAGGCGCCGTGGCCTGGAGGATCTCACACTCGAGATCCAGCCGGGCGAGATCTTCGGGTACCTCGGACCCAACGGCGCGGGCAAGACCACCACGCTCCGGTTGCTGCTCGACGTGATCAGGCCCACCCGGGGCACGGTACGGGTGCTCGGCGCCGACCCGCGCGAGCCCGCCGTCCGCGCCCGGATCGGCTACCTGCCGGGCGAGCTGGCGCTGGAGGGCCGCGAGCGGGCCAGGGACTACCTGCGCTTCCTCGGCCGCGTACGCGGCGGCGTGCCGGACACGCGCATCGACGACCTGGCCGACCGGTTCGAGGCCGACCTGTCGGTGCCGATGCGCAAGCTCTCCAAGGGCAACAAGCAGAAGGTCGGGCTGATCCAGGCGTTCATGCACGAACCGGAGTTCCTCATCCTGGACGAGCCCACCGGTGGCCTCGATCCGCTGGTGCAACAGGAGTTCCTGGCCATGGTGCGCGAGGTGCGCAAGTCCGGTCGTACCGTGCTCATGTCCTCGCACGTGCTCGCCGAGGTCGAGAACGTCTCCGACCGGGTCGGGATCGTCCGGGACGGTCGCCTGGTGGCCGTGGAGGACGTGGCCGCGCTGCGCGAGAAGGCGGTGCGCCGGGTCGAGCTGCACTTCGACGCACCGGTGCCGGCCGCGGCCTTCGCGGACCTGCCCGGCGTGCGCGACCTGCGGGTGGAGGGCGCCGGCGTGCGGTGCACGATCGACGGCCGCCCGGACGCGCTGATCAAGGCCGCCGCCAGGTTCACGGTGGTGCACCTGGTCAGCGCGGAACCGGACCTGGAGGAGATCTTCCTGACCTACTACAGCGACGAGGGGCGGAGCCGTGATCGGCAAGAGTCTGCTTGAGAGCCGGCGGGCGCTCATCTGGTGGTGCGTCGGCATCAGCGCCTTCATGAGCGTCTATCTGGGCGCGTACGCGACGGTCAAGCAGAACCCCGAGACGTACGGCGCGGCGGCCCTGGACAAGTTCCCCGGGCCGCTGAGGGACCTGATGGGCGGGCTGCAGGACTTCACGTCCGGCACCGGATACCTGCAAGGAGTCGCCTACCAGCTCTTCGCGCCGATGCTGCTCATCGCGTGCGCGATGCTGCTGGCCAACCGGGCCATCGCCCAGCCGGAGGAGTCCGGCACGCTGGAGCTGATCGTCACCCTGCCGGTGGACCGCAGGCGGCTGGTGCTGGACAGGCTCGCGGCGCTGGCGGTGGGCCTGCTGGTGGTGGCCGGCGTGACGCTGGTCGTCACCTGGGTGGTCAGCGAGGGGGTGGGGACGAACGCGCCGTTCGACCGCATCCTGGCCGCGCACACCGGGGTGTTCCTGATCGCGCTGCTGTACGGCACCGCGGCCCTGGCCGTCGGCGCCGCCACCGGCCGCCGGATGGTCGCCTCGGCCGGCGTCGGCGCCTGGGTGGTGGCGAGCTACGTCGTCGTCTCGCTCGGCAGCGGCGTCGAGGCCATCGCGTGGCTGAAGTGGATCTCGCCGTTCCACTACTACGCCGAGGGGCGGCCGCTCTTCGAGGGGCTTCCGGTGGGGGACTACCTTGTGCTGGCGGGGGCCACGGCCGTGCTCGCGCTCACCGCCGTGCTCGCCTTCGACCGGCGTGACGTGGGAGTGTGATGGCGATCTCCGAGCTGCCCGCCGACCTGCTCGGCGGGCACCGGCAGGTGCTGGAGTCGTTCGCCGGGACCGGCCGATTACCGGACCGGGCGGCGCTCGACTCCTACCGCGCCGCGGGCACCCGGGCCGCCGAACTGGGCATCCCGCTGCGGGCGCTGGTGGACCGAGCCCTGGCCGCCGGCGAGGGGCTGCCCGGGGTGCTGCCCGCGCTGCGCAAGGCCGTCTCCGCCCTGATGGAGGGGTACGAGCAGGCGCAGCTCGCGGCCCTCCGGGCCGAGGAGGGGGCCCGCAGGGAGTTCGTGGACGACCTGCTCCAGGGGCGGGCCGAGCGGCTGGCCGAGCGGGCCGAGCACTTCGGGCTGCGGCTGGCCGAGTCCTACGTGGTGGCGGTGGCCAGGGGCATGCGCGAGGGCGACCAGGGCCGCATCGAGCGCGACCTGATCGCCAGGTTCGGCTCCCACAACGTGCTGGTCTCCGTACGCGACGGGCTGCTGGTGTGCGTGGCCCCCGCCACGCTGCCCGCCGCCGTGGGGGAGTTCACCCACCACGTACGGACCCGCTTCCCGGCCGGGTGGCGGGTCGGCGTGGGCCGGGCGCACCGGGGGCCGGGCGGCGTGGTGACCTCCTACCGGGAGGCGGCGCAGGCCCTGGAGCTGGCCGACGGGCTGGGCCTGGCGATCGACGTGGTCAAGGCCGCCGACCTGCTGGTCTTCCCGGTGCTGCTGCGGGACAGGAGCGCCATCGAGGACCTGGTGACGAGCGTCCTGAGCCCGCTGCTGGGGGCGCGGGGCGGCCATGAACCGCTGGTGGAGACCCTGGAGGCGATGTTCGCCTCGCACGGCAACCAGGCGGCGGCGGCCCGGCGGCTGGGGATCAGCCCGCGGGCGGTCACGTACCGGCTGGAACGCATCCGCCGCCTGACCGGCTTCTCCCCGGACGACCCGACGCAGCGCTTCACCCTGGAGACCGCGGTCCTCGGCGCCCGCCTGCTCGGCTGGCCCACCGCTGTCTAGCGGCCTCAGTCCTGGAACGCCAGCCGGACCCCGAACCCGACGATCACCGCGCCGGTCAGCCGGTCGAGGAGGCGCCGCACCCCGGGCGAGCGCAGGAAGCCGCTCATCAGCGACGCGAACCCGATCAGGGCGGCGCTCCAGACCAGCCCCTCGGCCACGTGCACGGACGCCAGCACCAGCCCCATCGCCGCGTGCGGCGCCGCCGCCGGGATGAACTGCGGCAGCATCGCCACGTAGAACGCCCCGACCTTGGGGTTGAGCAGGTTGGTGAGCAGCCCGCGGGCGAACCCCTTCCCGAACCCGCCCTCAAACTGCTGCTCCCCGGGATCGTGCGCCGTGCCGCGCCTGGCGGCCAGCAGCATGCGCACCCCCATCCACACCAGGTACGCCGCCCCGGCCCACCGCAGCACGTCATAGGCGAGCTGCGAGGCGGCCAGCAGCGCCGACAGCCCGGCGGCGGTGAGCAGCCCCCAGGTGAGCGTGCCGAGCTGGATGCCGAGCGTCACGCCCCACGCCGAACGCCTGCCGGCCAGCAACGACGTGCGCAGGATGAGAGCCGTGTCGAGCCCCGGGGTGAGCGTGAGGAGCGCCACCACGGCGGCGAATGACCAGATCGACCCGGTGATGTCCATGGAGGTCAGGGTATGAGGAGCACTTTCCCGGTGGTGCGGCGGCCCGCCAGATCCTCCTGGGCCTGGCGCGCGTCGGCCAGCGGATAGCGGCGCGAGACGTTGACGGTGAGGTCTCCGGCGGCGATCCAGCCGAACAGGTCGGCGGAGCGCTGGAGCAGCTCCTCCCGCTTGGCGGTGTAGTGCGCGAGCGTGGGCCGGGTGAGGAAGAGCGAGCCCTGCCGGTTGAGCGTCTGGGGGTCGACCGGGGGCACCGGGCCGCTGGCGGCGCCGTACAGCACCATCATGCCGCGCGTCCGCAGCACCTCCAGCCCGCCGTCGAACGTGGCGGCCCCGACGCCGTCGTACACGACGTCGATCTTGCCGCGCAGGGCCTCGGTGAAGTCCTCGTAGCGGAAGACGTGGTCGGCGCCGGCGTCGCGGGCCAGCTTCTCCTTCTCGCTGCTGGACACGGTGGTGTGGACGTTGGCGCCCTTGAGCTTGGCGAGCTGGATCAGGAGCTGCCCCATGCCGCCCGCCCCGGCGTGGATCAGCACGTTCTCCCCGGCCCGCAGCTCGTGGGTGGAGTGGGTGAGGTAGTGGGCGGTCATCCCCTGGAGCATCGCCGCCGCCGCCACCTCGGGGGCGACCCTGGCCGGCACCGGCACCACCCGATGGGCCGGCACCACGGCCTTCTCGGCGTAGCTCCCCAGCACGTTGACCCAGGCCACGGTGTCGCCCACGCCGACGTCGCGCACCCCGGGCCCGACCGCCGAGACGGTCCCAGCCCCCTCGGAGCCGATGGGGCTGGGCAGGTCGAGCGGGTAGACGCCCGAGCGGTGGTAGATGTCGATGAAGTTGACCCCGCTCGCGGCGAGGTCGACCACGACCTCCCCGTCACCGGGGACGGGGTCGGGACGTTCGACGTATTCAAGAACCTCTGGTCCGCCCTGGGCGGAGATGATGATGGCACGCATACGGCATAGTCAACTCCGCTCCACCACTCCGACGCCACTCGGGCACCCGGCTCGGGCGAAGGACGGGTCAGGGCTCGTCCCTCTGCCCGCGCAGCTCGAAGTCGTCGAACGTCGTCCGCAGCAGCGCGTGGCTGTCCTTCGGGATGCGGGCGAACAACCCCACATAGCCGTTCCCGATGCCGTTCGGGTCTTCGACCTCCTGCACCTGGTGGTCGTTCACCCACATCGTCAGCCGTACGGTGGTGCCCGACTGCTCGCACGAGACCACGATCCTGGCCTTGCCGGGCAGCCCGTCCACCTGCACCGGCTGGGCCAGCGTGCCGCCGGCCCCGTTCACGACGCGGCGGATCCTGGCACGTCCCGTCGTGTCGAGCGCGAACTCGTAATAGGTGTCGTCATCATCGGAGTTGTGGCAGTAGATGCCGTACTCGCCGGGTCCCGAGGCCCGCTTGATCTCCGCGGTCACGCCGACGACCACGCTCGACGGCAGCATCGGGGTGGGCGTGGCCGAGGGGTCCGGGGTGTCCGTCGGCTTGGCGATGAGGAAGGGGATGGGGGCCTTCGCCCACCGCTCCTCGTATCCGTCCTCCACGTCCAGCCCGTACGTGCCGTCGGGGCGGTAGCCGTAGCTCGCGCCCTCCTCGGGGTCGTAGATCCCGTTCCAGCCGCCGGAGGTCTGCGTGAAGTCCTCGCTGTAGAGCAGCCCCAGGTCCTTGGGCGGCCCGCTCGGGCCCAGCACCGCCCACGCGGTGACGGCCCCCGCCACCAGCAGCGCCGCCGCGCCCGCGAGCCCCGCGACCAGCTTGCCGCGCGGCCTGTGCGCGCCCGGCCGCACGGCGGTGAGCTGCTTCGTGACCTGCTGCCAGGCCACCTGTACGGTGTGCGCCGCCAGCTCGGGCGCGGCCGACCGCCCGACGAGGTCGTCGAGCAGTTGCTGCGCGGAGGGCCGCGCGGCCGGGTCCTTGGCCAGCGCGGCCCTGACCAGCTCGCGCAGGCCGGGCTCGACGTCGTCCAGGGCAGGCTCGCTGTTGAGCACCTGGTAGACGATGGCCGGCAGCGTGTCCCCGCCGAAGGGCGCCCTGCCACTGGCCGCGAACGCCACCAGGCAGCCCCACGAGAACACGTCGCAGGCCGGCGACACCGGGTCGCCCCGCAGCACCTCGGGAGCCATGTAGCGCGGCGTGCCGACCAGCTCGCCGGTGCTCGTGACGCCGCCGAGCGTGTCCAGCGCCCGCGCGATGCCGAAGTCGATCACGCGCGGGCCGACGGGGGACAGCAGCACGTTCGACGGCTTGAGATCCCGGTGCACGACTCCGGCCCCGTGGATGGCGGTGAGCGCGGTGGCCACACTGACGGCCAGCGCGTCGAGGCTGGAGCCGAGCAGGGGCCCCGACTCGAGCACCGCCTCCTCAAGGTTGGGGCCGGGCACGTATTCGGTGACCACGTAGAGCTGCTCGCCGTCGAGCGCCGCGTCGATCACCGCCGCCGTGCAGAACCTGCGCACCCGCTGGGCGGCGTCGGCCTCCCTGCGAAAGCGCATGCGAAACTGCTCGTGCTGGCTGAGCTCCGGATTGATCACCTTGACGGCGACCTTGTGCCCGGCAGGATCCTCGGCGAGATGGACTGTGCCCATCCCGCCTCGTCCCAGCACGCTAAGCAGCCTGTAGCGCCCGATGTGGGAGATTTCACCGCTCACGCCGCGCAAGCTTACCGATACGGACCGGCCCGGCGCAGGGACCACCGCCGACACGCCCGCACCGATCCTCATCTGCGTAACGCGGCGAAGGGCCGGCGCACCTGCGCGAACGACGGCAGGCCCGCCTCGGGCGAGGCCGTCAGCACGTGGCAGCCCGCCGCCGTGGCGGACGCGATGCCCGTCGGGCTGTCCTCGATGGCCACGCAACTCGACGGCGGCGCGCCGAGACGGCGGGCTGCCTCCAGGTACGGGTCCGGGTACGGCTTGCCGCGGGCCGTGTCCTCGTTCGCGATCACCAGGTCGAACCTGTGCCCCAGCCGCGGCAGCACCAGCTCCACGATGCTCCGGGGCGAGGCGCTGACCAGGGCCGTGGGGATGGCGGTGGCGGCGAGGTCGGCCAGCAGTTCCGGGGCGCCGGGCATGATCGTCAGGTCCCGGCGGACGCGGTCGGCGAAGGCGCTGGTGAGCCGGTCGGTCACCGTGGCGAGCCGCCCGCCGCCGGCCGGTGCCGGGCCGGTGCGCAGGAGGTGTGCGGCCGCGTCCTCGACGGTGCGGCCGTGCACGTGGGGCAGGTCGGCGGGGCCGAGCGGGCGGCCGAGGGACCCGGCGACGGCGGCGACCGCCTGCCACCAGAGCCCTTCGGTGTCGACCAGCGTGCCGTCCATGTCCAGCAGCACGGCAGCGGGCATCCCGGGCGCGCCGGGCACCCTCTCACAGGACGGCTCCGGACCGCCTTCCCGGCCGCTGGACGGCATCCGACCGCCTTCCCGGCCGCCGGCCAGCTCCCGGCCGCTGGACGGCGGTCGCGCCTCAGACGGCATCGGTCGTCACGGCGGGGGCCGGCACCGTGACCGTCCTGGCCGCCACCAGGACCGGGCGTTCCACCAGGCTGACCGCGACGCGGGTGCCGGGCCCGAGCCCGGACGCCTCGTGGCCGGGGACGTCGGCGAGGACCTCGCCGCCCGCCACCGCCATCCTGAGCCGCACCGAGGCGCCGCGGAAGGAGACCGCCAGCACCTCGCCGGCACCGTCCGCGGCGGGGGCCACCTTGACGGCCTCCGGGCGGATCAGCACGTCCACGGACGGATCCGCGGGAACCGGCCCGTCCACGGGCAGGAGCTGGCCGAGCACCGTGACCTGGTCGCCCGAGACGTGCCCGGCCAGGTGGTTCATGGTGCCGACGAACTCGGCCACGAACGGCGTGGCCGGCCGGTCGTAGATCTCGGCGGGCGGGCCGACCTGTTCCAGCCGTCCTGCCCGCAGCACCGCCACCCGGTCGGCGACCGACAGCGCCTCCTCCTGGTCGTGGGTGACGAAGATGGTGGTGATGCCCAGGTCGAGCTGGAGACGGCGGATCTCCTCGCGCAGTGCCACCCGTACCTTGGCGTCCAGCGCCGACAGCGGCTCGTCCAGCAGCAGCACCCGCGGCTCCAGGGCGAGTGCCCGGGCCAGGGCGACGCGCTGCTGCTGGCCGCCGGAGAGCTGGTGCGGGTAGCGGTCGGCGTGCGTGGGCAGGCCGACGAGTTCGAGCAGTTCGTCGGCCTTCTTCCGCCTGGCGGCCGCGGGCACCTTGCGCACCCGCAGGCCGAAGGCCACGTTGTCGCGGGCGTTCAGGTTGGGGAAGAGGGAGTAGGACTGGAAGACCATGCCCGCGTCCCGCTTGTTGGCCGGCACGTTCGTGATGTCCTTGCCGTCCACCAGCACCGCCCCGGAGTCCGGGTGCTCGAACCCGGCCACGCACCGCAGCGCCGTCGTCTTGCCGCAGCCCGACGGCCCCAGCAGGGCGACGAACTCACCGGGCGCGATGACCAGGTCGAGGCCGTCGAGCGCGACGGTCTTCCCGAACTCCCGCCGCAGCCCGCGGAACTCCACAGATGCGGTCATTTCCCCTTCTCCTTACCAAACTTCTGCCGGCCGAAGAGTGTGGCCACGGCGAGCAGCAGCAGCCAGATGAGCAGCAGGCTCAGGATCGACACCGCGACCGAGAGCTGTCCCTTGGAGCCCGAGACCGTCACGATCCACACCGCGAACGGCTCGTACCCGAGCAGGCTGGCCACGGTGTACTCGCCCAGGACCAGCGCCAGCGTCAGGAACGACGCGCTGGCCAGCGCCGAGCGCAGGTTGGGCACGATCACCCTGACCAGCACGTACGGCCACGAGGCCCCCAGATTGCGGGCCGCCTCCACCAGCGTCCGCACGTCCATGGTGCGCAGCCCGGCGTCCAGCGACCGGTAGACGAACGGCAGCACCAGCACCACGTACGCCAGCACCAGCACCACGGGATAGGCCGGATCCTGCACCGCGATCAGCGTGGCCCAGAACGGCGTCGGCGCCAGCACCTCGGTCCCGGTGCGCAGCGACGTGCTGATCCCGGCCACGAACGTGATCGGCGGCACCACGAGCGGCAACGTGCACACCACCTCCATCACGGGCCGCAACCCCGGCGCGAAGAGCCGCACGGCCAGCATCGCGGGCAGGGCCAGCAGCAGCACCAGCACGATCGTGGCCACCGCCAGCCCGAGCGACAGCGCCAGCGACCGCACGAAGCCCTCGGCGGTGAGCAACTCCCCGTACGCCGAGAAGGACACGCCGGCCGTCGGGGTGTAGACGGTGTACCAGAGCGAGGCGCAGAGCGGGATCAGGAAGTACGCCCCGGCCAGCAGGAACACGATCCCGCGCCAGACCCGGGGACGGGTGCGGGCGGCGGGAACCGCGGGGGCGACGCGCTCCAGGCCGGTCAGTGCAGCCATCGGGAGCTCCTCTTCTGCAGCGGCAGGTAGATCACCATCACCAGCCCGGCCACCACGATCATGTCGAGGCTGAGGGCCAGCGCGATGTTCTCGTAGCCGACCAGCACGTCGCCGGTGAGCGCGCTGGCGATCTTCAGCGTGACGAGCGGCACGACGGTCCCGACCATGGCGTTCGCGGTCGCGTACGCGGAGAAGGCCGAGCCGAACAGCAGCACCACCCCGCCGAGCATCGCCGGCGTCAGCACCGGCAGCGCGACGAAGCGCCAGTAGTGCCAGGCGGTGGCCCCGTTGTTGGCCGCCGCCTCACGCCACTGCGGCCGCAGCCCGTCCAGCGCGGGCGCCATGGCCAGCACCATCAGCGGGACCGCGAAGTAGAGGTAGACCACCACCAGGCCCCAGAAGGTGTACAGGGAGCCGGACGGCAGCCCCACCAGGCCGCTGATCACGCCGGAGTTGCCGAGCGTGGCGATCCAGAAGAAGGCCAGCGGCACCCCGCCGAAGTTGGCCAGCACGCCCGAGGCCGTCAGCACGGCCTCGCGCAGCAGGGCGAAGCGGGAGGTCACGACGGCGTAGGCGAGGAAGGTCCCGAGCACGGCCCCGAGCAGCGCCACGATGCCCGACAGCTTGACGCTGCCGATCATGGCGGTGAGGTAGCCGCCCTGGAGGCTCTGCGACAGGTTCGCCAGGCTCGGCCGCCCCTCCGCCGTGAACGCCCCCGCCACCAGCGCGATGGCGGGGATGCCGAAGACGAGGGCGAAGAAGGCCAGCAGGGGCAGCGCCCCGAGCCGGCCCTTCGATCGGACGCGGTTCATCCCGAGATCGCGGCGTCCCAGCCGGCGGCGACCTTGGCCTTGGCCGCGTTCTGCTGCTCGGTCGTCGGGAACTCGGGCGTGCCGTCGACCGAGGGCAGCGCCTCGGCCAGCGCCTTGTCCACGGTGCCGTCGGTGGTCATGGCCGGCAGCAGCACGGGGCGGGCGAAGCCCTTGAGGAACAGGTTCTGGCCCTCGGGGCTGTAGAGGTACTCCTGCCACAGCCGCGCCGCCGCCGGGTGCGGGGCGTCCTTGTTGACGGCCTGGGCGTACATCTCGAAGTATTTGCCGTCGCTGGGCACGTTGACCTGCCAGTCGATGCCCTTGGCCGTCATCTGGGGCGCGTAGGCGGCGTTGTTGTAGTCCCAGTCGATGCTGATCTGGGTCTCGCCCTTCTCGATGGTCGCGGGCGTGGTCTCGACCGGGTTGTAGTTGCCGGCGTCCTTCAGCTTCTTGAAGAAGTCGATGCCGGGCTGGATGTCGTCGAACGAGCCGCCGTTGGCCAGGGCGGCGGCGTACACGCCGGCGAAGGCGGCGCCCGCCTTGGTCGGGTTGCCGTTCAGCGCGACCTTGCCCTTGTACTCGGGCTTGAGCAGGTCGGCGAAGCTCGTCGGGCAGGCGGCGATCTTCTTGGCGTCGCAGCCGATGGACACGTAGCCGCCGTAGTCGTTGACCCAGAGCCCGGTCGGCTCCTTCTGCCCTTCGGGGATCTTGTCGAAGGTCTGCACCTTGTACGGCGCGAACAGGCCCTCCGCGGCACCGCTGATCGCGAACGACTGGCCCAGGTCCAGCACGTCGGGGGCGCGGTCCTGGCCCTTGCGGGTCTTCACCGCGTTGATCTCGTCGGCGCTGGCGGCGTCGGGGGTCTCGCTCTCGACCTTGATGCCGTACTTGGCCTGGAACTTCTCGATGATCTCGCCGTAGTTCGCCCAGTCCGGGGGGAGGGCGATGACGTGCAGGGTGCCCTCCTTCTTGGCGGCTTCGACCAGCTTGTCCAGGCCGCCGAAGTCGGCGGCGGAGGTGGCGGTGGCCGCGTTGACCCCGCCCTCCGACGCCTGGGTGGTCTGCTGGGTGCTGGGCGCGGCGCCGCACGCCGCTGTGATTAGGGTGAGTGCTGCGACCACGCCGGCCGCGCCGGTGCGAGGTGTGAACACAACGCCTCCACTTTCCAGGGGGTGTGGCACGAACTTAGGGGAACTTGTACAAACAAGCGAGCCCCAGTAAGTCGCACACATGTTGCTCTTTGGTGAATGGGAAGGGTCGGGGATGGTTGCGCGCTATGAACGGATCGCTGATGCGTTACGGGAGGAGATCCTCGCCGGCGCGCATCCGGTCGGCTCGCAGCTCCCCAGCGAGTCCGAACTGGCCGGGCGATTCGGCGCGGCGCGCGGCACCGTACGCCAGGCGGTGGCCGTGCTGGCCACCGAGGGTCTGGTCGGATCCCGGCAGGGCGCCCGGCGCATCGTGCTCGGCCGGGCACGCAGCCAGAGCTTCGCCGAGCTGCACAGTTTCGCACAGTGGGCCCGCGCGAACGGCCACCGTTTCGGCGGTCAGGTGATCGAGCAGCGCCGCCGGCCCGCGAGCGCCGCCGAGTCGGCCCGGCTCGGCCACGGCGAGCTGCTGGAGGTGCTGCGGCTTCGCACGCTGGACGGCGAGCCCGTGCTGGTCGAGCGCACGGTCTACGCGGAGTGGGTGGCCCCCGCCGTCGAGCGGCTGCCGGCTGACTGCGAGTCGGTCACGGAGGCGCTCTACGAGTCGATCGGGCTCGTGTTCGCCTACGGCGAGCACCTCATCGACGCGGTCTCGGCCGGCGCCCAGGACGGCCGCCTGCTCGGGGTGCGCCGCGGCAGCCCGCTGCTGCGCCAGCGCCGGACCACGACCACATATGACGGGCGCCCCGTGGAGACCTCCGACGACCGCTACCGGGCGGGCAGCGTGATTTTCAGCATCCGCAACTCGATCGGCGCGAATCCGCTCGTGAGACGGGCCGGCGACTTGCGCTCTTGGCGCTGAGAACATATGTTCGACTCATAAGCGCCCGCCTTCCCCCGGGTGGCTCACCATACGACCAGAGCCGCGGGGAGAAGCGTCTTGAGCAGACTCTATGGCGATCCGATAGAGGTGTGGACCCGGGACGGGCAGCCGACCCAGTTCGTCTGGCGTGACCGGCTCTATCTGGTCCGCAGCGTCCTCGACCACTGGGTGGTCGCACGCGAGTGGTGGAAGACCGGCGACAAGGATCCGGGCGAACGCCAGTTCTGGCGGGTGGAGGCCGGCCCGGGACGCGAGGTCGGCTCCTACGAGCTCCGCTACGACACCGCCGGCAACGGCTGGCTGCTCCTGCGGGCGTGGGACTGATGGCGCCCCCGTTCCCGCACCTCAACGTGTGCTCCGCATACTCCATGCGCTACGGCACCGCCTTCCCCGGCGCGCTGGTGAGCCGGGCGGTGGAGCACGGGATGGACATCCTGGCGCTGACCGACCGCGACGGGCTCTACGGCGCGATCAAGCACGTGCGGGCGTGCGCGGAGGCCGGGGTCGCCCCCGTCGTCGGCGTGAACCTGGCGCTCGACGTCCCTTCCCCGGCTTTTGACCCGGTACCCGGGATGCCCGCGCCGCGGCCCAGGAGCGGCCGGCACGGCGGCGGGCGGCCCAGCACCGGGCCGGAGGCCGAGGACCGTGTCACGGTGCTGGCCCGCGCCAAGGGCTGGTCCCGCCTGTGCCGCCTGGTCACGGCCGCCCACCACACGGGGGAGCGGGGTGCGCCGAAGGTGACCCGCGAGCTGCTCGGCACCTGGGCGGGCGGGCCGGGCGAGCACGGGTTCGGCGCCGAGGACGGGCTCGTGGTGCTGCTCGGCCCCAGGTCCGACGTGGGCCGCGCGGTGGCCCTGCGGCGCGACGAGCACGCCAGGACGCTGCTCGGCCTGTGGCGCGCCGCCGTGCCCGGCGTGGTGATCGAGCTGGTCGACCAGTACGGCTTCCGCGACGCCATCACGGCGGTGCGCATGCTCGGGCTGGCCGAGTCCATGGGCGTGCCGGCCGTGCTGACCAACGCCGCGCGCTACCTGGACCCGGTCGACCACCAGGTGGGCGACGTGCTCGACGCGGCCCGCCAGCTCGTCCCGCTGCACCCGCGCCACCTGGAACGCACCACCTCCCACGCCTACCTCAAGAGCACCAAGGAGATGTGGCAGGTGGCGGCCAAGGTCTGCGGCGCGGACCAGGAACGGGTGGAGCGGCTGCTGCTCACCACCAGGCGGCTGGCCGAGGCGTGCTCGATGGCGCCGCTGGACCTGCTCGCCCTGCACAACACCCCGCCCGCCCTGCACCTGCCTGAGATCGGCCGCGACCCGGTGCCGCTGCTGCGCCACCGCGCCGAGGATGGGCTGGTCACGCGCGGCCTCGACCGCTCCGGCCCGGCCAGGGAGCGTCTCCGGGCCGAGATGGAGATCATCGAGAAGAAGCGCCTGTCCGGATATTTCATCGCCGTGGCCGGCATCACGGACATGATCCGCGGCATGGGCATCCGCTGCGCCATCCGCGGCTCGGGGGCGGGCAGCCTGGTCAACTATCTCATCGGCATCGGCGAGGTGAACCCCCTCGAACACGACCTGCTCATGGAGCGCTTCCTCTCGGAGGGCCGCATCGGGCTGCCGGACATCGACGTGGACGTCGAGTCGGCCCGCCGGCTCGACTGCTACAAGGCCATCTTCGAGCGCTACGGCGAAGCCCGCGTGGCCTGCGTGTCCATGATGGAGACCTACCGGGCGCGCAGCGCCATCCGCGACGTCGCCGGGGCGATGGGCCTGCCCCCGCACGAGATCGACGCCATCGCCAAGGCGTTCCCGCACATCAGGGCCCGGCAGATCACCGCGTCGCTGAGCGACCTGCCGGAGCTGCGCGAGAGCCGGCTCGGCGACGCGGGGCTGGAGCGGGTGTTCCGGCTGGCGGAGAAGCTCGACGGGCTGCCCCGGCACATCGCGCTGCACCCGTGCGGCGTGCTGATCGGCAACTCGGGGCTGCACGACAGGACACCGGTGGAGCGCAGCCTGCTGGAGTTCCCGATGTCGCAGTTCGACAAGGACGACGTGGAGGAGGCCGGGCTGCTCAAGCTCGACGTGCTGGGCGTGCGGATGCAGTCGTCGCTGGCGTACGCGCTGAGCGAGATCAAGCGCGTGGACGACATCGTGGTCGAGCTGGACACCCAGCAACCCCTGCCGGGCGACGGCACCGCACTGGAGGATCACGAGGTCCAGTACGTGCCGCACGACGACCAGGAGACCTACGACATGATCGGCGCCAGCCGTACCATCGGCTGCTTCCAGATCGAGTCGCCGGGCCAGCGCGAGCTGGTCGCCAAGCTGGAGCCGCGGACGATGCACGACCTGATCGTGGACATCTCGCTGTTCAGGCCGGGGCCGGTCAACTCCGACATGGTCACCCCCTACCTGGAGGCCAGGCACGGGTGGCGGCAGCCGTACTATCCGCACGAGCGGCTGCGGGAGGCGCTGAAGGAGACGCACGGCGTCGTGGTGTTCCACGAGCAGGTGCTGAGGATCATCGAGGTGATGACGGGGCGGGACCTGTCATACGCCGAGAAGTTGCGCCGCACGCTGGACACGCCGGCCGGGCGCGAGCGGGTGCGCAAGACGTTCGTGCCCCTGGCCAGGGCCAACGGGTTCGACGACGCGGCCGTGGAGCGGGCGTGGCAGGTGCTGGACGCGTTCGGGGCCTTCGGGTTCTGCAAGGCGCACGCGGCGGCGTTCGCGCTGCCGACCTACCAGTCGGCGTGGCTCAAGCGGCACCACGCGGCGGCGTTCTTCGCGGGGGTGCTCACGCACGAGCCCGGCATGTACCCGCCGCGCGTCATCATCGACGAGGCCCGGCAGTGCGGGATCCAGATCCTGCCGCTCGACATCAACAAGTCGGGCCGGGACTGGCGGGTGGAACGGCTCGGCCCCCGCGTCCTCGCCCGCGACCAAGCGCGCGCCCAGGCGCGGGACAAGACCGGCGACCAACCCGGTGACCAGCCCGGCGATCGGGCCGGTGATCAGCCCGGCGACCGAACTGACGATCAGTCCGGGGTGCGGGTCCGCGTGCGTACCTCCGCGCTGGAGGGCTCCCCGGTGCGGCGGGATTTCAAGATCGACGAGATCGGCAAGGGATACGCGCTGCGGGTGCCGTTCTCGGCGATCAAGGGGGTGAGCGAGGCGGAGGTCGAGCGGATGGTGGCCGGGCAGCCGTACACGTCGCTGGCCGACTTCTGGGACCGCGCCCGCCCCTCGCGCCCCACGATCGAGCGCATCGTCCAGGTGGGCGGCCTGGACGCGCTGCACGACTTGCGTCCGGGCGGCCCCCGCTGGCGTCCGGGCGAGCTGACCAGGCGCGACCTGATCGCCCAGGTGGCGGTGCTCGACCGGGCCTCGGCGAGCGGCGTGCGGACGGGCCCGCGCGGGTCCAAGCGCTACTCCTCGCCCGTGGCCGCCTCCCCCCGGGCCGCCGCCCCGCCGTCCGTGCAGCTCCCGCTGGGTTTCGGCGAGCGGCTCGTGCCCGGGGAGCTGCCGGAGATGACGGAGACGGAGATGGTCGAGGCCGAGCTGGAGATCCTGGGCATCGACGTCAGCCGCCACATCATCAGCTTCTACGACGAGCTGCTCGACGCCGCCGGCGTGGTCCGCGCCAGGGACCTCCTCGCGCAGCGCAACGGCGCGGAGATCCTGGTCGCCGGGGTCAAGGTGGCCACCCAGACGCCCGCCGTACGCTCGGGCCAGCGGGTCATCTTCACCACGCTCGACGACTCGACGGGACCGATCGACCTGACGTTCTTCGAGTCGGTGCAGGGCCGGTGCGCGGCCACGGTGTTCGGCTCGTGGCTCCTGCTGTCCAGGGGGGTGGTCCGGCGTACGGGCACGCGGGCGGTGTCGCTGCGCGCGGTGGACTGCTGGGACCTGCGGGACCTGGACTCCCTGTGGCGCTCCCAGGGCATCGAGGCGGTGCGCGCCCACCTCGCGCGGGCGCCGGAGGAGCGTGCCGGGGTCGGCGGGCGCAAGATCGAATATCCCAACGGCTACCGTCTCTCGCCCTACTCCGACGTGGGCCCGGCCATCGCTGACCCGCCCCGCCCCCTCTGGCACGCCAGCCCGGGCAGCTCCGGCCCCACAGCCGCCTGACTCAAGCGTCGCGGACGGCCTCGAGATCGACGGGCTCCTCGACGTCCATGGCCGGGATCACCCCGTGCGGCCGATCGGGGTGGAGCCCGGGGTCGGGTGCGGTGGTGGGGTGAAGGTGTGGACGGTGCCGGTGCTCCGGGGGGCGCGGGCGGCCTGCTGCAGGCGCGTCAGCGTGCGCACGGTGGCCCCGCACAGCAGGGCGGTCACCGACGCGCAGGCCAGCTCCGGCAGCCCCACCCCCGTCAGGTCGCCCGCGGAGGCGTCGAGCGGGAGCCGGATCGTGACCAGCGCGATCATGGCCAGCCAGCTCAGCCACCAGCCGGCCAGCAGCGCGATCCACCGCACGCGCTGCCCAGCGGGCGGCCTGGTGCCCCGCCACACCTCGTCCACCAGCACGGCGGGCGCCACCAGGTTGACGAGCGGGATCAGCCAGGCGGCCGCGACCGGGCCGGAGGCGGCCGAGCGGTCGTTGGCCCGCCTGGCCCGCACCAGCCAGGTGACGTAGGCGACCGCGACCGCGATCGAGGTGCCCGCCACCAGCATCATCAGCACCGCGAACGTGGTCACCGCGCCCACCACGGCCTCCGCGTCGGCCCCCTGGGGCCGCCCGCCGAACGCGGCGAGCTGGGCCGCGAGCTGGCGGCCGCGCGAATGCTCGAAGATCACCAGGGCGCCGAGAGAGAGGACCTGCGCGACAAGCGTCACATAAACGGCAGAGGCGGCTCTGATGGGCGGTGCCTGGCTGTCGCGCACGTTGTTCTCCCCCCGGGCCATGCGCTGAGGTTCTGATTCACTTGTATCCCGGGAGCCCCGCTGTTAATCAGCTCACCACGCCGGATTCCCATGCCCACGCTGCGGTTTCGACCCGATTGCGGACGCCGAGCTTGGCCTGGATGCTGCCGAGGTGCGTCTTGACCGTGGAAAGCGACACGAACAGCTCCGCCGCCACCTCCTGGTTGGTCCGCCCCCTGGCCACCAGGCGCACGACGTCGAGCTCGCGGTCGGTCAGCGGCTCCTTCGCCCGGGGGGCGGTTCGCCGGGGCTTGGCCAGGTGCTGCAGCAGCCGTACGGTCACCGACGGAGACACCAACGCGTCACCGGCCGCCGCGGCCCGGACCGCCTCGATCAGCAGTGTCGGCCCGCTGTCCTTGAGCAGGAACCCGGTCGCGCCGGAGCGCAGGGCCCCGTAGACGTACTCGTCGAGGTCGAAGGTGGTGACGATGACCACCCGCAGGGGGTTCTCCACTCCCGGCCCGGCCAGTACCCGGGTCACTTCCAGCCCGTCCAGCTTGGGCATCCTGATGTCGAGCAGGCACACGTCGGGCCTGAGCCGCCTGGCCTCGGAGACCGCCTCCGCGCCGTCGGACACGGCGGCCACGACCTCGATGTCCGGTTGGGCGTCCAAAATCATCTGAAATCCGGTACGAACGAGTTGCTGGTCGTCAGCGATGAGAACCCGAATAGTCACGCCTCAACTCTAGGGATCGTCCGTTCGGCCGAGGCGAATATGGACTCACGGCTGATCCGCCGGGCCCCGCTCCGCGGCCAACCTGGAAGCCATGAACGACGTACTTGTTGGACGGGCCCTGACCAAGCGGTTCGGGCAGACGGTCGCCCTGGGCGGCGTGGACATCACCGTACGGGCGGCCGAAGCCGTGGCGATCATGGGCCCGAGCGGTTCCGGCAAGTCGACCCTCCTGCACTGCCTGGCCGGGATCATGAAGCCGGACGGGGGCGAGGTGAGCCTGCTCGGCCGGCGCATCGACACCATGCGCGAGCGCGAGCGCAGCGCGCTGCGCCGCACCCGCTTCGGCTTCGTCTTCCAGTTCGGCCAGCTCCTGCCCGAGCTGCCCGCCGAGGAGAACGTGGCGCTCCCGCTCATGCTGGGCGGGGTGCCCAGGACCCAGGCGGTACGCCAGGCGCGCGAGTGGTTCGCCCCCCTCGGCCTGCAGACCATGGAGACGCGGCGGCCGGGGGAGCTGTCCGGCGGCCAGGCGCAGCGGGTGGCCATCGCCAGGGCGCTGGTGAGCAGGCCGGCGGTGGTGTTCGCCGACGAGCCCACGGGCGCGCTCGACCAGCAGACCGGCCACGACACGATGCGGCTGCTGGTGGAGGCGACCAGGCACAACGGCGCCTCCCTGATCGTCGTCACGCACGACCAGAACGTGGCCTCCTGGTGTGACCGCACGGTCGAGGTCCGCGACGGCCGCCTCCTGGTTCCGGGCGGGGTCCACGCGTGAATCTCGACCTGACCTGGCGGCTGCTCAAGGGTGGCGGCCGCAAGGGCCTGCTGGGCGCCTGGCTCACGCTGGGCGCGGTCGCGGTGTCCACCGCGTTGCTGCTGTTCGCCGTGGCGGTCAACTTCGCCTTCGCGGCCAGGGCCGACCGCGGTGCCTGGCGCAACCCCGTACCCGCGGAAAAGGGGGCGGTGGCGATCGAGGCGGCGCGCTTCGACTTCGTCGGCGACCAGGCGATCACCGTGATCGACCTGGCGGCGCTCGACGCCCGGGCGGCCGCCGGGGTGCGGCCGCCGGGAATGCCGCGCCTGCCCGCGCCGGGCGAGGTGTGGCTGTCCCCGGCGCTGGCCGAGCTGGCCAAGGAGCTGCCCGCCGACCAGCTCGCCGAGCGCTATCCGGACCCGGCAGGCGTGCTCGGCGAGGAGGCCCTGGTCTACCCGGGCGAGCTGGTCGCGGTGGCCGGCCACGAGCCGGACGCGCCCGCGATGACGGCGGCCCGCACTCAGGACTGGGTCCTCGGCAAGGGCCCCGCCAAGGTGGCCGGCCTGGCGGGCACCCCGTCGGAGGACTCCGAGGCCTACCGCGCCCTCACGCTCGTCGCGAGCGTGCTCATGGTGGTGCCGCTGCTGGTGTTCGGCGGCGCCGCGGCCAGGCTCACGGTCGCCCGGCGCGACCGGCGGCTGGCCGCGCTCAGGCTGGTCGGCGCGACGCCGGGGCAGGTCGTCCGGATGACCGTGGCCGAGGCGGTGAGCGTCGCGCTGGCGGGCGCGCTGCTCGGCGCGGCCGGCTACGCCGCCGCCGCGCCGCTGCTGGCCCGGATCCCGATCGGGGGCGGCTCGTGGTTCGTCTCCGACCTGCTGCCCGGCCCGTTGCTCCTGGCGGCGGTGCTGGTCGCGGTGCCGCTGCTGGTGGGCCTGTCGGCGGTGGTGGGGCTGCGACGCGTCGTGGTGAGCCCGCTCGGGGTGGCCAGACGGGAGACGCCGCCCGCCATGCGGTTCGTCCGGGTTCTCGCCCTGCTCGCGGTGCTGGCCGTGTTCCCCCTGCTGACCAGGGGCACCGGCATCGGGATCGTGGCCGTCGCGCTCGGCCTGGCGTTCCTGTGCGTCAACCTGGTGGGCCCCTGGGTGGTGAGCCTGATCGGCCGGATCACGGCCGGTGGCGCGCGCGGTCCCGCCGGGCTGCTCGCCGGGCGGCGGCTGGTCGACGACCCGCGCTCGGCGTGGCGGACGGTGAGCGGCGTGGCGCTGACCGGGTTCGTGGCGGGCTTCATCGGCCTGCTCAGCCCGTCCGCGCTCGCCGGGGACGAGGACCCGGCGCAGTTGGTGGTCTCCGCGCCGGCCGGGCAGGCCGAGGCCGTCGCCGGGCAGGCCCGTGAGCGGCTGCGGGCCGCCGGGGTCCGGGCGACGGTGAAGGTCTCGCAGCGGGGCCGGGACTCCGACCCGCTGGTGGCCACGGCCCTGGGCAGCTACGCCGGCACGGCGACGGTCGACCGGGCCCGCACCGCGCTGGCCGGGCTCGTGCCCGGCCGCACCCCTACGACCAGGGCCGACGACCAGCGCTTCGGCGTCCAGATCCTCGCCGACATCCGGGTGGGCACGATCGTGGTGCTGTCGGTGTCGTTCCTGGTGGCCATCGCCAGCGCGGGGATCACGGCCGCGTCCTCGGTCCTGGACCGGCGGCAGACGTATGGGCTGCTGCGGCTGGCCGGCACGCCGCTGGAGGTGCTCGACCGGGCCCGGCGCGCGGAGACGCTCATCCCGCTCACGGTGATGGGGGGCGGGGCGATCCTGGTGGGGGTGTTCTGCGCGATGCCGTTCATGATCGGCGGGATGAGCGCGGCCGGTGCGGTCACGCTGGGGGCCTGCGTGGTCGCGGGCTTCGGCGGGGTGGTCGGCGCGGGCGCGCTGAGCAGGCCGCTGCTGCGCTCGGTCACCGTCGACCCGGCCCCGCGCCCCGACTGACCCGAGGCGACGCGCCCGCGCTCGGCTCCGGTCCGGTGCCCCGGCTGGCCGAAGGTGACGCGGTCGTGGTCGACTTCGGTCCCGCGCCCCGACTGGCCGAAGGTGACGCGCTCGCTCAGCCCAGCACCAGGTCGCGGACCAGCTTCAGCGAGGGTTCGTCGCGCGGCCCCATGACCAGCAGGGTCGTGACCGGGCTCCGGTGCCAGAGCTGCAGGCGTTCCTTGATCCTGCCGGGCGGGCCGACGAGCGAGATGCCGTCGGCCAGCTCGTCCGGGATCGCCCGGAACGCCTCGTCCTTGCGCCCGGCCAGGTAGAGCGCCTGGATTCGCTCGGCGGCCGCGGCGAAGCCCATCCGGCCGATGATGTCGGCGTGGAAGTTGCGCTGCCTGGCCCCCATGCCGCCGATGTAGAGCGTGAGCATCATCTTCACGCCGTCCAGCGCGCTCCGGACGTCGTCGGAGACCACCACCGTCACCATGGCGGCCACGTCGAAGCCGGTGGGGGCGCCCGACAGCGCCTCGCCGTACATCTCCTCGATCCTGGCCGGGAACGCGAACAGCGGCAGCCACCCCTGGGCCAGCTCGGCGGCCAGGGCGACGTTCTTCGGGCCCTCCGCGCCGAGATAGACGGGGATGTCCGGGCGCAGCGGGTGCGTGATGAGCTTGAGCGGCTTGCCCAGGCCGCCGGCCAGCGGCAGCGGGTAGTGCGGGCCGTCGCCGGTGACCGGCTCCTCGCGGCGCCACACCCGCCGCATGATGTCCACGTACTCGCGGGTCCTGGCCAGCGGCCTGGCGAACGGCTGGCCGTACCAGCCCTCCACCACCTGCGGCCCCGAGGCGCCGACGCCGAGCAGCAGCCGGCCGCCGGTGAGGTGGTCCAGGGTCATCGCGGTCATGGCCGTCGTGACCGGCGGGCGGGCCGAGATCTGGGCGATCGAGGTGCCCAGCTTGATGCGGCTCGTACGCGCCCCGTACCAGGCCAGGGGAGTGAACGCGTCACTCCCGTACGCCTCGGCCGTCCACACCGAGTCGTAGCCGAGCCGTTCGGCCGCGAGCACCGTCTCCGTCGCGTCATCCGCGTGCCGCTGCCAGTATCCGAGACACAGGCCGAGCTTCATCTGGACACCTCCCGGAAGTAAGTTCTATTACGACCGGGAGGGCCGAAAGTGTCAATGGAGGATCTTCCGGGGTAGTGCTTAGACTGTGCTGAACGGTCTGCGACGCATTGCCTGCCTGCTGCTTCTCCTGCTGCCGGCGGCTGAGCCCACGATGGCCGAGGGCAAGTCCCGGCCCAACATCGTGTACATCGTGGCCGACGATCTCGAAACGGGGACGTTGGGGCTCTTTCCCAACATCACCGAGGAGCTCGTACGCCAGGGCGTCTCGTTCGAGCGCTTCTTCGTGACCAACTCCTGGTGCTGCCCGTCACGGGCGTCGATCCTGCGCTCCCAGTACGTGCACAGCCACAACGTGCGCACCAACACCGCGCCGGAAGGCGGCTTCGACCGCTTCCACCGCCTGGGTCTGGAACGTTCCACGATCGGCACCTGGATGCAGCAGGCCGGATACCGCACGGGCCTGATGGGCAAATACCTCAACCACTATCCGGGCGGCGCGGCCGAGGAGACGTACGTGCCGCCCGGCTGGGACGAGTGGGACGTGCCGGTCCGCGACCTCTACGAGGAGTACGGCTACCGGCTCAACGAGAACGGCAAGGTGTACGACTACGGCTGGTCCGAGGAGGACTACCTGCCGGACGTGCTGGCCGGCAAGGCCGCCGACTTCATCAGCGCCTCACGCGAGCCGTTCTTCCTGTACCTGGCGCCGATCGGCCCGCACAATCCGGCCAACCCGGCGGTCCGCCACGCGGGCGCCTTCTCGCTGGCCACGGCGCCGCGTACGCCGTCGTTCAACCAGGAGGACGTGAGCCGCGAGCCGCTCTGGCTGCGGCAGCGGCCCATGATCCAGCAGCCCGGCGTGGACGAGATCGACGAGCGCTACCGCACCAGGCTGCGGTCCATGCTGGGGGTGGACGACCTGGTCGGCTCCGTGGTCGACGCGCTGCGGGAGTCCGGCAAGCTCGGCGACACCTACATCTTCTTCAGCTCGGACAACGGCTTCCATCTCGGGACACATCGCCTCAAGCAGGGCAAGACCACCCCGTTCGAGGAGGCGATCAGGATCCCGCTCGTGGTGCGCGGCCCCGGCATCAGCCCCGGCTCCACGAATGGCCAGCTGACGAACACGGTGGACCTGGCACCCACGTTCGCCGCGCTCGGCGGGGCCCAGGTGCCCGCGTTCGCGGAGGGGCGGTCGCTGGTGCCGCTGCTCAGAGGCAGTCCACCGGGGGAGTGGCGGAACAACGTGCTGGTCGAGTTCTACCGGCCGGCCAACAGGTCCTCGGCCGCCCAGACACCGGTGCCCGCCTATCAGGCGTTGCGTACGCGGGAGCACACTTATGTCCGCTATGAGACGGGCGAGATCCAGCTCTACGACCTGGCCGCGGATCCGTATGAGCTGCACAACCTGGCCCAGGACGCCGACCACGGGCTGCTGGCCGGCCTGGAGCGGCGGCTGCAGGGGATGATGGCCTGCTCGGGAGCCGGGTGCCGGGAGGCCGACACCCGTCAATGACCGAACAGCGACGGGTAGGCGTGCGCCAGGTGGTCCGACACCGCCCGGGTGGCCTCGGCGGCCTCGCCGCGGTCGATGGCGTCGAGGATGCGCTGGTGGTCGGCCCGCAGGATCGACGTGTCGCCCAGGCGCTCGACGGCCTCGACGGCATATTTGCGCATCGAGTGCCGCAATGAGCGCATGATCGCGGCGATGAGCCGGTTGCCCGACGCGTCCGCTATCGCGCAGTGGAAGGCGGTGTCGTGCTCCACGAACTCCTCCGCCGTCCGTGCCCGGTCCATCCCGGAAAGGGCGGAGGCCAGCGCGGAGGTGTCCGCCCGCGCGGTGGCGGCGTGGGAGGCCGCCCACTGCTCGATCATGTGCCGCGCGTCGATGACCTCGCGCAGCTCCAGGCTGGCCAGGCCGAGGTGCAGCCGGAGCAGGTCGGTCAGCGCCGTGTCGGGGCGCGAGGTGAGCACGGCCCCCGCGTCCGGCCCCCGGCCCGCCTGAGAGGAGACCACGCCGAGGGTCTCCAGCACGCGCATGGCCTCGCGTACCGACGAGCGGCTGACGCCGAGTTGCCCGGCGAGGTGGCGTTCGGCGGGCAGCCGGTCGCCCACGGTCAGCCCGTCCTCGGCGATGCGCCGCTCGATCTGCGCGAGCACGTCCTCGAACGTCCGCGTTCGCTTGACGGGACGCCAGCCGTCGTCCGCCAACGGAGCCTCCCCCATGGTGGCCGGAAAAGGTGGTATTCGGTACGGTCTGACCATACAGTGGTCGGACCATACCTTGGAAGGAGAGGCGTGCGAGTCGCCCTGTTCATCACGTGCGTGAACGACACGCTCTTCCCCGGCACCGGCAAGGCCGTCGTGTCCCTGCTGCGCAGGCTCGGCTGCGACGTCGACTTCCCCGCGGCCCAGACGTGCTGCGGCCAGATGCACGTCAACACGGGCTACCGTGAGGAGGGCGTGCGGCTGGCACGGCACTTCACCGAGGTCTTCGCCGGTTACGACGCCGTCGTCGCGCCGTCGGGGTCGTGCGCGGCCATGGTGCGCGAGCAGTACCCCAAGCTGGCGCGGCCGGGCAGCAGGGGAGCGGTGGCGATCGCCGAGGTCGTGCCGAAGGTGTACGAGCTTTCCGAATTCCTGATCGACGTCCTGAAGATCGAGGATGTAGGCGCATATTTCCCGCACCGGGTGACCTATCACCCGACGTGCCACTCGCTCCGCGGCCTCCACCTGGGTGACAGGCCCACCCGGCTGCTGAAGAACGTCCGCGGGCTGGAGCTGGTGCCGCTGCCCGGCGCGGAGGAGTGCTGCGGCTTCGGCGGCACGTTCGCGGTCAAGAATCCCGCCGTCTCCGCGGCGATGGGCGCCGACAAGGCCCGCGGCATCCTGGACACCGGCGCCGAGGTGCTGTGCGCGGCGGACAACTCCTGCCTGATGCACATCGGTGGCACGCTGCGGCGCCTGAAGACCGGTGTCCGGACGATGCACCTGGCCGAGATCCTGGCATCCACGGAGGAGGCACAATGAGCGCAACATTCCTCGGCATGCCCGGAAATTTCCCGCAAAACGCGGCGAAGTCCGTTGGCAACTCGCAGCTCCGCTACAACCTCCGCAAGGCCACCCACACCATCCGGGAGAAGCGAGCCGGCGTCGTCGGCGAGCTGCCCGACTGGGAGGAGCTGCGCGCGGCCGGCAAGGCGATCAAGGACCACGCCCTCCGCAACCTCGACCGCTACCTCGTCCAGCTCGAAGACGCCGTGACCAGGGCGGGCGGCACGGTCCACTGGGCCAGGGACGCGGCCGAGGCCAACGCCATCGTCACCGGCCTGGTCAAGGCCACCGGCGAGACCGAGGTGGTCAAGGTCAAGTCCATGGCCACCCAGGAGATCGAGCTCAACCAGGCGCTGGCCGAGCACGGCATCACCGCGTACGAGACGGACCTGGCCGAGCTGATCGTGCAGCTCGGCGACGACTTCCCCAGCCACATCCTGGTCCCCGCGATCCACCGCAACCGCTCGGAGATCCGCGAGATCTTCCTGGACAAGATGCCCCACACCCCCGAGGGCCTGACCGACGACCCGCCCGCCCTGACCGAGGCGGCCCGGCTCCACCTGCGCGAACGCTTCCTCCGGAGCAAGGTCGCGATCTCCGGGGCCAACTTCATGGTCGCCGAGACCGGCACGCTCGTGGTCCTGGAGTCGGAGGGCAACGGCCGCATGTGCCTGAGCCTGCCCGAGACGCTCATCAGCGTGGTCGGGATCGAGAAGCTGCTGCCCTCCTGGCGGGATCTGGAGGTGTTCCTCCAGCTCCTGCCGCGAAGCTCCACGGGCGAGCGGATGAATCCCTACACGAGCATGTGGACCGGCGCGGTCGAGGGCCAGGACTTCCACCTGGTGCTGCTCGACAACGGCCGCACCGGCGTGCTCGCCGACGACGTGGGCCGCCAGGCGCTGCGCTGCATCCGCTGCTCGGCCTGCCTGAACGTGTGCCCGGTCTACGAGCGTACGGGCGGCCACGCGTACGGGTCGGTCTACCCGGGGCCGATCGGCGCGATCCTCACCCCGCAGCTCAGGGGCATGTCGTCGGAGCTGGACGCCTCGCTGCCGTTCGCCTCCAGCCTGTGCGGGGCCTGCTACGAGGTCTGCCCGGTGGCCATCGACATCCCGGAGGTGCTGGTGGACCTGCGGGCCAAGGCCCCGCACGCGGCGGCGGAGCGGGCGGGGATGAAGGTCGCGGGCTGGATACTCAACGACCACACCCGGCTGGCCAGGGCCGAGCGCCTGGCCACCCGGGTGCGCGGACTCGTACCGAAACGGCTGCCCGGGCCCTTGTCGGCGTGGACCGACACCAGGGACGTGCCCGACATCCCGGAGGAGTCGTTCAGGGACTGGTGGGAGCGGACCGGGGGCGGCGAGCGGAGCGGAGGTGCGGCGGAATGAACGCGCGTGAGGAGATCCTGGCCAGGATCGGCAGGGCCGTCGTCGGCGCGGCGGACGTGGAGATCCCCCGGCGCTACCGCACGACGCAGCGGGTGGGCGACCTGGTGGCGCTGTTCGCCGAGCGGGTGGACGACTACCGGGCGATCGTGCACGTGCTGCCCGGGGCCGAGGTGCCGGACAAGATCGCCGAGTGCGTGGCCGGGCGGCGCATGATCGTCCCCGACGGCTTCGACCGCGAGGGCGGCTGGACCGACCTGAACACCGCCGACGGCGTGGTCACCAACTGCGCCGTGGCCGTCGCGGAGACCGGCACGATCGTCCTCGACCACGGGCCGGGCCAGGGCACCAGGGCGCAGACGCTGGTCCCCGACTACCACCTGTGCGTGGTGCGGGCCGACCAGATCGTGTCCTGCGTGCCGGAGGCGATCGCCCGGCTGGACCCCTCGCGCCCGCTGACCTGGATCAGCGGCCCGTCGGCCACCAGCGACATCGAGCTGAACCGGGTCGAAGGCGTCCACGGCCCGAGGACCCTGGAAGTGATCGTCAGCACCTGATCAGATCACGGCCGCCACGTCAGTACCTGATCAGAGCGTCAGTACCTGAGCACGGCCGCCACGTCGGGGACGCGGTCGGTGAACCACAGCTCCGCGTCCGTCAGCGCGGCGGCCCTGGCCAGGGCGGAGTCCGAGCGCTCCGCGATCGGCGCCTCGACGCCCCAGCGGCGCAGCTCGTCCACGTCGGTGGCCAGCAGCGTCCCGCCCCGGCCGGTCCACACCCCGCCGGGCAGCTCGCCGGGCAAGAGCACGGCCTGCACCCGGCCCTCGCGCAGGGCGCCGGCCACCTTGGTCATGCCGACCGGTCCCGCCGACTCCTCGTGCCGCTCGATCAGCTCGCCGCGCCTGCGTTCCAGCCACTGGTCCAGGGCGCGTTCCACGTCCTCCTCGAACTGCCCGTGGTCGGCGCGGCTGCCGTGCTCGACCATCAGGACCCGGTCGGCGGCCTTGGTGCCGAGATGCTGCAGCAGGTACGAGCGCGACTTCGGCTCCCCGGCCACCAGGACCAGCTCCGCGCCGACACGGCGGACCTGCTCGTCGATCTCGCGCGCGACGGCCACCGCGTTCTTCTCCCACGTCTCGTCCACGGCCCGCTCGTACCGCTTCTGCGACCAGCCGCCCTGCGCGGTCTTCTGCAGCGGCCACGACGCGGCCGCCACGGTGGCCCTGCGCGGCGCCCCGCCCGCGAACACCATCAGCTCCGCACCCGCGTGATCCACGATCACCCGGATGTGCGGCACGTTCTCGCCACGCTGCATGAGCATGGGGGTGACGTGCGGCAACGGCGACCAGACGGCCAGCTCCACCGGCGGCCGGGCGAACGACTCGGCCAGCACCACGTCGCCGTGCGTGGCGAACAGCGCCTGCCCCGGGGCGGTCCGGGTCGCCTCCTGCTCCAGCGCGTCAAGGGTGGCGGGATCGACCTTCCGGTCGAGCCGGTCGCGGAGGCCGCGCCAGTGCCTCGTCCGTTCCGGGCCCGTCAGCGCGCCCAGGTAGACCGACGCGTACGGGCCGCTCCGCTCGTACAGCGGCCGGATGAAGTCGAGGCGCACGGCTCACCACCTCCGCTGCTCCGCACCGAGCCCCAGGGCCTTGGCCACGTCCGACACGTTCGCGTAGCGGCGTTCGGGCAGGGACTCGATCATGCCGGCCACCGCGTCAGGCGCCTGCGCGCGGTCCACGTGCCGGACCAGTTCGCCCCTGGACGCGGGCCAGTCGGCGTCGCTGAGCCACTTGGCCAGATCGCTGCGGGCATCGACGCCCCGCGGCGTGATCCCCTCGGGGGCCCCCGGTTCGTGTCCCGGCGGGTACGAGCTGCGCGGCTCCTCGCCGGGCGCGAGCGGGGACTCGGGCTCCTTCCACTCCTCGGCATGCGTGCTGCCGCCGCTGCGGACCAGGCCCTCTGTCTCGTGCTTCTGCTGATCGTCAAGGCGGGGGCCGTGCTTGTCGCTCCCACGTTCCATGTTTCTCTCACTCCCCTCAGTGCGCCCCTACCCCTGCTTTAGTGGGCAAACATCGCAACTGTGTACCCTGCCGAAGGTGTTCGACGCAGATGTGAGCATCACTACGGAACGGCTCACGCTCCGGCCGTTCGGCCTGCAGGACGCCACCCGGGTCGGTTCGATCGTGCGGTCCGGCGTCCAGTTCCTGCCGCCCGGCGCCCCGGCCAAGCCGGCCGCGGTCGCCCAGTGGCTCTCGACCGGCGTGCACGAGCTGCGCCGCTCCGGCCAGGGCCTCCACCTGGCCATGACCGACGCCGCCGGCCTCATCGTGGGCGCCATCAGCCTGTTCAGGACCTCGTGGGCCGCCGGCACGACCGAGGTCGGATACGGCGTCCACCCCCTCTACCGGGGCCGCGGCTTCGCCACGGAGGCGGTACGCGGGCTGACGAACTGGGTGTTCGAGGCCACCGACCTGCGCAGGATCGACCTGACGGCCAACCTGGACAACACGCCCTCGCTCCGCGTCGCCCAGAAAGCCGGCTTCACCTGGGAAGGCGTGCTGCGGGCCGCGGTCCTGGAGGACGACGGCGCGCACGACCTCGTCATCTTCGGCCTGCTGCGCGGTGACAGCCGCTTCCCCTCCGACACGCTGCCCAGGACGGAGCTGCGCACCCCCCGGCTGCTGCTGCGCCCGCCCGCCCCCGGCGACGTCCCCGACCTGGCCGCCACCGGCGCCGACCCGGTCACCCAGGCCAGGACGGGCGTGCCGCGCGGCTACACGCAGGACCACGCCAGGGCGTTCATCGACCAGTCCGAACGGATGCGGCTGCGCGGCGCGGGCGTCGCCTGGACCGTCGAAGAGCTGGCGACCGGCCGGTACGCCGCCAGCGTGGACCTGCGCGACCTCGACTGGGTCAACCGTACGGCCGAGATCGGCTACATGACCGCCCCGTGGGCCCGCGGCCGGGGGTTCGCGGGCGAGGCCGTGGTGCGGATCGCGCACTGGCTGTTCGAGCAGTACGGCTTCGGCCGGCTCCAGCTCCGCGCGGCCGTGTCCAACCCGGCCTCCCAGCGGGTGGCCGAGAAGGCGGGCTTCGTCCGCGAGGGTGTCGCCCGCGCCTCGCTCGGCGGCGAGGATCTCGTCGTCTACAGCCTCGTCCCGGCCGACCTGGGCTGAGGCGCCCGGCACCCGAACGCCCAGTGCCGTCCTCCGGCAGGCGTATGGTGCCGGAGGACGGCAGGCGTTTGGTGCCGTCGCCCGGCAGGCGTTTGATGCCGGAGGACGGCAGGCGTTTGGTGCCGTCGCCCGGCAGGCGGTGTCCGACCTGGCACGGGGGCACATCGGACTGACCCCGGCACCGTTTGTGAAACCCCTTCGTACCCGTCACCCTTGAAGGTGAGGACGGTGAGGCGCAATGATCACGGTTGTCGGCTGGGACGGATCCGAGCTCTCGGCCAGGGCGGTGGACAAGCTCCACGAGGCCCGGCTGGTCGTGGGGCCGGACGCCATTCTCGACCAGCTCAGGATCGCCGCGCCGGCCAGGGCCCGCGGGCCGCTCCTCGAAGCCCTCGACGGCCACCTCGAACACGGCGAGGGCCCCGCCGTCGTGATCGCGGAGGGCGATCCCGGCTTCTTCGGCGTCGTACGCGAGCTGCGCGCACACGGCCTCAAACCCGACGTGCTGCCCGCGCTCTCGATGGTCACCCGCGCCTTCGCCCGCGCCGGCCTCAACTGGGAGGACGCGCTCGTCGTCGCCCCGTCGGACCCGAGCCGGCTCAACCGCGCCGTCAACGCCTGCCGCGCCCACCCCAAGGTCGCCCTGCTGGTCGCGCCCGGTGTCGGCCCGGCGGAGATCTCCAGGGAGCTGGCGCCCACCACGCCCCGCGCGCTGATCGTCTGCGAGGACCTCGGCGGGCCCGACGAGCGGATCACCCACAGCCGCATGGGCGAGGCCACCACCAGGCCGTGGAAGGACCCCGACGTGGTCCTCGTCATCGACCCGCTGCACCAGCCCAGGGAGCGCGGCTGGGTGGCCGGAGCCCAGCCCGGGCCGGCCGAGTGGGCGCTGCCGTCCGAGGGCGGGCTCCCGGCGGAGGTCAGGGCGTTCATCCTGGCCAAGCTCGGTCCCCGGCTCGGCGACCTGGTGTGGGACGTCGGCGCGGGCGGCGGCGAGATCGCCGTCGAGTGCGCCAGGATGGGCGCGGCGGTCATAGCCGTCGAACGCGACGAGCAGTCCTGCGCCCGGCTGCGCGCCAACGTGCTGCGCCACGGCGTCAAAGTGGCTCTGACCAGGGGACAGGCGCCGCCCGCGCTGGAGCCGCTGCCCGATCCCGACGCCGTCTTCGTGGGCGGCGGCGGCCTCGACGTGGTGGTCGCCTGCGCCGCGCGCCGCCCGCGCGCGCTCGTGTGCGCGCTCAGCAAGGTCGAGCAGGTCTCGGCCGTGCTCGGCCGGCTGCGTGAGCAGGGTTATCGCGGCGAGGGCAGCCAGATCCTGGTCTCCGGGCTGGCGCTCGACCCCGGCGGTTCCCACCGTCTGACGGCCCGCGACCCCGTGTTCGTGGTGCACGCCGCACCCGTGCACACAGCGTGACCTGTTCCCTACCGGTGCGCATCGGTTATCCTCGCGTGACTTTGTCCAACGCACCGGAGATACCCTCACGATGAAGCCGCCGCTCCTGCTGATCGGGCAGGGCTCACAGGATGACGCCTACGCCGCGGAGTTCGGCCGGTTCGTACACCGGCTCCGCTGCCGGCTCGACCAGACGGTCGCCGACGTCTCCGGAGGCTACCTGGAGCGCGCCACGCCCCGGCTGAGCGACTCCGTCGACTCCCTGGTGGCCAGGGGGCACCACCGGCTGGTGGCGCTGCCCCTGAGCCTCAGCAGGGCGGGTGAGGAGCTCCCCGCCGCGATGGAGCTGGAGCAGAAGCGGCATCCCACGCTGGCCTACGACTACGGCCGCCCGCTCGGCCCCGACCCGCGCGTGCTGGGGCTGCTGGCCGAGCGGCTCAACGAGGCCGCCGTCGAGCTCTCCAGGCCGCGCGCGCTGGAGCTGGCGGGCGCCAGGCCCCGGCTCCGCGCCGTCGACGCGCTGTCGATCGACGAGTTCGCCACGCAGGTCGAGCCGGGTGAGACCGCGGTCGTCCTGGTGGGCGAGGGCTCGACGGACCCGACCGCCAACGCCGAGGTCCACCGGGTCTCGCGGCTGTTCTGGGAGACGCACGCCTACGACTTCATGACCGTGGAGACGGCGTTCGTGTCGGTCACCCCGCCCGGCGTGCCCGGCGGGCTCGAACGCTGCCGCCGGCTGGGTGCCCGGCGGGTGATCGTGGTGCCGTACCTGCTGTTCGCCGGCGGGCTGCTGGAGCGCGTGTGGGCGCAGGCGCTCGCGTACGGCGCCGGGCACCCCGACCTCGACATCCGCTGCGCCGAGGTGATCGGCGACTGCGAGGTCCTGGCCGACGTCGTGATCGACCGATACGAGGAAGCGCTCCAGCTCGTTCCGTAAGTGGAGGATTGCCGTGCTCGCAGAGACACTCGCCGAGATCCGCCCCGCCCACCCGCAGGCGCTCGCCGAGGCTCGCGCTCATCATGACCGCCTCACCAAGCCGCGCGGCTCGCTCGGCGTGCTGGAGGACGTCGCGATCCGGCTGGCCGGCGCGGCCGGCGTCAGCCCGCCGCCCATGCCCGAGCCCGCGGCGCTGGCCATCTTCGCCGCCGACCACGGCGTGCACGCCCGCGGCGTCAGCCCGTGGCCGCAGGAGGTCACCGTCCAGATGGTGGCGAACTTCCTGGCGGGCGGCGCGGTCGCCAACGCCTTCGCCGCCCAGGCGGGCGTGCCGGTGACGGTGGTGGACGTCGGCGTCGCCACCGACCTGCCCGACGCGCCCGGCCTCGTCAACCACAAGATCGGATATGGCACCGCCGACCTGTCCCGCGGCCCCGCGATGACCGTCGACCAGGCCGTACGCGCGGTGGAGGCGGGCATCCTGGTGGCCAGGGACCTGATGGCCGGGGGCGCGCGCTGCCTGATCACCGGGGACATGGGCATCGGCAACACCACCGCGTCCGCCGCGCTGATCTCCGTGTTCACCGGCAGGGACGCCGCCGAGGTGACCGGCAGGGGCACGGGGATCGACGACGCGACACACGAGCGCAAAGTGGCCATTGTGCGCGAGTCCCTCCGCGTGAACGACCTGTCCACCGCACCGTCCTCCGATCCGAAGCCGCCCAGCGAGGCACTGCGCGCCCTGGCCGCCGTCGGCGGGTTCGAGCACGCGGCCATCACCGGCTTCATCCTGGGCGGCGCGGCGGCCCGGGTGCCGGTGATCCTCGACGGGGTCATCGCCGGCGCCGCCGCCCTCGTCGCCGCCGCCCTGGACCCCGCCGTGACCGACCACTGCGTCGCCGGCCACCGTTCGGCCGAGCCCGGCCACTCCGCCGCGCTCGCCCACCTCGGGCTGCGCCCCCTGGTGGACCTGGAGTTGCGGCTCGGCGAGGGCACCGGCGGCCTGCTCGCGCATCCGATGGTCTGCGCGGCGGTACGGGCGCTGCGCGAGGTGGCCACCTTCGACTCGGCGGGAGTGACGGAAAAGCCCGTGTGATGATGGTGGCCCTGGAGGTGAGCAGTGTCCCGATACGGCGCGATGTACGGCCCCGACATCACCTTTCTCGGGGTGGACCGTTGCGACGTCAATGAACCGGAAAGCTACGCGGACGCCGACGTGGTGATCATCGGCGCGCCCTTCGACGGCGGCACCTCCAACCGCCCCGGCGCCCGGTTCGGCCCGATGGCGCTGCGGCAGGCGTGCTACCTGCCCCACGACGGCTCCCGGCCGAGCCTGGCGCTGCGGGTGGACGCGCTGCGGGACCTGCGGGTGCTGGACGCGGGTGACGTCGAGTGCTACTCGGGCGACGTGGAGGGCTCGCTGGCCGCGATCGAGGAGGCGGTCCATCGGGTCGCCGCCTCGGGCGCCGTGCCGCTGGTCCTCGGCGGCGACCACACGGTGGCGCTGCCCGACGCCAGGGGCACGGCCAGGGCGTACGCGGCGGGCCGGACATCCATGATCCACTTCGACGCGCACGCGGACACCGGCGACATCGAGTTCGGCCACCTGTACGGGCACGGCCAGCCGATGCGCCGGCTCATCGAGTCGGGCGCCATCCGCGGCGACCGGTTCCTGCAGATCGGGCTGCGCGGCTACTGGCCCGAGCCGGAGACCCTGGGGTGGATGGCCGCCCAGCGGATGCGCTCTTATGAGATGACCGAGATCGTGGCGCGCGGGCTGGAGGAGTGCCTGACGGAGTCGTTCGGGGTCGCGCTGGACGAGTGCGACCAGATCTTCCTGTCGGTGGACATCGACGTCTGCGACCCCGGGCACGCCCCCGGCACCGGGACGCCCGAGCCCGGCGGGCTGTCGGCCAGGCAACTGCTCGACGCCGTGCGCAGGATCTGCTACGAACTTCCGGTGGCCGGGATGGAGATCGTCGAAGTGGCGCCGCCTTACGACCACGCGGACATCACCGCGTACCTCGGGAACCGGGTTATCCTTGAAGCGCTGTCAGCGATGGCCAGACGCCGCAAGGATGACGAAGGCGGGCCTCGCTGGGATCCGCGGCAGCCCCTTCTTGACGGTCGTTGAGGCGATGCGCAGCAAATGACGCATCCGGAGCCGGTAGGTTTACCTCTTAACACAACCTTCGCGAACGGGAGATTCCCCCCATGGGTCCCTACCTCCTCGGCCTGCGGCTCACCGGCCGCCGGGTCCTCGTCGTGGGTGGCGGCCGCGTCGCCCAGCGACGGGTGCCCGCGCTGCTCGAGGCCGGTGCGGAGGTCACTGTCGTGTCGCCGAGCGTCACTCCGGCGCTCGACGACCTGATCGCCGCCGGTCGGGTCACCTGGCACTCCCGGCCCTACGAGGTGGGCGACTGCGACGGGGCCTGGCTCGTACAGGCCTGCACCGACGACAGGGCCGCCAACACGGCGATCGCCGCGGAAGCGGAGGCCAAGCGCGTGTGGTGCGTGCGGGCCGACGACAAGGACGCCTCCGCCGCCTGGACGCCCGCGTCCGGGCGGGTCGAGGAGATCAGCGTCGCGATCACCGCGGGCGGTGACCCGCGCCGGGCCGCCGGCATCAGGGACGCGGTGGTGGGCGCACTGCGCGACGGCACCGTCGACGCCCGCCGCAACCGCACCAAACCGGTCGGCGTGGCGCTCGTCGGCGGCGGGCCCGGCGACCCCGGGCTGATCTCCGTGCGCGGGCGGCAACTGCTCGCCCAGGCCGACGTGGTGGTCGCCGACCGGCTCGCGCCCCGCGGCCTGCTCGACGAGCTCGCGCCGGACGTGGAGCTGATCGACGCCGCCAAGGTCCCCTACGGCCGGGCGCTGTCCCAGGACACGATCAACGAGTTGCTCGTGGATCGTGCCCGGCAGGGCAAGTTCGTGGTCCGGCTCAAGGGCGGCGACCCGTTCGTGTTCGGGCGCGGCGGCGAGGAGATGATCGCCTGCGCGCAGGCGGGCATTCCGGTGCTGGTAGTGCCCGGCATCACGAGCGCGGTGGCGGTGCCGGCGGCGGCTGGAGTCCCGGTGACGCATCGGGGAGTGAGCCAGGAGTTCCACGTCATCTCCGTGCACGTCCCGCCCGACGACGCCAAATCCACCGTCGACTGGCCCGCGTTGGCCCGCTCCCGGGGCACGCTGGTGCTGATGATGGCGGTGGAGCGGCTGGCCAAGGTGGCCGAGGCGCTCGTTCGCGACGGACGTGACCCGGAGACTCCCGTAATGGTGGTACAGGACGGTACTCTTCCGACCCAGCGGGCGGTTACCGCTTCGCTTTCCACCGTGGCCGACCGCGTGTCCGCGGCTGGGATACGGCCGCCGGCGATCGTGGTCGTCGGCGACGTCGTGAAAGTCGGCCAGGAGGTCGAGATGGTTCGAGCGGAGCGCTTGCCGTGAACACGGCCATGGATGACGGGCGGCAGGAGTCACCGGGAGAGCAGACGTTGAGCTTTCGCCCGGTGCGGGACGACGACGCCTCCGACGGCGCAGAGGCCGTGCGAGACAGGGAACGGCCGCAGGACGCGCGGGGCTCCCGCGACCGCCCTCCCTCCACCGACGACCCACCGGCTTCGGCCGGCGAGGACACCTCGCAGGCCGAGCCACGGAGCTCGGCCGCCGAGGGCGCTTCACCAGCGGGGCCACCCGCTTCAGCCGCTGAGGACGCTCCTGCAGCCGGGCCGCTGGGTTCGGCCGCCGCCGAGAGCGCAGGACGACCTGGCGCCCCGGAAGAGTCCCACGGCGAGCGGCCGAGCCTCTTCACGGCCAGAACCCCGGTCAACAAGCCCGACAAGGCAGAGCGCGACACCTCCGGCCCGCCCGGCGCCTCAGCCCCCGACTCACCCGGCGCCACTCTCTTCGGCACGCCCCGCCCGGCTGACTCTGACCCGCCCGGTGTTCCCGGCTCCGGTTCGCCTGGAGCGGTTGACTCCGACACGTCTGGCACGACCCTTTTCGGTACGCCTCGTGCCGCTGCGGAGCGTGGTGGCTCCGACAGGCCCGGTGCCGCCGCCGGTCGGGCCGTCTCCGGAAGGGCCGCCGCCAGCGCCGGAAGGTCCATCGCGGCCGGCGAGCCCGCCGGTGCCGGCAATCCCACGGAGGCCGGCGAGCCCGCTGGTCCCGGCAAGCTCGGCGCGGGAGGCGAGCCGGCCGCGTCCGAAAGGCCCTCTCTCTTCGTGCGGCCCGCCTCGCTCGGCGGGCCGGAGAGCCAGAACAGTCAGCCGTTCCGCCAGTCCGCTCCTCGATACGAGCCGACGGAGCATGCGCCGGACGAGGCCGCAGCGTCGGTCGACGCGCCGGCCGCAGGTTCGGTGACCCGCGCCACCACCGAGAGGCACCCCGGGGCGACGGCCCGCGCCGAAACGGCCGAGGACGCCGACCGGCGGCCGGCACGGATGGACCGAGGGGACGACGAGCTGGAGTCCAGGGCGGCCGAGCAGCCGTCCGACGATCAGCCGTCCGACGGGCCGTCGCGGGCCGGGAAGCCGCAGGATGAGGAGCTGCCTCGCGACCAGGAGGAGCGGGACCCCGCAGGGCGAGACCGAGTAAGGCAGAGCCCCGGATACCCCGACCCGATGGAAGGCGATTCCGCGGGCACCGAGCAGGAGGGACGGGAGCCCGGCGACGGCGATCCGGAAACTTCCGATCCCTCTGACGTCGGCCAGGCGGATCGCGGCACCAAGGACGGCGACCGGCAAGGCCGCCGTTCCGCTGAGGATGACCAGGAAGGCCGTGACCGGCAAGGCCGTGGCTCTGCGGACGGTGACCGGCAAGGCCGTGGTTCGGCGGGACTGCAGGCGGGCAGGCCCGGAGAGGGTGAGGAGCTGCCTGCCGAGGCGGCGGAGGCACTCACGACGGCCCTCGGCGCCCTCCGCGAAAGCATCGCCGACCTGCGCTTCAGCCTCGACCTCCCCGGCGCGGAGGAGGCCAGGCGGGCACAGGCCGACCTCCTGGCCCAGCTCGAGAACTACGTGCTGCCGCGGGTCAAGACCAGCGACGCACCCGCCCTCATCGTGATCGCGGGCTCGACCGGCGCCGGCAAGTCCACCCTGGTCAACTCCCTCGCCGAGCGGAACATCTCGCGCACCGGCGTACGCCGTCCGACCACCGGCACCCCCGTCCTGGCCTGCCACCCGGACGACCGCAAGTGGTTCTCGGAGGGAGAGCTGCTCGGCGGCCTCCAACGCGTCGACCAGGTCACCCCGGAGAGCGGCCTGGACAGCCTGGTCGTCGTCTCGACCGAGAAGCTCCCGCAGGGCGTGGCGCTGCTCGACACCCCCGACATCGACTCGGTCGTCGAGGAGCACCACGAGGTGGCGCACCGCATGCTCGACGCGGCCGACCTGTGGATCTTCGTGACCACCGCCGCCCGCTACGCCGACGCTCCCGCCTGGAATCTCCTGCGCCTGGCCAAGGAGCGGGGTGCCCGCCTCGCCATCGTGCTCTCGCGGATCCAGCAGAAGTCCGCGGACGTGGTGCTGAAGCATTTCGGCCGCATGCTGACCGAATACGGCCTCGGCGAGATCGACAGGTTCGTCATCCACGAGGCGAAGGTGAGCGACGGCAGACTGCCGGACAGCGAGGTCGTCGACCTGCGCCTCTGGCTGGCAGAGCTGTCGGTCGACGAGGAGCGCCGGGCGCAGGCCGTACGCGAGACGCTCAACGGCGTGCTGGACAGCTTCCGCACCCGCGTGCCCGCGCTGGCCAAGCACCTGGAGGGGCAGGTCGCGTTCAGGGCGGAGCTGCGCGGCGACGTGGAGAAGGCCTTCCTCGGGGCGCTCAGCGAGATCGACAAGGCGTCGAAGAACGGCTCGCTGCTGCACGGCGAGGTGCTGGCCCGCTGGCAGGACTTCGCCGGTTCCGGCGACCTGATGCGCTCGCTGCAGGTGCGCAAGCGCAACCGGTCGAAGCACGCGCCGGAGCGGGTGGTGGCGTTCAAGACGGCGATCCGCGCCGGGCTCGAGTCGGTGATCGTCGCCGCCGCCAACCGCGCCGCCGCGGAGGTGGTGGCGCGCTGGCGGCACCGTGCGGAGCTGGGTGCGAGTCTCAGCGAGGGCCTCGACCGGCCCTCCGACAATCTCGTACGCCTCACCGGCCGCGCCATCTCCACCTGGCAGGACCATCTGAGCGAGCTCGTACGGACGGAGGGCGTGGCCAAACGGTCGGTGTCGAAGCTGGTGTCGTTCGACCCCGATTCGCTGTCGTTGATCTTCACGGTGGCGATGTTCAGCGGGAGCAACGGCGAAGGGGTGCCGCACCGGCTGGTCAACGCCCTGCTGGGCGCCGAGTCGCTGCGCGGCATCGGGGCCAAGGCATTCAGCGACCTGCGGGCCAGAATCGGCATGTTGTTCGACGAGGAATCCATGCGTTACGTACAAGCGCTCGATTCGGCGGGCATTCCCGACGAGTCCGTCGCCACCCGCCTCTACCAGGCGACGTACAACCTCGAGGTCGCTCGATGACCACCATGACCACCAGGCAGGGGCTCGCCTCAAGGTTGTCCGCACTCACCAAGGTCGTGGAGGTGGGCCCGGGACGGCTGGACAAGAAGCTGCTCGACGACGCCACGGCCCTGCTGCGGCAGGCCGGTGACCGGCTCAAGCTGTCGTCGGAGCACACCGTCGTCGCCCTGGCGGGCGGCACCGGCAGCGGCAAGTCGTCGTTGTTCAACTCGATCTCGGGGCTGGAGCTGTCGCCCACGGGCGTACGCCGGCCGACCACCGCCCGTACCCACGCCTGCGTGTGGGGGCTGGAAGGCGCCGGGCCGCTGCTCGACTGGCTGCAGATCCAGTGGCGGCATCGCTTCTCGCGGGCCAGCGCGCTCGACAGGGGCGACAGCCAGCTCCACGGGCTGATCCTGCTCGACCTGCCCGACCACGACTCCATCAGGGCGCTCACCGACACCGAGGCCGACCGGCTCATCGGGCTGGCCGACCTGGTGGTGTGGGTGCTCGACCCGCAGAAGTACGCCGACGCCTCGACGCACCGGCGCTACGTGACGGAGCTGGCGGGGCATGACGCGGTGACGGTGTTCGCGCTCAACCAGGCCGACCGGCTGACCGCGGAGGAGCTGGCCGAACTGGTCATCGACCTCAACGACCTGCTGCGCCGCGAAGGCGTCGAACATCCCAGCGTGGTCCCCACCTCGGCGGTCACCGGCCGGGGCGTGGAAAGCCTCAAGAGCGTCATCTCGACCGCCGTGGCCCGCCGGCGCGCGGCCATCCAGAAGCTCGATGCCGACCTCCACCGGCTCGAACAGCGCCTCACCCAGTCGATGCCGCTGGGCGAGGCCCTGTCCGTGCCCTCGTCGGTGGACGAGGCCCGCAGGATGGGGTTGACGGACGCGCTGTGCGACGCGGTGGGCGTACCGGCGGTGGGCGAGGCCATGGAGCACGTCTACGCCGAGCGGTCCAGCCGGTGGGTGGGATGGCCGTACCCGCGGTGGTTCGCGAAGTTCCGCCCCGATCCGTTGAAGAGCCTGCGGCTGCAGGACGTGGGCGAGGAGATCCGCGGCATCACGGCCGGCTCGGTGAGCGCGCAGTCGGCCGAGGTGTCCAACGCCGTCCAGGCGCTCGCGGACGGGCTGTCGATGGGAATGCACCCGGTGTGGAGCACAGCCGTGCACCAGGCGGCCAGGTCCCGCTCCAAGCAGCTCCCGCAGGCGCTCACCGAGGACCTCACAGAGGTCGCGCCGCAGCTCGACCGGGTGCCCGGCTGGTGGCGGCTGCTCAAGGTGTGGCAATACCTGCTGGTGGCGGCCTTCGTGGCCGGCCTGGTGTGGCTGGTGGTGGGGCTGACCATGCCCGACCAGCTCCCGCCCGCCCTGGAACTGCTGGGCGACAGCGCGGCGCTGCCGTGGGTGGGGCTCATGATGGCCTCGGTGCTGGGGCTCGGCGCGTTGTCGGGAATCGCGTCACGCAACTTCGTGGAGCTGGGGGCCTCGCGGGAGCGCGAACGACTGGAGCGCGAGATGCGCCGCAGGGTCGGCGCCGTGTCGACGACCATGGTCGTGGAGCCGGTCGAACGCGAACTGGGCCGCCACCACGCCTTCTACACCGCCCTGAGAGACATGTCGACCTGACCCACCCACTATGTCCGTCCCAGTGCCGCCGCCCTGCCTCTCGCCGGGTGGCGGCTCTTCGCATCCCTCACCTATCCACCCGTCCATCCACTCATCCACCCGGCTGCGCACGGGCATTGGCCCGAGGGCTCCCATCGCCGAAGATCGAGAAACTGTCGCGCACGTCTGCTGAAATCTGGCCTCATGGATCAACAGAACACCCTGGCCGAAATCCGCGACCTCTGTATCGAGCTGTTGGGTGAGCGGCTCGGCCGGCAGATGGCCGCCCTTGCCCAGCCCGGGTTCGTGCTCAAGCCCGCCGGCCCCGACATGCCCCCGACCGGCCGGTCCCGCGCAGGGGGCCCAGCGCTTCTGGAACCGGGAACGCTATGGCCGCAGGCCATGGACGGAGCTCCGCTCAGCCTGGTCGCCGTGCTGGACACCGACGCATTGGCCCCATCGCTCGGCGACCGACTGCCCGCCCGGCTTGGCCTGGTCAACGTCTTCAAGGCCGTCCGGCGGGGCATCGACGAATGCACGATCATCTGCGCAGACCCAGCCCATGCCGTGGAGACGCCGCCGCCGGCGCGGGGTGACGTCCTCACCATGGTCGAGCTGCATGCCGCTCCGATCATCACTCTGCCGTCGGTTTCGGGCGAATACGACGAGGGCGACCCAGTCCTGCGGACATTCGACTACCGCGCCGAGCCCGATTACGACGAAGACCACGGGGAATCGCCAGCCGAACGATTCGTGCAGGGGCCACTCCGCGAGGCGTGGACCATCTACTGCCAGGACCGACAGGGCTTCAGTCCCGGAGACAGCCAGGCGTTCGGCTGGCCTCACATTGACAGTTGGGCCGGAATGAGGGCAGACGGCTACGAACACCTCCTCACCCTCTCGGGCGATGTGTGGGACGAGAACGGGTTCGAGCGGGTGATGGTCCCCCGAGGCGCGCTGGAGACCGGCGAGCTCACCGCCACGGTGTGCGAACAAGACGGCCTGCGCTGATACACGACCAACCCCTGAAGAGGAGTCGCGGGCACAGGAGCACCCTTCGTCCACAGCCCCAGCCCATCGCCCGCCCTCCGTCCACAGAATCCCGTTCCACCGCCCGCCGCCTCCCCCTCCCACGGCACCGTGTTCCCAGATCGCGGGCAGCCGGCCCGCCGCATGGGAGGCACGGGATGAACGACATCTACATCACGCTCACCGGCAACGTGGCGGCAGAGCCGAGGCAATACAGCTTCGACGACGGCACCAAGGTCACTTCGCTGAAGGTGCTCACCTCACATCGCTACTTTGACAAGAAGACGGGGCAGTGGACGGACGGCGACAAGGTCTGCTTCACAGTCCGCTGCTGGCGGGCCCTGGGCGAAAACGTCGCCGCCTCCGTACGAGCGGGACACCCGGTGGTGGTGTCGGGCAAACTACGCATCCGCGAGTTCGGCTCGGAGGGTGATCGTCGTTTCATGCCCGAGGTGGAGGCCAGCGCGGTGGGCCATGATCTGCGCTGGGGCAGCGGCGTGTTCAGCAAGCCGGAGCGGGGCGGCGGAGTGGGCTCGATGAGCAAGGAAATGCGTGAGCGCCTCGACGAGGAAACCCGGGACTGGGCGATGGCCTCCCGAAACCTCCGAAGCCTCACCCCCGCCGACCCCACCGGCACGGCCGCTTTCATGGTCACCGACCGCGACCCGGCACGGGCCGCGAGCACGGAAACCAACCCCGCTCATCGGCTGAACGCGGAAAACGGCGCCGTACGCACCCTGAGAGGCGAAGGCGGCCCTATGCGCACCCTGGGGCCGGAGGGCGACACGGTTCGCATCCTGGGAGCAGAGGAAACACCTGCTGACGGCGACGGCACGGAGGACCCGCTCGCCGGACGAACGGCGCTGGAGGACCGAGCGGCAGCATAGGGGTCCGGCGCGCACAGGGGCACCGACGGTCACTGCGGTGCCCCACAGCGAGCCGGAGGCGCAAGGAGGCGGCCCGAGGGATCAGCAAGAACAGAACGGGAGGAGACGGGAGGTTCCAGGGACTGGGTGCGGCGGCGGAGGGAGGAGGAGCAGGCGGAGGAGAGATGCCTGGGCGAGGGGCCAGGCTGAGCCGGCCGGGGGCGCTCGGGAAGGGCCGGGTGCGGCGACGGTGGAAAGCGCAGGGCGAACCGAGGGGGAGCGGCAGGAGCAGCTGAAGCGTGCCTTGAGTCGTGCTCGACGGTCGGTCTGGGTGGGGGCCTCTGGAGGAGATCATCGACGCGCGGGTGGAGTCCGTCATTGGCTACGGGGGTGCAGGGGAGGGTGGCTCTGTGGAAGGGGTGAGGGCGCAGGGGAGGGGGCTCGTGTGGAAGGGGTGAGAACGCCGGGGGAGAGGCCGGGCGGAGGGGGGAGGGGCACCGGCCGGATTCCGTTGGCACCCCGAGGACGGCGGCCGATGGTGTGTTGCCCGTGTCAGATGGCTAGAGCATCTGTCAGGTCCAGGTCACGCCCCGCACCATGGCTGCTCCTTTCCAGCACGGCCCGCTCGCGGATTGAGCAGGTGTCGTCCCTGCCAACGTATCTGTTCCCATCGCGCATCGCACACTCCGCAATTATTGTGTTACACATCGTTAGTCAGGGAGGAGACGAGATGGCGGCGACCAGTCACGCCTCGGTCAAGTCTCGCGACGGTGTGTCAACACGAGCCGGCCGCTGGCCGTTGCTCGGGCAACGCCGCGCGCTCGTGATCTATTTGTGCGTCATAGTCGCTCTAGATCTTGTCGCGATCACGTTCTTCGCAGCGACCACAGTGCTCCAGTGGCGTGACCTGCTCACGTTCGCTGCCCTCATGGGCTGCGGTGCCGTATGCATCGAGGCGACGAGACGGCTGGGTGTGCCCGCCGGAGTCTCACGGGACCTGTTGTCGGCCTGGTGGTTGCCGGTCGCGCTGCTCCTGCCCCCGGTCTATGCGCTGTTCGCGCCGATAGTGCTGCAGATCCTGCTCCAGGTGCGCGTGCGGGCCACCGTCCTCTACCGCCGGGTGTTCAGCTCGGCGGCCATCGGACTGGCCGGGTGCACGGCGTCCGTGACGTTCCACCGGTTCGTCGAGAACCCTTGGGACCTGTCACGGGGGAGTGGCCCGCCGATCGGCTTCGCCGTCCTGGCGGCCGTGCTCTTCTCCCTGCTCAACATCGCTCTCATCGCCTTCGCCGCCCACACGGCCGACCCGGACATGACCTGGCGTGAGGTGCTGTGGGACCGGGAGAGCCTGCTGCTGGACATCGTCGAGCTGTGCCTGGGAGTCACGGTCTCGATCGGCTGCGGCCTCAACCTGACCCTGCTGGTGCTCGCCCTTCCACCCGTGGTGCTGCTGCAACGCAGCCTCCTCCACGCCCAGCTTCAGGCGGCCGCCCGTACGGACGCCAAGACCGGCCTGCTCAACGCCGCCGCCTGGCAACGCGAGGCCGACGCCGAGATAGTCCGGGCCCGGCGCACCGGCGACACCCTGGCTCTGCTGATCATCGACATCGACCACTTCAAACGCGTCAACGACGCCCACGGCCACCTGGTCGGCGACCAGGTCCTGGCCGGGGTGGCGGCCACGTTGCGCAGCCAGTTGCGCGAGTACGACGTGGTGGGCCGGTTCGGCGGCGAGGAGTTCGTCGTCCTTCTCCCCAGCGCCGACATCGACGAAGCCCGCCGGGTCGCCGAACGCCTCCGCACCCGCATCGGTCACATGGCCATCCCCGCCGACAACACCCCGATAAGGATCACCATCTCGACGGGGGTCGCACTGATGAGTGTCCATGGCGACGACCTGATCGATTTGCTGGCCGCCGCCGACCTGGCGCTGTACCGGGCCAAGGAGCTGGGCCGCAACCGGGTCTGCATCCCCGCCGTCCAACCACCCCCACCACGACCCCTCCCCCCAGACCCCACGCTTTGACCTCGGGGGGCCGTCTCCTCAAGCCCGAACACAAGCGGTGCTCCGTCTCCCGGCGTGGTGCTCGGGCTCAGGTTGACGGGCTGGGTCTTGGGCCGTGGTGCTCGGGCGTGCGGTGTGGGCTGTGGTGTTCCAGTTTCGCTCGGTGGTTTGGCGTTGAGCCGTGCCGCGACGGGGGCGTTCGGTGGCAGACGGGGGGTCGTGCGTGGCCGGCGCGTTGGTCGGGGGCGTTCGTCGTCGTAGATCGTCCCAAGTCCGGTGGGGAGGAGCGGCGGAAGCCCGGGTTGGGAGCCCCTAAGCTAGAGGGCATGCCGGAGTACATCTACACGCTGCAGCGCGTGCGCAAGGCGCACGGCGACAAGGTTGTGCTTGACGACGTCACGGTGTCGTTCCTGCCTGGAGCCAAGATCGGTGTCCTGGGGCCGAACGGCACCGGGAAGTCGACGCTGCTCCGGATGATGGCCGGCCTGGAGCAGCCGTCCAACGGGGATGCCAGGCTCATGCCGGGCTTCACGGTGGGCATGCTCCAGCAGGAGCCGCCGCTCAACGAGGAGAAGAACGTTCTCGGCAACGTTCAGGAGGGCGTCGCCGAGACGATGGCGATGCTCCAGCGTTACAACGACATCGCCGAGCAGATGGCCACCGACTACAGCGACGAGCTGCTGGAGGAGATGGGCAAGCTGCAGGAGCAGTTGGAGCACCGCAACGCCTGGGACCTCGACAGCCAGTTGGAGCAGGCCATGGACGCCCTGCGCTGTCCGCCGCCCGACGCCGACGTGACCATGTTGTCCGGTGGTGAGCGCCGCCGGGTGGCGTTGTGCAAGCTGCTCCTGGAGGCTCCCGACCTGCTGCTGCTCGACGAGCCCACCAACCACCTCGACGCGGAGAGCGTTCAGTGGCTGGAGCAGCACCTGGAGAAATACGCCGGGACGGTGCTGGCCGTCACCCACGACCGCTACTTCCTGGACAACGTCGCGAGCTGGATCCTGGAGCTCGACCGTGGCCGCGCCTACCCCTACGAGGGCAACTACTCCACCTACCTGGAGGCCAAGGCGCAGCGGCTCAAGGTCGAGGGACAGAAGGACGTCAAGCGGAAGAAGCGGCTGGAGGACGAGCTGGAGTGGGTTCGGTCCAACCCGAAGGCCCGCCAGACCAAGAGCAAGGCCCGCCTCCAGCGCTACGAGGAGATGGCGGCCGAGGCGGACAAATACCGCAAGCTCGACTTTGAGGAGATCCAGATCCCGCCGGGCCCGCGTCTGGGCACCACGGTGATCAGGACGACGGAGCTCACCAAGGGCTTCGGCGATCGGGTGCTGATGGAGGGGCTGACGTTCGACCTGCCGCGTAACGGCATCGTCGGCATCATCGGCCCGAACGGCGTGGGCAAGACCACGCTGTTCCGCATGATCACGGGTGGGGAGACGCCCGACAGCGGCTCGATCACGGTCGGGGACACGGTCAAGATCTCCTACGCGGACCAGAGTCGTGGCGGCATCGACTCGAACAAAAACGTCTGGGAGGTCGTTTCCGACGGGCTCGACCACATCAAGGTCGGCAATGTGGAAATGCCGTCCAGGGCGTATATCGCGGCGTTCGGGTTCAAGGGGCCGGACCAGCAGAAGAAGGCGGGGGTGTTGTCGGGCGGCGAACGCAACCGGCTCAACCTCGCGCTCACCCTCAAGCAGGGCGGCAACGTGCTGCTGCTCGACGAGCCCACCAACGACCTCGACACGGATACGCTGTCGTCGCTGGAGAACGCCCTGCTCGACTTCCCGGGTTGCGCGGTGATCACCTCGCACGACCGGTGGTTCCTCGACCGCATCGCCACCCACATCCTGGCGTGGGAGGAGGGCTCGAACTGGTTCTGGTTCGAGGGGAACTACGCGGACTACGAGAAGAACAAGATCGAGCGACTGGGCGCCGACGCCGCCCGCCCGCACCGCGTGACCTACCGAAAGCTGCACCGCGACTGATCGGATGAGGGATCTATCTCCCGTCGGGCTGGGGTGAGGCGGGGCAACGGCCCGCTGCCTGGCCTGTTGGGGGATCTTCCCGCATCGGGGGTTGTCGCTGTGTCCGGCGCTGCCCGCCGCGAAGGTCCGGGCGCCGGATGCGGGCGAGGCAGGGCCGCGTCCAGCCCCAACGTGACGGACGGCAACTCAGCGGGAACGTGCGGCAGCTCACCGACCCAGCCACCTGAGGTGCGCCGAGCCCACGCCACGCCCGGAGCCCGCATCGAGGCGGTGCCGGCCACACCAGCGCCGGGCTGCCGAGCAGCCGGACTGCCGGACGGGACAGACGGTGTCGGCGACGTTCAACCCGGCTGCCGAGATCCGGCCGCACATCACGGAGCCGCGGGAGTGGCACAGGAGCGGGACCTTTCGCGTACCTCTGGCGTACTGCCGGATGTAGATGGGGTCCCGCAGCGTGATCGGGCCGCGACCAGGATTTCCGGCGGAATCTTCGCGGCCGGCAGCTTATTGATCTGGTCGCTTCGGCGATCAATCATCGAGGGCAGGAGCGCTTTCTCATTCCAGGAGGGATCCCGATGATTGGCCGCACATCGTTAGCCATCCTCCTCGCCCTCGGCAGCCTCACCGTGCTCAGCTCGCCCGCGCACGCCCGCGCCTGCAGGATCGACTTCCACTGCGAAACGTACTACTACCCCGATTCCACCCGTGCCATTCTGATCGGGATCAAGTACGAGAACTGCGTCGGCGACGAGTGGTGGGTGGGTACGCGCGGGTCGTACCCGGAGTTCTTCGAGACGCCCTGCTGAGTGATCGCCAGGCGGGAATCGGCGATGAGCCCGGACGCCGGCCGGTTCCCGCGGTATCGCCTCCCTGGGCTCTACGTACGGCGGAAGTGCTCGACCAGCGGTGCCAGCTCGGGATCGCCGGAGGCGGCGGCAAGTGAGCGTTCGAGGACGTCCACATAGGTGGCCCGTGCCGCCGCGACGACTTCACGTCCACGGTCGGTGATCTGTGTGTAGACGCCGCGCCGGTCCGTCGGACAGTGGAAACGCTCGGTCAGGCCCGTCCGCTCCAACCGGGAGACCAGGCGGCTGAGCGAGCTCTGCTGGAGCGGGATCGCATCGGCGAGCACCTGCTGGCGTAGATGGCCCCCGCCATCGGAGTAGGTCAGGGCCGCCAGGGCGGCGTACTCGGAGACGGAGATGCCGTGCTCGGCCTGCAATGCCCGGTCCAGTGCGTCGTCGATGGTGCCTTTCAGGCGTCGCAGCGCCTGCCAACGGCTCTCCAGGGCCGACGGCAGTTCGATGCGCGGGCTGCGCGGGGAGGTCGGCGGCATCATCACGCTCCTTCGCGGAGCAGTTTGACACAGGCGGCATGTATATACAATCAATGTATATACAACTAACGTCTGTGCATGGATGGAGTGATCGCATGCGGGTGTTCGTCACGGGTGCCACGGGGTTCATCGGCGGCTCGGTCGCCGACCGGCTGCTGCGGGAGGGGCACGAGGTCGCCGGCCTGGTCCGTACGTCCGAGAAGGCCGAGGCGCTGGGCCGCCTGGGCGTGACTCCCGTGCTCGGGACGCTGGACGACCGCGACCTGCTCGCCGAGCGGGCTCAAGCCGCCGACGCCGTGATCAACGCCGCCGACAGCGACCACCGGGGCGCGGTGGAGGCCCTCGTCGAGGCGCTCGCGGGATCGGGCAAACCGCTGCTGCACACCAGCGGATCAAGCATCGTGGGCACCGACTCGCGTGGCGAGGCCTCCGGTGACGTCTTCGACGAGGACATCCTCGGCGCGGGCTCGGCATGGCGGCCCGCCGATGACAAGCAGGCTCGGGTGGAGATCGACCGATACGTCCGGGCGGCCGCGGAGCGCGGGGTCCGGTCGGTGGTCCTGTGCAACACGCTGATCTACGGTCACGGGCGCGGGCTCGGCCGCGACAGCGTACAGATCCCGGCCCTGGTATGGCAGGCGCAGGCCAGCGGAGTCGTCCGCCGGATCGGAGCCGGCCGCAACATCTGGTCCAATGTCCACATCGACGACATGGCCGACCTCTACCTGATCGCACTGGAATCGGCCCCCGCCGGGTCCTTCTACTTCGTCGAGAACGGCGCGGCCTCGTTCGCCGACCTCACTGACGCCATCGCCGACACCCTGGGCCTGGGACCGGCCGAGGAGTGGGACGCCACCGCCGCGATCCAGGAATGGGGCCACGAACTCGCCCTGTTCGCGCTCGGCTCCAACAGCCGGGTCCGCGCCGGCCGCGCCCGCGAGCAGCTCGGCTGGCGTCCTCGCCACACTTCCGTGCTCGACTGGGTCAGAACCGAGCTCACCCGCGCCTGACGGGGACGGCGCGTTGGACTCAGGGTTCGGCAGGGACGTGGGACAGGGCGGCGAGTGACTCGACGAAGAAGTAGATGACCCGGAAGAACGCCAGCACATCGCCCCGTTCGAGGCGCAACCGCCGGTACATCACCGCCTGGCCCGGGTCGGCGCCCTCACGCAGGTTCCGCCACGTGGCGAGGCCGGCCGTCAGCATGTAGCCGGCGTTCCCGGGGTCGTCGGTGATCCCGGCGTCCACACACTTGCCGTCCTTCCAGGTCAGTATCAGCCCTGTATCCCGCACCCCCAGCGCCCAGGTGGCGGTGTAGGCGGTGCGGGCGCGTGGCGGTGAAGCCGGTGTAGTAGCCGGGCAGGAACCCCCGCTCCCGGCAGTAGGTGAGCGTGATCTTCATGACGCTCAGCGCCGGCACGCCCTCGATCCACAGGAAGTGGGTGGTGCCGTAACGCACCCGGGCGGCCCGGTCCTCGGGATCCCGCCGCAGCTCGTCGGCCTGGTAGGCGAGCAGTCCGAACGGCCCCACGAACGTCTCGGACACGTGCTTGAACGAGGCGTCCAGCACCGCCTGCACCGAATTGCCGGGCAGGCCGACCACTTCACGGTAGAAGCGGTCGAAGAGCACGGTGTGCCGGGCTTCGTCCTCGATCTGGCTGGACATGCAGATCTTGGACTCCTCGGAGCCGCCCAGCATGAACACCGGCAGCTCCACCTCCACCTGCCGCTCCCCGTGATGGAACCCGGCGGAGATCCCGACGAACGCCTCCCGCTCCTCCTCGGACATGCTCTGCCGCCAGTCGATGACGTCCTGGGAGAAGTCCAGGTCGTAGACGTTCCAGCGCTGGGTCAGGTAGCGCCGGTAGAGCTCGGTGTAGTCGGGCAGGCGCTTGAGGTCGCGGTGGACGTACGCGAGCACGTCGTCGATGTCGAGGTCGCGGATGCCGCGCAGGTCGGAATCGGCGACCTTCGACAGCTTGCTCATCCCCTGACCTCCCCGACGGCGGTGGGCATGGGGGCGCGCGCGGCCCGCCGCCAGGGCCCATTGAACATCACGATCGCCGGGATGAACAGGACCAGGCAGCCCAGCGCCACGAACAGCCACGTCTGCCAGTTCGTCGCCTCGACCACGTCCGGGATGATCAGCAGTCCGATCACGGCGATGCCCTTGCTGAGGAACCCGAACAGCCCCCACGCCGTGCCCTGCAGCCGCGGGTCGGCGTCCTCGGCGTCCTCGGAGTAGTTGGCCATCCACGGCGCGTACGCCACCCCGAGCGAGCCGCCGAGCAGGGCGCCGATCACCATGAGCGTGCCGGTGGACATGCCCTCCTGGCCGAGGGAGACGGCGAGGCAGGCGGTGACGAGCACGGAGGCGATGGTTCCGCCGAGGGAGAAAGGCTTGCGCAGCCCGGTACGGTCGGACAGGCGGCCTGTTACGATCAACGTGATCAGGTTGAGACTCCAGAACGCCGCCATGATCGTCGAAGCCTCCGCACTGCTGACACCAAGCGCGCCGACCAGCATCGTCTGTCCGAAGAGCGACAGCGTGATGTAGAGCACCAGCCACAGCGAGATCCCGACCACGTGCGCCCAGATGTTCCGCCTGGCGAAGAGCGACCGCAGCGTGGGCGCCTGCCCGAGACCGGCCACAGCGGTGGCGGCGCGTTCGGTGTGCTGGATCCGGGCCCGCAGCTCAGGTGACAGATCCGCGATGTTCAACGCGATGACCACCGAGATGACCAGCGAAAAGCACCCCATGATGACAAACTGCGAGCGCCACGAATCGTTGAAGATCGGCAGGGTCCAGCCCGCGACGGCCGCGGCCAGGAAGTTCGCGCCGACGGGACCCCAGGTCCAGAAGCCGAATGCCTGAGCCCGTCCCATGCGGGGCGAGAAGTCACGGATCAGCGGTGCGGTGCTGGCCATGGCCACGCCGTCCACGAAGGCCAGCACGATCCGCGCGATCAGCAGGTCGCGCGGGCTGTGCACGAGCGTCATCGCGAAACAGCACACGGCCGTCAGGGCCATGAGCGGGATGAGCAGGCGCACCCGGCCGAGCCGGTCGGTCAGCCTGCCGCCCAGGATGGAGGCGATCGCCCCCGCCACCGCCGCGACTCCGGACACGGTGCCGTAGGTTTCGAGCGACATGTGGAGGTCTTTGAGCAGGAGCGGCACGACGGGTGCGATCTGGCCTTCGTACGAACCGATGAGGATGGCGAGCACCGCCATCGTGAGGATCTTCATGCGGCGGGCGCCGGTCGGATATTCGTCGAGCTCACGGACGTAGGACGGCCTCATGGCTCAGCCTTTCTGGTCGGGCTAAACCCCCGTGACAGGTTCTAGAAGCTAGCTCTAGAATCTATTTCTGAGATGCTGCTCCTCACATCACCCGACGTCAAGAGTGATCCGCCGGTCGGCCGCTAGAATCAAATTCTAGGATCCGCCTCTGAGGATTCCAAGATCGCCTGAAGCAAGGAGTCGTGTGTTGGACCTTGAACTCGACGGCCTCGAAGTGTCCTTCGACCACACCGCCGTGGCCGCTCCCCGGATCAGGGACCTGCTGCCGATCTACCGTGACCTGCTCGGCGGCCGGCCCCTGGGCGGCGGGGGCGACAACCGGGTCGCGGGCTATCGCACGCTGCAACTCACGTACGCGAACGGGGGCAAGGTCGAGCTCATGGAGCCGCTCGCCGGATCGACGTTCTTCGACAGTTTCTTCGAGCTCACCAGGGGCAGGGGCGGCGTCCACCATCTGAACTTCCACGTCAACGACCTGGAGGCGGCCGTGTCCCGGCTGACGTCGCGCGGCTACCGCCTCCACGGCCTCAACCAGGCGGATTCGCGGTGGAAAGAGGTGTTCCTGCACCCGAAGGAGGCACATGGCGTCCTGATCCAACTCGCCCAGCCGGGACCGCGCCACCCAGGCGAGCCCCGCCCCACCCTGGACGAGGTCCTCACCGGCCACGGCCGCAACGGCACCGGCATCCCAAGCCCCTGACCCGTATCGGTGGGGCCGATGCGCGATCGATGGCGAGGGCCGGTGGTCGGCAACGGCGCGGTCGACAACGGCGGAGGGGGCTCTTCTGGGGTTGTCCTGCTGGAAGGGGTCTTCCTGGAGGGTTGGCTTGTCCGGTTGGAAGGGGCCCTCTTGGAAGGGCTGGCTTGTCGGGTTGGGCGTGAGGTGCGGAAGCGCCGTTCGGCGTAAGGGTCGGCTTGAAGCGTTGGCCGGATTGGCGTGGTGGTGGGGGTTGGGGGTTTTCTGGGGGTGGGGTGCAGATTTAGAGTGTGATTCTAGAACTAGATTGGGGAGGCTGATGAAGCCGGTACCTAAGCCCACGCCCGAGACCCAGCCGTTCTGGGACGGGACAGCGGCGGGAGAGCTCAGGATCCAGCGCTGCCAGTCGTGCGCGCGGCACTATTTCTATCCGCGCCCGAATTGTCCGCACTGCGGCGGCGAGCAGGTCGAATGGGTTCGGGCCAGCGGGCGCGCGACCCTCTACTCCTACGTGATCAACCACCGCCCGGCGCCCGGCTTCGAGGACGAGGCCCCCTACGCCATCGCCGTCGTGGAGCTGGAGGAGGGCGTACGCATGATGACGAACATCGTGGGCGTGCCGAGCACCCCAGAGAACCTGCCGCTGGACATGGAGCTGCGAGTCGTGTTCGAGCAGCGGGGCGACGTGCACGTGCCCCTTTTCGAGCCCGCCGGAGGCGCCAGATGACGATCGTGATCGCGGGCGCGGCGGAGACGGACGAGGTGGGCCGCCTCCCCGCCCACTCGACCTTGCGACTCCACCTTGAGGCCGCCAGGAACGCGCTGGCCGACGCGGGCATGACAAAGGATGACATCGACGGCATCGCCACCGTCGGCACCCCGGGCCCGATCCAGATCGCCCACGCCCTCGGGATCACGCCCGCCTGGCTGGACGGCACGGGGGTGGGCGGGTCGTCGTTCCTGTTCCACGTACGGCATGCGGCCGCCGCCATCCGCGCGGGCATGTGCCGTACCGTCCTGATCACCCATGGTGAGTCGGGCAGGTCGCGCATCGGTGCCGGGCGTTACGGGATGGGGCCGGATTCGCTGCTGGGGCAGTTCGAGCTGCCGTACGGGGTAGTGGGGCCGCCGACGTCGTTCACGATCACGGCCCTGCGGTACATGAAGGAGACGGGGCTCACCCACGAGCAACTGGCGGAGGTGGCGGTGGCGCAACGGCGATGGGCCCACCTGAACCCTCGGGCGATGTACCAGGATCTGATCACGGTGGACGACGTCCTGGCGTCGAGGATGGTGGCCTACCCGTTCCATCTCCTGGAGTGTTGCCTGGTGACGGACGGCGGTGGGGCGCTGATCGTCACGACGGAGGAGCGGTCGCGGCGCTCCCCGGTCTACCTGCTGGGCTCCGGCGAGGCGGCGGAGTCGCCGATGATCTCGCAAATGGAGGACTTCACCACGTCGAAGGGGTTCAGGCTCTCCGGCGAGTCGGCGTTCACCGAGGCCAAGATCGGCCACGAGGACGTGGACCATCTCATGGTGTACGACGCCTTCGCCCACGTGCCGATCTACGGGCTGGAGGACCTGGGGTTCGTCGGCCGGGGCGAGGCCGGGTCCTTCATCGCCGAGGGGCACACATCACCAGGTGGTCGCCTGCCCCTGAACACCAACGGCGGCGGCCTGTCGTACACGCATACCGGGATGTACGGCATGTTCGCCATCCAGGAGTCGGTACGGCAGTTGCGGGGTGCGGCGGCGGCCCAGGTGCCTGGGGTGGAGGTGAGCGTCGTGCTGGGCAACGGCGGCATGTTCGCCTCGGCCGCCACCCTGGTGCTCGCCAACCGCCTGCCCTGAGCGCCCCCATTGCCGGTGGACGCCGGCGGGCGCCCGCCGATGCGCGTGGTGGGGCCACCTCGCGGCGAAGGGCCGCGCGAACGGGTGCCCGCGCACGCTTGCGGGCGCCCGCCTGTGTGCTTCGGGCGCGGTCGGTCAGAGCGTGTACGTGGGTGGCGCGCCGTGGTGGGTCAGTCAGTGGCGCGCCAGGTCACCAGGGCGTCCAGGGCCTCGACGCGGGAACCCGTGACGAGCAGCGGGTTGATCTCCAGGGATTCCAGGCGGTCGCCCAGGGACTCCGCGAAGGACGCGATCCGGGCCACGACCTCGGCCACCGCGTCCAGGTCCGCCGGCTCGCCGCCCCTGGCCCCGCGCAGCAGCGCCGCACCGCGCAACTCGGACAGTGCCCGCCGCACCTCGCCGGCGTCCACCGGCAGCACCCGCAGCGCCGTGTCCCGCAACACCTCCACCCAGATCCCGCCCAGCCCGACCGCCAGAGTGAGCCCCCACCCAGGATCCCGCACGATGCCGACGAGCAACTCGATCCCACCGCTCCGCTGCGGCTGAACGAGGACTCCCGTGAACCCCGACGACGAATCGGCGTCCGAGACGGCAGGCGACGGCATGACACCGCTGGACGGCATCCCACCATCAGATGGCATCGCGCCGTTAGAGAGCGTGGTGGCAAGCGATCGGTACGCCCGGCGCACCCCCTCAGTCCCCTCCACCCCCAGCAGTACGCCCCCGATGTCGCTCTTGTGCCCGAGCCCCTCGGCCGCGATCTTGACCACGACCGGATACCCGAACCCCTCGCCCGCCGCCACCGCCTCAGCCTCCGTGCGCGCCAGAACGGACGGCACCACCGGCAGCCCGGCCGAGGCGAGCAGAGCCGAGGCGCGGTGCTCGGCCCACACGCCGGCGGCGTCCGGCGGGACGACGACCTGCGCGCCGGTCCCGGGTGACGCGACGTCAGGGGAGGGGTGGGGCAGGGCCCGGGCGTGGGCCTCGGACCAGCGTACGGCTGCGGCGATGGCATGGAGCCCGTGCTCGATCCCGCCCACCACGTACGGGAACCCGGTCTCCTGCTGCACCCGCCGACCGAACTCCGTGACGTCCGTCAGCACGTTGCTCACCACCACGACGGGCACCGGCGCGGCGGCGATGCGGGCCGTGCTGGCCGAGTACAGGGCGAAGGCGGGAGCCGGGTCGGGCGGGGCGATCCGGGGCGGTTCGGACAGGAGCATGACGAGGTCGATCCCGGGATCGGCGGTCACGATCTCCAGGGCCCGGCCCAGCAGGGTGCGGTCGATGAGGACGTAGCCGGTGACGTCGAGCGGGTTCTGTACGGTGCCGAACGACGGCACGATCTCGGCCAGCCGCGCCACCGTCTCCGGCGCGAACGGCGGCAGCTCCAGCCCTTCGTCCTCGGCCCGGTCGGCGATGATCTCCGAGGCCCCGCCGGAGGGGGTGACGACCCCGACCCGCCGTCCCGGCAGCGGCCCCGACGACGCCAGCAGCCCGGCCGTGATGATCAGGTCCTCCAGCGACCGTACCCTGATCACGCCGAGCTGGCGCAGGGCGGCGTCGATGACGTCGTCGTCGCCCACCAGCGCGCCCGTGTGCGCCTGCGCGGTGTTCGAGGCCAGCCGGCTGCGCCCGATCTTGAGTGCCACGATCGGCTTGCCCGCCGCCAGCGCCCGCCGCGCCACCCGGGAGAACTCGGCCGGGTTCCTGATCGTCTCCAGGAACAGCGCGATGACCTTGGTGGCCGGATCGTCCACCAGGTAGTCGACCACGTCGGTGACGGTGACGACCGTCTCGTTGCCCATCGAGGTGAGCAGGCTGACGCCGAGGTTGCGGGCCTGCGCGAACGCCAGGACCGAGCTGGCCAGCGCCCCGCTCTGCAGCACCACGCCGACGGAGCCGCGCAGCAGGGGCGCGGGGATGGGCAGCCCGTACGGGGTCACGTCGGCGGCGGCGTTGATGTACCCGTTGCCGTTCGGCCCAAGGATCGTAAGATCATTTTCCACAGAAAAAGCTGAAATTTCGGACTCCAGCCGCGCCCCCTCCTCCCCGGCCTCCCCGAACCCCGCCGTGAGGACCACGTAACACCGGATCCCCAGCTTGGCCCCCTCCCGCAACACCCCGAGCACGGCGTGAGTGGGCACCATGACGTAGGCCAGGTCGACCGGCCCGGGCACCTCCGCCAGGCTCCGGAAGGCAGGCGAGCCGTGCACCACCCCACCCCGGGGATTCACCAGGTGCACGGGCCCGGGAAACCCGTGCGTCCGCAGGTTCAGCAGCGTGCTGACCGACCACCCCGACTTGTCCGTGGCCCCGACGAGCGCGATCGAACGCGGATTGAACAGCGCTTCCACCGACAAAACGTTCACTCCCCGATGAGGCCGAGCCGGGCGTGTCCCTTGATCAGGTTGCGGGCGATCGTACGCCGCTGGATCTCGTCGGTCCCCTCGAAGATGCGCAACAGCCGCAACTCCCGATACCACCGCTCGATCGGCAACTCCTTGGTGTAGCCCATACCCCCATGGATCTGCAGCACCCGATCAACCACCCGGTTGGCCATCTCCGCCCCGTTGAGCTTGGCGATCGAGGATGCGTGCCGGGCGTCCAGCCCCTCGCGCACCCGCCACGCCGCGTACAGGGTCAGCCACTTGGCCGCCTCGATCTCCACCTGGGAGTCGGCGATCATCCACTGGATGGCCTGGTACTCGGAGATCGTCTGCCCCATGGACTTGCGGATCTTGGCGTAGTCGATGGCCATCCGCAGCATGCGCTCGGCCGACCCGATGGCCCTGGCGGGGATCATGTAACGTCCCTGGCCGATCCACTGCATGGCCAGCTCGAAGCCCTTGCCGAGCTCGCCCAGGATGTTCTCCTCCGGGACGCGTACGTCCTGGAACACCAGCGCCGCCGGCCCCCACTGGCCCATGGTCGGGATCGGTTCGGACGTCCAGCCCATGTCGCGGTCCACCAGGAAGCACGTCACCCCGTGCTCCTCCGCCACGGCGAACACCATGACGAAGTCCGCCTCGTTCCCGCCCGTGATGAACGTCTTCTCGCCGTTGATGATCCACTCGCCGCCGTCCCTGGTGGCCCGGGTGCGGATGTTGCGGGCGTCGGAGCCGGCGCCCGGCTCGGTGATCGCGAAGCAGGAGCGCCGCTCGCCCTCGATGGTGGGGAGCAGGTAGCGCCGCTGCTGCTCCTCGTTGCCCGCGTAGAGGATGTTGTCGGCGCTGCCGCCGAACGAGAACGGCACGAACGTCCGGCCGATCTCCATCGCGATGATCGCGGACATGATGGGGCCGAGCGCCGCGCCGCCGTACTCCTCGGGGGTGTTGATCCCCCAGAAGCCGGACTTCCTGGCCTTGGCCCGCAGGTCACGGAGGACCTCGGGATCGAGCGCCGGGCGGCCCGCGCGCTCGTTGCGCAGCACCTCGGGCTCCAGCGGCATGATCTCCTTCTCGACGAAGGACCGGACCGTGTCGCGGATCTGCCGTTCCTCGGGGGTGAGCGAGAAGTCCACAGCCGCCTCCTGCATTTCTAGAATTGTTCTCTAGGAAAAGACTCTTGCGCTGACCCGCCGGTGTCAAGAATCAGATTCTAGAATTTGTTGGAGTTAGGATGGCTCGCATGGCACGGAAGTCGTCGTGGGAGTGGAGCCGTACGGCCCAGACCCGCCAGAGCATGCTGCACGCGGCTCGCGAGGTCTTCAGCGAGCACGGCTTCGCCGACTCCAATGTCGCCGAGGTGGTCTCCCGCGCCGGATCCAGCGTGGGCAGCCTCTACCACCACTTCGGCGGCAAGACCGAGCTCTTCCTCGCGCTCTACGAGGACCACCAGGCGGCGCACGAGCAGGCGTCGGCCGCCAGCGTGGCCAAGGCCAAGAAGTCGGGGGTCTCCGACCCGGTCGAGTTGCTGATCGCGGGGGCGCGGGCCTACCTCGCGGGGGCGTGGGAGCGGCGTGACCTGGTCAGGTTGTTCATCGACGGTGACGGGCCGCCGGGGTTCGAGCTGATCCGCCGCACCCGGGGCCGCGAGTGGGTGCGCCAGAACGCCGTGCTGCTCGGGGCCGGGGGCGACCCGCTCGACCGGTTCACCGTGGCGGTGCTGACCAGCATCATCGGCGAGGCCGCCCGCGAGGTCGCCACCTCGGACACGGAGGAGGAGGCCAAGGAGGTCATCGAGGCCGCGATGACCCTGATCCGCCGCCTCGACCCCCTCCAGGTGCTCGACGAGGGCCAACCCGAAGCGCCCGGCGAGGACCGGCCCAAAGCGATCAAGGACCGGCCCCAGGCGACCGAGGGCCGGCTCTAGGCGATCGTGGCGCGGCCGCGATCGAGCACCACCGTCCCGTCGTCCTTGGCCGTCCTGAACAGCACCCCTGCCCCGTCCACCCAGATCGACACCGTCAGCGACTCCCCGGGGAACACCGGGCTGGTGAAGCGCCCCGACATCGCCCGGAACCGCCCGGGGTCCGAGCCCGCCACCGCGTGCAGCAGCGCCCGCCCCGTCACGCCGTACGTGCACAACCCGTGCAGGATCGGGCGGTCGAAGCCGGCCCGGGCGGCGAACTCCGGATCGCTGTGCAGCGGGTTGTAGTCCCCGGACAGCCGGTAGATCAGCGCCTGCTCCGGCAGGGTGGGATAGGTCACCTTGTGGTCGGGCGCCCGGTCCGGGGCCGACCAGTCGTCGCGGGGGCCGCGGTCGCCGCCGAAGCCGCCCTCGCCCCGGATGAAGACCGAGCTGCGGCCCGAGATCACCGGCTCGCCGGTCTCCAGGTCCACCGCCGTGGCCTCGGTGGTCACCAGCGCGCCCGAGCCCTTGTCGTAGATGCCGGTCACCTTCGTCGTGGTCCGCACGCCACCCGCCGCCGGCAGCTCCCGGTGCAGCTCGAAGGCCTGCTCCGCGTGCACCAGCCGGGCCGGGTCGTAGTCGCCCAGCCGCCGCCCCGGCGCCTGCGCGGCCAGCACGGCGAACGTCGGCAGCACCCGCTGCCCCTTCTCCGTGGTGAACTCCAGCTCGGACAGGCCGGCTCCGACGCCGAGCGCGTACAGCATGGTGTCCTTGGCGGTCCATGTGCGCTCGTGAGGCTGCCCCTCGACGCCGATCAGGGTGTGGTCGAGCGCCATGTCAGTCCTCCCGCCCGGGGATGCGGCCGTTGGTCATGGCGTTGGGCGCGGCCTTGTCCACCAGGGCCGGGATGACCGCGCCCAGCTCGGCCGGGTCCCAGCGGCCGCCCTTGTCGACGGCGGGGCCGGCGTGCCAGCCCTCGGCCACGCTGATCATCCCGGCTCGTACGTTGAACACCCGCCCGGTGATCCCCCGGGCCTCGGCGCTGGACAGCCAGACCACCAGCGGGGCGATGTCGTCGGGGTCGGCACCGGTCGAGCCGGTCGACCCGGCGGGGCGCATGAGCCCGGCGGTCATGCGGGTGAGGGCGGCGGGGGCGACGGCGTTCACGGTCACGCCGTAGCGCTCCAGCTCGCGCGCCGCGATGACGGTCAGCCCCGCGATGCCCGCCTTGGCGGCGCCGTAGTTTCCCTGCCCGGGGTTACCGTAGATGCCGGAGGACGAGGTCGTGTTGATGATCCGGGCGTCGACCGGTTCGCCCGCCTTGGCTCTGGCCCGCCAGTAGGCGGCGGCATGGCGCAGCGGCGCGAACGTGCCACGCAGGTGCACCCTGATCACGGCGTCCCACTCGTCGGCGGTCATGTTGACGAGCATCCGGTCGCGCAGGATGCCCGCGTTGTTGACCAGCACGTCCAGGCGGCCGAAGTGCTCGATGGCCGTGTTCACCAGCCGCTCGGCGCCGTCGAAGTCCGAGACGTCCTCGCCGTTGACGATCGCCTGGCCTCCCATGGCCTCGATCTCCGCGACCACCTCGGCGGCGGCTCCGGACGAGCCCGTGCCGTCGACCTCCGCGCCGAGGTCGTTGACCACCACCCTCGCGCCCTGGCGGGCGAACTCCAGCGCGTGCCCGCGCCCGATGCCCCTGGCCGCACCCGTGACGATCACCACGCGGCCCTCGACTATCCCGCTCATCCGACACCTCGATCCTTGACCGGCTGACGATTCGAATTAGATTCTAGTATCAAAATCTAGAAAGGATAGGTCTTTGCTGGCTACGACCACCCCTGTCGGCTATGCCTGGCGAACGCTGTCCGTCGTGAGCCTGGCCAGCGTGCTGACCGGGCTCGGCGGCAGCGCGATCAACGTCGCCCTGCCGGAGATCGCCCGCCACACCGGCGCCGACGCCACGGCGGCCGGCTGGATCCTCCTGGGCTTCCAGTTGACCACGACCGTCCTCATGGTGGTATTCGGGCGGCTGGCGGACATGTTCGGCCGGCGCACGTTGTACCTGTGCGGGCTGGCCACGTACACGGTGGCGGCCCTGCTCGCGGGCCTGTCGCCGAACCCCTGGGTGATCGTGGCCATGCGGGTGGTCCAGGCGGCGGGCGCCGCCATGTTGCTCACCAACAGCGCCGCCCTGGTCAGCGACGCCTTCCCGCGCGAGAAGCTGGGGGAGGGGATGGGGGTCTACGTGGCCTCGTTCTCGATCGCGGGGCTGATCGGGCCGACGCTGGGCGGGGTGCTGGCCGAAAGCCTGGGCTGGCGGTGGGTGTTCTGGTTCAACGTGCCGATCGGGCTGGTCTGCCTGGTGTGGGGCGCCGTCGTCTTGCGGCGCGTGCCGCCGGCGGGCCGCGACCGCGGCCTCGACCTGCCGGGTAACGTGCTGGTTCTGGTCGTGCTGGGCGGGCTGCTGCTGGCGCTGTCGGAGTTCACCCGGCTCGGCTGGGGGCATCCGTTGGTGCTGGGCGGGCTGGCGGGGTTCGCGGTCGGGTTGCCGCTGTTCCTGGCCAGGCAGGCGCGGGCCGCGCATCCGGTGGTGGATCTGGGGCTGTTCCGCGAGCCGGCGTTCGCCTTCGGCACGCTCGCCTCCTTCCTCAACGCCGTGGCGCGCATGGGCATGGTGTTCCTGGTCGCGCTCTACTTCCAGGCCGTGCGCGGCGATGACCCCGTACAGGCCGGGTTGAAGGTGTTGCCGCTGGCCGTGGCGGCGATGACCGCGTCGGTGAGCTCCGGCTTCCTGCAGCGCCTGCTGAGCGCCCGCACGCTGGCCGTGGCCGGGGCCGCGACGACCACCTGCGGGCTGCTGGTCATGCTGGCCGTGATGACCTCGACCACCCCGTACCCGGCGGTGGCGCTCGGGCTGGTGCTCATCGGGCTCGGCTCCGGGGTGTTCCTGCCCTCCAACACCACCGCCATCCTGGACGGACTGCCCTCCGAGCGGCTCGGCATCGTCAACGCCATGCGCCTCATGCTGCAGAACACCGGCAACGTCGTCGGCACCGGCCTGGTCCTGTCGATCATCACCGCCCCGCTGCCCGCAGCGCTGCACCAGAGCGTCTTCGCCGGCACGCTCTCCCAGCTCACGGGTGGCGCGGTCGAGCAGCTCGTGACCGGCTACCGCTGGGCGCTGGCGACCATGGCGACGATCTCGGTCCTCACCGTGCTGGCCTGCCTGGCCCGGCGCAAGGTTTCGTGAACGATACCGGTACGGTTGCTGAGTGGTTGAACGTTCCCAGGCCCAGCGACACGTCTATCCCCGCACGGTGAGATTCGCCGACATCGACTCCCAGGGGCACGTGAACAACGTCCGCTTCCTCGACTACCTCGAAGACGCCCGGTTCGGCATGTTCCACATTGATCCGTACAACGCGGGCGAGACACCGTTCAAGGGCCTGGTCGTGACCCGCCACGAGATCGACTACCGCCGCCCGCTCGGCTTCCGCGCCACCCCGGTGCGGGTCGAGTCGTGGGTGACGGAGATCAGGCCGGTACGCTTCACCCTCCAGTACGAGATCCGCGACGACGACGAGCTGTTCGTCGCCGCCATGTCGGTCATCGCGGCCTACGACGTCGAGGGGGCCCGGCCCCGCAGGCTGACCGAGAGCGAACTGGCCTACCTCAAACGCTTCTCGTGAGGCGCTGGTGGATGCTGGCGCTCGGGGTCAACGCGCACGCCGGCGTCACCCTCGGCCTGTTCGGCCTGCCCCTGGTCATGCCGGAGATCGAGCGGCACTTCGGGGTCCCGCTGGCGGTGGCCGGCATCATCGCCAACGCCCCGGCCATCGGCATCCTGATCGCCCTGGTCGCCTGGGGCGCGCTGGCCGACCGGCACGGCGAGCGGCTGGTCCTCGGCATCGGCGTGGGAGCGGCGGCCCTGTTGTTCGCCGCCGTCGCGTTCGTGGCCCAGACCTGGGCGGTCATCGCGCTGCTGGCCCTGGCCGGCGCGGCGGGCTCGGCCGCGATGGTCGGCGGCGGCCGCATCGTGCTGCGCTGGTTCCGGCCGCCGGAGCGGGGCGTCGCCATGGGGCTGCGCCAGGTCTCCTTCACCCTGGGCATGGCCGTCGGCGCCTTCGCGCTCCCGCCGGTGGCCCAGGCCCACGGCCTGCCCGCCGTGCTCATCGTGTGCGCCTGCGTGAGCCTGCTGGCCGCCGTACTGGCCGCGCTCTTCCTGGCGGAGCCGCCGCAGCCGATCCAGGAGTCCGGCACGGCGCCGGCGGGCCCGCCGTACCGGCAGCCGGCGCTCTGGCGGGTGCACGCCACCAGCGCGTTACACGTGGTGCCGCAGGTCGTGGTCAGCACCTATGGGGTGACGTGCCTGGTGCGCCTGTACGGCTGGGACGACGTGGGGGCCGGGCAGCTCTTCGGGGTGGCGGCGATCGGCGGGGCGGCGGTGCGCATCGCGGTCGGCCGCTGGTCCGACCGGACCGGGCTGCGCATGCGGCCTTTGCTGCTGCTCACCCTCGCCACCCTGGTCGTGCTGGCGTTACTGGTGGCCGGCACGCTGACCGGCACCTGGCTCGGACCCTTCATGCTCGCGCTGGCCGCGGTGATGACCGTGGCCGGCAACGGGCTCGCCTACCTGAAGGCGGGCGAGCTCGCCGGCCCCGTCTGGGCCGGCCGGGTGCTCGGCACCCACAACACGATCCAGAACACCGTCTCCCTGCTCGTCACGCCGCTGGCCGGCGTGCTGATCACGAACACCGGCTTCTGGGCCGGCTTCGCCGCGGGCCTCGGCTGCGCGCTGCTGTCGTTACCCGTCATCCCCCTGCGGGACGAGCTCCGCGGCGAACGGTCATGACAGGCGCCGCAGCCACACCGCCGTGCCGGGAGGCAGCAGGCCCCTCCTGAGCGGACCGCTCTGCATCAGCAGGTCCTCGTGCCGGGGCAGGCGGACCGCCCTGGTGCTGTAGTTGATCGCGCAGGTCAGCGGCCCGCGGGTGAAAGAAAGCACACCCTCGGGAGACTCCAGCCACTCCAAGGTGTAAGGAAGGGATCCCACCTGGTCACGGCGTACGCGCAGAGCCCGCCGGTAGAACTCCAGCGTCGAGTCGTCGTCCCCCTCCTGCTTCTCCACGCTCAGCTCCGCGAACGAGGCCGGCTGCGGCAACCACGGCTCCACCGCGCCGGGCGAGAACCCGTGTGAGGGCGGCTCCACCGTCCACGGGATCGGTACCCGGCACCCGTCCCGGCCGGGCAGCCTGCCCTTCGACCGCAGGAACACCGGGTCCTGCCGGGCCGCCGCGGGCAGATCGGTCACCTCCGGCAACCCCAGCTCCTCGCCCTGGTAGAGGTAGGCGGAGCCGGGCAGGGCCAGCATCGTCAGCAGTGCCGCCCTGGCCCGGGCGAGGCCCGTGCCAGGGTCGGCCGTCCCGTAGCGGGTGCGGTGGCGTACGACGTCGTGGTTGGACAGCACCCAGGTCGGGGACGGGACCGACGCGAGCGTGTCGTCGATCACCTTCTTGAAGGCCGTCGGCGACCACGGCGCCTGCAGCCAGGCGAAGTTGAAGCTCTGGTGCAACTCGTCGGGCCGCACGTAGCGGGCCAGGTCCTCGGCGCTGTCGGTCCACACCTCGCCCACCGCCATGCGCCGGCCCGGATAGCCGTCCAGCAGCCGCCGCCACTCGCGGTAGACCTCGTGCACCTCGGGCCGCCCCCAGACCGGCGAGGCCGCCTTGAACGCCTGGTCGGTCGTGTCGGGCAGCCCCTCCGCCTTGTAAAGCCCCATCGCCACGTCGATGCGGAACCCGTCCACCCCGCGGTCCAGCCAGAACCGCAAAATGTCCAGGAACTCCGCGTGCACCTCGGGATTGCGCCAGTTGAGATCGGGCTGCTCGGGGGCGAACAGGTGCAGGTAGTACTGGCCGTCGGCCACCTGCGTCCACGCGGGCCCGCTGAAGGTGGAGCGCCAGTTGTTGGGCCGGTCGCGGAAGAGATAGCGGTCGCGCCCCTCCCCGCGCAGCGCCGCCCGGAACCAGGGATGCTCCGACGAGCTGTGGTTGGGCACGATGTCCACGATCACCCTCAGCCCGTGCCCGTGCGCGTCGGCGACCAGCGCGTCGAAGTCGGCCAGCGTCCCGAACGACGGATCGACGTCGCGGTGGTCCGCCACGTCGTAGCCCCCGTCTGCCATGGGGGAGCGGTAGAACGGCGTCAGCCAGACGGCGTCCACCCCCAGCCGGGCGAGGTAGGGCAGGTGCTCGCGCACTCCGGCCAGGTCGCCGACGCCGTCTCCCGAGGCGTCGGCGAAGCTGCGCACATAGATCTCATAGACGACGGCGTCACGCCACCAGGGGACTTCCATATGGCGTGTCATGCCCGTTTATGTCGGGGAGTTCACCAGGCTGTGGGCCGCGTAGACCAGATAGTCCCAGAGCTTGGTCTCCTGCTCCTCGGTCAGGTCGAGGGAGTCGACCGCGTCGCGCATGTGCCGCAACCAGGCATCCCGCTCCCGCTCGCCGATCACGAACGGCATGTGCCGCATCCGCAGCCGGGGATGCCCGCGCTGCTCGCTGTAGGTCTTGGGGCCGCCCCAGTATTGGATCAGAAAGCCCCGCAGCCGCTCCTCGGCGCCCGTCAGGTCGGGCTCCGGGTAGAGCGGCCGCAGCAACGGGTCTTCTGCGACCCCCTCGTAGAAGCGGTGCACGAGCTGCCGGAAGGTCTCCTCGCCTCCGACGGCGTCATATAGGGAGGTCTCAGTCACCCCCCAAGCTTATGTGCACCGCGGGGCGCGGGATCCTGCGCGCGTCCTACAGGAGGGCCACCATGGGGATGCCCGCGTCGTCGAGCGCCGACTTGACCCTGAGCCGGAGCTCCCTGGACACCGCCGCCTGCTGGGCGGGCAGCGTCTTGGCGGTCACCCGGAACACCAGCGAGCTGTCGGAGAGCTGCTCGACGCCGAACACCTGCGGCTGCTCCACGATCTTGGACTCCCGGAACTCGGGATCGGCCCAGATCTCCTCCGCCACGTGCTCCAGCAGGACGCGGATGCCCACGATGTCCGTGTTGTAGGCCACCGGGACGTCCACGAAGGCCCGCGACCAGCCCTGCGACTCGTTGCCGACCCTGGTGATGGTGCCGTTGCGGACATACCAGACCCGGCCGTCTATGTCGCGCAGCCTCGTGACGCGCAGGGTGACCGCCTCGACCGTGCCGACCGCGGCACCCGCGTCGATCACGTCGCCGACGCCGTACTGGTCTTCGAGCAGCATGAACATGCCCGCGATGAAGTCCTTGACCAGCTCCTGCGCGCCGAAGCCGATGGCCACGCCGAGGATGCCGACGCTGGTCAGCAGGGGAGCGATGGGGATCGTCAGCCGGTCGAGCACGGCCAGCACCGCCGTGCCCAGGATGACGATGGAGGCGATGTGCTTGAGCACCGAGCCCATGGTCTCGGCCCGCTGCTTCCGCCGCTCATGGAGCAGCGCGTCGAGCGTGTCGGTGGCCCCGCCCTTGCGGAACCTGCTGGTGATGGATCCGCCCGAGGCAGCCCGGTTGACCACTCTCGTGATGACGCGGTGCATGACCTTGCGCAGCACGATGGCCAGCACGAGGATCAGCACGATGACGATGGAGCTGGACACCAGCGGTGCCCAGGCCGCATTGCCGAACATCTCCACGAGGGTAGAGCAGATGCTGTCGTCTTGGCACATCGTCGCTATCCCCTGGACCATTTTCTCGGGATCCGGCAACCGGGGATCCTGAGGCGCGGTGATGGGCAGTGGCGACGCTGTCACCAGCAGTAACACTGGGTAGATCCCCCTCCGGAAGCGGTTCGGCCGGCCTTTTTGGACCGGTTCGATCCAAAATACAACCGACCGAACCACCCGCCGTCACATCACGCCGGGGAAGACGGGGACGCCGGCTCTCTGGGCCGCGGAGGGAGAGAGCGGACGCTCCGATGACGGGCGGCTCGGAACGGGACACACACCCGGAAGCGTGTCCCGTGCCGGTTCCGGGAGGGATCCCCCGAACACCCGCCCGGCGGACCGGGTGGGTGGCTTGCGGGCGCAGGCGGGCCGGGGGGCGGAGCCGGCGGAGTGACCAGGGCCCCGGCATACGGGAGACCCTCCGCACCGGCCACTCCACCGGCTCCGTGTTGGCCGCCGTGGGTGCGGTGAGCCGTGGTGGCTGCGCTCCACCCGGTTCACCACGTCGTCACTCCCCCACGGCGGCGAGCACGCGGGCGACCTTCGTCGCCGCACCAGCCGGATCGTCGGCCGTGTGCATCCGCTCACCCCAGGACCAGCAGTACCACCAGTCGGGTATGTCGGATACGTTGGCCGGGCGGCAGGTGACGTTCTCGGACAGACTCGTGGCGTTCGGGTTGATGACCCGGACGAACAGCCGCCCCTTCTGGGTCCGGACCACTCGTGCGAGCATTCCACGGGCGTCGAGCTCGGTCACCAGACGCTCAAGGTGCTCGAAGTTGTCGTCCCCCACTGTTCGTCCCTCCCTCGGAAACGTTGCTGGTGGGCCCAAGATGACGCATGTCAAGGCAGGGCGCAATCAGGGGGTCCTGCTCACAGGGAGTTGCTTCTCCCTCATGGGTTGTAAGAAGCAGTCCCGCGGTGGACGATCCTTATCCGTGCGCTGCGTTAGGGCATTTCCCTTCCGGCCGGCATTGGTTCATCATCTTGGGTAGGCGCACAGCAACATAGGGGCTACGCTAAGTCACCAGTTGCGACCGGTCGAGGCATCGGGAGAGGGGCCGGGATGTCCGGCAGACAGCACAGGGAGACGGAGATCGCCCGGCGGGTCAGGGCCAGGGGCCTGGCAGCCGGGCGGATCTCCGCCCAGATAGCTGATGAGATCCACGAGACGTGCGCGTCCCAGTTCAACACGACCCGGATCAAGGCGCACCGCCTTGCCTTCGGGATCGCGCTGGCTGACGTGATCGAGCAGATCAGAGCCCTGTTCGAGCGCGATGCGAAACCGATGCCGGGCATCGGGGAGACCCTGCTCTCCGCCTACGAGAGCGGGCTCAAGCGCCCCGGGCCCGAATACCTGCACTACCTGTGCACCGTCTATCGGGTGGAGCCGGGCGCGCTCGGCTTCGACGGCCCGTGCATCTGCGGCCACGGCCACCGGATGCCGGGAGTGCTGGCCATTGAGCGGGAGAAGCCGCTGGTGCCCGCCGAGCGTGAGCTCAGCCTCCAGCCGATGGTCACCGAGCCGGAGGCCCAGGAGGACGAAAACGTCCTGCGGCGCACGCTGTTAAACCTACTCAACACCGACACCAACCTGTCGGAGCAGCTCGACGGGCCCGTGTTCGGCGCGTGCGAGGGCATCAGGCGCCGGATGGACGAGACGCTCGTCTCCGCCACCGTCTCCGCCCAGATGCTCGACCAGTGGGAGGAGGCGACGATCAGCTTCGGCCGTCAATACACCACGACGGCCCCGCTCAGGCTGCTGTGCGACGTGATGCTCGAGTTGAGCGCCGTGCGCACGGCCATGTCCCGCCGCCAGCCCAACGACCTGCAGGATCGCCTGTGCAGGATGGCGGCCCAGCTCTCCGGGCTGAGCGGCATGATCATGATCAACCTGGGCGATCACCGACTGGCCCGCTCGTTCTTCCGCACCGGGCGCATGGCGGCGGACGAGACGGGCGACCGCGCGCTCCGCGCGTGGATCTGTGCCCGCGAGTCGCTCGTCCCCCTCTACTTCGGCGACGCCCGCGAGGCGCTCAACCTGGCCAAGAAGAGCCGGGACCTGGCGGGGTCCACGCCGTGCCCGGCACAGGCCATGGCACCGGTCGTCGAGGCCAGGGCGCTGGCCATGCTCTCCGGCACCGACAGCAAGAAGAAGGAGATCGTCGACCAGGCCAAGCGCGCGCTCGCCCGGGCCCGCAACGCCTTCTCCCACATGAAGTCCGAGGACCAGGAGGACGTGGCCTTCGGCTACACCGAGCGGCAGCTCTACTTCTACCAGGGCGATGTGCTCACCAAGCTCGGCCAGACGATCGAGGCCGAGGTGGTGCTCGACCAGGCGCTGACGAAATACGAGGACCACATCGTCGACCAGACGCTGATCCGGCTCGACCAGGCCCAGTGCCGCCTGCTCGACGACGACGTCGACGAGGCGCTGCGGATCGGCACGGCGGCCCTGGCCAAGGTGGGCGACGAATATCTGACCGATTTCATCGTGCGGCCCGCGCTGGCCCTCGAACAGGCGGTCATGGCACGTGACGCCCACCACCCAGGTCTGGAAGGCTACCGGGCCGAGTTGCGGCGGCCCAGGCAGCCCCAACTGAAAGGGGGCGGTGCATGAGGCTGAAGATCCGGCGCTATCGCTGGTCCGATCTCGACACCATCCTCACACTCCACCGGATCTGCCTCGCCGAGGTGGGGCTGGTCCCCGGTGACGGGGTCTACTACGACGACGACTTCCCCCGCATCCAGGACATCTATCTGGCCCGCGGCGGCGACTTCCTGGTGGGCGAGACCGGCTCGCGGGTCGTCGCCATGGGAGGCATCAAGCCCGTAGACCCGCGGACCGCCGAGATCTGCCGGTTGCGGGTCCATCCGCGGTTCCAGCGGCGCGGCTTCGGCGCGGCCATGCTGCTCGCGCTGGAGCGGCGCGCGGTGGAGCTCGGCTTCGAGAGCGTCATAGGCGACACGACGCTCAACCAGGAGGCCGCCCTGGCCCTGTACGAACGCCAGGGCTGGCGGGAGCTCTCCCGGCACCGGGTGGGTGATCTGACCGTCGTCTACGGGGAGAAGCGCCTGCTCCCCAGTGCGGTCATCGAGCTGTAGAACCGACGTCCCGCGGCCCCACGCCCCCCTGGGGCCTGCCCGTTCTCCGTTTCCCCCGGGACCTCTCCCGGCCCCCGGCGTGGCTCATCCGCCGGTAACGCGTAGCGGACAGCGACGGGCAATCTTCCGCGAAGCGGCCGAATTCCGCTGAAAGATTTCCAGGAAATCGCCGCTCCCGGTCCTCTCAGATAAAGATGTACGAACCTGCGGGTGAGGCTCTTACCACCGAGTTGTAGAGGAGCATCACCGGCTGCTGGCTGTACATCCACGGCTGCGAATAGTAGTGAGATGCTTTTGCCATGGCGGTCGTGCCCGCTCCCCGCCCCCTCTTGGGAGCCGTGCTTCTGTTGTTCGTCAGCGCCGCTTGGGGGTCGGCGTTCCCGCTGATGAAAGATCTCATCCATCGGTTGCCGGTCGAGGACCTGCTCGCTGAACGCTATCTGCTCGCCAGTCTCACGTTGCTCATCATCCGGCCTGGCAGCCTTCGAAGGCTTCCGCGGGAGACGTGGATCTACGGGGTCGTGCTCGGGCTCATGTTCGGCGTGGGGCAGACCGGTCAGGCCGTCTCGCTTCACAGCCTGCCGTCGGCGGTGTCCGGGTTCGCCGTCGGGTGCAGCGTGGTGATCACGCCGATCCTGGCGCTCGTGCTGTTCAAGTCGAAGGTGCCGCGGCGGATCTGGGCCGGGGTGGCGCTCGCGATGGCGGGCATGGCCGTGTTCACGCTGATGCGCGGGGTGGAGGACGACGCGGTCTCGGTGATCGCGCTCCTGGTCACGCTCGTCGCCGCGGCGCTCTACGCGGGACACACGCTGTTGCTGGCGCACTTGGCCAAGCGCGAGGGGAGCTTCCACGCCTACTCGCTGACCGTGATCCAGCTCTTCACCATCGGGATGCTCACCGGGGGCTTCGCGGTGCGCGACGGGGTCGAGTTGCCGGCCGGCGGGCCCGACTGGGCCATCCTGGCGCATCTGTCCGTGGTGTCGTGCGCGCTGGGCTTCCTGGCCCGCTCCTACGGGCAGGCGCACGTCCCCGCGGTGCCGAGCGCGATCCTGATGTCGTCGCAGCCCGTCTGGGTGGCCGGCATCGCGGTGATCTGGTTCCAGGAGCAGGTGGGCTGGAGCATGATCGTCGGCGGTGGCCTGATGGCGGCGGCGATGCTGCTCGCCGTCCCCGACCGCACCGCGCGGGCCAAGCGGCGCCTGGGCCGCGACGTCCACGTCATCACCGCCCGGGCCGCGCTGGTCCTGGCCGACCTGCGGGTCAAACGGGTGGACCCGCTGCCGCTCGCCCCCGGTCCGGCACCGTACATCGACAAGGGCGCCTGCACGAACGTCGAGGCGTGCCCGTGGCACACCCGCTCGCTCAAAGGCGGCGGGGAGCCCAGCCTGGAGCGGCTGATCGAGCGGGCCACCGTCATCGTCCGCGCCAGGAATCTCCCGGGGCCCGGCTGCTGCCAGTCGGTCACGCTACTCGGACGGTGCCTGTGTGACTTGATGGAAGAAACCGGGCGGCGCCGTCAGACACCTTCGCACCGCTGGTTTCGCGCCCAGTAGGTTACAAATACTCATCAAAAGGCAAGTGCTTATTATCCCTTAGCCTCCCACTTATTCGCCACAAAGCTTGATATTCGGTGTAGTGAACCAATAATGGTTAATTACCCCTAGTGGAGAGGTGCATCATGAAGCGCATCGTTGTCCGCAAGCCTGGCACCGCACGGCTCGCGGGGACCTCCAGCGTCATTCACAAGGGTGACTGAGGCGAGGTCCCACTTCAGAGTCCAGGGCGAACCGCCCGCCCGATGGGGGGCCGTGCGGCTGCTGACACCGTTGATCGACGGACACCGCCGGCCGCACGGCCCCTACACCGTCGCCGCCGCCCTGCTGCGCCACCTGGTGCCGGTGGCGCTGGAGCGATCCGGCGACCTGGTGGCGGCCCACGACGTCGAGATCCTGGCGGCCGCCCCGGAGCTGGCCGACCTCGTGCCGGCCACGCGGGTCACGATCGACGCGAGCCTGCCGGACGACGAGCGCATCCTGGTGCCCGCGCCCCGCCGCACGCTGCGGCTGGCCAACGGGCTCACCGAGTTCTTCCGCGACGCCGTGCCCCCCGGGTGCGCCCTCGCGGTGTGCAACGTCGCCGCGGCCGACCCGACGGACACCGAACTGCTGGACGTCATGACGCGGCGGATCCCGCCCGAGACCCTCACGATCATGCTGTATTCCGACGGCCCCGAGCACCCGCTCGACACCCGCGCAGCCGACGAGCTGTGGACCCAGGTCGACCGGTGCGTGCGCGAGGGCTTCCTGCACGCCGTCGTGGAGCTCGGGGAGCGCGGCATGTCCCGCACCGAGCCGGGGGGCACGCGCTGGTGGCGCTTCGCCCAGCGCACCGCGACCGCGCTCGGCGGGCTGGGGCGCGTCGAGGAGGCCCGCGCGTTGTGGGACCGGGTGCGCGGGGCCAGCCAGGACCCGGCGATGCACGCCGCGAGCGCGTACGGGACCGCCATGCTCGACGCCCGCCACCCCGACCCCGCCCGCCGCGACCTGGTCAGGGCCCGGGCCTGGATCAACGAGGCCATCGCCATCTCCGGCATCCTGCCAGAGCCCTTGGAACGTGCCTTCAAGCTCGGCTTCGACCGCAACGGCCTGGCCCTGATCGAGCTGCGGCAGGGGCGGCTGGACGCCGCGCTGTCGCTGGTCGAGTCGGCCATCGAGCTGGCCGGCGAGCTGGGCGAGCGCCATCCCCAGCACCGCATGGTGCTGCTGGCCAACCGGGCCCAGTTACTGGCCGCGCTGGGCGGCACCAAGGAGGCGCTGGAGGACTACACGGCCGCCATCGCCCTGGACCCCGCCTTCCCCGACCACTACCTGGAACGCGGGAACCTGCTGTTCAAGCTGGGACTGCACGAGGAGGCGCTGGCCGACTTCGAGCGGGCCATGCAGGCCGGGCCGCCGCTGCCCGAGGCGTACTACAACCGGGCGGAGCTGCTCGCCGTGCAGGGGCGGCTCGACGCGGCGCTCACCGACCTGGGCCGGGTGATCGAGCTGGACCCGTCCTATCTGGACGCCTACATCAACCGCGCCGGATTGCTGGCCGCCGCCGAGCGGGACGAGGAGGCCAGGGGTGACGTCACGGCCGGCCTCGCGCTGGCGCCCGGCGACCCGCACCTGCTCACGGTGCTGGGCCAGCTTGAGACGGCGGCGGGCCGGTACGCCGAGGCCGAGGCGGCGCTGGACCTGGCCGTGCGCTCCGCGCCCGAGCTCGCGGCCGCCTGGGGCAACCGGGGCGTGCTGCGGTACGCCGTCGGCGACCTGGAGGGCGCGGTCGAGGACCTGACGCGGGCCATCGAGCTCCAGCCGCAGGGCGACCTGTACGCCAACCGGGCCGTCGCCCTGCGGGCCCTGGGCCGCGAGGCCGAGGCGCAGGCCGACGACCGCCGCGCCACCTGAACACCTGATCGGCCCCCGGCGAACCGCCGGCGTGGAATGGCGCGAAGACGCGTTGGGGGAGCACTCCTGAGGTCTACGGTGGGCTCGTGGGCTTCAACGATCTGCTCGACGGCCTCGATCCGAGCGCGAGCGTCCAGGCCGCGGGCATCAGGCGCGGCTACGGCGGGCCGCCCGCCCGTGCGGTGAACGTCAAGTCGGGACTGGCGCGGCTGCGCTGCGCCTCCCTGCTCAAGCCTCTGTACGCGTGGGTGAGCGCGGCCCACATCCCCGACAGCGACCGGTGGCGCCGCCACGCCGAGCCCGCCGTGGTCATCTCCTCCAACGCCGACACGCTCAACCTGTGGCTCGCCGTCGGCCCGCGTGTCATCCTCGACGACCTCCGCCACCGCACCGGCGTCGCCTGGTCGCCGCCGGACGGAGACCCGTCACGGTTCGGGTCGGTGGAGGTGGCGGCCGAGGAGGTGGCGACCGCCTACACGGTGCTCGCCCAGGCCGCCGCCGCGGGCGAGCCGGTGGCCGGGACCGTGCTGGAGTGGATGCGCCAGGTCGGGGCGGCGCAGGCGTTCGGCGCCCGCGAGGCCATCGGGTCGCCGCCGGCCGCGATCAAGTGCGGCTGGTACGGCGCGCCCGAGGAGACGTGCCTGCGCACGCATGCCGTGGCCGTGCTGCCCCGGGGCGGCACCAGGGCCACGGTGGTGGTCGGGATGACCGCGCTGCCCTACACCGACCTGCGCGAGCGCGAGGTCTACGCGGAGCGGGTAGCCACGGGACTGTCGGTGGAGGCCGAGCACGAGAAGGTGGCCGGCGGCCTGCTGCGCGCGCTGATGACCACGACGCTCACCGAGCTGGGCCACCCGGTCACGGCCCGGCCGTCCTGACGGGCGACACGCGCGGCGGGCCGGTCGTCGTGACGGGCGACACGCGCGGCGGGCCGGTCGTCGTGACGGGCGACACGCGCGGCGGGCCGGTCGTCGTCCTTCGCGGGCTCTGTTGGGCCGGTCATGGGGAGGACATTGACCGCGATCATCCAGCCGGGGCTTGTGCGGATGCGGCGGGGATCGGCGGCTGACCGCCGCTTTCCTCGGCGAGGACCAGGGCGAGCAGGCCGGGGAAGCAGCCGTCGAACTCGGCGCGGCGCAGGCGGTTGAGTCGCCGTGAGCCCTCGTCACGCTGTTCGAGCAGGCCGGAGTGGCGCAGGACCGAGAAGTGGTGGCTGAGAGTGGACTTGGCCACAGGCAGATGGTTGAACGTGCCGCACGGCCGCGACCAGTCGGGCACCTCGGCCAGCTCGCGCACGATGCGGCGGCGCACCGGGTCGCTCAGCGCTTCGAGGGCGGCCTGGAGTGGCACGTCGAGCGGGGACGTGTGGGTCAGGCTGCGTGTCCTGTTCGACGGTGGTCGAACGCCCGGGTATCGTTCCATCTCAATCGAACATCCTATGCGGGGGGAGCGGCCGTGGACATCGGGCGCGTGGGAGTGTGGCATCCAGGCGTCGGCAGGGCGCCCGCCACGGAAGTGCGGCAGGCGGCGGCGCGGATCGAGGAGCTGGGCTACGGCTCGCTCTGGAGCAGCGATGGCTGGGGCAGCAAGGATCCGCTGGTCATGGCCGGGATCATGCTGGCGGCCACCCGGAGGATCGTCGTGGGCACCGGCATCGCCAACCTCTGGGCCAGAGACGCCATGTCCATGGCGGGCGGGGCGGTCGCGCTGACGGACGCCTACCCGGAGCGCTTCCTGCTGGGCGTCGGCGTCAGCCACGCCATGCTGGTCTCCGCCCGGGGTCATGACTACAGCAAGCCGCTCACCACGATGCGCGCCTACCTGGAGGGCATGGACAAGGCGGCGGAGCTTCTGCCCAGGTCCAGGTCGCCCCGGGTGCTGGCCGCCCTGCGGCCCAAGATGCTGGAGCTCTCCCGGGACCGCGCCGACGGCGCCCACACCTATTTCGTGCCCCCGGAGCACACCGCCCAGGCCCGCCGGATCCTCGGCCCCGACCGCCTGCTGATCCCGGAGCAGGCCGTGCTGCTGGAGTCCGACCCCGCCCAGGCCCGCGCGATCGCCCGCACCCACACGGCGATCTATCTGGGCCTGCCCAACTACCTCAACAACCTGCGTACGCTCGGCTTCACGGACGACGACTTCGCCGACGGCGGCAGCGACCGCCTCGTGGACACCATCGTGGCCTGGGGCGACCCGGAGACCATCACCGCCCGGGTCCGCGCGCACCTCGACGCGGGCGCCGACCACGTGGTCATCCAGCCCCTGTCCGCCGGAGGGCCGGACCTCGACGACGCGGTCGCCCAGCTCACCAGGCTCGCCGCGCCCCTCGGGCTGTGATCCCAGGTTTGACCTGGAGCGCGCTCCAGTTCGTACGTTGAAGGCATGACCACACCACAACACCGCATCGGGTCGGGCTTCGGTGCTCGGAGCACGGCCGACGACGTGCTCCAGGGCATCGACCTGTCCGGGAAGCTGGCAATCGTCACCGGCGGCTACTCCGGCCTCGGCCTGGAGACCACGCGGGCGCTGGCCCGGGCCGGCGCGCACGTCGTCGTCCCCGCCCGCCGCCCCGAGGTCGCGAAGGAGGCGGTCGGCGGCCTCGACGGGGTCGAGCTCGACGAGCTCGACCTGGGCGACCTCGACAGCGTGCGCCACTTCGCCGAGCGGTTCCTGGCCACCGGCCGGAGCGTGGAGATCGTCATCAACAACGCCGGGATCATGGCCTCCCCGGAGACGCGGGTGGGCCCCGGCTGGGAGGCGCAGTTCGCCACCAACCACCTCGGCCACTACGCGCTCGTCAACCGCCTGTGGCCGGCCGTCGCCCGCGGCCGTGGCCGGGTCGTGTCCGTCTCGTCCAGGGGCCACCACAACTCCGACGTCCGCTGGGACGACACCAACTTCGAGCGCGGCTACGACAAGTGGCAGGCCTACGGGCAGGCGAAGACCGCGAACATCCTGTTCGCCGTGCGGCTCGACGAGCTCGGGCGGGACGCGGGGGTGCGCGCGTTCTCGGTGCACCCGGGGTCCATCCTCACCCCGCTGCAACGCCACCTCGCCAGGGAGGAGATGGTCGCCGCGGGCTGGATCGACGAGCAGGGCAACGCCATCGACTCCACGTTCAAGACGCCCGAGCAGGGCGCTGCCACGCAGGTGTGGGCGGCGACCTCGCCGCGGCTGGCGGGCATGGGCGGCCTCTACTGCGAGGACTGCGACGTCGCCGAGTTGTACACGGAGGGGGAGCGGTCGGGGGTGCGCGACTACGCGGTCGATCCCGAGCGAGCGGCCCGCCTGTGGAGGCTGTCGGCCGGGCTCACGGGCGTCGACGCCTTCGCCGGCTGAGCGGTCACCGCTTCATCATCCCGTCGGCGATGGCGTCCGCGGCGTCGGCGATGGCCACACCGACGATCTCCAGACGGCGTACGAGCTCGCGTTCCTTCATCACGTCCGTCGTGAGCTCGCCGGAGAAGATGCGGGCGATCTCGTACTGGTACAGCCGCCGGATCGTGCCGCCCGCCTTCTTCGCCTCCCGCGCGTCCTGGACCACCGAGGAAGGGCGGGAGGCCAGGTCCCGCACGGCCTTCTCCAGGGCGTCGATGCCCACGATGACCTGGTCGAGCAGGGGAGTGAAGCGGATCTGCGCCGGCACCCGGTAGAGGTGGGACTCGCGGACGAAGTCCCGCAACGAGTCGAGCACGTCGTCGATCGACCGTGACAGCCGGAACAGGTCCTCGCGGTCGATGGGCGTGACCAGGGCCGACCTGAGCTCGTCGATGAGGCGGGAGCGCTCGGCGTCGCCGAGGTGCTCGATCGAGCGCATCTGCTCGTGCGCCCCCGTCCGGCCCACCTCGCCGCCGATCATGGCCATCGCCAGCCACGCGCCCTCCTTGGTGGCCTCCAGCTGCCCGAGCAGGGCCTCGGTGAGCGCGCTGTCCATGCGGCCGGTCATGAGGCTCCGGATCCGCCGCAGCCGTTTCACGGCCCGGCCGCCTTCCCGCACATCCGCGACCCCCTTCGTCCTCACACCGGTCCCATGCCCACGAGCCCCTTCACCAGCAGGGCCAGCGCCCAGCCGAGCAACGCGCCGGCGGGCAGCGTCAGCAGCCAGGCCAGCACGATCCTGCCGGTGGCGTACCAGCGGACCCGGCCGGTGCTCTGCGCCACGCCGGCGCCGATGAGCCCGCCCGCGATGGCCTGGGTCATGCTCACCGGCATACCCACGGAGGCGCACGCGATCGCGGCCACGCTCGCGGACAGCTCCGCCGCGACCCCGTGCTGCGGCCTGGAGGCGATGAGCTCGCGGCCGAGCGTGCGGCCCGCCCTGGGCAGGCCGTACAGGGTGCCGAGGCCGAACAGGACGGCCGCCGCCGACGTGTACGCCGGCATCGCGTCCGGCACCCCGAACGCGATCATGAACACGGCCAGCATCTTCTGCCCGTCGTTGGCCGCGTAGGCGAAGCCCTGCAGCAGGAACCCGGCCCGGTGCCAGCCGGACAGTCCCCGGGCCGTGGTCACCGCCACCAGCACCCGGACGAGCACCCAGGCCAGCAGCCCGCCCGCCAGGGGCGCCGCCAGCCCGAAGGCCAGCACCAGCGCCACCGACCCGGGCGACACCGGCAGCCCCCAGCCGGTCCCCGCCCCGGCCAGCCCGCCCACGATCGCCAGCGTGAGGCTGGTCGGACGGCCCTTGGCGCTGAGCACGCCCACCACGACCAGCGCCGAGATCACCGCGATCGTCATCGCGATCCTGCCGCCCGGCTGGTGGTAGCTGCCGAGCCTGGTCACGAACGTCACCGCCACCTGGTGAGTGATCAGCGGAACGACCGCCACCAGCAGGACCAGGGCGAGCATTCCCCGCACCGGGCGGACCGTGGGCAGCTTGAGCCCGGTCGCGAGCAGGGCGCCGCCGTCGTTGACCCCGGACACGACGGCGAACAGGCCGGCGAGCCCGACCAGTACGACGGCATCCAACGACATGAGCTCCATCCGGCCCGGGCCTCACCCCTTGTGCGAGAACTACCCGAGATCGCGGCAATGATGGACGGCCCGCCGCTCATTCGCGGGCCGCACATCGTGCGACCGAACCCGGGTCAGAGCCCCATCCCGGCGAGTACTCTCGTCCTGACCGGCGATCCGCCCCCTCCTGATCCGCCGCGGACCGCCCGACGATCCACTGCGTGAGAGTTGTGAGTCATGACCAGTCCCGCCGAATACGTCCTGACCCTGTCCTGCCCCGACCGGCCGGGCGTGGTGGCCGCCGTCTCCGGCCTGCTGGCCGCGCGCGGCTGCAACATCATCGAGAGCCAGCAGTTCGGCGACCGGGTCGAACGGCGCTTCTTCATGCGCGTGCAGTTCGCGGGAGCCCTCGGCGAGGACGAGCTCAACTCGGCCTTCGCCACGCTCGCCCCGGACTTCGCCATGGAGTTCAGACTGCGTGACATGGCCGGCAAGCCCCGGGTGCTCATCATGGTCAGCAGGTTCGACCACTGCCTCAACGACCTGCTCTACCGCGTCAGGTCCGGGGCCCTCGACATCGAGATCGCCGCGGTCGCGTCCAACCACCCCGACCTGCGGCCGCTGACGCAGTCGTACGGGATCGACTACCACCACCTGCCGATCACCCCCGAGACCAGGGCCAGGCAGGAGGCCGAGGTGCTGGCGCTGGTCGAGCACTACCAGGTGGACCTGGTGGTGCTGGCCCGCTACATGCAGGTGCTCTCCGAGGGCCTGTGCGAGAAGCTGACGGGGCGGGCCATCAACATCCACCACTCGTTCCTGCCGTCGTTCAAGGGCGCCAAGCCCTACCACCAGGCGCACGACCGCGGCGTCAAGCTCATCGGCGCCACCGCCCACTACGTGACGTCCGACCTGGACGAGGGGCCGATCATCGAGCAGGAGGTGGCGCGGGTCGATCACACCCACTCGCCCGAGGATCTCGCGGCGATCGGGCGGGACGTCGAGTGCCTGGCGCTGGCCCGTGCGGTCAAGTGGCACGCCGAGCAGCGCGTGCTGCTGGACGGCCACAAGACCGTCGTCTTCCCGCGCTGACATCCGGTCACCCGGTCCACAGCTCCGGCAGGTACTCGCAGTCGTAGCGCCGGAACAGCTCCCGCAGTTGCTCGTCGGGGCGGTCGGGCGCCGAGTGGTACTCCTCGATCAGCCGCAGCGTGCCCGGTGACATGACCACCAGGTAGCGGGCGGGGCGGGAGGCCGGGTTCCAGAAGGTGTGCGGCACGCCGGCCGGGCCCAGCACCGCCGATCCCGCCTCGGCCTCGACCTCCTCCTCGCCCCGGCGGATCCGCAGCACGCCCTCCAGCACGTACCAGATCTCGTCGTCGCGCAGGTGGCGGTGCGGGACCGCGATGAAGCCGGTGGAGGTGCCGGGGTCGGTCCACTCCACTACCAGGAACGCGCCGTCCGCCCGCCCGACCGTGCGGCCGAGCAGGGGATCGGCCTTGAGCAGGCTCATGGGCGGTACGTCCCGAAATGCCAGGGGTTGCCCTGCGGGTCCTTGCAGCCGTACTCGCGAGACCCGTAGGGCTGGTCCACCGGGCCCATGGTGATCTCGGCCCCCGCGGCCTTGGCGCGATCGTGATGGGCGTCGGGGTCGTCGACCGCGACGTAGATCCCCGGTCCGCCCGGCGTCCCCTCGCCGAGTATGATCAGGTCGTCGCCGACCAGCAGTTCGGCGTGGTCGACCACGCCGTCGTCGTTCTCGGACACCTCGCGCGCCTCGAACCCGAACGCGGTGGTCAGGAAGTCGATCGCGGCCTGGCAGTCCGGATAACGGGCCAGTGCGTAAACGGTTCTCATGGTCTTCAGGATGCCTGCTGGGCTCCCGCATGTCTTGGACGAAGCCGACCGGGTGTCGTGTCGCCGCGCACCCGGAAGTCCCGGTTCATGTGCGCCTGGTCGTAGAAGCCGCAGTCGGCCGCCACCTGCGCGATCGCGGTGCCCGAGCGCAGCATCCGCAGCGCCCGGATGAATCTGATCATCCGCGGCCGTCTTCGGCGGCAGCCCGACCTGGTCCTGGAAGCGGGCGACGAGATGGCGGTGGCTCCAGCCGAGCGAGTCCGCCAGGTCCGACACGCCCACCCGGCCGCCCGAATCCGGCAGCCGGCCCACACCGAGGGCAGCTCCGGGCCGAGTGCCGGCCCGGCTAGGGCGCGCTCGCTCAGGAGGCGGTCGGCCGGCACCGGCCGGTCCCGCCACGACGCCGTCCCGGCCAGCCGGCCGCCGAGACTACAGTCCGGTGTGCCGGGCGAGGAAGGTCAGCGTGTCGGCGGACAGGTCGACCGTCCTGCTCACCGAGCGCGCGCCGTGCCCGACCTCGGTCTCGTTGCGGAGCAGCACCGGGCGGCCGGAGGCGGAGGCGTGCTGCAGCGCCGCGCACATCTTCCAGGCGTGCATCGGGTGCACGCGCGTGTCGGACTGGAAGACGGTGAACAGCGTCGCGGGGTAGGCCACCTCTGCCCGGACGTGGTGGTAGGGCGAGTAGGCGTGCAGCCAGCCGAACTGCTCGGGGTCCTCGGCGGAGCCGTATTCGACGTTCCAGGTGGCGCCGAGCCCGAACAGCTCGTATCTGACCATGTCGAGCAGCGGCGCGGAGCAGGCGACCGCGGCGTAGAGCTCGGGACGCTGCGTCAGCGCGGCGCCCACCAGCAGGCCGCCGTTGGAGCCGCCGGAGATGCCGAGCTGCTCGGCAGTGGTCACACCGGTGGCGATGAGGTGCTCGGCGGCGGCGTGGAAGTCGTCGAACACGTTCTGCTTGTTGGCCAGCATGCCCGCGCGGTGCCACTCCTCGCCCTCCTCGCCGCCGCCACGCAGGTTGGCGATGGCGTAGACGCCGCCGGCCTCCACCCAGGCCAGCGTCGCGGCCGAGTAGGCCGGGGTCCTCGACAGGCCGAAGCCGCCGTAGCCGGACAGCATCGTGGGCCGCGGCCCCGGCGTGTCGTCGTCGGGCGAGATGATCAGCATGCGGACGTCCGTGCCGTCCTTGGACTGGTAGACCACCTGCGAGGTGCGTACGGCGGGCACTTCGACCGAGCCGGGGGCGGCGGCCCACAGCGTGGTCTCGCCGGTCCTGGCGTCGTAGCGCTGGATGTTGGGCGGCGTGGTGTTGTCGGTGTAGCCGAACCACGCCTCGTGGCCGCCCTCCGGGCGCTCCGAGAGGCCGCCGATCGTGCCGAGCCCGGGCACGGGCACCTCGCCGACGCGCTCGCCCGTCGCCAGGTCGTGCACGGTGATCTCGCTGATCGCGTGCCGGGTCCAGCCCACCAGCAGCACCGGGCGGTCGAGATCGTCGAGGATCGCGAAGTCGCTCAGCACCGCTTCGGGGTCCTCGGGGACCAGGTCTCGCCAGCTCTCGAAGCCGGGCTCGGCCGGGTCGGTGACGCAGATCCTGGCCCGCGGCGCGTCGCGGTCGGTGTGCACGTAAAGTCTGCCGTCGCGGCCGAACACCAGCCCGGACTGCGCGTCCACGCCTTCCTGCACGACCTTCAGGTCCGGCTGGTCGATGGGGGAGGCGGTCAGGTCGGCCACCCAGACGTCGTTGCGCGGCGCGGTGCCCTCGTGCACCGTCACCTGCAGCCAGCGGCCGTCGCGCGACACCCCGACGCCGTAGTAGTTGGTCATCTTCAGGCCCTCACCGAAGATCATGACGTCTTCTTCGGTGGAGGTGCCCACGTAGTGCAGGTAGACGCGGCGGTGGAACTGCGCCTCGTTCTCGGGGAGCTCGGCGCTCGGCAGCCGGCGTACGTAGTAAAATGCCTCGCCACCAGGCAGCCAGGCGATGGGGGAGTACCGGCAGCGATCGATCGGCCCCTCGACCCGCAAACCTGTAGTGACATCCATCACATACAGGATCGACTCCTCGTTGCCGCCCATCGAGATCTGGTAGGCGAGCAGACGCCCCTCCTTGTCCGGTTGGACCGCGTCGAGCGTGGTCAGGCCGGACGGGTCGATCTCCATCGGATCGATCAGCGCCCGCTCGGTGCCGTCGGCCTCGACGGCGTAGTAGACCGCGTGCTCCTGATCGGGCATGCGCCGGGAGAAGAAGTGCCGATCGCCGCGCCAGGTCGGCGCTCCCACGTTTCCTGACCTGAGCAGCTCGGCGATGCGGCTCTTGAAACGCTGCGGCTGGCTGTTCCGGGCGAAAAGCTCTGCCTGCCCGAGCAACCATCCCTTCGTCTCCGGGCTGTCGGGATCCTCGAGCCACCGGTAGGGATCGGGCACGGGCGTTTCATGCAGAATGTCGACGGTGTTTTCGCGGCGTGCTGTCGGGTACTCCTCTGGCGTCATGCAGGAACCCTACTGCCAATGAGGATGCGTAAAGCCCTGGTGAAGTGGGCATAAAACGTATCGTGCGTCCCTCTAGTCATTCCCGCTGGAGGTTTTGGGGTGGCGGGGACCACGGTGCAAACGCCAGACTTGGTGACAGGACGGTGCCGTGGTGACCATCCGCTGGACCGTCCGGCGGAGGTCCACGTGACGGAAGCACGAGTGCCCCAGGAGGGGCCGACAGTCGGGACATGCCACGGCATGTCCCCTTTGATACGCGCGCAGCAGGGAGAGGCCCGATGATGCGCCAAGTCCTGCTGCTGAATGCCACCTACGAGCCGCTGACCACCCTCTCGCTGCACCGCGCGATCGTGCTCGTGCTGCGGGAGAAGGCCGATGTCGTCCACCGTGACGGCAGGGGTGCGGTGCTGCGCTCCGCGAGCTGCAGCCTGGACGTTCCCTCGGTGATCAGGCTCAGAAGATATGTCCGCATCCCCTACCGGTCCCGCATCCCCCTGACGCGAGCCGCCCTCATGCGGCGTGACGACTACCGCTGCGCCTACTGCGGCCAGCGGGCCGAGACCATCGACCATGTCATCCCCCGGTCCAGGGGCGGCACGCACACCTGGGAAAACTGCGTAGCCTCCTGCACCACCTGCAATCACCACAAGGCCGACAAATACCTGGAGGAGCTGGGGTGGACGCTGCGTGTCCATCCCGCCGTTCCACGGGGCGCTCACTGGCGGCTCATCGGCGCGTCGCTCGTCGGAGACCCCCAGTGGGCGCCCTACCTCGAGGCCGCGGCCTGAGACCGCTTTGCCGCTGAAGGTGGCCCCTGACACCATGAGCAGGTGTGGACCTTCACCTCAGATCCTGAGGAATACGCCGCGGTCGCCGAGCCCTTCCTGCTCGGCGACCCGGTGGGCAACACCGTGCCACTGACGGTCCTGGCCGACCTGCGGGCGGGCATGCCCACCAAGGACCCCCACTTCGGCTGGTGGACGGCGGACGGCCAGGTCCGCGGCGCGGTCTTCCGCACCCCACCGCATCCGGTCGGCCTGACCGCCATGCCCGTCGAGGCCGTCGCGCCGCTGGTGGCGGCGATCGGCGACGACCTGACCGCCCTGGTGGGCCGGGTGGAGCTGACGTCGGAGGTGGCGCGGCTGCTCGGGCCGCCCCGGCGGATGGTCTCCGAACGCCTCTACCGCCTCTCCGCGCTCGCCATCCCCGACGTGCCTGGCCGGGGCCGGCTCGCGGTGCCCGGCGACTTCCCGCTGCTGGTGAGCTGGTATCACGCGTTCAGCGAGGAGGTACGGCTGGGCGAGGAGGCGGACGTGGCCGAGCGGGTGGCCCGGCGGCTGGCGGGCCGCGAGCTGTTCGTGTGGGAGGCGGGCGGGGCGCCGGTCTCGCTCGCGGCACTCTCCCCGGCGGCCGGCGCGGTCTGCCGCATCGGTCCCGTCTACACGCCGCCCTCCTGCCGCAGGCGCGGGTACGGCGCCGCCGTCACGGCCTTCGCCAGCCAGATCGCGCTGGCGGAGCGCTGCGACGACGTGGTGCTCTTCACCGACCTGGACAACCCGACGAGCAACGCCATCTACCAGGGGATCGGCTACGTGCCCGTGTCCGATCACGCCTACATCGCCTACGCTTAGTCGTATGCCGCGATACGACTTCCGCTGCCGCGCCTGCGGCTCCACGTTCAAGCTGTCCCGCCCGATGTCGGCCTCCGACGACCCGGCGACCTGCCCGGAGGGACACGACGACACGGTGAAGCTGCTGTCGACGGTGGCCATGACGGGCACCGCGGCCACCCCCAGGCAGTCCGGAGGCTGCTGCGGCGGAGGCTGCTGCTCCTAGCGGCGCCGCCCCGGGCCGGTGACGCCCGGGGCCGGCAGCCGGCTGGGGCGGGGTCCGGCCGGGCGGAGGCGCCCGGCCGGTGGTCCGCGCCCCGGGGTGTGGTGCGGCCCTGGGATGTCATGCGGCCCGGGCGCGCTTGCGGCGCTGGAACGGCAGGAACCGGTCGGCCAGATGCGGCCGGGCCGGGGTGAGCGTGGGCTCGACCGCGATGATCCGGTCGAACCTGAACGCCCTGATGGCCCGGCGCATCCTGCACACGCCGACCAGATACCAGTATTCGCGGTGGACGAGGCACGTCACCGGCTCGACGTCACGCGCGGTGATGGTGCCGGCGGCGTCCCGGTAGTGCAGGCGGATCATCAGTCGGCTGGTGATGGCGTCGGCCATGAGCCTGGCCCGGGAGGCGACCTCCACGGGCAGCGGCTCGGTGAGGGTGGCGAGCGTGCTGGCGATGACGTCGTCGTCGAGCTCCAGGTGCTCGAGTGCGTGCTGCAGGCCACGCCTGGCGGTGACGGCCTGCGGGCCCGCTCCGAGGTGGGCGAGGGAGAGGGCGAGGGCGGCGATCTCGGCGGTCGTCAGCGGGCGAGTATCGTGCTTCACGACTGTCGTCATACCCCAAGAATAGAGACCACGACCGACAATTTTCGAAAATCTGTACGGAGGTAACAGCCAACGACCCTCGCGGTCAGCGGGGAATCCGCACCCACGAGGGCCGCCTTCGACGGATGGGACCGGGGGTCAGCGCGAGAGCTGCGACAGGTCGCGCGAGGCGCCGGTGGAGGCCGACGTGGTCATCGCCGCGTACGCCTGCAGCGCCACGCTCACCGGCCGGTTGCGGTCGCGCGGCCGGTAGCCGCCCAGGTCGGCCAGCAGCTGCTCGCGCCGCGCCGCCAGCTCGGCCTCCGGCACCCGCAGGTCCAGCGTCCGGTTGGGGATGTCGATGTCGATGAGGTCGCCGTCCTCGACCAGCGCGATGGCGCCGCCCTCCGCGGCCTCGGGCGAGGCGTGCCCGATCGACAGCCCGGAGGTGCCGCCGGAGAAGCGGCCGTCGGTGACCAGCGCGCACGCCTTGCCGAGCCCCTTGCCCTTCAGGAACGACGTCGGGTAGAGCATCTCCTGCATGCCTGGACCGCCCTTGGGGCCCTCGTAGCGGATGACCACCACGTCGCCCTCCTTGACGCGCCCGCCGAGGATGCCCTCGACCGCCTGCTCCTGCGACTCGAACACCACCGCGGGCCCGCTGAACTTCCAGATCGACTCGTCCACCCCGGCCGTCTTCACCACCGCGCCGTCGCGGGAGATGTTGCCGTACAGGACCGCCAGGCCGCCGTCGGCGGTGTAGGCGTGCTCCAGGTCCCTGATGCATCCGGCCGTGCGATCGAGGTCGAGGTCGTCCCACCGGTTGTCCTGCGAGTACGCCTTGACCGTGCGCACGTTGCCGGGGGCCGCGTGCCACAGCTCCACGGCCTCGGGCAGCACGGCCGGCGAGCGCACGTCCCAGGAGGCCAGCAGGTCGCCGAGGGTGCCGCCGTTGACGGTGGGCACGTCGCGGTGCAGCAGACCGCCCCGGTCGAGCTCGCCCAGGATGGCCGGGATGCCGCCGGCGCGGTGGACGTCCTCGACGTGGTACTTGTTCGTCGCGGGGGCGACCTTGCACACGCACGGCACCCGCAGCGAGATCTCGTTGATCTCCTTGAGCCCGAAGTCGACCTGGGCCTCGCGGGCCGCGGCCAGGATGTGCAGGATCGTGTTGGTCGAGCCGCCCATCGCCACGTCGAGCGTCATCGCGTTCTCGAAGGCGTCGCGGGTGGCGATCGAGCGCGGCAGCACCGACTCGTCGCCCTCCTCGTAGTAGCGCCGGGTGATCTCCACGAGCTGCCGGCCCGCGTCCTCGAACAGCTTCTTGCGCGCCTTGTGCGTGGCCAGGATCGTGCCGTTGCCCGGCAGCGCCAGGCCGATGGCCTCGGCCAGGCAGTTCATCGAGTTGGCGGTGAACATGCCCGAGCAGGAGCCGCAGGTCGGGCAGGCGCTCTCTTCCATCTCCAGCAGGTCGGCGTCGGAGACGGAGTCGTCGGCGGAGGCGATCATCGGGTCGATCAGGTCGAGCTTCCTGCCGGGCGTCTTGCCGGCCTCCATGGGCCCGCCGGAGACGAAGATCGTCGGAATGTTCAGCCTGAAGGCGGCCAGCAGCATGCCCGGGGTGATCTTGTCGCAGTTGGACACGCAGATCAGCGCGTCCGCGCAGTGGGCGTTGACCATGTATTCCACGGCGTCGGCGATCAGCTCGCGGGACGGCAGCGAGTAGAGCATGCCGCCGTGCCCCATCGCGATGCCGTCGTCGACCGCGATGGTGTTGAACTCGCGGGGGATGGCCCCCGCCTCCCTGATCGCCGCCGACACCACGTCGCCGACCTCGCGCAGATGCACGTGGCCCGGCACGAACTGGGTGAAGCTGTTGGCCACGGCGATGATGGGTTTGCCGAAGTCGCTCCCGGCTACGCCGGTCGCCCGGAGCAGGGCCCGGGCACCGGCCATGTTCCTGCCGTGGGTGACTGTACGTGACCTGAGGGCGGGCATTGGCGCATCTCCCATCGTGAGCGAGTCTTCACATGCTACGACCATCGCCCGGTGGATGAGACGCCTGTCCACACATTGGACGGCTGGTTACCGGATCGTGCCGGAACCGACCTCGGCGATCCTACTGCGGGACGGGCAGCCGGATGGCGGCCTCACCGCGGGACCGGCAGCCGGATGGCGGCGAGCTGGGTCGCCTGCGCCACCAGGCGGCCCTTGTCGTCCCACACGTGCGCCACCTCGTCCATCCGGTCGCCGCCGACGTCGGTGGCCGTCAGCCGCACCCTGATCGGGCCGGGCGCCGGCAACCTGCGGACGAACCCCGTGAGCTGGATCGTCGGCGCCCAGCCCGGCACGCCCAGCTCCAGCGACACCGGCGGCACCGGGTCGAGCGCGACCAGCAGGCTCAGCGGGTCCCAGTCGGAGCCGTCGGCCAGCCGCTGCCAGCTCGTGATGACGCCGCGTCCGGCGGGCGTGCCGAAGGCGAACCCCAGGTTCTCCGGGTCGAGGCGCTCCTCGATCACGCCCATCAGCGGCACGGGCATGCCCGCGCCCGGGGCGTCGACGGGGGCCAGGAAGCACTCCTCCTCGGGCGGCATCCGTACCGGGTCCGCCGCCGACCACCAGGGGTCGGCGGCGTCCAGCTGGGACAGCGTGATGTGCGCCTCGACCCGGGTCCTGCCGTCCTGCACGAGCGTGGCCCTGACCTGGGCCAGGCTCCGGCCGACCCGCAGCGTCTCCACCCGGGCCAGGGCCGCGCCCGGCTCGGGCGGCTCGACGAAGGAGCCGCTGACGGCCGTCACATGTGGATGGCCGGCGCCCGCCGCGCTTTCGCAGGCGGCCCGCCCCAGCACGGCCAGCAGGTAACCGCCGTGCAGGCGGGTCCCGACACCCCACTGGGCGTCCAGCAGGGCGCCGAACTCGCCGTTCCCCCGGGCGGTCAGCGCGGTTGCTTCCCGAAAAGTCCCCATTTTTAGCAATCCTTCCGCAGGAGCTCAGATTGACATCGTTAACCTGACGGCGTCAAGGTGAGATCCATGACCACCAGACGCGTACGCGCCCGGCGCGGAGAGGGGCCGCTGCTCCGTGAAGAGATCCTGCGTGCGGCCGAGGACCTGCTGGCCGAGTCCGGCACCGAGGACGCGCTGACGCTGCGCGCGGTCGCCCTGCGCGCCGGGGTGTCCACACCGTCGGTCTACCTGCACTTCGCCGACAAGGAGGCGCTCGTCGAGGCAGTCTGCCTGCGGGTGTGGGACGAGCTCGGCCGCCTGTTCACCGAGAACCTGGGCGGCGGCGACCCGTTCCTCGCGCTGGGCCGCTGCGCCCGCGCGTACGCCCGCTTCGCCCTCGACCACCCGGTCCAGTACCGGGTGCTGATGATGCGGCCCTCGGCCGCGCCGGGCGTGCCCCCGGCTGCCGCCGAGTGCTTCCGCCACATGGTGAACGCGGTGGCCGCCTGTGTGGAGACCCGCGTGTTCGAGGGCGACCCCGAAGAGGTGGCCCTCGGCCTCTGGTCGGCCGTGCACGGCTGCGTCTCCCTGCTGATCGCCCAGCCGGGCTTCCCGTGGCCGCGCGACAGGGAGGCGCTGATCAACCAGATCGTCCGGATGGCGGGGTTCGGCACGGCGCTGTATTCGCGGCTCCCGGCCACGATCCCGCCCAGCCGGGAACTGGCCGCCGACCTCGACGCCTTCGGCGCCCGGCTCGCCCGCGAACGCTAGCCTCCGCCCGCCCGGCGAGCACACTGAAACCCGAGCGGGCCCGGCCTCCGCCCGCCCGGCGAGCGCACGCGAAACCCGAGCGGGCCCGGCCTCCGTTGGCCCGTGCCCGCCCGGCTTCGCGTGCGGGTGCTAGTCCTCGCCGTAGCGGGCGGGCAGCACCTTGGTCGCGATGTCGAAGATGCGGTCGATCTCGGTGTCCGTCAGCGCCCGCTCCCGCTTGGTGATCCACCTGCGGGCCCGGTCGCCCTGAAAGACGTCCACGCCGCGAATGGTCATGATCTTCCATGGCACCGGCGGGCCGTAGATGGCGAGCGAGGGAACCACGGACACCTCGCGGCCGAACGCCTTGCTGATCAGCTCACCGGCCTGCGACGCCTCCCACTTCGCCTCGGTGAGGCGGGGTTTCATGTCGAAGGGGCCGTGGAAGAGCTTCTTTCCCATCTGCACACGCACGGGCAGGCGTTTGTCCCACTTCTCGGAGTCGACCGCGTAAACCCCGGTCGGGCCCACCACGAGGTGGTCGATCTGGGCTTCGCTGTTGGGGATCGCCCTGGCGTGCAGCGTGCGGTAGCCGCTGCGTTCGAGCTTGCGCAACTGCGCCTCGGTACGGCGCTCCGCCACGGACGACCGTCGCCACGCGGGCACGGACGAACTGGAGCGAGCCCGATAGACCGCCTCCAGGATCGCGGCGATGACGCCCGCTGTGATCCCCACCCGCCAGTCGCTCACAAGGAAGCCCACCACGAGGCCGACGACCACCGCCAGGATCAGGCGGTTGCGCAGGCGGCGAAACCGTGGCTGTTGCAGCAGGCTACGCACGGACGCGCGCTCGACGGGCGCGTACGTGGAGGTGGGCGCCGAAGGCTTCGCGGCGGCGGTCTGCTCGCTTTCTGGTCGGTCGCTCACCCAGATGGGTGACGCGTTGTGACCGTCTTCTCGCTGGTTGTCGGAGTCCACGTAACTCACCGTAGCTCGGAGATCGGATCGATTCCTAGTGTTGCCCTGTCCATAGTTTTATGGCCCAGCTCATCGTGTTCCACGCGGGTTTTTGGGGTATGTCTTACGTTCTCTAGAGATCCTCGGGCTCCGTGAAGATCTTAGCGCGGACACTCCCCGGACGGGTCTGGCCGGACTCGCCAACGAGGATTACGTTCATGGTGTGAACAGCGCGGCAGAGATCCTGCTCTTTCTCATCGGGGTGTCCTTGGGGCTGTTCGTACTGATCAGCCTGCTTGTCATGCTGCCGGGGCGCAGCGCGCAACGGCGGGTCGAGTCCGGCCCCGTCTGGCTGGGCGGGCCGGACAGGAGCGAGCGCGGGGTGAGCACCTCGGGCCTGGTGCTGGCCGATCGGGTGGCGCACTGGGCGGACATTCCCGAGCACGACTGGATGGCGGCCGCCGAGACGGCCGAGCCCGGCCGGCGGGTCGGCGGAGCCTCGGCGGGATGGTGAGAAGACGATGCGTGGACTGACCGCCGCCCAGGCCGACGACGTCAGGCAGGCCATGCACGCCGCCGAGCGGCGCAGCGGGCTCAGGTTCGGCGTGTTCCTCGGGGAGCCGGTGGGCGCGCGCCGCCACTTCGCCGAGCGCCTGCACGCCGCCCTGGGCGAGGAGGCCGGGGACGCCGTGGTCATTTTCGTGGACGTCACGGGCCGGGCCCTGGAGATCGTCACGGGAGACCAGGCCAGGAGGCGGCTGCCGGACAGCGCGTGCCGCCTGACGGCGATGTCGATGGCGACGGCGTTCAGCGTGGGCGACCTGATCGGGGGGCTGCTGTACGGCATCGCCGCCCTCGCCGAGCAGGCCACCGCCCGCCGCTGAGCCCGCCGGGCGGAGGCCCGGGTCAGTGGCGGCCGAGCAGCGTGACGATGTGTTCGCTGACCCCGGCCAGCAGCGTCGCCGGCTCGATCGGGGCGGCGGCGACCGCGGAGAACAGCGTCGGCAGGCCCTCCAGCGGGAACCCGTCGTCCTTCAGCGCCGACGCGCCCGCCGGGTTCTTGTCCAGGCCCGCCCGGCTCCGCTCCCACGCGTCCAGCACCTCCTCCGGCGACGGCACCCCGAACCCGTGCCCCACCGGGGCCGCGTGGCGCAGCCGCACGAGGGGGGTCTCGGCGAAGGCCAGCGCCGTGCGGGCGCGCAACTGCAGGTCGGCGCGTGACTCTGGATCGATCCAGTCCATCGCCGTGCACGGGTTGCGGCAGGTGGCGGCGCAGACCCCGAGCGCGCCGGCCAGTTGGCTGTGCTGCCGGTCGAAGTACGCCCGCCAGCCCTCCGCCGGCTCCACGGACACGCGCAAGGTCCGGTTGGTGGCGGACTGCTCGGACTTGGTGTGGTCACACTCGCGATCGCCGATCACGCCGAACCGGCTCCCGGTCGCGCTCAGCCCCTCGGGCCAGCGGGCGGGGTCGCCGGCGTGCCCCAACTGCGGTTCGAAGGCCAGCAGGGGCAGGTATTCGCTGGCGATGTGCACCGCCGCGATCATCGGGCTCAGCTCACGCCGGTGCCACCGTACGGCGATCACCTCCAGCAGCAGCCCGTACGCGGGCCGCAGCGACTCGAGCGCCCCCCGCGGCTGCTCGCGCGGTGTCTGCGGCATGTGGCAGGCCCGAGCGCGCCGGCGCAGGTCGGCGGGCACGCCCTTCGCCTCGGCGGCGAAGTCCTCGGCGTCGAGGGAGAGCAGTCGCTGCCCGAACTCGCACACTTCGGCGATCTCCTCCGACGGCGCGAACGCACCGAGGTCGGCGAACGCGTAACGGCGGGCAAGGGCGATGAGCAGGTCTCGAGTCGTGTCCACGCGATGAACTTTCTCATGACCGGCGCGCGATTGCGGACAAAGATCGCGCTTCGGGCGGGCGAGGGGCGGGCCCGCCTCACCTCACTGGCACGGGGCCCGGATGCACTGGATGTCGCGGGTGGGCTTGCCGATCGGGGGCACGACCGTGGGCTCCTCGGAGCCCGGCGGGGTCGGCTCGACGGTGGGCGGCGCCGGCTCCGAGGTGGTCGGCTCGGCGGTCGGCGTCCTGGTCGGGGCGGCGGTGGGGGTGACGGACGTCGAGGTGGGGCTCGGCACGTGCGTGACCCTCGTCGGCTCGGGGGCGCCGGTGGTGGCCGTGGCGGCGGGAACGGACTGCCTGGGGGGAGGCGTGGCCAGGTTTCTGGCGGGCGCCGTCGTCATGGAGGCCCTGACCGTCGGCGGGGCGGCCGTCGGCGTCGCCTCGCTCGTGCTGGTCGTGGGCTGGGCCGGGCGCAACCACACCGAGCCCGCCACGGCCGCCGACACCAGCACGGCGGCGGCGATGGTGAGCACCGCCCGCAGGGTGCGGCGCCGGTGCGGGACGGGCGGCGTGCCGGGCGCGGTCAGCGCCTTCCGAGCGGCATCGGTCATGTGCGCCATCGTGGCCCAGCGCCCGTCGGGCGTCTTCTCCAGCGCTCGCGAGACCACCTGCCGCGGCCCGGGGGGCACGTCGTCCGGCAGGCGCGGGACGGGGGCGTTGAGGTGCTTGAAGATGATCTGTACGGGCGTGTCGCCCTGGTACGGCAACTGCCCCGTCAGGGCCTCGTAGGCCACCACGCCCAGCGCGTAGACGTCGACCGCGGGTGTCACCTCGCTGGAGGTGGCCATCTCGGGCGCGCAGTAGCCGGCCGAGCAGAGCATCGTGCCCGTGGCCGTCAGATGGCCGGCGGAGGCGGAGTGGGCGATGCCGAAGTCGGTCAGCGCCACGCCCCCGTCCGGCCTGATCATGAGGTTGGCCGGCTTGACGTCGCGGTGGACGATGCCCTGCGCGTGGGCCGCGGCCAGCGCGTCGCCGACCTCCGCGACCAGGCGCATGGTGGCCGCGGCGCCGAGCGGGCCGCGCCGCAGGACGCGGTCGAGCGACTCGCCGGGCACGTATTCCATGACCAGGAAGCTCACCTGGCGGCCCGCGACGTCGCACACGCCGTAGTCGTAGACGTCGACCACACCGGGATGCCGCAGAGTGGCCATGGCCCGGGCTTCGTTCTGGAAGCGCTGGACGAAGGTCGGGTTTTCGTTGAGCGCGGGCATGAGCACCTTGACCGCGACCGCGCGCCCGAGGACCGTGTCGTCGGCACGCCACACCTCGCCCATGCCGCCACCGCCGAGGCGGTCGGACAGCACGTAGCGATCACTGAGGACGGTCCCCGCGCCTAGCACGCCTTGAGGCTAACATCGCACCCCGCCTGCCAGGGCCAACTCCCCTAATCAGCGAAGGCCCCCACCGGAGCGGGGACCTTCGCGCGGAGGCGGTCAGGCGGGCATGGCGTCCCGCTCCCGGTTGCGCAACGCCCGGCTGACGCCGTCGGCGCCCTCCAGGATGAGCCGGCGCAGCGCGTGCGGCGGCTGCTCGGCGGCCAGGTAGTCCTGTGCCGCGCTCACGGTCCCCGGCTCGATGAGCAGCGCCGGGAAGCAGCCCATCGCGAAGGTCCCCGCCTGGTCGAACGTCCACTTCCGGTAGATCGGCCCCACCTCGGTGAAGTATTTCTCCCGGAACGGCGCCATCAGGTCGGGGTGGTGCGGGTCCTGGAACCCCTGGATCGTCGCCCGCGCGATGTGGTTGGCCAGCTCGCCCCCCACGATCCGCTCCCAGGCCGCGGCCTTGGCCTCGGCCGTCGGGATCGAGGCCCGGCACAGCGCCGCCGACCGCTCGCCCGCCGCCGTCGGGTCACGCCGCAGCTCGGCCTCGATGTCGGACTCGCCGAGCCGGCCCCCGGACACCAGCGCGTGGACCAGGGTCCAGCGCAGGTCGGTGTCCACGGCCAGCCCCTCGGGCACGGCCGAGCCGTCCAGGATGGCCGCCAGCAGCCCCAGGTCCTCCGCGGAGGTGGCCGCCGCCGAGAGCGCCTGCAGGAAGGCGAGCTGGTGGTCGGAGCCGGGCTCGGCCGCGGCGAGCAGCGCGCGCAGGCGCTCCGACAGCAGGGCCAGGCCCTCGGACCGCCAGGCCGGGTCGGCGTACTGCTGCACGGCCTGGCGCGCCTGCCGCAGCACCGCCTGCAGGACCGTGATGTCGGTGACCGTGCCCGCGCCGGAGGTGACCAGCTTGACGTAGTCGCGCGTGGACATCTCGCCGTCGCGGGTCATGTCCCAGGCCGCCGACCAGCACAGGGCGCGCGGCAGGGACTCGGTGAAGGCGGCGATGCCGCCGTTGACCAGGGTTCGCAGGGAGTCCTCGTCGAGGCGGATCTTGGCGTAGGTCAGGTCGTCGTCGTTGAGCAGCACCAGGTCCGGCTGCTCCTCACCGACGAGTTGGGGCACGCTGGTCCGGGCGCCGACCACGTCCAGCTCCACCCGCCTGGTCCGGGTCAGCACCCCGTCGGCCAGGGAGTACAGGCCGATGGCGACCCGGTGGGAGCGCAGTGTCGGGTGCTCGGCCGGGGCCTCCTGCAGCACCTCGAAACCGGTGAAGCGGCCGCCGGCCACCTCGAAGGAGGGCCGCAGCGTGTTGACCCACGAGGTCTCCAGCCACTCCTTCGACCAGGCCGACAGGTCGCGTCCCGAGGTCCGCTCCAGGGCGTCGAGCAGGTCCTTCAGCTCGGTGTTGCCCCAGGCGTGCTCGGCGAAGTAGTCGCGTACGCCGGCCAGGAAGTTGTCCAGGCCGACGTAGGCGACGAGCTGCTTGAGCACCGAGGCGCCCTTGGCGTAGGTGATGCCGTCGAAGTTGACCTCGACCGCCTGCATGTCCGGGATGTCGGCGGAGATGGGGTGGGTGGAGGGGAGCTGGTCCTGGCGGTAGGCCCAGGCCTTCTCCACGTTGGCGAACGTGGTCCACGCGCCCTTGCCCCACCGGGTGGCCTCGGCCTGGGCGAGCACGGACATGTAGGTGGCGAACGACTCGTTCAGCCACAGGTCGTCCCACCAGCGCATGGTGACCAGGTCGCCGAACCACATGTGCGCCATCTCGTGCAGGATCGTCTCGGCGCGCCGCTCGACCACCGCGTCGGTGACCCGGGAGCGGAAGACGTAGTCCTCCAGGAAGGTCACGCAGCCCGCGTTCTCCATGGCGCCGGCGTTGAACTCGGGCACGAAGAGCTGGTCGTACTTGCCGAAGGGGTAGCGCACGCCGAACACGCGGTGGAAGAAGTCGAAGCCCTGCCGGGTGACCTCGAGGATGTTGTCGGCGTCGAGGTGCTCGGCCAGCGAGGCCCGGCAGTAGACGCCGAGCGGGATGCCGTCGTGCTCCGAGGTCACCTTGTGGAAGGGCCCGGCCACCAGCGCGGTGATGTAGGTGGACATGACCGGAGTGGTGGGGAACGCCCAGCGCCTGGCGTCGTCGTGCCCGGCCGCCGTCACCTCGGCGACGGCGGCGTTGGAGACGACCTCCCAGTCGCCCGGCGCTACCACGGTGAACGTGAAGGTGGCCTTGAGGTCGGGCTGGTCGAAACAGGCGTACATGCGGTGCGCGTCGGCCGTCTCGAACTGCGTGTGCAGGTAGACCCGCTGGTCCACCGGGTCGACAAAGCGGTGCAGACCCTCGCCGGTGCGCATGTACGGGCAGTCGGCCGCCACCCGCAGCACGTTGGACTCGGCCAGTTCGGGGAGCGGGAAGCGCCCTTTCTCGCCGTCGTAGCCGGACACGTCGAGGTCCTGGCCGTTCAGCGTCACCTGGCGCACGTCGGCGCCGTGCAGGTCGATGAACGTCGACTCCCCCGGACGGGTGCTGCCGAAGCGGACCGTGGTCACGCTCTCGAAGCGTTCGTCTCCGGTCGTCAGGTCGAGTGCGACCTCGTACGACTCGACCTTCAACAGCTGGGCGCGCTCACGAGCCTCGTCCCGGGTCAGGTTGCCTGCCAAGTTGCGCTCCTTTACACCACTTCGTCGGGGTTGTCCGTATCCTGTCATGCCGGGAATAGGACCCGAACCACCTCAGGTTATGGCCGACGTGACTGAGAAGATTCCCGTGGACCTGTGGTTCGACCCCTCCTGTCCCTTCGCTTGGGTGACCTCGCGGTGGTTGCTCGAAGTGGAGAAGGTCCGGCCGATCGAGCCTCGCTGGCGTCAGATGTCCCTGTTCTTCCTCAACGAGGACAAGGACGTCCCGGAGGACTACCTTCAGCGCGCCGCGCGCGCGATGGGCTCCGTCCGCGTCATCGCCGCCGCCGCGGCCAAGCACGGCGAGCAGTACATCGGCGCCCTCTACACCGAGATCGGCACCCGCCTGCACAACCAGGGCATGGGCAAGGAGCCGGAGCGCCTGCAAGAGGTCATCGAGGGCGCGCTCGAAAGCGTCGGGCTCGACAAGGACCTCACCGAGGCCATGCACTCCGAGGAGTGGGACGCGGGCATCCGCGCCTCGCACGACGAGGGCATCAACCTCGTCGGCCAGGAGGTCGGCACGCCGATCATCCGCGTCGGCTCCAACGCCTTCTTCGGGCCCGTGATCACCCGCATCCCGCGTGGCGAGGAGGCGGGCACGCTCTGGGACGGCGTGCTGATGGTCACCTCGTCGGAGGACTTCTTCGAGCTGAAGCGCACGCGTACGAAGCGGCCCCAGTTCGACTGACACTTTGAGTTGACATATCCCGACTTGCCGCTCAAACCGTCGTACTCTGGCGGGAAGAAGGCTCGTGGCGGCGTAGAAGGCTCGTTCCCGGCTCAGGCCGAGCCCTCGCGCCGCCTCCTGGCACGCTGACAGGATGGTGGCTATGCGTCAGCTCTTTATCGGCGGTTCCTGGACGGCTTCGGCCTCGGACGAGCTCATCGAGGTCGTCAATCCAGCCACGGAAGAGATCATCGATCGAGTGCCCGCGGGTTCTCCCGACGATGTGGAGGCGGCCGTGGCCGCCGCCCGCAGAGCCTTCCCCGGCTGGTCGGAGACGCCCGCCGCCGAGCGGGGCAAACTGCTCGACGGCGCCGCGGCGCTGCTGAAACAGCGCGCCGAGGAGATCGCCAAGGTCATCTCGGCCGACATGGGCGCGCCGCTGGGCTTCGCGCTCAGGGTGCAGACGCTTCTCCCCGCCACCGTCCTGGCCTCCTACGCCCAGCTCGCCGAGAGTCATCCACGGGAGTCACGCGCCGGCAGCGCGCTGGTGGTCAAGGAGCCCGTCGGGGTGGTCGCCGCGATCACACCATGGAACTACCCGCTGCACCAGATCGTCTGCAAGGTCGCCCCCGCGCTGGCCGCCGGGTGCACAGTGGTGCTCAAGCCGAGCGAGGTGGCACCGCTGGCGGCGTACGCGCTGGCGGAGATCTTCGACGAGGTGGGCCTGCCGCCCGGGGTGTTCAACCTGGTCAGCGGGCGCGGCCCGGTCGTGGGCGAGGCCATGGCCGCCCACCCCGAGGTGGACATGGTCTCCTTCACCGGTTCGACGGCCGCCGGCCGCCGGGTCGCCTCGCTCGCCGCCGAGTCCGTCAAGCGGGTCGCGCTGGAGCTCGGCGGCAAGTCGGCCAACCTCATCCTCCCCGACGCCGACCTGGCCCTGGCCGTCAAGGTCGGGGTGGCCAACTGCTTCGTCAACGCCGGCCAGACCTGCTCGGCGTGGTCCCGCATGATCGTGCACCGCGACCAGTACGACGAGGCCGTCGCCATGGCCGTCGAGCTGGCCCGCGGCTACACCGTCGGCGACCCCCTCGACGAGTCGACCAAGGTCGGCCCGCTGGTGTCGGCGGCCCAGCGCGACCGCGTGGTCCGCTACATCAACAGGGGCCAGGAGGAGGGCGCCAGGCTGGTCGCGGGCGGCACGGAGCGGCCGCGGGCGCGGGGCTACTACGTGGAGCCCACGGTGTTCGCCGCGGTGGAGCCGGGGATGACGATCGAGCAGGAGGAGATCTTCGGGCCGGTCCTCTCGCTGATCCCGTACACGAGCGAGGACAAGGCCGTCCAGATCGCCAACGACACCAAATACGGCTTGGCCGGCGCGGTCTGGGCGGGAACCGAGGAACACGCGCTCGCGGTCGCCCGCAGACTCCGCACCGGCCAGGTCGCCGTCAACGGCGGCCGGTTCAACCCGATGGCGCCCTTCGGCGGCTACAAGCAGTCGGGCGTGGGCCGCGAACTGGGCGAGCCAGGGCTGGAGGAATACCTCGAGATCAAGGCCATGCTGCTGTAGCCGGCCGGTCAGAGGTACAGGCCGCCGGTGGCGCGGAGGTTGTGCCCGGTGATCCACCGTCCGTCCGGGCCCGCCAGGAGGGCGACCGCCGCGGCGATGTCGTCGGGCCGGCCCAGGCGCCCCAGCGCGGTCAGTGCCGGTATCTGGGCCAGCGCCGCCTCCGGGTTGGCTCCCCGCAGCATGTCGGTGTCGGTGGCACCGGAGGAGACGACGTTGACGGTGATCCCGCGCGCGCCCAGCTCCCGCGCCGCCACCTTGGCGAACTGCTCCATGGCCGCCTTGCTACCGCAGTAGAGGGCCAGGGCCGGCGCGGGCACCGCGGTGTTGAGCGTGGAGATGTTGATGATCCGCCCGCCGTCGCGCATGACCCGCCCGGCCCACTGCATGGTCAGGAACACGGCCCGGGTGTTCACCGCGAACGCCCGCTCGTAGTCCTCGTCGGTGATGTCGGTGATCAGCTTCTGGCCGTCGGTGGTGGCCGCGTTGTTGACGAGGATGTCCAGCCCGGGCAGCCGCGCCTCCGCCTCGGCGAACAGCCGCTCCAAGTCCTCCCTGACACCGAGGTCGGCTCGCACGGCATGCGCCCCGGTCTCCTTGGCGACCTGCCGTGCGGCCTCTTCGGCATTCTGGTAGCAGAAGACGACCTCGGCCCCGTCCTCGGTCAGTCGTTCCACGACGGCCTTCCCGATGCCCCTGGAGCCTCCGGTGACCAGTGCGCCCTTTCCCGAAAATCCGCTCATGCGCCCAACCTACGCTTTGAGCATGATCTTTCGGGCCTCGTTCTTGGGCAGCCGGTCGACATAGAGCTTGCCGTCGAGGTGCTCGCTTTCGTGCTGGAAGCAGCGCGCCAGCGAGCCGCGGGCCCTGATCTTCACCGGGCGCCGCAGCCGGTCGATCCCCTCGACGGTCACGCCCGCGGCGCGCGCGACCGGGGCGTAGATCGGCTTGCGCGTCTGGCGGTCGGGCACGGACAGGCAGCCCTCCTCGTCGATCACTTCTTCGGGGTCGTCGACGGTGAGCACCGGATTGACGACGTGGCCCTTACGCCCGCTGATGTCGTAGACGAACAGCCGCCGCGACACGCCGATCTGCGGGCCGGCGAGTCCCACGCCGTCCACCGCGTACATGGCCTGGAACATCTCGTCGATCAGCCGGCGCAGCTCGCGGTCGAAGTCCGTCACAGGCTCGGCGGGAGTGCGCAGGACGGGGTCGCCGATGACGCGGATCTCACGCATGCGTCTCTACCTTCGTAAGGAGTGGGGAACGGTGGGGGTCCTTACTCTAGCCAGCGAGCCCGAGCGGCCGCGCTGTGGAAGACTGGTCGGGTGCGTGTCTACATCGGTGCCGACCATGCCGGCTATGAGCTCAAGAACCATCTCGTGTCCTGGCTGAAGGACCACGGTCATGAGGTGACCGACTGCGGTCCCTTCGTCTACGACGCCGAGGACGACTATCCCGCGTTCGTGCTGCGCGCCGCCGAGGGCGTCGCGGGGGAGCCGGCCAGCCTGGGGGTGGTCATCGGCGGCTCAGGCAACGGTGAGCAGATCGCCGCCAACAAGGTGCGCGGCATTCGCGCGGCCCTGGCCTGGAGCGAGGAGACGGCCAGCCTGGCCCGCGAGCACAACAACGCCAACGTGGTCAGCATCGGCGCCCGCATGCACTCCACGGAGGAGGCCACCAGGTTCGTCGAGGTCTTCCTGGGCACGTCGTTCTCCGGCAGCGAGCGTCACAGCAGGCGCATCGCGCAGCTCGTGGCCTACGAGACGATCGGCCAGCTTCCGTCGCTGCCCTAACTCTTGCGCTTGGCGTCGCGCCGGGGCATCTCGTCGCGCAGAGGCCGCCGGTCGGCGGCCTCCTGCTGCTCCTTGGACGGTCTCGACACGTCGCGGGCCCGCATGGCGATGGTCGCGGTGATCTGCAGACTCTGGAGCGCCATGCCTTCGACTATACGTCAGCCCGGGCGGCGACGTCAGCCCCGGTCTGTCCGTCAGCCCGGGCAGAACATCGGCCCGGTCAGAACGTCAGCCCCGCCCACGGTTTCGGGCTCCACGACATGGCGGTGGCCAGCGCACGCACCGAGCCGGGCGAGTGCTCGCGCAGCAGACCCGCCGCCAGCGACTCCGTGAGCACGCCGTCACCCAGGTACGCCGAGCCGAGCGCGCTCATCGGCACCGTCATGTCCGGCTGCTCGTCCACCGGCTTGCACTCGGCGCCCCTCCGGTCGGCGGTGAGCCGCCAGCGGCCGGTGTTCCACGGGCACACCTCGTCCTCGACCTCGATCACCACGTCCACCGCCGCCGAGTAGGCCCGCGAGGCCAGCGCCCGATCCAGCTCGACCAGGCGTACCCACAGCTCGTCCGCCCAGTTCGCGCGCAACTGGCGCTGGTCGGCGAGCAGCGCGATCAGCGGGTCGTCCACGGGCCTGTTACGGGCCTCGACCCTGGAGATCAGGTCGCGGTCCAGCACGTTGCGCCACAGCAGGGCGTAGGCCGCCGGGTCGGCCGCCTCCAGCTCATACAGCTTGAGCTCCCCGGCGGGCACGCCGTTGGCGTCCCAGGACTGCTTGACGCGGAACATGGCGTAGCCGCGCACGCCCCCGTCGTCCTCGGCGAGCACCGTGCGCAGCGACCCGTTCCCGTTCTGGTCGAACTCCTCGTCGGCGAGCACGATGTCCCAGGTCTGCGGCTTGCGCTCGTAGCGTCCAGGGCGTTCGGTCACGACCTGGGCGAAGAGCTTCTCCAGCTCGCTCCGCACGTCGGCGGGGCGGGCCACCCTGAGCCTGAGCGACGGGTCGGCGGGGGCGTTCCTGACGAAGGCCGAGGCGTGCTTGTCGATGCGGAACGACAGCTCGGAGGAGGCCCTGCCGTATCCGTACCGGCCGTAGATGACCGCCTCGGAGGCGTAGAGGGCGGCCACGCACTCGCCGCGCTCGCGGATGTCGGAGAGCTGCCGGTGCATGAGCGCGGACAGCACGCCGCGCCGGCGGTGCGAGGGCAGGACGGCGACGCTCGTGACGCCCGCGACGGGGAGTTGCCCGCCGGGGACGGTCATGGTGAGACTCAGCACGCCGGTGACCCCGGCCATGACGTCGCCGTCGAACGCGGCGAGGGTGCGGTCGAACTCGGTCTCGGCCTTGTACCGCGCTGACTGCTGGGGGTGGGGGGTCCAGCCGAAGCCCTCTCCGAGCACCTGGCCGAAGGACTCCCACTCGGTTTCGTCAACCGGACGGATCGGATACCTCATCTGTCCACGGTAGGAGCGGGCAAAGGGGGAGGGCCACCCAATATCCGTGCTTAATGATCAAGGCGTTGGTCAAGTGGGCTGCCCAAACACGGGTCAGACCGATACAGTCAGGCGCATCATGAGTTCCCGTCCGGCGCCGCTGATCCCGCCACGGGTCCGCGCCGTCCTGGTGCGGGTGCCCTTTCTTGTAACTGCCGTCCGATTCGTCCGCAGGGGGCCGCTGGCCCGAGACCGCAATCTGCTCATCACGCTCTCCGTGCTCTCGCTCGCCATCGGGTTCCTCGCCGGTGAGGTCTCGACCGAGTGGTTCTCGCCCTCCCTGCTCATCCTGGTCACCTTGCTCGGCGGGCTCCAACTGCGGTTGAGCAGCCTGGTCAAGCTGCTGGTGGCGGTGGCCGTCGCGCTCGGCTACATCGCGATCACGCTGGGGGTGGCCCGGGTCGGGCTCGGGCTCACCGTGACGATCGGGTTCACCACCGTGCTCGCCGTGCTCATGGCCCGTACGAGGGGCAAGCTGGGCGTGCAGGGCCTGCGCGGCGACGCGATGCTGCTGGAGCTGCGCGACCGGCTCAAGAGCCAGGGCGAGCTGCCCCCGCTGCCCAAGGACTGGGGCGGCAAGGTGGTGCTCAAGCAGGCGGGCGGGTCCTCCTTCGGCGGCGACTTCCTGGTCTCCATGCGCGACGGCGACACCGTCGACATCGCCCTGGTCGACGTGTCCGGCAAGGGCGTCGACGCGGGCACCAGGGCGCTGATGCTGTCCGGCACGTTCGGCGGGCTGCTCGGCTCGGCCGACGACTTCCTGCCGGCCTGCAACACCTACCTGCACCGCCAGCGGGGCGACGAGGGCTTCGTGACGGCCGTGCACGTGCGGCTCGACCTCGCGACGGGGGACTACACGATCACCTCGGCCGGGCACCCGCCGGTGGTGAAGTTCGACTCGGGCACCGGCAACTGGCAGGTCGCCTCGGCCAAGGGCGTGGTCCTCGGCGTCGTGCCCGACCTGCACTGCGAGCCCGACAGCGGCACCCTGCGCAAGGGCGACGCGCTGCTGCTCTACACCGACGGGCTGATCGAGCAGCCGGGCCGCGACATCGACGCCGGGCTCGACCGGCTGCTCGGGGAGGCGGAGCGGCTGCTGCCCTCCGGCTTCCGCGACGGCGCCAGGGCGCTGGTCAACGCCATGGCCTCCGGCCACAACGACGACTGCGCGCTGGTGCTGATCTGGCGTCCCTGAGCGGGCGTGGTGATGTTTCACATGGGTCAGGTCGTGATGGCGGTCACTGGCAGCGGGCTCTGCCCGGCTGAGATCCTCTAGAGGTTCGGGGCCCCGGCGGAGCGGCGCGGCTCCACCGGGGTCCCGTCAGTCGTCGTGGCTCACAGCCAGCCCCAGTCGCTGGCGATGCGCACCGCGTCCAGCCTGTTGCGGGCGCCCGTCTTGCACATGATCCGCGACAGGTGATTGCGTACGGTGCCGACCGACAGGAAGAGCTGGTCGGCGATCTCCGTCGAACGCGCACCTCCCGCCGCGATCCGCAGCACGTCGAGCTCCCGCCTGGTCAGTGGGTTGGCCGCGCACTGGAGGGCGGCCGCGGCCAGCCCCGCCTCGACCGCCCGGTGCCCGGCCGCGACCTGGCGCACCCCCTCGGCGAGGTGCTCGGGCCGCACACACAGGCTCATGAACCCGAGCGCGTTGCCGGCCAGGGCCTTGCGCACCTTCCCCGGATCGGGCGCGGCCGACAGGATGAGCACCCCGCAGCCCGGCGCCTGCTCCGCGAGCTGGGCGGTGACCGCCAGCCCCGGCAGGTCGAGGTCCACCACGGCCACGTCGGGACGGCTGCGCAACGCCGCCCGCACCGCCTCCTCCGGGCACCCGGCCTCGGCGACGACGCGCAGGCCGGGCTCGTTGTCGAGAGTCGCGAGCAGTCCACGGCGCACCAAAGGCCGGTGTTCGGCGATCAGTATCTGGATCAAGACGTCCCCCTCCGTCGTCTCTCAGCGTGTTCGTTTGATCGCATACTGTCAATGCTCTCCAAAACGCAGGCAAGCGGTGGCGCGCGGCGAGTTCGACTAGTCTGGGCTTGTCGAACCTTTCGTCTGCCCCAACCGTCTGCAGTGGAGCGCGCATCGATGAACTGGCTCTATCTCGTGGGGATCATCGTCTTCCTGCTGGGACTGGTCGTCTCCATCGCGTTGCACGAGATCGGCCACCTGGTGCCCGCCAAGCTTTTCGGCGTCAGGGTGACCCAATACATGGTCGGCTTCGGCAGCACGGCCTGGTCCCGGCGCAGGGGCGACACCGAATACGGCATCAAGTGGATCCCGCTGGGCGGCTACATCCGCATGATCGGCATGCTGCCGCCGCGCCCCGGTGAGGACCCGACCAAGCTGAGGAGCACGGCCACCGGCCCGTGGCAGGGGCTCATCGAGTCCGCCAGGGACGCCGCGCAGGAAGAGGTGCGGCCGGGCGACGAGGACCGCGTCTTCTACCGCAAGAAGTGGTGGCAGAAGGTCATCATCATGTCCGGCGGCCCCGCGATGAACTTCGTGCTGGCCTTCATCTTCTTCAGCATCCTGCTCGTCGGCATCGGCCTGCCCACGGGGACGGCGCCGATCGTGTCGCCCGAGACCCAGACCTGCCTGATTCCGGCCTCGGAGAAGCGCACCGAGTGCAAGCCCACCGACAAGCTCACGCCCGCGGCGCAGGCCAAGCTCAAGGCGGGCGACCGCCTGGTCTCCTTCGAGGGCCAGAAGATCACCTCCTGGGACGACGCCACCCGGCTGATCCGCTCCCACGGCGCCGGCTCCGTCAAGCTCGGCATCGTCCGTGACGGCAAGCCCATGACGGTCGGCGTCACGCTCATCCTCCAGGACCGGCCCAACCCGCAGGACCCGAACAAGATCGACAAGAACGTCGGCTTCCTGGGCGTGCTGCCCACGCCGGTCATGGAGCGGCAGAGTCTCGGCCAGGTGGTCGGTTACATGGGCGCGCTCACCGGCCGGGTGGCGGGCTCGCTGATCAACCTTCCGGAGAAGATGGTCGGCATCTGGAACGCGGCCTTCTCCGGCCACGAACGCGACCCCGAGGGCCCGGTCGGTGTGGTCGGCGCCGGCCGCCTGGGCGGCGAGATCCTCGCCTCCGACCTGTCCAACGAGAACAAGCTCGCCATCTTCGTCAACCTGCTGGGCGGGTTCAACCTGGCGATCGGCATGTTCAACCTCATCCCGCTGCTGCCGCTGGACGGCGGGCACATCGCGGGCGGCCTGTGGGAGGGCATCAAGCGGGCCTACGCGAAGGTCATGCGGCGGCCGGAGCCGAGATACGTGGACATCGCGAAGGTGCTGCCGCTGACGTACGCGGTCGCGTTCGTCATGATCATCATGGCCGGGCTGCTCGTCTACGCCGACCTGGTCAACCCTCTCACGCTGACGGGCTGACGGGCCCGTGGAGGCCCTGGAGCGGCTGCGCCCTCTGCCTGGCCCTGGCCGGCTGGGGTCTACCTGGACGTGGCGGAGGTGGACTGGGAAGCGGCCGAGCTCGTCGCCGACGCCTACCGCCGGGTCGCCCCCAAGGCGCTCGTCGCCCGCGCTGAACTATCCTGATCGGATGGCCCACGGGAAGACGTCCTTCGTTTGCCTGCCCTGCCGTGCCTCGTACAAGCAGTCTCATCCCGGCACCGGCCCCTCCGATCGGGCCTGCCCGCGCTGCGCCGGGCCGCTGATCCACGTCGGCTCGGCCTTCGAAGCCCCGCCCCGGCGGGACACCGCGGCCTGGCGGGTGCTCTCGCTGCTGCTGCACGCGGGTGTCCGCTTCCACAAGAGCTGCTGCGGCGGCCCCGGCTACCGCCCGCGCACGCTGGGCGAAGTACGCGCGCGGATGGCGTACGCCCGCCGGACCGGCGAGCCGTTCGCCCAGGCCCTGACGCGTCACGAGCTGCCCTGAGCGAGCCGGCCGTTCGCCCAGCGCCCTGACACGCTGGTGAGCTGCCATGAGCGAGCCCTACCAGCTCCCCTGACCTCCACACCCCGCGGAAGATCCGGTCGGGAGGAGGACTCAGCCCGTATGCCCCGCTCCTTTCCGGACGCCTGCAACACCCGGTTTTACTCAGGAGGGGCCAGGTCGCCGGGTTCACAGCGTCCGCTGCCTTCGTACGGAGAAGCGCCGTAACGCCGTTCCCCGGCCGTTCACTTCTTCCAGCGGCAGCCGGCAAGCAGAAGGCCCCTTCCGCATGGGAAGGGGCCGCTGAGCTGGTCGGGGCGACAGGATTTGAACCTGCGACTTCTTGCTCCCAAAGCAAGCGCGCTACCAAGCTGCGCCACGCCCCGTATCGTCCGGTTGCGCAAGCGGCCCGCGACTCCGGTACGCTTACGCCCTGACGACCGGATGAAGTCTAGACCAGACTCCGACCGGTTCGCGCGGACGTAGCTCAATGGTAGAGCCCTAGTCTTCCAAACTAGCTACGCGGGTTCGATTCCCGTCGTCCGCTCCAGACGGTGAAAGGCCAGGTCATCCCGGGTGGGATGGTCTGGCCTTCGTGTTTCCGCCCGCGAGGCCGGCCGACATACGAAACCTTCGCCGGATCGCCCGGGCCGTCCTCGTGGCCCGCGGGTGGACCGCGCAGGATTCCACGCTGCTGGCCGGGGGCACCGCCGGCGAGGTCTGGGACGGGGAGGTGCCCTGTGACGGCTCCAGGGCGCTCTGGCGGGGGCCGTAAGCTGATCTCGATGCGTGCGCGACCGATCTCCTGGGACGTCCTGGTCGAGGACCTGGCCGAGCGGATCGCCGGGCGGCCGCGAGAGGAATGGGTGCGGGTGGCCGTCGACGGGGCCCCGCCCGCGCGGCCCGGGTGGCTCGCCGACGGGCTCGTGGCGCCGCTGAGGTTGCGCGGGCGGCCCGTGCTGCGCGTGTCGGCGGGAGACTTCCTGCGGCCCGCCTCGCTGCGACTGGAGCACGGCAGGACCGACCCGGACGCCTTCTACGAGGACTGGCTGGACGTCAAGGCGCTCCGGCGGGAAGTGCTGGAGCCGCTGGACCCCGGCGGGTCGGGACGGGTGCTGCCGGCCTTGTGGGACACCCGGGTGGATCGGGCGTACCGGACGCCGTACCAGCAGTTGCCCGCCGGCGGGGTCGTGGTGGTGGACGGGACGTTGCTGCTGGGGCGGGGGCTGGGGTTCGAGCTGAGCGTGCACGTGTGGTTGTCGGCGGGGGCCCTGGAGCGCGGGACCCCGGAGGAGGAGCGGTGGCGGCTGCCCGCCTACGCCCGGTACGAGCGCGAGGCACGGCCCCAGCGGGCCGCCGACGTCGTGGTCAGGGCCGATCACCCGGAGCGCCCGGCGCTGCTGGTGGGGGAGTGAACGCGGGCTCCCGGCAGGTCGTACTGGAACGCGGCGCGTGACGGGCGCAGACTGGGGAGGGTGACCCCGAGCAACTGGTACAACATCGTTCCTGATCTGCCGGCCGCACCGCCTCCGCCGCTGCATCCCGGCACCCGGCGGCCCGTCGGACCCGGCGACCTGGCCCCGCTCTTCCCGATGGAGCTGATCGGCCAGGAGGTGAGCGGGGAGCGGTACGTGCCGATCCCGCAGGAGGTGCTGGACGTCTACCGGCTCTGGCGGCCGACGCCGCTGATCCGGGCACGCCGGCTGGAGAAGGCACTCGGCACGCCGGCCAGGATCTACTACAAGTACGAGGGCGTCTCGCCCGCCGGGTCGCACAAGGCGAACACGGCCGTGCCCCAGGCGTACTACAACGCCCGGGAGGGTGTCCGGCTGCTCACCACCGAGACGGGGGCCGGGCAGTGGGGATCGGCCCTGGCGTTCGCCTGCACCCAGTTCGATGTGGAATGCCAGATCTGGATGGTTCGCGCCTCCTACGACCAGAAGCCGTACCGCCGCTCGCTCATGCAGGTCTACGGCGCCACCGTGCACGCCAGCCCGTCCTCCGCGACGAGCTCGGGCAGCAAGGTGCTGGCTGACGCACCCGACTCGCCCGGCAGCCTGGGCATCGCGATCAGCGAGGCCGTCGAGGTGGCGGCGGCGACGCCCGACGCCCGCTACGCGCTCGGGTCGGTGCTCAACCACGTGCTCATGCACCAGACGGTGATCGGCGAGGAGGCGCTCGGCCAGCTCCCCGAGATGCCCGACCTGGTCATCGGCTGCACCGGCGGCGGCTCGAACTTCGCCGGCCTCGCCTTCCCATTCCTGCGCGAGAAGCTGGCGGGCCGGATCGGGACGGTGTTCCGCGCGGTCGAGCCGGCCGCCTGCCCGTCGTTCACGCGCGGCGTCTACGCCTACGACTTCGGCGACACCGCGGGGCTCACGCCGCTGCTCAAGATGCACACGCTCGGGCACACGTTCGTGCCGGACCCGATCCACGCGGGCGGCCTGCGCTATCACGGCATGTCGCCGCTGCTGTCCCACATGTACGAGCTGGGCCTGTTCGAGGCCGTCACCCGCTCACAGAACGAGTGCTTCGAGGCCGGCGTCCGCTTCGCCCGGACCGAGGGCATCGTGCCCGCCCCCGAGCCCACGCACGCCCTGGCCGAGACCATCGCAGAGGCAACGCGCTGCAAGGAGAGCGGCGAGGAGAAGGTCATCCTGACCGCGCTGTGCGGTCACGGCCACTTCGACCTGGGCGCCTACGACCGTTACCTGGCCGGGCGGCTGGAGGACCGCACGCTCCCCCAGGACCGCATCCAACAGGCTCTCACCGAACTGCCGGGCTGAGATCCCCGGCTCCCGGATGGCCGCCCGCCGCGGGCGGCCATCCGTCAACGGGCCGTGGGGCGCTTGCCGTGGTTGGCCTTCTTCTTCTTGCGTGCCTTGCCCTTGCGTGCGCGCCTGGCCATAAGCCCACCTCCGGTGATCAGTGCGTCATGGGTCACCAACGTCTCTCGCCTGCCCAGCCTGCGCAAGCACTCCACTCCGAACTAACATTCCCCAACAATCGCGTGTCATAATTTGGTGGAATCTGTTGGAAGGAGCGGGCGTGCTCGCACAGCAGCGTCAACAGGCGATCCTGGAACGGGTGCGCAGCAGCGGCGGCGTCCGCGTCGCCGACCTCGTACGCGAGCTCGGCGTGTCTGATATGACCATACGCCGCGACCTTGAGGTGCTGGCCGAACGCGGGCTCCTGGAGAAGGTGCACGGCGGTGCCACCGCGCTCGGCCCCGGCTCGACCGAGGAGCCCGGCTTCACCGCCAAGTCCGCCCGCCAGCAGCAGGAGAAGGAGATCATCGCCCGGGAGGCCGCGCGGCTCGTGCGCCCCGGCACCGCCGTGGCGCTGTCCGCCGGGACCACCACGTGGGCGCTGGCCCACCACCTGATCTCCGTGCCCGAGCTGACCGTGATCACCAACTCGATCCCCGTGGCCGACGTCTTCCACCGCAACCCGCGCGCCGACCGCACCGTCGTGCTCACCGGTGGCGTACGCACCCCGTCCGACGCCCTGGTGGGCCCGGTGGCCGTGGCCGCGATCCGCCGCCTGCACGTGGACACGCTCTTCCTCGGCGTGCACGGGATGAGCGTGCGCGCCGGGTTCACCACGCCCAACCTGCTCGAGTCCGAGACCGACAGGGAGCTCGTGGCGGCCGCGCACCGGCTGGTCGTCCCCGCCGACCACACCAAGTGGAACACGGTCGGCATCAGCACCATCGCCGAGCTGACCGAGGCCGACGTGGTCGTCAGCGACGCGGGGCTGCCCGAGCAAGCACGCACCGAGCTGGCCGAACGGGCCGGAGAACTGATCATCGCGGAGGACTCGAGTTGAAACGCACCATCGCCCACCTGGCCGACGGCCGGGAGCTGATCTATTTCGACCGGCGGGACGACGCCGACAGGAGCGCGCTCGACCGGCGTCCGCTCGAGCCCCGGCCGGTGGCCTCGGAGCTGCGGTACGACCCGCTGACCGAGGAGTGGGTCGCGGTGGCGGGGCACCGGCAGACGCGGACGTTCCAGCCGGCGGGCACGGCGGCGGAGTGCCCGTTGTGCCCGTCGTCGGACACGCGGTCGACGGAGATCCCGGCCTACGACTACGACGTGGTGGCGTTCGAGAACCGTTTTCCCTCTTTTTCCGGAAATCTTGGGACTTATCACGATGTGGGCGGCTTGAGCGAAGCGCGGCCGGGGGTGGGCAGGTGCGAGGTGGTGTGCTTCACCTCGGATCATTCCTCCTCGTTCTCCCGGCTCTCTGACGCCCAGGTGGGCCTGGTCATGGAGGCGTGGGCCGACCGCACGGCCGAGCTGTCCGGGATCGAGGGTGTGGAGCAGGTGTTCGTCTTCGAGAATCGGGGTGAGGAGATCGGCATCACGCTCGCCCACCCGCACGGCCAGATCTACGCCTACCCGTACGTCACGCCCAGGACCAAGCTGCAACTCGGCGCCGCCGCGCGGCATCGGGGGCCGGGAAACCTGTTCGCCGACGTGCTGGCCGCCGAGCGGGCCGCGGGGACGCGGGTGGTGGCCGCCAACGAGCTGTGGACGGCCTTCGTGCCCGCCGCCGCCCGGTGGCCGTTCGAGGTGCACATCTACCCGCACCGGCAGGTGCCCGACCTGGCGGCGCTGTCGGAGGCCGAGCGGGTGGCGTTCGCGCCCCTCTACACCTCGGTGCTGCGGGCGTTCGACGGTCTGTTCGGGGTGGTGATGCCGTACATCTCGGCCTGGCACCAGGCGCCCGTGCGGCAGGACAGGGAGCTGGCGTACCTGCACCTGGAGCTGTTCAGCATCAGGCGCGCGCCCGGGAAGCTGAAATATCTGGCGGGCTCGGAGTCGGCGATGGGGGCGTTCGTCAACGACGTGCTGCCGGAAGAGGCCGCACGCATGCTTCGGTCACAGGTAGATCACTAATAGATTTCTAGTTAAGGTCGCATGACTCGCGATCTACCACTAATATCCCGATATGCACCGGCCGTAACGGTCGTTGCATGCCTAATCCCGGGCGTGTTGCCCGGGAGCCGGGGACCCATGCACCAGCGGGTGAATCCACGTACGTGGCAGGCGGCTCCCACGCCCGAACCCGTCAGCTAACTCGGCAGGCTGAGGGAGAGGAATGTCCTCTTGGCGGTATCGTCCCCCGCGACGCTTGCCATTGGTCTCATCACCGCCACCGCTGTCGCCCTCGGTCCGGCGACCGCGGCGTCGGCTGACCCCAAACCCACGGAAGCCCAGCTCCGCGCCCAGCTCAAGCAGCTCAACGGCAAGGTCGACAAGCTCATCGAGAAGTACAACCTCAAGCGGGTCGAGCTGGCCAAGGCACAACAGGCCGCCAAGACGGCCAAGGAGCGCCTGGCCGCCGCCGAGCGCACGCTGGAGACGTCCCAGCAGCGCGTGGCCGAGATCGCCAGGCTGCGCTACCAGAACGGCGACCCCTCGGTGCCCGCTTTCATGCTGCCGGAGAACGGCGCGGGGGCGGCCGTGATCGAGCAGCTCACGATCGAGCAGCAGGCCGTCGTGGAGTCCGTGGCCAGGGCCCGTGACGAGCGGAAGAAGGCCGCCGACGAGGCCGGCCGCCTGGCCACCCGGATCCGCGAGGACGCAGGCGAGGTGGCCGGGCAGCGCGACGACGCCGAGGACGTCATCAAGGACATCCGCGAGAAGCTCGAGGATCTCGTGCCGTTCGGGCCCGGCCGCAACGGCGACGGTAGCTGGGCGCCCGAACTGCCGACCGGCGCCGACAACATCACCGAGCGCACGCGGCTGATGCGGGCGCAGGTGCAGAAGAACTTCGCGCTGCCGTTCGCGGTGGGCTGCTTCCGGGCCGGCGCCAGCGGTGAGCACCCGCTGGGCCGGGCCTGCGACTTCATGATGAGCACGGGCGGCACGACGCCCAGCGGCGCCAACAACGCCCTGGGCGACCGCCTCGCGGAATGGGCCCTCAAGAACAAGGGCAAGCTGGGCGTCAAGTACGTGATCTGGAAGCAGCGCATCAACCTCGGCTCCGGCTGGCGCGCGATGGAGAACCGCGGCAGCATCACCGAGAACCACTACGACCACGTGCACATCTCGATGTTCTGAGCGCGCCGGCGGCTGATTCAGGTGAGGTCGATGACCGCCTTGCCGTGCAGGCGGCGCCCGAGGAGGGTGCTCGCGCGGATGGACGACGGTGGCGGGGCGTGGGTGACCCGCCTCGCGGCCGAGTTGCGAACGGTGTTCGCCGCCATCCCCGGCTCCCTGGCCCTCAGCGGAGCATGAATCCCGGCGGGGTGCACTTATGTACACCCCCGCCGGGCACCTAGATCGATTCTCCGCGGCGGCCTGGGAGCCTAGCGTCGGTGTCACGGCATTTAGAGGAGGCTGGAGATCATGACAAACGCACCGAGCCCCACCCGGCCCCGGAGGGCCCGCACCGTCGCCTTGTGGGCCCTGCAGGTGGTCGTGGCGGGGTTCTTCGTGATGTCGGCCCTGGGCAAGTTCGCGAACGCGGAGCCGTCCGCCTCGACGTTCGAGGCGATCGGGCTCGGCGACTGGTTCCGCCATTTCGTCGGCGTGCTGGAGGTGGTGGGCGCCGTCGGGCTGGTCGTGCCCCGGCTCGCGGGCCCGGCCGGGCTGGCGCTCGGCGGGCTGATGGTGTGCGCGACGCTGACTGAGCTGTTCCTGTCCGGCGGCACCATGGTGCTGCCCCTGGTCCTGCTGGTGCTCTGCGCGGTGATCGCCTGGGGACGCAGGGAGAGCACCGCCCGGCTCCGGGCCTCCGTCGCGGGCAGGTGACGCGGCATGGGCGGACGGCGGCCATGCTGTTGGGATGCGGCTCTTCGAGGACGACCCCATGTCCCGCCCGCTCACCTACCCCGGCCGGATCCCGGCGCGCCCCGGCGTCCTGGTGGACGACGCGTACGTGCCGCTGCGGGCCGCGGGGGAGGGGTGGCGGGCCGGGGGCGAACGGCTGGCCGACCTTCTGGCCCGCCTGGACCGCCCGCCGATGCGCCTGCGCCACCAGGTCGTCGCCGTCGGCTCCAACGCCGCGCCCAGCCAGTTACTGAGAAAGTTCCGCGATCACCGGGTACACCCGGTCGTCCCCATGACGATGGCCGACGTGCCCGGCATCGCCCCGGGCGTCTCCGCCCACGTGAGCCGCTGGGGCTACGTGCCGGCCGCACCGATCGAGACCCCCGGCGAGACGTCCAGGCTGTTCGTGCTCTGGCTCGACGAGGTCCAGCTCGCGGCCCTGGACCTCACCGAGCCCAACTACGACCGCCGCACACTCGCCCTGAACGGCTCGCGAGCCTTCGTCTACACGGGCCGGCACGGCTGCCTGGCCGACGCCCGGGGCCGCCCCCGCCGCCTGACCCCGCAGCGGACCCTCATCCAGGACCTCCTGGACGAATCCCCCGAGCTACGGCACCTGTGCGGCGACACCCCCGACGACTTCGTGGCCAACGTCAGGGACGCCACGGTACGGGAGGCGGTCCACCGCCTCTTCCAGGCGAAAAGCCAGGTGAGATCAGGACCGGTCACCGGGTAGGGTCGGATCCCGTGATCGATACCCGCGTCCCTCCACCCCTTGTCGGCGACGAGCTGACCGTGCTCAACAACTGGCTCGAATGGCACCGCGGCACGCTGGCCGTCAAATGCGCGGATCTGTCGGACGAGCAACTGCGCCGGCGCTCCGCGGAGCCCTCCACCATGTCGCTGCTCGGGCTGGTCAGGCACATGGCCCACGTCGAACGCACGTGGTTCCGCCGGGTCCTGGACGGCGAGGACATCCCCAAGCTCTGGGGCAAGGACGTGGACAACGACGCCGACTTCAACGACGTCGACACCGCCTCCGTCGAGGAGGCCTTCACCACCTGGCGGGCCGAGATCGACCGGGCCCGTGCCATCTCGGCCACCAAGCCCCTGGACGCGGTCGGCGACCGTAACGGCCAGGACTGCACGCACCGCTGGATCCTGGTGCACATGATCGAGGAGTACGCCAGGCACAACGGCCACGCGGACCTGCTCCGCGAACGTATCGACGGCGCCACCGGCGACTGACGCTTCCGGCCAACTGAAGCGCCCTTCAAAACCCTTCAACAACTTCATCCTGTACGGCTTCGCCGGGCCGACCGCCACCCGCCGCACGTGGCCGGGGGCCTCCAGGAGAACGGCCGCTGACCGGCCCGGGGCGGGGCGCCGTTAGGTGCGCCCCGCGGGCCTCCTCCATGGTCGAATTTTGACCGCGGGATTCCGGGCCACGTTTGAACGGCGCTGTGAAAGGCCGCTCCGGAACGCCGCTGTGAAAGGCCCGGGGTCAGGACTCCGTGCGGAACAGCGCCCACACGGCCTTGCCGCCGCGGGCCAGTGGGTCCCAGCCCCAGCACTGGCTGTAGGTTTCGACGATGTAAAGGCCGCGCCCGTTCTCGGAGATGAAATCCGGCTCCTTGGGGCGGGGCACCTCGTCGCTGGGGTCGGCCACCGCCAGCAGCACGTGCGGCGCGACCCGCATCAGCAGGAGCTGGATCTCGCGCCGCCCGCCCGCGTACATCGCATACCTGACGGCGTTCGTCACCAGCTCCGAGACCACCAGCGCGGCGTCGTCGCCCAGTTCGGGCACGCCCCATCGGCGTAGCGTCGAGCGTGTCACGTCACGGGCGGTTTTGACCGAGTCGGCCTGAAAGGGCAATGGGCACGAAGTCGTGTACGGCTTCCCGCCCATGAGAAGGCGGTCGAAGCCCACGTCCCGGGTGATCTGCAGGCAATCGGCAGTGGCCAGAGGATCGCCCACCATGCCGCAGATACCTCCCCGTTCGGTCATCGTAAGTGCATGTTTTGCCCAATATCCCACTATGCACTAAGCCATCATGGGTCACGATCGCTGCAGCTGCAAGACCCAAATGCACGTGCAGCTGCAACGTGCAGGTGTAAGCGGCGTTTTGGTGCATAGGTATCCGAACCGGACACGGGGCTGAGACCTTGTCATACCCGGCAATGTGGTGTCACTGTGTGTGCGGACCTTGATAGGAGGCAAAGTGACGCAGAACCAGCCGGGTTCCGGACCGACGGCGCTGCGCATCCTCCTGGGCTCCCAGCTGCGCAAGCTCAGGGAAGCGAAGAACGTCACTCGTGAGGAGGCGGGCCACCTCATCCGTGGCTCGGAATCCAAGATCAGCCGCATGGAGCTGGGCCGAGTGGGGTTCAAAGAACGCGACGTGGCGGACCTCCTGACCCTGTACGGGGTCGTGGACAACCAGGCCCGCTCCGCCGTACTCGAGCTGGTCGCCACCGCCAACGAGCCTGGTTGGTGGCACCGGTTCAACGATGTCCTGCCCACGTGGTTCCATGCGTACGTCGGCCTTGAAGAGGCCGCGGCCAGGATCCGGACCTACGAGGTCCAGTTCGTGCCGGGACTTTTGCAGACCAAGGAGTACGCAAGGGCTGTGGTGACCGCCGGAGCGGCGGGCATCGGAGCGGAGGAGATCGCCAGGAGGGTCGATCTCCGACTGGAGCGCCAGCGGATGTTCGACAGGCCGGATGGGCCGGTGTTCTGGGCAGTGATCGACGAGGCCGCGTTACGGCGGCCCATCGGTGGTGCGGAGGTCATGAGGGCTCAGATCGAGCACCTCATCGAGCTGATGCGCCAATCATGCATCACGATCCAGGTCATGCCGTTCAGCTTCGGCGGACACAGCGCGGAGGGCGGGGCGTTCAGCATTCTCCGCTTCCCCGACCCCGACCTGCCGGACGTCGTGTACGTCGAACAGCTCGCCAGCGCTCTCTACCTCGACAAACGCGAAGACGTGGATCGTTACACCGAGGTCATGGAGCGACTCTGCTCCGTGAGCACCACCCCGGATGAGACGATCGAGCTGTTGCGGGCAATCGCGGACGACTTCTGACGACCGGTTTCGAGTGATCGCGGAGGAGTTCTGACGGTCGTGGCGTCGTTGTTGGGTACGCATCTGCCCTAGACTGGCCATCGGCGTTGGATCCCGCCGTTGCGGAGCATGCCCAACACCGCTCATGTGGGCGCGGCGCGTGAGCCCGTACCGATGGACGCGCCCGCGATCACTCGAAGCTTGATCAAGGAGACCATTCCGTGAAGACCGCTGTCGAGGAGCTCAGCCCGACCCGGGTCAAGCTCACTGTCGAGGTGCCGTTCGACGAGCTGCGCCCCAGCATGGATGCGGCGTACAAGAAGGTCGCGCAGCAGGTGCGCGTCCCCGGGTTCCGTCCTGGCAAGGTTCCGGCCCGCATCATCGAGCAGCGGTTCGGCCGGGCGGTGGTGCTGGAGGAGACCCTCAACGACGCGGTGCCCAAGCTGTACGGCCAGGCGGTCGACGAGGTTGACGTGTTCCCGGTCAGCCAGCCCGACATCGAGGTCACCAAGATCGACGACGGCGAGCAGATCGAGTTCACCGCCGAGGTCGACATCCGGCCCAACTTCGAGGTCCCCGACTACGCGGGCACCGAGGTCACGGTCGACGCCGCCACGGTCTCCGACGAGGACGTCGACGCCCAGCTCGACGCGCTGCGCCAGCGCTTCGCCACGCTGACCGGGGTCGAGCGGCCCGCCGCCGGCGGCGACTTCGTCGTCATGGACCTGCGTGCCGAGATCGACGGCGTCAACATCGAGGAGCAGCAGGCCAGCGAGGTCTCCTACGAGGTGGGCGCCGGCTCCGTGCTGCAGGGCCTCGACGACGCGCTCGAGGGCATGTCCGCGGGCGAGGAGAAGAGCTTCAAGACCGAGCTGGTCGGCGGCGAGAACGCCGGCGAGGAAGCCGACGTGATCATCAGCGTCAAGGCGGTCAAGGAGAAGGTCCTGCCCGAGCTGGAGGACGAGTTCGCCCAGCTCGCCAGCGAGTTCGACACGCTCGACGAGCTGAAGGACAGCATCCGCGAGCAGGCCCGCCGCACCAAGCTGATCGACCAGGTCGTGCAGACCCGCGAGAAGGCGCTCGACGCGCTGCTCGAGAAGATCGACATCCCGCTGCCGGAGAGCGCGCTCAAGGCCGAGATCGACGCCCGCAAGCACAATCTCGACCACCAGGTGGCCGAGAGCGGCCTGAGCCGGGACGCCTTCTTCCGCCTCTACCAGACGACGGAGGAGGAGCGCTTCGCCGAGTTCGAGACCAACTCCGCCAAGGCGCTCAAGGTCGGCTTCGTGCTCGACAAGATCGTCAAGTCCGAGGACCTGGGCGTCTCGGAGCAGGAGCTGACCAACTTCGTGGTCCGCCGGGCCATGGAGATGGGCGTCCAGCCCAATGAGCTGGCCAAGCACCTCGCCGACAACGACCAGCTCACGCTGGCCATGGTCGAGATCGTCCGCGACAAGGCCAAGTCCGTGCTCGGGGACGCGGCCAAGGTCGTCGACACCGACGGCAACGAGGTCGACCTCAAGGCGATCTACACCGAGATCAACGGTGAAGAGGTCGTCGAGGAGGACGAGGCCCCCGCCGAGGAGAAGGCCGAGGCCTAAGCCTCCAGCACGCCACCCGAAAGCCCCCGGACCAGCCCGGTCCCGGGGGCTTCGGCTTTTCGCGCCCCTGGGGCGCTGAGAGGGCTCCTGCCGACCCGGGAGGGCTTCGGGGGTCACTGTTGCGGGAGGGGCCCTGGGCCTGCCTGAGGGGCGCCCTGGTGGCCGCGTACGCACCGAGACGGCGCGGTAGCCGTACGGGGATGTCCGGGGTGTGGCCGGACGAGGGCTCGGGCGCGAACGAGAGGTGGACACGGGCGCCGGATGCCAGATGGGCGCCTGGGACAGTCCGGGAGAGGTGTGGCGCAACCACCGAACCTGCGCCGTCAGCGAACAGTACCGGGGACCGGGCATGACCTGTGGGCGACGCGCGTTAGGGTCACAAGCAAAGCCAATCGATTACGACGCATCGGAAGGTGACGCTGTGACCAGCCCGCCGACCTTCTATCAGCCTGAGTCGCGAGGCCGTGAGAACGGCTCGTCCTTCCGGCTTGAGGACCAGCTTTACCAGCGCCTGCTCCGCGAGCGCATCATCGTGCTCGGCCAGGAGGTCAACGACGAGATCGCCAACCGCATCTGCGCCGAGCTCCTCCTGCTGGCGGCCGACGACCCCGAGCGCGACATCACGCTGTACATCAACTCGCCCGGCGGCTCGGTCAGCGCCGGCATGGCGATTTACGACATGATGGAATACGTTCCTAATGACGTCTCCACGGTCGTGATGGGGATGGCGGCCTCGATGGGGCAGTTCCTGCTGTCCGCCGGCGCACCGGGCAAGCGCTACGGCCTGCCGCACGCGCGAGTCATGATGCACCAGCCGTCCGGCGGGATCGGCGGCACCGCGGCCGACATCGCCATCCAGGCGGAGCAGATGCTCTACGTGAAGAAGACGCTGGCCGAGCGGATCGCCTTCCACACAGGCCAGACGCTCGAGCAGATCGAGGCGGATTCCGACCGTGACCGCTGGTTCACCACCGAGGAGGCCAAGGACTACGGCTTCATCGACCACGTCGTGCGCAGCGCGCGGCAGGTGCCCACGCGTGGCCCGGTTTCTTAGGGGGAGCTGACATGAACATCCAGAGCCGTTACGTTCTCCCCTCATTCGCTGAGCGCACCTCCTACGGTGTGAAGGAGAACAACCCGTACAACAAGCTCTTCGAGGACCGCATCATCTTCCTCGGAGTGCAGATCGACGACGCGTCCGCCAACGACGTGATGGCGCAGTTGCTGACGCTGGAGTCGCTCGATCCCGACCGTGACATCAGCATCTACATCAACTCGCCCGGCGGCTCCTTCACCGCCATGACGGCGATCTACGACACGATGCAGTTCGTCCGGCCGGAGATCCAGACCGTCTGCCTCGGGCAGGCGGCCTCCGCCGCGGCCGTGTTGCTGGCGGGCGGCACCCCGGGCAAGCGCTTCGCGCTGCCCAACGCCCGGGTGCTGATCCACCAGCCGTCCACCGAGGGCGGCGGCCAGGGCAGCGACATCGAGATCCAGGCCCGCGAGATCCTTCGCATGCGCTCCCTCCTCGAGGAGATCGTGGCGAGGCACTCGGGGAAGACCTCCGCCGAAGTCCGCAAGGACATCGAACGCGACAAAATTCTCAACGCGGACGAGGCAAAGGCGTATGGTCTGATCGATGACATCATCCCGTCGAGGAAGAAACGAGCCCAGGCCGTAGCTTCCTAGACGAGACGTGACGCACCGGGGCGCTGCCCAATAGGGCACGTTCCGGTGCGACTCGCCGCTAGGGGGCTCACTGAGGGCCCAGAAGACGGTAACGTCGAAACCTGAGCGGTTCGGCCTAGTCCGGAGGATGTCCGGAGACACTGCTCTAGAGAGCAGGGCGGTCCCACGCAAAGGAGTATCTGGGGTGGCACGCATCGGCGACGGGGGAGACCTGCTGAAGTGCTCTTTCTGCGGTAAGAGTCAGAAGCAAGTCAAGAAGCTCATTGCCGGTCCAGGCGTCTACATCTGCGATGAGTGCATCGATCTCTGCAACGAGATCATCGAAGAGGAGCTCTCCGAGTCCTCGGAGCTCAAGTGGGACAACCTGCCCAAGCCCCGGGAGATCTACGAGTTCCTCGATGCCTACGTCATCGGTCAGGACAAGGCGAAAAAGGCGCTCTCGGTGGCGGTTTACAACCACTACAAGCGGGTGCAGTCCGGAGACCGGGGCAGAGACGACGGCCTTGAGCTGGCCAAGAGCAACATCTTGTTGCTCGGGCCGACCGGTTCGGGCAAGACGCTGCTGGCGCAGACCCTGGCGAAGATGCTCAACGTGCCCTTCGCCATCGCCGACGCCACGGCGCTGACCGAGGCGGGCTACGTCGGCGAGGATGTGGAGAACATCCTGCTCAAGCTCATCCAGGCCGCCGACTACGACGTCAAGAAGGCCGAGACCGGCATCATCTACATCGACGAGGTCGACAAGATCGCTCGCAAGAGCGAAAACCCGTCGATCACGCGCGACGTGTCGGGTGAGGGCGTGCAGCAGGCGCTGCTGAAGATCCTGGAGGGCACCACGGCCAGCGTGCCCCCGCAGGGCGGCCGCAAGCACCCGCACCAGGAGTTCATCCAGATCGACACGACCAACGTGCTGTTCATCTGCGGTGGCGCCTTCGCCGGACTGGAAAAGATCATCGAGGCGCGCATCGGGCGCAAGGGCATCGGCTTCAACGCCATCATCCGGTCGAAGGAAGAGGTCGACGCGGTCGACATCTTCGCCGACGTGATGCCGGAGGACCTGCTGAAGTTCGGCATGATCCCCGAGTTCGTCGGCCGCCTGCCGGTCATCACCTCGGTGCACAACCTCGACCGCGAGGCGCTCATCCAGATCCTCACCGAGCCGCGCAACGCGCTGGTCAAGCAATACCGCAAGCTGCTCGAGCTCGACGGGGTGGAGCTGGAGTTCACCGACGGCGCCCTGGAGGCCATCGCCGACCAGGCCATCCTGCGTGGCACCGGCGCCCGCGGGCTGCGCGCCATTCTGGAGGAAGTGCTCCAGTCCGTCATGTACGAAGTGCCGTCCCGGCAGGACGTCGCCCGGGTGGTCATCACCCGCGAGTCGGTGCTCGAGCATGCGATCCCGACTCTCGTACCTCGCGACCAGCTCGCCGCGAAGCAGCAGCGCACACCACGCGAAAAGTCGGCCTGAGTCGTTTTTCGCACTCCGGACGCCCTGTGGCTTCGAGCCACAGGGCGTTTTCGGCATAATGAGCGGCCCATGGCTTCCGGGTCATGGGGTCGCCGTCCCGCCCGTCTCCCTAGAATTGGTCACTGTGACAACGCCAGAGCTGCCTACCCAGTACACCCCGGCCGACGTCGAGACCCGCAGCTACGAGCGCTGGGTATCCGAAGGCTATTTCCACGCCGACCCGGGCAGCTCGCGCGTGCCGTACAGCATCGTCCTCCCGCCGCCCAACGTCACCGGCGTCCTGCACATAGGGCACGCCCTCGACCACTCCATCCAGGACGCGCTGACCCGCCGCGCCCGCATGCAGGGGCGCGAGACGCTCTGGCTGCCCGGCATGGACCACGCCGGCATCGCCACCCAGAATGTCGTCGAGCGCGAGCTGGCCAAACAGGGCAGATCGCGGCACGATCTGGGGCGCGAGGCGTTCGTCGAGCGCGTCTGGGCGTGGAAGGAGGAGTCCGGCGGCCGGATCCTGGGGCAGATGCGCAAGCTCGGCGACAGCGTCGACTGGTCACGCGAGCGGTTCACGATGGACACAGGGCTCTCACGGGCCGTGCAGACGATGTTCAAGCGGCTGTTCGACGACGGGCTGATCTACCGCGCCGAGCGCATCATCAACTGGTGCCCGCGCTGCCTGACCGCGCTGTCCGACATCGAGGTCGAGCACAGCGAAGACGAGGGCGAGCTCATCTCGATCCGCTATTCCGACGAGATCGTGGTGGCCACCACGCGTGCCGAGACCATGCTCGGCGACACGGCCGTGGCCGTCCACCCCTCCGACGAGCGTTACGCCCACCTGGTCGGCACCATGGTGGAGTTGCCGCTCACCGGCCGGATGATCCCCGTGGTCGCCGACGAGCACGTCGACCCGGAGTTCGGCACCGGCGCGGTCAAGGTGACCCCCGCCCACGACCCCAACGACTTCGAGATCGGGCGGCGCCATTCGCTGCCGTCGCTGACCGTCATGGACGAGCGCGGCATCATCACCGCCCACGGGCCCTTCCAGGGACTCGACCGCTTCGAGGCGCGCCCCGCCGTGGTCGCCGCGCTGCGCGCGGAAGGCCGCATCGTCGCCGAGAAGCGTCCCTACCTGCACTCGGTCGGCCACTGCTCGCGCTGCAAGACCGTGGTCGAGCCGCGGCTGTCGCTGCAGTGGTTCGTCAACGTCGGGCCGCTGGCCAAGGCCGCCGGCGACGCCGTTCGTGACGGGCGCACCCGCATCCACCCGCCCGAGCTGGCCAAGCGCTACTTCGACTGGGTCGACGACATGCACGACTGGTGCATCTCCCGTCAGTTGTGGTGGGGACACCGCATCCCGGTCTGGTACGGCCCGGACGGCGAGGTCGTGTGCGTGGGCCCCGACGAGGATCCGCCGGCCGGCTACACGCAGGACGCCGACGTCCTGGACACGTGGTTCTCCTCGGGGCTGTGGCCGTTCTCCACGATGGGCTGGCCGGACCAGACGCCGGAGCTGGCGCGCTTCTACCCGACCTCCGTGCTGGTGACCGGTTACGACATCCTTTTCTTCTGGGTGGCCCGGATGATGATGTTCGGCCTCTACGCCATGGACGGCGCGCCGCCGTTCCGGACGGTCGCCCTGCACGGCATGGTCCGCGACCAGTACGGCAAGAAGATGTCCAAGTCGTTCGGCAACGTGGTCGATCCGCTCGACTGGATCGACCGCTTCGGCGCCGACGCCACGCGCTTCACCCTGCTGCGCGGTGCCAATCCCGGCGCCGACGTCGCGGTCAGCGAGGAGTGGGCGGCCGGCTCCCGTAACTTCTGCAACAAGATCTGGAACGCCACCCGGTTCGCGCTGATGAACGGCGCGGCCGTGGGCTCGCTGGACGGGCTCGACCTGACCCCGGCCGACCGGTGGATCCTGTCCCGCCTGCAGTCCGTCACCGCGGCCACCGACGCCGCCCTGGAGGAGTTCGAGTTCGCCAAGGCGTCCGACCTGCTCTACCACTTCGCCTGGGACGAGGTCTGCGACTGGTACCTGGAGCTGGCCAAGATCCAGATCGGTGAAGGGCTGGAGCACACCCGCCTGGTGCTCGGGCACGTGCTCGACGCGCTGTTGCGGTTGCTGCATCCGCTGGTGCCGTTCGTGACGGAGGAGTTGTGGCGAGCCGTCACCGGTGGTGCGTCGATCGTCGTGGCGCCCTGGCCGGTGGCCGACGGCCGTTACGCGGACACCGCCGCCGAGGCCGAGATCGGCGCGTTGCAGGAGCTGGTGACGGAGGTTCGCCGGTTCCGCTCGGATCAGGGGCTCAAGCCGGGCCAGAAGGTGGCCGCCCGTCTTGGACTCGCCGGCACGTCCCTGGCCGGCCAGGAAGCGGCCGTCCGGTCGCTGCTGCGCCTGACGGAGCCACCGGAGTCGTTCAGTGCCACGGCCCGCTTCACTGTGGGCGAGGTGACCGTGGAGATCGACACGGCGGGCACGATCGACGTCGTGGCCGAGCGCAAGCGGCTGGAGAAGGACCTGGCCGTCGCACGCAAGGAGGCCGCTCAGGTGGCGGCCAAGCTGGGCAACGAGCAGTTCATGGCCAAGGCCCCCGAGGACGTGGTGGCCAAGGTCAGGGGCCGGGCTGAGCAGGCCGCCGCCGACATCGCGCGGCTGGAGGCACAGCTTTCCGGGCTCGGGGTTTGATCGGTACGCACACGGGGAAGGTCCATTCGTTACCTAAGATGGACCTTCAACGCCGTTGAGGCTGCTACAGTTTTCAACGCGGGGCTGGTCAGCCCCGACATCCTCTGATCGAATCCGATCTTTCGGGCTGTCCCGACCATGTGGTTGGACAAAGACTGAAAGTTGGAGTAAGTTAGCAGGGTTGCCTCGAAAGGGGCACGGTCTGAAAGTTGCCAGATCGGGCGGTTTGACAAGGATCGTCCACATCTGGTAGACTTAAGGAAACGAAGTGTGAGCCTCCTCACTGGATTCCGGGAAGGGTTCCAGCGAGGATGTACGCGTCCGTTTCTTGAGAACTCAACAGTGTGTTAAAAGCCAGTGCATGTTTTACATGTATAACCCCGTCACGACGCGACCTTTTCCGGGGTTCGTGTCGGACGGATTCCTTTCAAGGTTGGGATTTCGATTCCCTCCAGACATTGTTTGGAGAGTTTGATCCTGGCTCAGGACGAACGCTGGCGGCGTGCTTAACACATGCAAGTCGA
>NZ_JBDPME010000024.1:0-140837 GCF_039871825.1 Nonomuraea sp. B12E4 | reverse complement strand
CGGAAGTTAAGCTTCTCAGCGCCGATGGTACTGCACTCGGGAGGGTGTGGGAGAGTAGGTCGCCGCCGGACAATCTTTGTGAGGGGGTTCGACACCTTGAGGGTGTCGGACCCCCTCTTTTTTGTTTGTCGGTGTGGGTGCAAGGGCTGGCGAGGAGACCTGACAGAACCGCAACAGCGCCGGCTGGTGCTGGTGTGCAGGTCAGGCAGCTCAGCATGAGCCTTGGCGATGGTTTTACAACGGCTTCCGCCAAACCGAGACGTGGTTTCTGCTGTCGCTGGTGAAAGGCTCGCGCTTCCAACCGCCCCATCGCTCGCGCAAGGTCATTCCGGCGATTCTTGCCATCAGGTCGAGCTCGGACGGCCACACGTAACGGTGCGGAGATGAACGAGTCTCGAGTCGGCTGTCCACTACCCAGAAATGGTGGGAGATGGCGATCTGGGACGCCACGTCGTACTCCTCGAAACCCAGATGCGCCGAGGTCACGGCGAATGGGTGGATGGTCTGGCCGGGTGGGAGGCGCCGAAGCTCGGGGACGTAGACCTCGATGAGGAAACAGCCACCGGGTTCCAGCTGCGCCGCGACGGTGCGGAAACACTCGACTTGTTCGTCCTGCGTAGTCAGGTTCGTGATGGTGTTGCGCAGCAGGTAGACGAGGGCGAAAGTGTGGCCCACCCGGGTGGTGGCGAAGTCACCGATGGTCACGCCGATGCCCTCCGCGCCCGGCTTGGTCTGTAGCTGCGCCACCATCGCCCGCGAGATTTCGATCCCGTGCACCTGGACACCACGCCGGCTGAGCGGCAACGCGATGCGCCCAGTTCCGACACCCAGTTCAAGCGCGGTGCCGCCTGGCCCGGCCAGGTGGGCGAGGAAGCTCACCGTGGGCTCGACGACCGCAGGATCGAACAACTCCGGCCACTTGTCCTCATACGTTTGTGCGATGTGTTCGTCAAAGTTGTTCTCCGGCACAGCCCCAACTGTGCCCAGGAACGCCGGGCGGTGACCACCGAATTGCTTTCGAGGACGGTCAGGTTGATCCGGGTGAGCGGTCGTGCTTACTTCCAGCCGATCTGCGGGGGGCCTGTCGCGGATTAGTCGTCGGCGGGCTGCTTCTGAGATCGCGACCCATCCGATCTTGGCAGCAACTGATCACGGGGGCCGCGGCCCGGCCGGAGGGCCATCGCGGACATGGGGCGTTCGTGGGGGCGGCCGGGCGGTACACGTGGTCGCGGGGCAGGCGACGAACGTGGGCGCGGGCTGGGCGGCGCAGGCTGGTCATGCGGGCCAGCGAGCGCTCCACCCCGGTGGCGGGTGGTCACGTGAACCCGATCTACGCTCGGGCGGGCCCTGCTCCGCTCCCCCCAAGCCCCCCATACGGCAGGGACACGCTCTACCCTGGCCCACAGCTCACTCAGGTCAGGAGCGAGCTGGATGTCCTGGCCACGTCTCTCCCCGAGATACGCGCTCGGTCCCCTGGCGATGTCTCGCCCCGTCCATGAGAAGCCCGGGGCCGACCCCGCTGCCGACGAGCGCTTGTCAGGCGGCTGGAGGCACGCTTGACCCCGTCTACCGGCCTCGACCACGCCACGGGCTGCGGGCCCGTTCCCGCCCCTGCCACGCCGTACGGCGCCCCGGTAGGGGTCGGTGGGCTGGCAGTGGCGTGGGAGAGGCAGTGGGTGGGGTGGCCTGCAGGGATGAGCAGGGGCGGATGGGGTCAGAGGTTTCTGGGGGTTGAGGGCTGGGGTTGCAGGGTGCCGGACATGATGGTTACGGCGTAGCCGGACAGGTGGACGCGGGTGCCGTCGAGTCGTACGTGGACGGTTCCGCCTCTGGTTGAGAGTTGTGCGCCGGTCAGGGTGGGGCGGCCCAGGCGGGCGGACCAGTACGGGGAGAGGGCGCAGTGGGCCGAGCCCGTCACCGGATCTTCCGGGACGCCCACCCGGGGAGCGAAGAAGCGGGAGACGAAGTCCGTGTCCGTGCCTCGTGCGGTGACGATGACCCCGCGTGCGTCCACGGCCGCGAGGGCGGCGATATCGGGGGTCAGCGACTCTACCGATTCCGCCGAGTCCAGCTCCACCAGCAGGTCGAGCTCGCTTTTTTCGACATGCACCGGAGTGATGCCGAGTGCTTTCTCCAGCCCCGGAGGAACGGGGGCGGGGACCGACTCCTTGGCCGGGAAATCCATTGTGATCATGCCGTCCGGCAGCTGATTCACGGTAAGGGTGCCGCCGGCCGTGGTGAATTCGAGCTGCCCTGTGACGGCGCGCTGCGAATACAGGACATGCGCCGTTGCCAACGTAGCATGGCCACACAGAGTGACCTCCACCGCCGGGGTGAACCAGCGGAGGCAATCTCCGAGCAGGAATGCCGTCTCGGAGAGGTTCATCTCGGCCGCTACGCTCTGCATCCACTGGTCAGTAACCGGAGAGTCCAGCAGGCAGACTCCCGCGGGATTACCCTTGAAAGCTGTGTCGGTGAAGGCGTCGACAGTGAACAGGCGCATGCGGCCGATGCTATACGGGGGGCGGATATCCAGATGCAAGCGGGTTGCAAGCCGTACAAAATGGAATTAGGCCTGGGCGTGTCGCGTGGCGAATGCGGAATCGTCGGTTACCGTCCAATGTGTAGGGACGTGCCGATTACGGTGAGTTCCTGAGGAAAGGACAAGCCGATGGGGGCAGTGCGCAAGGTGGTGAGCTACCTTGGCCTGGGCGGGATCGACCAATACGACGAGGCCTACGACGACGACGGGCACTACGAGGACGAATACGTACCTGCCACTGAGCGGGCCGCCAGGCGGTGGCGCGCCAACGTCGAATCGTCACGCATTGTGATGGTCCAGCCGCTCAAGTACAACGACGCGCCGTTGATCGGCCAGCACTTCCGTGACGGGCAGACGGTGATCATGGACGTTACGGGCATGCCGATGCCCGAGGCGACGCGGATGGTTGATTTCGCCGCCGGGCTGGCCTTCGGGTGCGAGGGGCGGATCGAGCGGATCGCCGATCGCGTCTTCCTGCTGGCGCCGGCCCACGTCGAGATCGAGACCACCTGAGTGATACGACGGGGCCGGTCCGAGGAGAGCGGCCGGCCCGGCGGGTCAGAGGGCGGCCAGGGCTGCTCGTGGTCGCCGTAATCGCCCGATCGACCTGGCGGTGACCAGCGGCCCGGCCCCAGGGCGGGAGTGGCTGGGGTGCCCAGGTTAGCGGGGGCATCTGGCGCCATCAGGTCGTGAGGGCGGTTGCGTTCGACGGGAGCGGCGTTCTGGCCTTCGCCGCGTTGGGATTTTTGCTCCTATGGCGTAGCCCCTTTTCCTGTTCGGCGGCCTCTGCCAACGCCTTCACACGCTCAAGGTCGAGGGCTGTTCCTGCTCCGTGGCGGTGGGCGCGGGTCGTGGTGGAGTCCGCGCCGACCAGGTCAAGGCCGGCCCGCTCGCGGGCGGTGGCCTCGGTGATCATGGCCTGTATCAACTGCTCGAAGATGCCCGCTGTCGCCCCCGACGGAAACCGATCATGGACGGTGGGCCACGGCCCGCTCGGCGGGCAGATCCCGCCACGGGCTGCCGGTCCGAAAGCACCACATCACGGGCGTTGAACTGCTGCCGCGGGTCCGGGATAGGGCCCCACTCACCCAGAGGCAGTTGAGGCTCGATCAAGGACCTTTCTCGTCAGTGATTTCTCCGCGTGCCGTGGCGACGGCTACCAGGGGACCGCGGATCAGAGCGCGGGCGATTTCTCTGGTCTCAACTCCGTACAGGCCCTACAGGCGCTCCAGGGCGTTGCGTCGGTCGGCGTTCTCGTCCACGTCCACGTCACTGTCCACGGACGGCCGATGCGCGCCTACACGTGGTGCGTGGACGGGGACGACCGCCCCGCGAACAGGCAACAAGCTGGCGTTTCATCGATGTTTCAGCACGCCATCATCCGGGGTGTCTAAGGTCGCAGCCGTCCACAAAAGATTGGGAGATGAATGTCCGTCATCAAACGTACGGTCGGCGCTGCCGCCGTTGTCTTGGCGATCACCTCCGGCGCGGCCGTCCTCGCCTCACCCGCCAACGCTGCGGTACGCCCGACATCTGGGGCGGCGCTGGCTGGGTACTGGGATCTCGTCCGGTTCTACCCTGGGACAACGGCGGGAGCGCAGGCGTGCCATGCCGCTGGCAAGAACTATGGCACGTATCGGTGCCAGATCTACACCCTCGGCGGCTCCCGGCAGTACGGGCTGGAGATCTGGCGCGAGTGATCACCTGACCGGCCCACTCAGGTCCATATCCGCCAGAGCAACGTGGCTGGATCGGTGGGCCAACAATCCGCCTTGTAGCGTCATCGGAGTTCACCGCTCAAGGGCAGGTAGCGGCGGGCGCGGGATTCGACCGTCCGGCGCGGGCGGTTAGGCGGCGCGTGGGCCGCGGCGGATCAGGCGGGTGAGCTCGGCTGAGTCGTCAGCGGCCTGTTTGGCACGGTCGTCCGCCTCCCGGGCGTACGCGTGCAGGGCCCACACCGCTCCCTCGGCGAGCTCCTTGAGCTCGCTGATCTGGGCGGCTACGAAGCGGGCGTCGGCATCGACGAGCTTGTGGCGTTGCCAGAGCTGCCAGCAGGACAGGCCGATCATGGCCACCCCGGCCGCCGCGAGCAGGCTGTCGACCGTCACCGCGCCGGCGAGACAGGCGACACCCGCCACGATCAGCACCATCGCGGCCCACGGGCGGCCGCGCGGCACGACCCCGTCGGCGACGATGGCGTCCTCGGCGGCGGTGAGCGAGGGCTGGTCGGGCCCCTCGGGCCGCAGGTGGATGCGGTGGCCGAGGAGCGGCACGGTCAGCGTCATGGGCGGCTCCAGCCGGCTGTCGGCCTCCAGCTCCTCGGCGACGCCGCGCAGGATCGGCGCGGCGACATGCAGGGCGATCGCCGCCAAGTGCGGGTCGGCTCCCGGGCGCAGGTCGTCGAGCAGGTGTGAGTTCAGCGAGGCCATCGGCCCGGCCGGACCGCCCAGGCCGATGAGGGATCGCAGCATGGCGAGCGGCTCGTCCTCGGCCCACGTCGTGGCCGGGGTGCCGGAGCTGTTGTCGAGCGGGACGGAGGAGTCGTGGTCGGCCTGCCGGGCCGAGGTGATCTCCGCGCACCGGGCGCGGAGCCGAGCCAGCCGGGCGGCGGCGATGGCCGGCTTGGCCAGCTCCGGAATCTCCGCCATTTCCGGAAAGTCGACCAGCGACGGTGGCACGACGACCGAGGGCTCACCGGGTACGAGTGCCTGGACCCACTGCTCGGGCTCGGTGTGCTCCTGCACGGCCAGCGCGTCGAGCTTGCGCAGCACGAAGATCTTGCCGGCGGGCCCGTACGCGCCCCGGGCGGCGGCCAGCCAGAGCGAGCGCTGCCCATGGGAGACCGGCTGATCGAGCGACAACTCGCCGAAGGCGGTGCCGAGCCAGGAGGCGTGGATGCGGCTGCCCTGCCCGGACACCGCGAGGGCCAGGCACAGGAAGAGCGCGGTCTGCTGCTGGTCGCGGCCGGCGGCCCTGCTGAGCGGCTCGAGTGGATCCTCACCGGCCAGGATGGCGACCAGTGCTTCGACGGCTGGAGGCAGCCAATAGCCGGATATGTCGCGAAAACCCGGTGCGGCGGGAGGGGCACTGCCGTTCGCGGCGAGGTGCGCGAGCAGCGCCTCGGCGTAGCGGTGCAACTCCGTCGCCACGGGGGGACTCGCAGTCAGGTCCGTGCTCAAGGCAGAGAACTCCCCCAATTCGGCCTCGGTTCATGACCGCGTAAAGCCTAGCCGTTGGGGCGCGCCTTCGAGGTGGAGGCGCGCCCACGACGGAACGGGGGACTTTGAGTCAACTGCCTGTTACATGCGTTCGGGAACAGGGACGCCCAGAAGGTCGAGCCCGGTCTCCAGCACCCGCAGGGTCAGCGCACAGAGCGCCAGCCGCGAGGCCCGCGTATCGGGGTCGACGCCTTCCTTGAGCACCGGGCATTGCTCGAAGAAGTCGGTGAAGGCGGTGGCCGTTGCGTAGATGAACGCGCACAGCCGGTGGGGCTCGCAGGTCAGCGCGGTTTGCTCCACCACGCCGCCGAAGCCGAGCAGCTGGAGGGCCAAGGCGCGCTCGGCCGCCTCGCCGAGCACGATCGGGCCGGTCGCCGTGGCCGGATCGACGTTGCCCCTGCGGAAGATCGAGCGGATCCGGGCCTGGGCGTACTGCAGGTAGGGGGCCGTGTTGCCGGTGAAGGCGAGCATGCGGTCGAAGTCGAACACGTACTCGCTGTCGTGGCTGACCGACAGGTCGGCGTATTTGACCGCGCCCATGCCGACGGCATGGGCGATCTCCTTCTGCGTCGCCTGGTCGTAGCCCCGGTCGGCGATCGCGGCCGCGGCCCGGTCGATGGCCTCATTCAGCAGGTCCATCAGCTTGACGGACTCGCCGGAGCGCGTCTTGAACCGGCGCCCGTCCTTGCCCAGCATCATGCCGATCTGGACGTGCTCGGCCGAGACCGTGTCGGGCAGCCAGCCCGCCATTCGCGCCGCCGCGTACACCATCCGGAAGTGCAGCGCCTGATCGGCGCCCACGACGTAGAGGATACGGTCGGCCTTCAGGTCGTGCACGCGGTAGCGGATGGCCGCCATGTCGGTGGTGGCGTAACCGTAACCGCCGTCGCTCTTCCTGATGATGAGCGGCAGCGGCTTGTCGTCGGAGCCCGTGAAGCCGGGCGGGAACACGCAGAGCGCGCCCTCGCTGATCAGCGCGGTGCCGGACGCCTCCAGGTCGTCGCAGGTCTTCTGGAGCATCGGGTTGTACATGCTCTCGCCGGCGATGTCGGCGTCGGTCAGCGTGACGCCGAGCAACTCGTAGACCTTGTTGAAGAAGCGCACGGTGGCTTCCATGAACACGTGCCAGAGCCGCAGCGTGTCGGGGTCGCCCGACTGCAGGGTGCTCACCCGCGTCCGCGCCCGCGTCTTGAACGTCTCGTCGCTGTCGAACTTGGCCCGCGCCGCCTGGTAGAACTCGGTGCCCTGGCCGGCTTCGAGCTGTGCGACCGCCGCCTCCTCGCCGATGTCGAGCAGGTGCTCGATGAGCATGCCGAACGGCGTGCCCCAGTCGCCCAGGTGGTTTTGCCTGATCACCTTGTTGCCGAGGTGCTCGTGCAGGCGGGCCAGCGAGTCGCCGACGATCGTGGTGCGCAGGTGGCCGACGTGCATCTCCTTGGCCGCGTTGGGCGCGGAGTAGTCGATCACCACGGTCTGCGGCGGCATGGCCGTGCCGACGCCGAGCCGCGCGTCGTCCAGCATCCGCCTGGCCTCGGACTCGATCCACGAGTTGCCGAGGGTGATGTTGAGGAAACCGGGGCCGCTGACCTCCACCTGGCCGGGGAAGTCCGACAGCTCCGCCTTGATGGCCTCGGCGACCTCCCGCGGGGCCCGTCGCAGACGCTTGGCCAGGCTCATCGCGACGTTCGCCTGGAAGTCGGCGAACTGGGAGGGCCGGATCAGCGGGTCGGCGTCGGCGTGCTCCGCGCCGAACGCGCGAGCCAGCGCCTGCTGGACGCGCTCGGTGAGCACTATCTGCGGGTCGGTCATGTTCTTAGGGTACCGGCGACCTTGACCGCGGCGCTGATGGCCGCGGCGGCCACGACCGAGATGCCGACGGCGGTCAGGTCGTTGCCGAGGTCCTCCGGTCGCAGCGCGAACAGGTCCCTGACGAAGGGCAGCGCGAGGCCGATCGCGAACAGCGCCGCCATCGACCCGACCAGGACGATCCGCCACCGGTTGAGCGGCCGGGCGATCAGCACGAGCACCCACCAGGTGGTGAGGAAGAGCGCGATCACGGCGGCCGTCTGGTCCTCGACGAGGGTGGAGGCGTCACTGTGCGCCGCCCAGAACGACAGCAGCACCGCCGCCGCGCACAACACTCCCGCGGGTACGGCGAAACGCAGCACCCGGCGGACGAACCCGGGCTCGGAGCGTTCGTACGTGGGCGCGAGCGCCAGGAAGAGGGCGGGGATGCCGATGGTCAGGGCGTTCGTCAGGGTGGAGTGGCGGGGCGCGAAGGGGAACATGACCCCGGCCAACCCCACGAGCAGCGACAGCGTGATCGCGTAGAAGGTCTTGGTGAGGAACAGGTTGGCGACCCGTTCGATGTTGGCCAGCACGCGGCGGCCCTCGCCCACGACGTGCGGCAGCGTGGCGAACTTGTTGTCCAGCAGGACCACCTGCGCCACCGCCTTGGTCGCCGGGCTGCCCGCGCCCATCGCGATGCCCAGGTCGGCGTCCTTCAGCGCGAGCACGTCGTTGACGCCGTCGCCGGTCATGGCCACGGTGTGGCCGCGGGCCCGCAGGGCCGCGACGAACTCCCGCTTCTGCCGCGGGCTCACCCGGCCGAACACGGTGTGGGCGTCCAGCAGCTCGCCCAGCTCGTCGCGGTCCTGGGGGAGGGTTCTGGCATCGACGGAGCGCTCGCCGCCGGGGACGCCCAGGCCGGTGGCGATGGCGGAGACGGCCGCCGGGTTGTCGCCCGAGATGATTTTGATGGTGACGCCCTGCTTGGCGAAATACCGCAGGGTCTCGCGCGCGTCCGGCCGGACGCTCTGCTTGAGCGTGACGAGCGCGACCGGCTCCAGGCCGTTCGGCACGGCGTACGCGCCGCTCGGCGCGGCGGCATGCGTGACCGGTTCCACTGGTACGGCGGGAGCCTCCGGATCCCCGGGCGTGGCGGCTCCCGGCGGGGCGAGCCTGTCCGTGCGGCAGAGGGCCAGCACGCGGGCGCCGGTCGCGGCCAGGTCGGCGGCCCTGTCGTAGCAGTGACCGCCGGCGAGCAGCACGTCGGGAGCGCCCAGCACCCAGGCACCGCGCTCCCCGAAGTCGGCTCCGCTCCACTTGCGCGCCGAGGAGAACGGCACCGTCTCCGTGGCCGTCCAACCGGTCCCGGGCTCCGGATAGCGGGTCCGGATGGCCTGGGCGGTGGCGTTCGGGCGGTGGTCGAGGTGGGCCAGCGCGGCCAGGGCGGCGTCGACGGGCTGGTCGTCGCATACCGGGAGCACCTGGTCGAGGTCCATGCCGCCGGAGGTGAGCGTGCCCGTCTTGTCCAGGCAGAGCATGTCCACCCTGGCCAGGCCCTCGACGGCAGGTAATTCCTGGACCAGGCACTTGCGCCGGCCCAGGCGGATGACGCCGACGGCGAAAGCGATCGAGGTCATCAGCACCAGGCCCTCGGGGATCATGGTGACGATGCCCGCGACCGCGCCGGTGATCGCGGTGCGGAAGTCGGCCGAGTTGGCGAGCTGGCTGAGGATCAGCAGGGCGCCGATGGGGACGACCAGCCAGGTGAGGTATTTGATGAAGTTCGCCACGCCCTCGCGCAGCTCGGAATGGGCGAGGTGGAACTTGCTGGCCTCTTCGGCGAGGCGGACGGCGTACGCGTCGGTGCCGACCTTCGTGGCCACGAACGCGCCGGCGCCCGCCACCGCGAAGCTGCCCGACAGCACCCCGTCGCCCGGCTGCTTGGGCACGGGGTCGGCCTCGCCGGTCAGCAGGGACTCGTCCACCTCCAGCCCGTCGGACTCGACCACCTCGCCGTCCACCAGAAGCCGGTCGCCGGGGCCGAGCAGGATGAGGTCGCCGAGCACTAACTGGCGGGGCTCGACCAGCCGTTCCGCGCCGTCGCGCCGGACTCGTACGGGGGTCTCGTTGATCACCGCGAGCTTGTCGAGCATGCGCTTCGCGCGCAGCTCCTGAACGATGCCGACCAACGCGTTGGCGACGATGACCAGCCCGAACATGCTGTCCTGCCACTCGCCGAAGATCAGGATCAGCGCCCAGAGAACGCCGATGACGAGGTTGAACAGCGTGAAGACGTTGGCCCGGAGGATCGCGCTCAGCGACCTGCTCGATCGGCGCGGCACGTCGTTCGTCCGGGCCCCCGCGACCTGCGCCGAGGTGAGCCCCCGGGCCGCTGGGGTCAACCTCTCGGCAGGTTCTGGTTGCGGGGCGGGCCCCTGCACCGAGGTCAGCCCTCGTGCTGAAGCGCGCCCATGTTTCGCTGCGGTGATCTCGTCCACATAAGCCCCCGTTTCTGTGGATCGGATCAAACCCTAGACGTTCACCACAGCCGATGGGACCGACTTGTGGCGGAGATGCGGTCGCCTACCGCCGTGACGATCCCGCCCGCCGACAGGTCGGCCGCGAGTTGGCAGGCGGCGCTGATCGCCGGTGCCTTGGACGAGCCGTGGGCGATCACGACGGTGCCGTTGAGGCCGAGCAGCACCGCCCCGCCGTGCGCCTCCGCGTCCAGGCGGCGGCGCAGCTCGCGGATGCGGGAACGTTGCAGGACGGCCCCCAGCCGGGCCAGCCTGCTGTCGCCGATGGCCTCCCTGAACTCGGCGAAGGCGTACTGTACGGCGCCTTCCATGGTCTTCAGCGCCACGTTGCCGGTGAACCCGTCGGTGGTGATCACGTCCACCTTGCCGGTCAGCAGGTCGTGGCCCTCGACGTTGCCGGTGAACTGCAGGCCGGGGGAGCTCTGCAGCAACTCGTGGGCGCGCTTGACGAGTTTGTTGCCCTTCTCCGCCTCGCTGCCGATCGTGAGCAGGCCGACGCGGGGGGACTGGACGCCGTGGGCCAGCTCGGCGTATGTGGCGCCCAGGTGGGCGAACTGCACCAGCATCTCCGGTTTGACCTCGGCGTTGGCGCCGGCGTCGAGGAGCAGGGTCGGCCTGGGGAGCGTGGGCAGGGCCACGGCTATGGCCGGCCTGAGCACGCCCTGCTGGGCCTTGAGCCGGAGCCGCCCGGTGGCCACGATCCCCGCCGTGGAGCCCGCCGACACCACGGCGCTCGCGTCGCCCCGGCGTACGAGGTGGCAGGCCACGGCGATGCTGGAGCGGGGACGGCGCAGGCTCGCCAGCGCGCCCTCGTCCATCGCCAGGGCCTCCTCGGCCCGGACGATCGGGACCTCCTTGGTGGCGTCGTGGTCGGCCAGCGTCTCGTAGAGCACGCGCGGGGACCCGACGAGCACAACACGCAGGCCGCGCTCCCGGACCGCGTGCACCGCCCCGGCCACTATCTCGTGCGGTGCGTGGTCACCGCCCATGGCGTCGAGCGCGATGGGTTTGGTTTCGGACAATCATCACCTCGTACGGCATCGAGCCCGCCGTCACGGCTTGGCCGGAACGCGGGCTCGGATGTCCGCATCGCAGGCATGGCAGGTGCCAGATTAAACCGGCGGGTAGGCCCCTTTGGTTCCCGCTCCAACGCGTTCCAGTCCTGCGCGGCCTGCCACCGTGCCCTGGCCCGGCTCCCCGCCGCGCCGCCACGCGTAGTCATCCGGGGGCGGAATTCAGCGGGCGGGCCCTGTGCCGTCGGGCGTGCCGGAGGGTTGCGGACGGCGCGGGGAGCCGGCTGGTGTGCCCCGTGGAGGTGTGAGGTGAGGGTGGGGTCCGGTCAGTGGAGGTTCCAGTCGGACACTCCGCGGGACACGATCACCTTGGAGAACTTCGACTGCCCCCGCACCCGGATCAGCGGCCCGTCCCCGCCGGAGCCGCCCGTGACGTTGCGCTTGCCGAACATGGAGCCGCCCTCGTCGATCACATGGGCGTTCTCCGGCACGCGAACGATCATCTTGCTGAACCACGCGTTCGTCTCAAGGATGATCTCGCGGCCCGGCAGCACCGCGTCCGACAGGTCGATGATGAGAGCGCCGAACCGGGCGGACAGCCGGACGTTGCGGGAGGCCACCCAGCGGCCGTTACGCACGATCTTGCTGAACTTCGAGTCGATGACCTGCTGCTCGATGATGGCGGGCACGTTGGATGCGGACACCTCGGGCAGGTCCCGGGTGAGGGGGACGAGCTCGCCGACGGTCGTCGCCGTGTAGGCGACGTCGAGGCGATCGGCGTGCTCGGCGCTGGTGAGTCTTCCTGTGGCGAGCGCCTCGCCCAGCACCGCGGCCACGTGGTCGCGGTCGGCGTCGGAGGCGCGCAGGTCCGGTTGGTCGGTCACATACCTCAGTGTAGGTCTTATCGCGATATGTCGCGAATATCGCGAACCTCAAGGAAAACTTGGAGCCCAGTGGAACCGGTGACGCCACGGTACGCGTCCGGGTATTAAGGACCGTAGACGCGCGACAGGGTCGTGAGGTTTACACCTGATCGAACAAAAAAGATGGGAAAGGGCCTAGTGATCTTGAACCAGGCAGGCACCCGACGTTTCAAGGCGTACACGTCCAAGCACCTTGACGAGTTGCTGCGGCGGGCAGGGCTGGACGACGAGGCGCGGCTGAAGGTCCGCGCCGTCGCCACGGTGCTCCCCTTTCGGACGAACGCCTACGTCGTGGATGAACTCATAGATTGGTCGGCCGCGCCCGACGACCCCATCTACCGGCTCGTGTTCCCGCAGGAGGACATGCTGCCCGTCGCCGACGTGGCCCGGCTGGCCGACCTGCTGAAGGCTGAGGCGCCCAACGCGGAGATCCAGGCCGAGGCCAACCGGGTACGGGCACAGCTCAACCCACATCCGGCAGGCCAGAAGGAGCTCAACGTCCCGAAGATGGACGACGAGCCGGTCCCTGGCATGCAGCACAAATATCCCGAGACGGTGCTGTTCTTCCCCAAGCAGGGGCAGACCTGTCACGCGTACTGCACCTACTGCTTCCGCTGGGCGCAGTTCGTCGGCGACGCGGACCTCAAGTTCGCCTCCGACGACATCGGCCAGATGGTGTCCTACATCCGGCAGCATCCGGAGGTCACCAGCGTCCTGATCACCGGTGGCGACGCGATGATCATGGGTGAGCCCGTGATCAGACGATATATCGAGCCCCTGCTCGGGCTGGAGCAACTGGAGTCCATCAGGATCGGCACCAAAGCGCTGGCCTACTGGCCGCAGCGCTTCACCACCGATCCCGACGCCGACTCCACGCTCGGGCTGTTCGAGGAGGTGGTCGCCGCGGGCAAGAATCTCTCGTTCATGGCCCACTTCACGCATCCGCGCGAGCTGGAGTCGCCGCTCGTCGAGTCGGCGGTCAAGCGCATCATCGGAAGCGGGGCCACGATCAGGACCCAGGCGCCGCTCATCAGGTCCATCAACGACGACCCCGCCGTGTGGTCGGGCATGTGGCGGCGGCAGCTCCGGATGGGGATGATCCCTTATTACATGTTCGTCGAGCGTGACACCGGGCCGCAGGACTACTTCGCGGTGCCGCTGGCGCGGGCGTACGAGGTCTTCAGGGATGCCTACTCGACCGTCTCCGGCTTGTGCCGCACGGTGCGTGGGCCGTCGATGTCGGCCACTCCCGGCAAGGTGTGCGTGGACGGCGTCGTGGAGATCGCGGGGGAGCAGGTGTTCATGCTCCACTTCATCCAGGCGCGCGACCCGTCGCTGGTGGGCAGGCCGTTCTTCGCTCGCTACGACCCGACGGCGGTCTGGCTGACGGATCTGCGGCCGGCCCTCGCCGACCGTTTTCCGTTCGAACCGGCGGAAGCCCTGCTGCCGGCCTGATCCGGCCGTGCGCGTCCGCCGCGACCGGAGAAAATGCACGTCCCTGGCCCGTGACAATTGTTTTCGCGACCCTTTGTCACGGGCCGTCGGGGTGTCCGCAACCATCGGGAAGAATCCGAACGGGTACCCGCGACATCGGAATCCAGGCCCTCCTGTTTCCTATTTTGTCTCCCCGCTCAACGCTCCCCCCTTACTCGGTAACCGGGCTGCAAACCCCTGTTGCATGGGCATTCATGCGCCTGCGGCCGATCACAGCCGGTGGTAGAACTACTGGCGTAGCTCAGCCGTGACGGCACGCTTCGTGTGGTGCCCATAGCGCGACCGGCACGGCATTCGGGGGTTATCGATTCGCATTTCCACCGCATTCGAGAGCGATCGATCACGAGCCGGGAAGGCAATCATGAATCGAGTAGTCAAGGCGGCGGTAGCCGTCACAGCATTCGGCTTGGCGGCGGCTTTGGCCGTGCCCGCCCAAGCAGAAGTTCACCACAACACCGCCGGGCACGCCTCCCAGGAGGGCCTGGGCGGAGGCACCATCATGGGCGGCAGCCCCGTCGGCGGCCTGCTGAGCGGCCTCGTCGGCAGCGGCCTGCTCTCCGGTCTGCTGGGCGGCATGCAGACGAAGCCCGTCGGGCTGTCCCGGGTCGAGCGCGACCTCGCGAATGAGCGGAACCAGCGGGAGCCCGGCGTCACCACGGCCAACTCGGCGGAGGACATCACCCGTACCGGGGGCCCGCTGCCCGAGCTGATGCCGATCATGAGCGGGATCCCGCTCGGCGGCGGCGGCATCACCGAGTCGCTGCCCGTGGTGGGAGGTGCGGCCCGCATGGCGCAGCCGCCGGTCAAGGCCGGCAAGCAGGGCCGGGGCCGGGCCACGGCCAAGGACGCCACGGGCTCGATGCTCGGGCTGCTGGACTCGTCCGCCGTCAGCGGCATGGGCAATGTGGCCGGCAGCGGCCTGATGCTGACCTCCAGCACTGGCATCACCGAAGCCGGCAGCGCCACGGCCAAGACCCTGGGCTTCGAGGGCCTGTCCGCCGACACCGTCGTGGCCGGCGTCACGTACGCGGCCAAGCGCGCGCTGCCGCAGAGCGCGACCGGCGAGCTGTCTCGGGTGGTCGGCCGCGTGGCGCCGGCCGAGATGGCGCCGGTCATCAAGGCGCTGCCTGGCACCACCCAGGCCGCCTCTGGGGACGAGCTCACCCCGCTCGTCGAGAAGGGGTCGAGCTTCGTCTCAACCAACGGGGCCAAGGCCGCCGGCGCGTACAGCGACGTCGTGGCCGCCCTCGGCTGGAGCGCCAACTCGCTGACGAGTTCGGCGCGGAGCTCCTGGGCTCGCGGCTAGCCGCGATGCGGGCGCCGGCGAGCGGCTTCGCTCAGCGCCGGCACGACGGTTCGCGGGCGTCCTAGGTGCCGATGCCCGGGGGTCGGCCGTGGCGGCGACGTGGCGGGACGGCGCGCCACAGCCTTTCGATCGGGACATCAACCGTCGCTTGACGGCGGGTCGCCTCCCGATCGGGTCACCATCCCTTCCTTGACGGCGGTTGCCGCCGGACGGGGAAACCGTCGAACTGACGCGCCAGACCGGCGCGGGCGTCCCTAGGTGCCGGACGCCCGGGGTGCTGGCGCGCAAAGGATCAACAGGCACTCCGCGTGGCGGAGTGGTCTCATCCCGGGCGGGGGCGGACACGCCTCGCCCGGATCTCTCGAAGTCGCGCCAGCAGGGCCGCGACCCCCCGCCGGCCCAGGTCGGCGGGGGCCTTTCTGTTTCGTCTCGTACCGCTCTGTTTTCATCCTGTACGGCGGCGCCAAGTGGGCCGGAGCCACCCGCCGTACATGGCTGGTGGCCTCCAGGAAGACGCTCGCTGACCGCCACGGGGCCGGGCACCGTAACGCCGCGCATCCTGGGCCCCCCAAGGCCGACATGTCATCCACAGTTCCCCAGGTGGTGACGTCTTGCATAGCGGTGTGGTTGCTCACCCGCTCAGCCCTGTCCGCCCAGTTGGGCAGCGCACTACAAGATCGTTGATCCGCCACTCGGTGGGACACCACCGCAGGTGCGGGGCTGGTGAGGGGTTGGCCGCATCGGGTGACTCGCCGTTTGGGGGGTTGGCCACGGGGTGTCCTTGTTGGTGCGGCACGCTTCTCGGGTGGCTCAGGGCTGGGGGCCCTTGGCGGGATGTCTGGGGGACGTTGTGGGTCCGTCAGGGGAGGCGGACGCCGGTGCGGCGGGCTATCTGGGCCTGCAGCCGGGCCATCTGCCAGTGCAGCTCCAGAAGTTGCTCGGCCAGTTGCATTCGCGGGATCTCCGACACGTCCTCGGTGGCCAGGTGGTCAATCGCGGCCGAAAGCTCTCCCATCGCGCGCCCCCACTCCATCACCGTTCCTCGGATCGAATTGACGTTCGAATCCTATCGGAACGGGAGGCTCGCTGTCAGTCATTTGCCTCTGGAGTCGCTCTGGTTCCGCACACAAGATCGAAAGGTTGGAGGAGTGTCGAAGGCAGATCGAGACCACGGAGTGGGTCAACGTGGGCTCGCGTTACGGCGGGCCACCACGGAAGGGTCAGCGGCCGTTTCCTGGAGGGTCGGCGACCCTCTACGGCGGGTGGCCGACCACGGCAACGCGTAACAGATAGAAAGAGTGTGGGGTCAGCGGCCGTTTCCTGGAGGGTCGGCGACCCTCTACGGCGGGTGGCCGACCACGGCAACGCGTAACAGATAGAAAGAGTGTGGGGTCAGCGGCCGTTTCCTGGAGGGCCGGCGACCCCCTGCGGCGGGTGGCCGACCACGGCAACGCGTAACAAGTCAGATAGAAGGGTTGGCGGCTTAGCCTTTGTTGTAGGCGGCGAGGACTTCCTTCGGGTCGCCGTCCATTTTGAGTTTGCCCTTGTGCAGCCAGATGACCCGGTTGCAAGTCTCTTCGATGACCTTAAGGTCGTGGGCCACGAGGAAGACCGTGCCGGCCGACTCACGGATCTGGCGGATGCGCTCCTGGCTCTTCTTGCGAAACTCCCGGTCGCCGGTCGCCAGCGCCTCGTCGATGAGCAGGACGTCGTGGGTCTTGGCGGAGGAGATGGCGAAGCGCAGGCGGGCGCCCATGCCGGAGGAGTAGGTGGACATCGGCAACTGGACGAACTCGTCGATGCCGGAGAAGTCGACGATCTCCTGATACTTCTCGCGGACCTCGGCCGGTGTCATGCCCATGGCGTAACAGCCGAGCACGATGTTGCGCTCGCCGGTCAGCTCACGCATGAGCGCCGCGTTGACGCCGAGCAGCGAGGGCTGGCCGTCGGTGTAGACGGCGCCCTCGTGCGGCGGCAGCAGGCCGGCGATGGCCCGCAGCAGCGTGGACTTGCCGGAGCCGTTGCGGCCCACGATGCCGATGGCGTCGCCGTGGTAGGCCACGAAGGTCACGCCCTTGACGGCGTGGACCTCTTTCATCTGCGGGCGGCCCTGGCGCTTGAGAAGGCGCGTGAGGGCGTTGACCGCGTTGCCCTTTTCCGCGTCGCTGGCCGCGCCGAAGACGCGGTAGACGATGTGGAGGTCGTCGACGATCACGGTCGGCGTGCCCGTGGGGGCGTCGAGCGGGCGCTTGCCCTGGGGCTCTGGTCGAGGATGCACCCGCTTGTCCGTGGCGGGAGCTTCCTGCCCCTTGCCGGGAACACCCTTGCCGTTGCCGGGAGCATCCACATCCTTGCCGGAGACGGCGGGCTTCTCGCCCTTCACCTGTGATAGCTCCTTGGTCAGTTCAGCCACGCCCGTACCTCTCCTCGGACCGCCAGAAGTACCAGAAGCCGAAGCCGAGTGCGAACACCGCCCAGAATACGCAAGACATCCACACCATTGGTGGGGGGTGGTGGCCGAACTGCTTGTTGTGGGTGCTGATCAGGATCTCACGCATCCACTCGATGTAGGAGGCCGCCGGGTTGAGATACATCACGTTGGCCACCCACTGCGGCAGCGCGGCGGAGTCGACCACCTTGTCCTGGATGGAGAAGAAGACCCCGGAGGCGTAGAGCCAGGTGCGCGTGATGAACGGCAGCAACTGGTTGAGGTCGCGCATCGTGGCCCCGAGCCGGGCGACCACGAGTCCTGCGCCGATGTTGAACATCGTCTGCAGCAGCAGCACGACGGGGATCATGAACCAGAACCAGTTGGGCCATTCTCCGGTGTTGGCGACCACGAGGACGAAGAGCACGCCCATGGAGATGGCGAGCTGCTGGAGCTCCTGGATGGTGTAGGCCAGCGGCAGGGACGCCCTGGGGAAGTGCAACGCCCTGATGAGCGACAGGTTGCTCGAGATCGACTTGGCACCGGCGGTGACCGTGCGCTGCGTGTAGGTGAAGATGAACATGCCGGTCAGCAGGAACGCCGGGTAGTGCGGGATGTTCTTGTGGCCGCCCAGAATGAGGCCGAACATCAGGTAGTAGATCGCGGCGTTGAGCAGGGGGGTGAGCACCTGCCACAGCTGGCCGAGCGCCGATCGGTTGTATTTCGAGACGTTGCGCGAGGTCGCGTACGTCATGATGAAGTGTCGCCGCGCCCAGAGTTGGCGCAGGTAGACAGGGAACCTCGGCCGCGCGATGGCACGGCGAAGCCCATATCTCTTGGCGAGCTTGGCCAGCGGCTCCTGCCCGCTTCGGCCGCCCGCCTGGGCGTCCGCGACAGCGGATTCCGGCTGGCTCATGGCAAGGACTCTATTGGATCCCGGTAGGTGGGGTGCCTGTCGCACGCGGTTGGCGACAGTCTGTTGGACGGAGTCTCGCGACGCGGGGTTCCAAGACGTCGTCAAGACCTGCTCAACCGTAGCCCAGCGGGCCGGAGTGTGCGGGCAAGGGCGCGAGCACAGTCGTGTAGAGGGTAATTTTCATCCACTGTTCACGTCCAGACCCTACCTGTAGTGGGGGATTTGCGATGTTTGATGCGCTTCGGGCTGAATGTCTGTGACGTGGAATAGGCGCACGTGTGACCGAACTGCAACGCGCCAGAGACTCGCTGGTGGCAAGTAGTAAGGGATAGTCGCGATCGACTGGCAGGGCGTCGGCTGGTTTGACCATGTCAGGCCAAAACCGGGGGGTAACCAGGACCCCCCCCGTCAGGCTGCTCTTGATCAGCGCAGCTCAGCGCCTACGCCCACCTGTAGAGGGAGGAATTCTTTCACCATGCGTGTTACTAAGGGCGCACAGATCGTCGCCGGTACCGCGCTGCTCGCCCTCGCGGTTGCCGCGTGTGGCGGCGGTGCCTCGGAATCTGGTGGTACTGCCGCGGGCGGCGGAGACACGACGCCGGTCCGCATGGAAGTCGGGGAGCCTCAGGAACTCCTCAACCCGCTGAACACGACCGAGACCGAGGGCTCCGAGGTCCTCGCGGCGATCTTCGAGCCGCTGGTGGAGTACGACGAGAACAAGCAGCCGGTCGAGGGTGCCGCCGAGTCGATCACCACCACGGACAGCAAGGTCTGGACGATCAAGCTCAAGTCAGGCTACACCTGGCACGACGGCACCGCCGTGACCGCCGCGGACTACGCCCGCGCGTGGAACTACGGGGCCAACCAGGACAACGCCATGGGCGCGTCCTACTTCTTCGGTCGCGTCGATGGCTACGCCGACGTGCACCCTGGTGAGGGCAAGAAGCCGACGGCCAAGGAGATGAAGGGTCTCAAGGTCGTTGACGACCTGACCCTGGAGGTCACGCTCTCCGCGCCGTTCTCGCAGTTCAAGACCATGCTCGGGTACACCGCCTTCTACCCGCTGCCGGCCTCGGCCATCGGCCCCGACGGTCAGGTGACCCAGGCCTACGGCGAGCAGCCGATCGGCCAGGGCCTGTTCAAGCTGGACAAGCCCTACAAGAAGGGCACCGACACCACTCTTGACCTGACGGTCTACGACAAGTTCCTCGGCGCCAAGCCGAAGGGCTGGACCAAGCTGCAGTTCAAGGTCTACACGAGCTCCGAGACGGCGTTCAACGACCTGCAGGCAGAGAACCTCGACATCCACGACTCTCTCCCGCCCTCCACGATCGCCACCGCCAAGTCGACGTTCAGCGACCGCTACCACGACGAGCCCGACGCCGCCGTGGGCTACATCGGCGTTCCGCTGAAGTACAACCCCGAGTTCGACAACCCGCAGGTCCGTAAGGCCATCTCGCTGGCCATCGACCGGAAGACCATCACCGACACGGTCTTCTCCGGCACCCGTGCCCCCGCCGACGACTTCATCAACCCCGCCATCCCCGGCTACCGCCAGGGCGCCTGCGACGCCTGCACGTACAACCCGGCGGAGGCCAAGAAGCTGTACACCGAGGCCAACGGCCCCAAGTCCATCGAGCTCGGTTACAACGCGGACGGCGGCCACAAGGAGTGGATCGAGGCGGTCGCCAACAACCTCCGCTCCAACCTGGGCATCGAGGTCAAGCCCGCGCCGTTCGAGAAGTTCCAGGGCATCCTGGACGCCCTGGACGCCAAGGAGTACAAGGGTCTGTTCCGGATGGGCTGGTCGATCGACTACCCGTCGGCGGAGAACTACCTGACGCCGATCTTCGGCACCGGCTCCATCGGCACCGGCTCCAACTACGGCGGTTACTCCAACAAGGAGTTCGACGACCTGGTCTCCAAGGGTGACCAGGCTCTCGACGCCGCCGAGGGGCTGAAGTACTACCAGCAGGCGGACGACATCCTGATCAAGGACCTCCCCTACATTCCGGTGTACTTCTACCGGAGTAACTTCGCCAACTCCACCAAGGTGAAGAACGTCACGCTCAACCTTCTCAACCAGGTCAACTGGGCCCAGGTCGAGAAGGCCTGACGCCACTTCGCCAGGTGGACGGCGCTTGCCGTCCACCCGTCGAAGGGCTGAGCTGGGGGCAGCCACTTGGGCCGGAAACCACGGACCCCAGGGGCTGCCTCCAGGTGTGTGTATGGGAGGGCTTGAATGGGCCGTTATGTCATAAGGCGTCTGATCCAGGCGATACCCGTCCTGCTAGGCGCCACGCTACTTATTTTCCTGATCGTCTTCGCATTGCCCGGCGACCCCATCGCGGCGATGTTCGGAGACAAACGTCCTGACGCCGCGGTGGCGGCGGTGCTGCGCGAGCAGTATCACCTCAACGATCCGCTGCTGGTCCAGTACTGGTACTACATCAGTGGCGTGCTTTTCCGCGGCGACTTCGGGGTGAACTTCGCCGACATCCCGGTCTCCGAGATCATGGCGGGCAAGTTCCAGGTCACCCTGAACCTCGCTCTGACCGCCCTGACGATGGAGGCCGTCATCGGCGTCGGCCTGGGCCTGTGGGCGGCGCTGCGCCGCGGCAAGGCCACCGACACCGTGATCCTCGCCTCGACGCTGCTGCTGATCTCGGTGCCCACGCTGGTCACCGGCTTCGTGCTGCAGTTGTTGCTGGGCGTGAAACTCAAGCAGTGGACCGGGCTGGACATATTCCCCGTCGCGGGTACGTTCGCGGGCCTGCGCAGCTATCTGCTGCCGGGCTTCGTGCTCGCGGGCACGTCCATCGCCTACCTGACGAGGCTGACCAGGACCAGCCTCGCGGAGACCCTGCGGGCCGACTACATCCGCACGGCCACGGCCAAGGGCCTGTCCCGGCGCCGCGTCATCGGCAGGCACGGGTTGCGCAACGCGTTGATCCCGCTGGTCACCTTTCTGGGCGCCGACCTCGGCAACCTGATGGGCGGCGCGGTGATCACCGAACGGATCTTCAACCTCCAGGGAATTGGCAATCAGCTCTTCACGTCGGTTTACTTGCGGGAACAGCCGGTTGTCGTCGGTATCGTCACCGCCCTGGTGCTGATCTACATCGTCGCCAACCTGATCGTCGACTTGTTGTACGCCGTGCTCGACCCGAGGATCCGCTATGAGTAACCCCACCCCGCCGGTCGGGCCAGGGCTCCCGGAGGCGCCGGCACTGGCCACGGACACGGTCACCGCCCCGGCACCGGCGCGGCACGGCAGGAAGGCCAAGACCGGCAAGCCCGCGAGCCTGTGGAGCGACGCCTGGTACGACCTGAGGCGCCGCCCGATGTTCATCCTGTCGATGATCATCATCCTGGTGCTCCTGGTCATGTCGTTCTGGCCGTCGTTGTTCACCGCGATCGACCCGTTCAACGCCAGGACCTGCGACCTGGCGACGGCACGGCAGGCGCCCAGTCCCGGGCACCTGTTCGGCAAGGACAACCTGGGCTGTGACGTCTACGCCAAGACGATCTACGGCGCCCGCAACTCGATCGTGATCGGCGTGTTCACCACGATGATCACCACCCTCATCGGCGGCCTGCTCGGCATCATCGCCGGCTACATGAGCGGTGCGGTGGACGCGGTGTCCTCGCGGGTCACCGAGATCTTCTTCGCCATCCCCCCGATCCTCGGCGCCCTGCTGATCGCGGCCACGTTCCGCGGCCGGGCCAACAGCATCCTGCTGGTCATCATCGCGCTGGCGGTGCTCGGCTGGCCGATGACGTTCCGCATCATGCGGGCCGCCGTGATCACGGCGAAGAGCCAGGACTTCGTGGTCGCGGCCAAGGCTCTGGGCGCGGGCGCGGGCCGGATCATGTTCCGGCACCTGCTGCCCAACTCGCTGGCCCCGGTCATCGTCGTGGCCACGATCAACCTGGGTGTCTTCATCGCGGCCGAGGCGGCGCTGTCGTTCCTGGGAGTCGGCGTGCAGTCGCCGGACATCTCCTGGGGTCTGATGATCTCGGACGCGCGCGACCGGTTCCTGGAGGCGCCGCTGCCGCTGGTGTTCCCGGCGGTGTTCCTGAGCGTCACCGTGCTCGCGTTCATCATGATGGGCGACGCCGTGCGCGACGCGCTCGACCCGAAGCTCAGGTAGAAGGGGGGATCAAGTGAAGTCGACGTCAACAGGAGTGTTGCCCGCCGAGGGAGGGCTGGGCGACCACCCGCTGCTCGCGGTGGAAGACCTGCACGTGGAGTTCCGCACCCGTGCGGGCGTCGTACGCGCGGTGAACGGCGTGACCTACTCGGTCGGCCCCGGCGAGACGCTCGCGGTGCTGGGCGAGTCGGGTTCGGGCAAGTCCGTGACCGCTCAGGCGATCATGGGCATCCTGGACATGCCACCCGCGGTCATCCCCAAGGGGGAGATCCGCTTCAAGGGCACCGACCTGCTCAAGCTCTCGGAAGAGGCCCGCACGCAGGTGCGCGGCCAGCGGATCGCGATGATCTTCCAGGACGCGCTCTCGGCGCTCAACCCGGTGTTCACCGTGGGCTGGCAGATCAGCGAGATGTTCCGGGTGCACCGCGGCATGTCCAAGGGCGAGGCCATGAAGAAGGCCGTCGAGCTCATGGACCGGGTGCGCATCCCGGCCGCCAAGCAGCGCGTCCACGACTATCCGCACCAGTTCTCCGGCGGCATGCGGCAGCGCATCATGATCGCGATGTCGATCGCGCTGGACCCCGAGGTGCTGATCGCGGACGAGCCGACCACGGCGCTCGACGTGACCGTGCAGGCGCAGATCATGGAACTGCTGGCCGAGCTGCAGCGCGAGAGCCAGATGGGCCTGATCCTGATCACGCACGACCTCGGCGTCGTGGCGGACGTGGCCGACAAGATCGCCGTCATGTACGCGGGGCGCATCGTGGAGACCGCCCCCGTACACGACATCTACCGCCGGCCCGCGCATCCGTACACGAAGGGGTTGCTGGAGTCGATCCCCCGGGTCGACCTCAAGGGCCAGGACCTGTACGCCATCAGCGGCCTGCCGCCCAACCTGCTCGAACTGCCGACGGGTTGTTCGTTCCATCCCCGGTGCCCCTACCGGCAGGAAAACTGCATGACCGACGTCCCCCCGCTGCACACGATCAGTGGCACACGCGGCAGCGCCTGCCATTACTGGAGGGAGGTCCTCGATGGCGAGCGGCAGTGAGCGCATCCTTGAGGTTCGCGACCTGGTCAAGCACTTCCCGCTGACCCAGGGCATCGTCTTCAAGAAGCAGATCGGCGCGATCAAGGCCGTGGACGGCGTGTCGTTCGACCTGAACAAGGGCGAGACGCTGGGCGTCGTGGGCGAGTCGGGCTGCGGCAAGTCCACCCTCGCCAAGGTGCTGATGGCGCTGGAGCGGCCCACCTCGGGCTCGGTGACGATCAGCGGCCGGGACATCACCAAGGTCAGGGGCGGCGAGCTCAAGCGGATGCGCCGCAACATCCAGATGGTGATGCAGGATCCGTACACCTCGCTGAACCCGCGGATGACCGTCGGGGACATCATCGGGGAGCCGTACGAGATCCACACCGAGGCGGCGCCCAAGGGCGACCGGCGCAAGAAGGTGCAGGAACTGCTGGAGGTCGTCGGGCTCAACCCCGACCACATCAACCGCTACCCGCACCAGTTCTCCGGCGGCCAGCGGCAGCGCATCGGCATCGCCCGGGGGCTGGCGCTCCAGCCCGAGATCATCGTCTGTGACGAGCCGGTCTCCGCGCTCGACGTGTCGATCCAGGCGCAGGTGATCAACCTGCTGGACCGGCTGCAGAAAGAGTTCAACCTGGCCTACATCTTCATCGCCCACGACCTGTCGGTGGTGCGCCACATCTCCGACCGGGTTGCCGTGATGTACCTGGGCAAGTTCGTGGAGCTGGGCAAGGACGCGGAGATCTACGACCGGCCGGCGCATCCGTACACGCAGGCGCTGCTGTCGGCCGTTCCGGTGCCGGATCCGGAGGGCCGGGAGCATCGCGAGCGGATCATCCTGCAAGGTGACCCGCCGTCGCCGGCCAACCCGCCGTCGGGGTGCCGGTTCCGTACACGGTGCTGGAAGGCGCAGGAGATCTGCGCGGAGGAGGAGCCGTTGCTGCAGATCAGGACGGGGGTCGGGCACGAGAGTGCCTGTCACTTCGCCGAGACGCACGACGTGGTCCACGCCGGCTGACCCGCCTTTCGCACGGGCCCTCCGGGGTTTCCCCCGGGGGGCCTGGCATGTCACACGGCGGCCTCCAGCTCCATGCCCCGCCGGCTCGTCCGCCTGCAGGGCAGTGAGCACAACCTCCAGGGTGATAAGCGAGCGCTTGCTAGGCTGAATCCCTGCCACGCCTTCGGTGCCGCACGATCACCCGCGCCGACAGCGCCACCACCAGCGTCAGCATGCCCGCCACCACGGGGAGCCGGGACGGCGGCGGCGGCCCTTCGCCGAAGTACGCCCCCGGCGTGGGCGCCGCCGACGCGGGCGCCGCCAGCCGGTCGGCCGCCCGCAGGGCCAGCAGCGCGTTGGCCACCCCGTGCCCGTAGGCCCGGCTGTAACCGTCGGCCGGGCGCTTCCTGGTGCCCAGCTCGATGGCCCTGCGCACGTGATAGGGCGACATTTCCGGATGAGCCGCTTTTATCAGGGCGGCGATGCCCGCCACCAGGGCCGCCGCCGAGCTGGTGCCGTCGCCGACCACGTACGAGTCGGCCCCGTCGGCCGTGACGATCTCCGTGCCGGGCGCGACCACAGAGAGGTAGTCCTGCCGGTTGGAGAACCGGGCCACCTGGAGCGCCCGGTCCACCGCTCCCACCGCGATCACGCCGGGATAGGCGGCGGGGAAGTTCTTCCGGTTTCCCGCGTCGCCGTCGTTGCCCGAGGAGGCCACCAGCACCGCGCCCTTGCCGATCGCGTACTGGACGGACTCCTCCTCCGGCGCCGAGCCCTCCCACGACCCGCTGCCGCCGCCCAGCGACATGCTGATCACGTCGGCGCCATGGTCGGCCGCGTACCGGATGCCCTTGGCCAGCGCGTCGCCGCCGCCGGAGCGCCGCTGCTCACGGAGCGGGTCGCCGTTCTCCAGCGTGACCCGGACGGACAGCACCTCGGCCGCCGGCGCCACCCCGATGAGGCCGCGGCCGTCGCCGTGCCCGCGCCCGGCGATCAGGCTGGCCATGGCGGTCCCGTGCTGGCCCCACGGGCCCCTGGTGGCCCCGGTCAGGTCCGGCCCCGGCAGCACGGCGCCCGCCAGGTCGGGGTGGCGGGAGTTCACGCCGGTGTCCAGCACGGCCACGACCACGCCCGCGCCCCGGCTCATCCGCCACGCCTCCGGTAACCGCAGCGCGCCGAGCTGCCACTGCCCGGCCCGCGCGGCCTCGCCCATGTCGTCGGACGAGCTCGGCGCCGCGACCCCGACCACGAGCGCGGTCAGGAGCGCGGGAACGAGGAGCCTGTTCATCTCGTCAGCGCCCGGTGCAGCGTGGTCGCGAGCTGCCACGCGGCCTGGCGCAACCGCGGCACGGTACGGTGACCCGGCAGGTAGGGCCGCCCGTCGGCGTATCCGGCGGCCGTGGCCACCAGGTAGCTACCCCCGTAGCCGACCACCGCCCCGGTGAAATACTGCCGCTCGCCGAACCGCTCGGCGGGCCCGCCGGGAAACGCCACGGGCCGTACGGTGGCCGGCCGCACCCCGTCGAAGGGCCCGAGCCGGAGGGCGGAGGGACCGAAGCTCGCGAGCCTGGAGCCGCGGATGCCGGCGAGCCCGAAACCGTCGAACGCGAGCCTTTTGTGCGCCGGCCCGTCGAGCACGGCGATGCCCACGGTGGCGACGTAGGTCTGCGTGCTGTCGGCGTAGGTGGCGCGTAACGCGGTGCGGCATCCCGTCCGCACGGCGGCGGGCTGGAAGGCGGTCGCGCAGGGCGCCTCGGGGGCGACCCCGGTCAGCACGTACGTGACCCGCGCCCCGGACGGGCTGAGCCCCGGCACCGTGCCGGGGAAGATCCGGGCCACCGGCCACGCGTGCCAGCGCTCGGGCACGGGCGGATCCGGCGGGGGCCAGAGCGTGGACATCGCCACGGGGATCGCCACGGCGATCGCCTGGGTGATCGCCGTGTACTTGGTGGGCAGCGGAGCAGTGGACAGGTGGTACACGTCAACCTCGAACGGGAGGGGAGGGACGCCCGATCTGTCCGTGCATTCTGACACGCGGCCACCGAGGCTATCCGACGCTTCGGTAAACAGACCGATACGCGGAGTAATTCCGATCTGGGGGGTTTCATGCTAAGGAGTAGGCGAAAGTCGGACATGAGCCCCGGGTGGGAGCCCTAACCGCTGCGCGGCGTCGCCCGAGTTGACGGCGATCGCGATCAGCCCTGCCGAGTCCGCGAACGCCACCAGTTCCCCCGGCGGCACCGCCGCGAACGTCTCCCGGTACGGCAGCGAGAGCTGCCGCCGCCCCAGCCACACCCCGAGAGTGTCACCCACCCGCACGCCCAGCGCGTACAGGTCGCCGGCCGTGATCGAGAGCTGGGTGTTGCCGAAGCGGTCGACCGAGACGACCTCGCCCTCCACTGAGCCCTCGCGCAGCAGCGAGGTCGGCTCGGGCAGCCTGACCAGCCGATCCAGCGGCACCCGCGGCCCCAGGTCGGCCGGCGTCAGCCCGCCGCACAGCCGCCCCGCCACCGGGGCGTACACGTCCCGCCCGGGGAAGGTCGGCGAGACCGGGCGCAGGAAGTGCTCCTCGTTCCTGAGCTCGAAGGCGGCCTGCGCCCCGCCGCTGGCGTGCACCGCCCAGGACAGCAGGCCGTTGTCGGGGCCGATGAACACCCGGCCGCCCGCCTCCACGGCCACCGCGCGCCGGGCGCCCCCGGCTCCCGGATCGATCGCGCCGATATGGATGCCGAGGGGGAGGTACGGGATGGTCTGGGCGAGAACCGCCGCGCCTCGCCGTACGTCCCCGGCGGGAATCAGGTGGCACACGTCGATCACCCGGGCCTGCGGGGCGATCCCGGCGATCACGCCATGACAGGCCGCCACATAGCCATCTTCGAGCCCATAGTCGGTGAGGAGGGTGATTACGGAGGTCACATTTGGTGACTGTACGTCCCCCAATCCGTCGTGAACAGCCGCACTTCGCACATTACGATGGTCACGGGCCGCGTGTGGGCGATGTGATCGTCGCCCGCCCCTTTCGAGGAGGACACCATGGGAGCACCGCTCAGCGGTGACAATGCTGCCCAGGAGCCGTCCCACCAACCACTGTCCGAACGCGATCTGGAGCTCCTCGCCTTCGAACGCCAATGGTGGCGCTACGCGGGCGCGAAGGAGCATGCCATCAAGGAGAGCTTCGGGTTCTCCGCCACCCGCTACTACCAGTTGCTCGGTGAGTTGATCGATCGTCCCGAGGCGCTCGAGCACGATCCCATGCTGGTCAAGCGGCTGCGCAGGTTACGATCCACCCGTCAGCGCGACCGCGCGGCCAGAAGGCTCGGCATGCGTCCCTGACCGGCTGGGTACGGCAGGCGCGTGAAGAACATCCCTGGAATGGAAGCGATCTTGAGCGATCCGGCGGGCGCCGTGATCGGGCTCGACTTCGACGGGACCCTCTCGCCCATCGTGCCCGACCCCGCCACGGCCGTGATCCACCCGGAGGCGCCGGCGGTTCTCGCCGACCTCGGCGCCCACGTCGGCGCGGTGGCCATCGTGACCGGCAGGCCCGCGGCCACCGCGCTGGAGCTCGGGCCCGGCCTCGCCGACGTGCCCGGGCTGGTGGTGCTCGGCCACTACGGCTTCGAACGCTGGGAGGACGGCCGGGTCTCCGCACCGCCGCCACCCCCCGGCGTGCCGCGCGCCGAGGCGGAGTTGCCGCTGCTGCTCGACTCGCTCGGCCTGCGGGACGTGACCGTCGAGGACAAGGGCCGGGCCGTCGCGGTGCACACCCGGCGCAGCGCCGACCCCGAGGGGGCGTTCGCCACGCTGCGCGGGCCGCTGGCCAAGCTGGCCGAGAAGCACGGTCTGGTGGTCGAGCCCGGGCGCATGGTGCTGGAGCTGCGGCCGCCCGGCATGGACAAGGGGCACGCGCTCAGCCTGTTCCTGGCGGAGCGGGCCGCGAGGTCCGTCATGTTCGTCGGTGACGATCTGGGCGACCTGGCCGCGTTCGACGCCGTACGCGCCTCCGGGCTGCCGGGTGTGACCGTGTGCAGCGGGTCCGCTGAGGTGACGGCGCTGGCCGAGCGGGCCGACATCGTGGTGGACGGGCCCGAGGGCGTGGTGGCGCTGCTCGCCGAGCTGGCCTCCGCCTTCACCCGCCCGTGACGGGCCCGCGAGCCGCCGAAGTTCGCGATCGGCCCGAGCACAGCCATTCGTGACCGGATTGCAAGCCGCGGGCCCTAGGGTCGACCGCATGTCCAAGCGTTGCCTTGCCGTCGCGGCCGTCGCCGCGGCCACCCTGCTCGCCGTTCCCCTCCCCGCGACCGCCTCGGCCGCGCCCACGCAGGCGCTCAAGCTCAGGGGCGGCCTGACGCTCCACCTGCCGGCCACGTGGAAGGCGCATCGCGTCGCCGCCGACTGGACCCGGGTGGTCACCGGCAAGTGCGCCAAGCCCACGAGCTCGTACGGCACTCCCGGCTGCGACAGCTTCTGGGTGCTCGGGCCCAAGGCGTCCAAGCGAGGCGACGAGATCTTCCGGCCCTACACCGGTGCCCGGCCCTTCTACCCGGCCACGGACGTACAGCCCTGCCCGCACAACGGCGCGTGGAGCCAGGTGCTCGGCAAGATCAGGACCAAGGGCCTGCGCCAGGTCGGCCCCGGGCACAAGGCCGCCTACAACGAGTGGAACGCCACCTGCGTCACCCGCACGCGCTTCGAGCGGAAGTCCCGTTACGTGCAGCGCGAGTGGTATCTGCCGGCGACCGGGATCCTCGTCGTCGACCAGTGGAGCACGCCGGGGCTGGCCGCCGCGCTCAAGGACGCCGACTGGCGCTGACCCCGTTCAGCTCAGAAGGGTGCCGACCGGCGCTGACCCCCCGTTCAGCTCAGGGCGTCGAGCTGGGCCGCGAGCCACTTGTCCGGTGGCAGGGCGGTGGCCGCGGCGTACAGCTTGTCGCGCCGCATCCGGCGCTCATCCTCGGGCATGACCAGCGCGTCGTGCAGCGCGCCGGCGGTGCCGCTGATGTCGTAGGGATTGACCATCAGCGCGTACGGGCTCAGCTCGGCCGCCGCCCCCGCCTCGCGCGAGAGCACGAGCGCGCACCGGGGCGACAGGATCGGGCCCTCCTTGGCGACCAGGTTCATGCCGTCGCGGATGGGGTTGACCAGCAGCACGTCGGCCATCCGGTACGCGGCCAGCGAACGCGGATAGTCGTCGTTGACGTTGAGGATCAGCGGGTCCCAGTCCTCGGTGGCGTATTCGTCCTCGATCTCCTGGGCGCGGCGCTGCACCGACGCGGTGTATTCACGGTATTCGGGCAGGTCGTGACGGCTGGGATAGGCGAAGGCCAGGTGCACCACGCGCCCGTGCCACTCGGGGTGCGCGGCGAGGAACTCGCGGTAGGCCACCAGGCCGCGCACGATGTTCTTCGACAGCTCGGTGCGGTCGATGCGGACGATCAGGTGGCGGTCGCCCACCTGCTCCCTGAGCGCGGTCATGTGCGACTCGACGTCGGGCTCGCAGGCCCGCTGCCAGAGCGCCTCGCCGTCCACGCCGAGGCTGTGCACCCCGATGCGGGTCGTCCTGCCCTCGTGCGTGACGCTGCGGCCGACGCGGTCCACCTCCGCGCCCAGCAACGACTCGCAGCAGTCCATGAACGCCCGCGCCCACCTGTCGGCCAGGAACCCGGCGTGATCGGCGCCCAGGATGCCCTCCAGGACCTCCCCGACCACCTCGTCGGGCAGCAGGGAGAAGTATTCGGGCGGCGCCCACGGGGTGTGGCTGAAGTGGGCGACGCGCAGGTCGGGCCGTTCGGCGCGGAGCATCGCCGGGGTCAGGGTCAGGTGGTAGTCCTGCACCATCACCCGGGCGCCGTGCCCGGCGTTCTCGGCCAGCGCCAGCGCGAACGCGCCGTTGTAGTCGCGGTAGGACTCCCACTCGCGCTCGAACCTCGTGCCGAAGTTGGGCGAGTTGGGGATGTCGTAGAGCAGGTGGTTGACGAACCACAGGGTGGAATTGGCCACAGCGTTGTAGGCGCGGTGGAAGGTGGCCGGCGGGATGTCGAGCATCCGCACCGGGCCCGTGTCGTAGCCGGCCTGGTCGATCCGGCCGCCGGGAGCCAGGCGTACGGCGCTGCGGTCGCCGTCGGACAGCGCGGCGCACACCCACAGCACGCCGTCGTCCTTGGCCACTCCCGACAGCCCGGACACCAGGCCGCCACCCCCGCGTTTCATGGTCAGCTCGCCGTCGTCGGAGACGGTGAAGGAGACGGGCCCTCTGTTGGAGGCCAGCAGAATGCTGTTCATCTAGGCTCCCTTCGACCATAGGATCCCAGCTATGGCGCTTGATGAGCTAACCGAGGAACTCGCCCGCTCCGCCGCCGCCGGGGACCACCGTGCGCTTGGCGAGCTGCTGGCGCGGATCGAGCCTGATGTGATGCGTCACTGCGCCCGGATTCTGCCCTATCACCAGGACGCGGAGGAGGCCTCGCAGGACACTCTGCTGGCCGTGGCGCGCAACATCGGGCGGTTCGAGGGGCGGGCCAGGTTCAGCACCTGGCTGCACATCGTGACGGCCAACTGCGCGCGGACCACCTACCGCTCGCTCAAACGCAGGGCGGCCGAGCAGAGCTCGGACGAGCTGCCGATGCAGAAGCCGGACGTGCGCCGGGTCAGCGTCATCGCGGGGTCACGGCTCGACCTGCTGGATGCCATGGAGGCGTTGGAGGCCGACAAGCCCGATCTGGCGCAGGCGCTGGTGTTGCGTGACATCGTCCAGCTCGACTACAACGAAGTGGCTGAACAGCTCAAGATTCCGCTGGGCACTGCGAAGTCGCGCATTCACCAGGCGCGCAAATATGTGCAGGGAGTGCTGGGCGAAGACTATCGCTGAGACCACCCGTCTCATCTATTGAGACGGGTGGATGTTTCGGCCACTTGGGCGGGTAGAGTCCATTTCGACAACTGAATATTGCTCATCCAGAGGGGTGGAGGGACCGGCCCTGCGAAGCCCCGGCAACCCTCCCGGTTCTGAGGCTCGCGACCTGGCGAGGCCGACCGGGACAGGTGCCAATTCCGGTCTGCGGTCAAGGTGGCCGCGGGCGAAGATGAGGGAAGGCCTCGCTTCATGTCGCTTGACTTTGGTCCTGCTGTCGGTCTGTCCTGCCGCGAGTGCGGCAAGGGTTATCCGCTGGGTCCGAGCTTCGCCTGTCAGGAGTGTTTCGGGCCGCTCGAAGCCGCCTATTCGTTCGGTGAAGTCACCCGCGCGGACATCGAGTCCGGCCCTGCCAACATCTGGCGTTACCGGTCGCTGCTGCCGGTCCCGGCCGACGTCATGAGTAAGCCCAACATGAACCCCGGCTGGACCAAACTTGTCAAGGCGGACCACCTCGCCCGGGCGCTCGGCCTTCGGTCCCTGCACGTGAAGGACGACTCGGGCAATCCCACCCACTCCTTTAAGGACCGGGTGGTCGCCATGGCGGTCGAGGCGGCCCGCAATTTCGGTTTCCACACCCTCTCCTGCTCCTCGACCGGCAACCTCGCCGGCGCGGTCACGGCCGCGGCGGCCCGGGCCGGGCTGGAGGCGTGCGTGTTCATCCCGGCCAACCTCGAACAGGCCAAGATCGCCATGGCCCGGGTGTTCGGCGGCAGATTGATCGGGATCGACGGCAACTACGACGACGTCAGCAGGTTCTGCTCGGAGCTGATCGGTGACCCGATGGGCGACAAGTGGGGCTTCGTCAACGTCAACCTGCGGCCCTACTACGCCGAGGGCTCCAAGACGCTCGCATACGAGATCGCCGAGCAGCTCGGGTGGCGGCTGCCCGAGCAGATCATCATCCCGATCGCCTCCGGTTCGCAGCTCACGAAGATCGACAAGGGCTTCAAGGAGCTGGTGGCGCTGGGGCTGGTCGAGGACACGCCGTACAAGATCTTCGGGGCGCAGGCGGCCGGGTGCTCGCCGGTGTCGAGCGCGTACAAGGCCGGGCACGACGTCGTCCGGCCGGTCAAGCCCGACACCATCGCCAAGTCCCTGGCCATCGGCAACCCGGCCGACGGGCCCTACGTGCTGGACATCGCCCGGCGCACCGGCGGGGGCGTCGAGGACGTCACCGACGCCGAGATCGTGGCGGCGATCAAGCTGCTGGCCGCGACCGAGGGCGTCTTCGCCGAGACCGCGGGCGGCGTGACGGTGGGCGTGCTGAAGAAGCTCGTCGAGACGGGACAGCTCGATCCCGAGGCCGAGACCGTGGTGCTCAACACCGGTGACGGGCTCAAGACGCTGGACGCGATCAGCGACGACGCCCAGCCCACCGCCGTGATCCGGCCCTCTCTCGACGCGTTCCGCGCGGCTGTCTGACAATCAGGAAAGGCGAACTTAAACATGAGCGTTTCTGTGCGGATTCCGACGATTCTGCGCACCTACACCGGCGGCAACGCGGAGGTGAGTGGTGAGGGCGCGACTCTTCGTGACGTCCTTGCCAAGCTCGACTCCGACTACCCGGGGATCGGCGCGAGAATTCTGGATGAATCGGGCAAGATTCGTCGTTTTGTCAACGTATACGTGGGGGAAGAGGACGTCCGATTTGCCGAAGGGCTCGACACTCCTGCCCCTGAGGGCACACAGATCTCAATCATCCCCGCCGTAGCCGGCGGCTGAGTGCCGAACACCCGAACACGTCCACCCTAGAAGGCGCCCCTAGCGGGCGCCTTCTGCTTTTCCTGGTCAATTCAAGGTTGAACCACCTTGTCCGCGAAGAAATACGTAGTTTGCGGATTGACTCTGTTGCCGAACCCCGTGCCACAGGTATGGTCGAGGGCGATCGTCTGGCTTGATTTCCGTTAAGTCGCACGATTACAGGTCTCGCGGAGGAATGGGCGAGATCTGGGAGCCCAGTAAGAGGAGTCGGAAGTGGCGCAGGGCACCGTCAAGTGGTTCAACGCGGACAAGGGCTACGGCTTCATCGCGGTAGACGGTGGTAAGGATGTATTTGTCCATTACTCAGCGATCCTGATGGACGGGTACCGATCTCTCGAACAGGGGCAGCGCGTCGAGTTCGAGATCACGCAGGGCCAGAAGGGGCCGCAGGCGGAGTCCGTCCGGGCGGTCTGAATCACCTCACTGGTATGCACCGGCCGGGATCGCACGGCAGCGCAGTCCGTGTGAGCCTGCCACACAACCTTTCGTCGACTTGGGGTCCGGCGGGTCGCATCCAGCGGCCCGCCGGAGTTACTTGGCGGTAGGGCCGGCTTGGGGACTGACCTGGGGCTGCATGCCCGTCAGGTGGGTGCTCGCTTGCACTCGGCAGGGTAGAGTGCTAAACAGTTCGTTGGCACTCTGTGCAGCAGAGTGCCAACACTCGGATCGAGACGATGGGGTCTGCCGAACGGAGATGCTGACCCATGCCGTCGCGGGCGTCGGCTCGGTCCACGACAAGCCACCCTGCATCTGGGAGGTCTAGCCTTATGGCAGCCAAGATGATCGCGTTTGACGAGGACGCCCGGCGCGGTCTCGAGCGCGGTATGAACCAGCTCGCCGACGCCGTCAAGGTGACCTTGGGTCCCAAGGGCCGCAACGTCGTGCTGGAGAAGAAGTGGGGCGCCCCCACGATCACCAACGACGGTGTCTCGATCGCCAAGGAGATCGAGCTCGAGGACCCTTGGGAGAAGATCGGCGCCGAGCTGGTCAAGGAAGTCGCCAAGAAGACCGACGACGTCGCCGGCGACGGCACCACCACCGCCACCGTGCTCGCCCAGGCGCTGGTGCGTGAGGGCCTGCGCAACGTGGCCGCCGGCGCCAACCCGATGGCTCTGAAGAAGGGCATCGAGGCCGCCGTCGAGCGGGTCAGCGAGGAGCTTTCCAAGCTGGCCAGGGACGTGGAGACCAAGGAGCAGATCGCCTCCACCGCCTCCATCTCCGCCGCCGACGCCGAGATCGGCTCGCTCATCGCCGAGGCGATGGACAAGGTCGGCCAGGAAGGCGTCATCACCGTCGAGGAGAGCAACACCTTCGGCCTGGAGCTCGAGCTCACCGAGGGCATGCGCTTCGACAAGGGCATGACGTCGATGTACTTCGTCACCGACTCGGACCGCATGGAGGCCGTGCTCGAGGACCCGTACATCCTGATCGTCAACAGCAAGGTCTCGGCCAACAAGGACCTGCTGCCGCTGCTCGACAAGGTCGTGCAGGCCGGCAAGCCGCTGCTGATCATCGCTGAGGACGTCGAGGGCGAGGCGCTGGCCACCCTGGTCGTCAACAAGATCCGTGGCCTGTTCCGCTCGGTGGCCGTCAAGGCTCCGGGCTTCGGCGACCGCCGCAAGGCCATGCTCAACGACATCGCGATCCTGACCGGTGGCCAGGTCATCGCCGAGGAGGTCGGCCTCAAGCTGGAGACCGCCACCCTCGACCTGCTGGGCCGCGCCCGCAAGGTGGTCGTGACCAAGGACGAGACCACGATCGTGGACGGCGCCGGTGACGCCGAGCAGATCTCCGGGCGGGTCAACGAGATCCGCGCCGAGATCGAGCGCACCGACTCCGACTACGACCGGGAGAAGCTCCAGGAGCGGCTGGCCAAGCTGGCCGGCGGCGTGGCCGTGATCAAGGCCGGCGCCGCGACCGAGGTGGAGCTGAAGGAGCGCAAGCACCGCATCGAGGACGCCGTGCGCAACGCGCAGGCGGCCGTCGAGGAGGGCATCGTCCCCGGTGGTGGCGTGGCGCTGCTGCAGGCCGGGGCCAAGGCGTTCGACAAGCTGGAGCTGTCGGGCGACGAGGCCACGGGCGCGGCGATCGTGAAGAAGGCTCTGGAGGAGCCGCTCAAGCAGATCGCCGTCAACGCCGGCCTCGAGGGTGGCGTCGTGGTGGAGCGGGTGCGCAACCTCACCCCGGGTGAGGGCCTGAATGCCGCTTCGGGCGAATATGTCAACATGTTCGACGCCGGCATCCTGGACCCGGCCAAGGTGACGCGTTCGGCGCTGCAGAACGCCGCGTCCATCGCGGCGCTGTTCCTCACCACCGAGGCCGTCATCGCCGAGAAGCCCGAGAAGACCCCTGCCGCTCCGGCCATGCCGGGTGGCGGCGGCGACATGGACTTCTAGGTCTTTTCTTCGCCGTTCCCAACGAGGGCGGCCCGGATTTCCGGGCCGCCCTCGTTTCGATTCCCAGGTATTACGTTTCAGAATTGATCCGCTACTTGGAGTGAGGAAGTCTGGTTGCCGCCAAACCTCTCAGGCAAGAGGAGTAGTTGCATGTTCTCTCGCACCAAGCGCTTTTTCGGCGTCGCCGCCCTCGCCCTGGCCGCCGCCACCGCCCTGGCCGCCCCCGGCCGCGCGGACGCCACGGTCGCCGAGTCGCAGATCATCAACCCCTTCGGCAGTGATTTCAAAGTCCTGAAGAAGCTGCGGGTGCCGTTCTGTCTGCCCAGCCCGCACGTGGGGCTGCCGCCGGTGGACGTGTTGATGCCGGAGCTCACGTCGTGTGCCGGCGCGTCGGCGGGCAACTGATCGCGCACACCACGCCGGATTCCGGACACCCTGCCGAGGTCGGTGGGGCGCCCTTTTCGGGTGGTGGGGTGTTTTGGGGGGCGGGGCCTTTTGGGCCTGGGGGCGTTTTGGCGGTTGGCTCGGATTGGCGGCGATGACCGTATTCGGCGGAGTCATTTCTCCGGCCACGGTTAGGCTCAGCCCACGTGAGCTGGATGTGCTGGCGTTTTGGCTGAAGGCGATGGCGTTCCCTGCGCGTTCACGCCGACCTGGTGGGCGGGTGAGTCCGGGGCCGGGCGACGCTATTCCGGCATCGCCGTACACCTGAGCGCGTAAACATTCAGGCCGTGCGCAGGGTGTGACCTTCCGGCTAGGTGTGCTACCGTCCGTGACTTTGATCAAGCGGGCGGATGATGGTGTGATCTTCTGGTGTCAGGCCTGGAGGAGATGCCCCGCGAGGAGTTGATTGCTCTGACGCGTGCCCTCTTGGTGGAGAACGCCGCCCTGCGCGAGCGCGTGGCGATCCTGGAGAAGCAGAACGCCGAGTTGCGGGAGCGAGCGGCCCGCCTGGAACGGTTGATCTCGCGCAACAGCGGCAATTCCGGGATGCCGCCCTCGGTCGATGACCTGCCGGGCCGTACTGCACCTAAGAAGCGTGCGGCGAAGAGCGGGCAGGCGGGTAAGCGCGGGCCCGGCAAGCAGCCCGGTGCCGAGGGGACGGCGTTGGCCTGGTCGGATCGGGTGGCTGCCGGGGACATCACTGAGTACTTCCCGCAAGGGTCGTGTGCGTGCGGGGCCGACCTGGGCGAGGCGGCCGATCTGGGGGTGACGGCTCGTCATCAGCAGATCGAGATTCCGCTGGTGAGCGCCCGGCGCTTTCAGCTCAACCTGCACACGGTGGCCTGCCGGTGCGGAAGGGTGCACTGCGCCGAGCGTCCGGCCGGGGTGCCCGCCGCGCCGGTCAGCTTCGGGATCAACCTGCAAGCCTGGTGCGTCTATCTCATGGTGGTCCACGCGATCCCGGTGCACCGCTGCGTTGAGCTGGTCACTTCGCTGACCGGGGCCGAGCCCTCGCCCGGTTTCGTCCACGGCCTGATCAGCCGGGCCGCCGGCGCGGTGGCCAAGGCCAACGCCCGCATCCGGACCCTGCTCACCCTCGCCCACGTGGTGTGCTGCGATGAGACGCCGATCCGGGTCGGGCCGGCGAAGGCCAAGCGGTATCTGCTGGTGGCCGCCACCAAGTCGCTGACCTGGTACAGGCGAGGAGGTGCGCGTCCCAAGACGCCGGAGTCCGACTGGAATGCGGTCGATGTCGAGCGGTGTGATCTGTTGCCCCCGCCACGTCCGACGGGCCGGAGGCCATCCGCCGGACGTCGTCGCGCAAATCCTCGTGCACGCATCCCGACCGGGCACCGGTCTGGACCCTTTCAACCCTCGCGAGCGCGCGGACCGGCGTTGTCACCGCTGCGCTGCCTGGAGGATGGCCGGCGGCGCACCTGGCGGTACAGCAAGCTGTACCTGAGCACCGAGGTCGCCGGCCGCCCCGGCACCCTGCAGATGAAGCTGGACATCCTGAAGGCCCGCGGGCTACTTCGACACCTTCCCCCCATAGGCGCGTTCCGCACGTGGTAGCGGGGCCGGTGTATGGACAGTGCGGTCTCCGGTGCTCGAACGAAGGGCGCGGAAGCCGCTACGACCGCCTGTGATCACGACCTTCTTGCCGTCGTGCTTGCCCATAAGAACGTTCGCTTTCTCGAAATCGCGTGCTTCAAGGGTGCGGCTGGGCGGTGTGTCAACCAGGCGTCCGGCCTTCCTGGGGCCCGCCGGTACCAGGAAGGCCGGCGGCGGCTCCTCCATGCCCGGCGGTCAGGCGGTGGGCTTGGCGCGGTGCGGGCGGCGACGGATCTGGCCGGTGCGGGCTGCCCTCCGCAGCAGGAGGATCGTGGGCACCAGGCAGACCAGCAGTGCGAGCAGGCTGGCCTCGGGTCCGAAGATGCCCCCGGTCACTGCGGACGGGCCGGACAGGGTGACGTTCAGCAGGCCGTGAGGCGGCGTGTCCGACCCGGAGAGCATGACACCGAAGATGCCGGCGTGGGTGAAGTTCCAGGCGAAGTGCAGGCCGATGGGCAGCCACAGCGAGCGGGTGGTGATGTAGGCGGCGGTCATCATGAATCCGCCTGTCAAGGCGATCGAGAGCGCGCCCCATAGCGTGGCGTTGACGTTGACCAGGTGCGTCGCACCGAACAGCAGCGTGGAGACGACCAGGGCGATCACGGTGCCGGTGCGTTCCTCCATGATGCGGAACAGGACCCCGCGGAACAGGGCTTCCTCGGCCACTGCGACGCTCGCCATCATGCCGGCGGTGCCGAGGGATCCGCCGAAGGAACCCCAGGACACCTCCTGCCAGCCACCGAACATCGCGATCAGCACCATCAACGCGGTGAACAGGCCGAACCCGAGCAGCGCGCCGCGCCACAGGTGGGACCATCTGCCCGTCTTACCGAGTTCGGGGATGCTCGGCCGGAGCTCGACGGTTCGGCAGAGCCAGTGGTAGCAGGCCACACCGACGACGGCCAGGCCGGCCCCTACCAGCAGGGCGAGGATCGGGAGGGGCGAGACGAGTTGGTTGATCCCGGCGATCGCTGTCATCACACCGAACAACGTGACCAGCAGGACGGGGAACCGGAACGTGCGCAACCGGCGTCGGCGCGGGGAGGGGCCGGCCTGCGGGAGGGTGCCTTCCGGATGGTCCTTGGGCATCATGACTGCGATCCTCTCGACTGGATTTCCGCAGTGATTTCGCTGCGGCGCAAGGCAGATTACGGAGCGGAGCGGGCTGTGCCATCCCACTGGAACGGACATCCCCGGTAGTTCTCACGGGGGACAGGAACCGTGCCGGATCACCCTCACCAGCCGTGACCCGCCGGGCGGGGGCGTCCGCCCGGCAAACCACGAGATGTGGACGACGGCTGCTATCAGGCCGCGAAACTCGGCACAGGCTGGAACCCGGCTGCGCGTAGCGGGCTTCGCGCGCTGGATTCCACCTTCCGCTGCTGCTCGGTTCTTCGATCCCTCGTGAGAGCTACCGGAAACTGTCCACTCACTGGTGATTCGCCGTCTTGCGCCGCCCTCATAGCGTTGCTGCTGCGTCGCCGGCATCACCGGACGTCAACGGAGGTCACCATGAGTACGCAAGATGTTGCCGCACATCAGACATCCCCTGCTGGCGGTCGGATGCGGAGGATCGGCCGGTCCCCCCTCGTCTGGGGGCTGATCGGACTGCTCGGAGTCAGTGTGGTGTCGGCCCTGACCTCGAGCGGACCGGTGCCGGCCGTGGTGGGGGCGGTCGCCGCGGTGGCCGTCTACTGGGCGGTCATGCGCCTCGTCGCCGGACGGGCCACGCCGGAGATCGCCTGGCGTGGGGCGCGGCGGGAGGCGTTGCACGGCGCCGGGATCGGTCTGGGCTTCGTGCTCGCCTCGGTGCTCCTGATCACGGTCGCCGGGGGCTACTCGTTCTCCTGGTCGTCGGAGAGTTTCCTGCCGGTCGTCTTCACGGTGGCCGCGACGACGGCCGGCGCGGCCGTCACCGAGGAGCTGATGTTCCGCGGCCTGGCCCTGCAGGGCCTCGAGCAGTTGTACGGCAGCCGAGCGGCCCTGGTGGTCACCGGTCTGCTGTTCGGCGCGATCCATCTGTTCAACCCGGGTGCCACGCTGTGGAGCTCGCTGGCGATCGCGCTGGAGGCAGGCGTTCTGCTCGGAGCCGCCTACCTCTGGCGGCGCAGCATCTGGTTCGTCGTGGGCCTGCACTTCGCCTGGAACGTGGCCGAAGGGCTGCTCGGCATCCCGGTCTCCGGCCACGCCTCCCCTGGGCTGCTGGTCGTCGAAGTGACCGGTCCTATGGCGTTGACTGGCGGCGGCTTCGGGCTGGAGGCGTCGATCGTGCCCGTCCTGGTGAGCGTGCTGCTCGCCGTGCCGATGCTCGTTCTCGCCCGCCGTAGCGGCCATCTGGTGCGGAGGCGTCGTGGCCGTCGTTAGGCTTGCCCGATGCTCTCGAAGGTCACCCGTTCTGTCCGGTCTTGGTCGGACTCGTGGCGAGCCGGCCCCGCCTTCGCGAAGGACGGCGCGCTGGCGGCAGTGCTCACGCTGCTGGCATTCGTACCGACACTGTCCGCCATCTCAGCGCAGATCGGCGACCTGCCCAGGCGCCCGTCCGACGCGCTGGCCCTGGCGTTGACCCTGGCGCAGTCGGCACCGCTGGCCCTGCGCGGCCGATGGCCCGCGGCCTGTCTGGCGGTCATCGGCACCGCCTTCGCGGTTGATCAGGCGCTGTCCTATCCCCCGACGTTCGCCAGCGTGGGGCTCTATCTGGCGCTGTACGCGGCCGGAGCTCATCAGGTCCGGTTCCGTCGCGGCTTGGCCGCGGTGTCGACCGCGGGCTATGCCGTGCTGGCGGTCGTGCTGCACGGCCTGGGGTCGCCCAATCGAGTCCAGGATTTTCTCGCGTTCTACCTAGCATTGGTGGTGATCTGGATGGCTGGCGTGGGGATGCGCCGGTGGCGGGCTGAGGAGGCCGAGCGCCGGCGGCTCAGCGCGGACGTGGCCAGGGCCGTCGAGCGGGCACGCATCGCCCGCGATTTGCACGACGTGGTCACGCATCATGTGACCGCCATGGTGGTCCAGGCCGACGCGGCACAGTTCATGGTCGGTACGGCGCCGGAAAGCGCCGGGGCCGGTCTGGCCGCCATCAGCGACACCGGGCGGCGGGCACTGAGGGAGCTGCGGCACCTGCTCGGTGTGCTGGAGGCGACCGGAGAATCGGGCCCCGCGGACCGCACGCCCACGCTGGGCAGGATCGCCGACCTGGTCGAACAGGCTCGCCTGTCCGGCCAGCCGGTCGAACTGGCCGAGCACGGCGAGCAGCGGCCACAGGATGTGGACGTGGAGCTGGCCGCCTACCGGGTGGTCCAGGAAGCGCTCACCAACGCGATGAAATACGCGACAGGGCGGCGCACCACGGTCACGGTGCACCGCCACCCCGACCGCATCGCCATCGAGGTGACCAACGACGGGCCCAGCGGGACAGGCTCTGTCGAGCCCGGGCCCCCCAAGGCCGAGCCCACCGGGACCGGGCCCCTCGTGCCGTCGGGCGGGCGAGGACTGGACGGGCTGCGCCAGCGGCTGCGCATGCTCGACGGCGAACTGGTCGCCGCGGGCTTGCCCGAGGGCGGGTTCAGCGTCCGCGCCCTCATCCCCTCCGGGAGCGAGACATGACCGACAACCCGATCAAGGTTCTCATCTGCGAGGACCAGGAACTGGTGCGGGCCGGCTACATCACCATCTTCTCCGCCCAGCCCGACATGGACGTGGTCGGGGAGGCTGCGGACGGCCGCGCGGCGGTCGAGGCGGCGCGGCGGCTGTGCCCGGACGTCATCGTGATGGACATCCGGATGCCCATCCTGGACGGCATCGAGGCCACCCGGCAACTGGCCGGTCCCGGCAGCGCCACTCCGGCGAAGGTGCTGGTCGTCACCACCTTCAACGTCGATGAGTACGTCTACGAAGCGCTCAAGGCCGGAGCCAGCGGCTTCCTGCTCAAGGACACGCCACCGACGGAGCTGGTCAACGGCGTGCGGACCATCGCACGTGGCGAGTCCCTGCTGGCCCCCGCTGTCACCCGCACCCTCATCGGCCACTTCGCCGACCGCCTCCGCCCCGCCGACACCTCCAAGCCGGCCAGGGACGAGATCGTACGCGCGCTGACCCCGCGCGAGCTCGAAGTGCTCCAACAGATCTCCGAGGGCCGGTCGAACGCGGAGATCGCCGAGAAGCTGTTCATCAGCGCCGAGACCGTGAAAACCTACGTGTCACGGATCCTGACGAAACTCCATCTGCGCGACCGCGTCCAGGCGGTCGTCCTCGCCTACCGCGTGGGGCTCGTCTCCGGTGCGGACTGAATCCCGACCCGGTCCGCGCCGCGAGGCCGGCGGCGTCCTCACACCAGACAGAGCACGATGGAGGACACCCAGCACCGGCCCAGGACATTGGACCCACTTCGTCTAGGGTCTGAGGGCGAGGAGGTGGAGATGCCGGCCGCCTCGGAGGCGAAGACACGCGAGATGACGGCCGCCAGGCGGTCCGCTCGCCCGGGGGACGTGATCGCCCGTACGCGCGTCACCCTGGACGGGCTCGGCAACTGGACCTTTCCGTCGGTCACCCGTGGTGCCGAGCACCGCGGGGAAGGAGAACTCCACGATCCCGAGGCCGTTCGCCGACAGGACGTAGGGCAACCAGCCGACCCAGCTCATCAGATTCGCCAGGACGAAGAAGCTGATCAGTGGACGGCGGCGGATGAAGCTCTGAAGCCCGGTCTGACCCGTAGCCTGCTCGGCAACCGGCCGGCTGTTGACTGCCATTTCAGTGTTTCCCTTGGGGAGTGCTTGGTGGACAGTGATCAGCACACCAGCCGGAGCGCCTCCCCGTCGTTCCCGCCTACGCCCCAATCGGGGTCCAGCCAGGGGTACTGTGCCCGCCGTCGACGCGCACGCCGCCCGAGCCGGGACGGCCGCATGTTCCTGCGGCGCGTGGTGCGGAGTGTCGCTCGGGCTCATGGTGACCTCCGTTGAGTCGGTGTACGGTCGGCGACCAGCGAAAACGCTACGAGTTCGGCAAAGGTTGGCGAATCGCCATTGGGTGGACGATTCCGGTAGCTCTCACGGGGGATGCGGAATCACCGTCTCTCGGCCGAGGACTCCGTCTGCTCGTCAGCGCCTCTTCGACCTGCTCGGGGTCGAGCGCGTGCTCGGCTCCGGCCCTGCCCAGGGCCCGCTCGGTCGCGCCGCACGCGGCCACGGCAGCGTCGTAGCCGCTCTGTGCTCAGCCAGCTTGGCGTCACATTCCGCCAGACGTAGGGCACGGCGGCGCGCCCGAGCGGTGGCTCCGATGTATTCGGCGTGCTCCTTGTGATGAGCGCCGATCTGGATACCTTGGGCGAACCCCTCGTCGGGAGTGATCGTCAGGCTCTGCCCGCCGAGCGACACGGAACGCAGGATCGCGGTGATGCGCTCAGGGGAGACCGCCTGCGGTCCGGGCCGGCTTCAGACGCCGTAGTAGGCGATGACGTGGCCGCGGGCCAGGGTGTTGGCGGTGATGTTGAAGCCCACCACCGCCGGGCTCGCGTCGCTGTCGATGCCCAGCTTGTCCACGCCCAGGGCGTGCACCGTGAAGACGTAGCGGTGCGGGTCGCCGGGGGGCGGGGCCGAGCCGCCGTAGGCCTTGATCCCGTAGTCGTTGCGGGCGTGGACGGCGCCCTCCGGCAGGCCCTTGAAGTCAGGGGCCGTGCCGGCGGCCGTCGGCAGCTCCGTCACCGAGGCGGGCAGGTCGAACAGGACCCAGTGCCAGAAGCCGCTGCCCGTGGGGGCGTCGGGGTCGTAGCAGGTGACGGCGTAGCCACGGGTTTCGGCCGGGGCGCTCGACCAGCGCAGGTTGGGGGAGAGGTTCTCGCCCCGCATGCCCCAGTCGTTGAAGACGTGGCGCTCGCTCAGCCGCTCCTCGTGCTGGATGTCGTCGCTCTCGACCACGAGCGCGGGGACGGACGGCAGGTGTTCGTGTGGCAGTGGTGCGGGCACGGCATCCTCCTAGTTGAGAGCTTTCTGCTGGCCATCCTAGGAGTGGCCGTGCCCCGTGCCGATCAGGGTGCCCGCTTGCTCCCGCCGGTCACATAGTGGCCAGCTCGGGTGGCAGGGGCTTGTCGTGGAGGACCGTCAGGGAGGTCACCGCTCGGGTCAGCACCACGTACAGGCGGGCCAGGCCCCTCGGCTCGGCCTCGACGATGTCGGCGGGCTCCACCACGATCACGTGGTCGTACTCCAGGCCCTTGGCCAGGGTGGCCGGGACGATGAGCAGGCGGTGCTCGTCCGCCGAGTCGGGGTCCAGGATCGCGTGCGGGAGGCCGGCCAGGGCCTGGGAGATCGCGGTGACCATCGCGTCGGGGGCGATGATGCCGATCGAGCCCTCCTTGGCCAGGTTCTCCTCGGCGGCCTCGGCGACCGCGCCGCCGGGGCGGATCGTGAGGGAGCCGGCCCCGGGACGGAGGGAGCGGGGGGCGGCGAGATCGGGGGCGATCGAGGGGAGGAGCCGGGCCGCGTAGTCGAGGACCTCCCGCGGTACGCGGAAGCCGAGCGTCAGCTCCGTCACCTTGCCCTCGGCCTGGCCGAGGTGCCCCAGCACCGACTCCCACGAGGTGGTCGACCACGGGGTCGTGCCCTGGGCCAGGTCGCCCAGCACGGTGGCCGAGCCGTTGCGGCAGCGGCGGCCGAGGGCCCGCAACTGCATCTCGGAGAGGTCCTGGGCCTCGTCCACCACCAGGTGGCCCAGGGAGGGGGTGCGATCCATGAGGTCGCGGAGCTCGTCGAGGAGCGCGGCGTCCGCGGGGCTCCACCTGGCGGACTTCCAGCCCCGGTACGGCTTCCGCCAGATCAGCATTTCTCGCTCGTCAGGCGACAAATCGGATTTAGAGGCTTTGGCGAGAAATTCCGGGTCGGAGAGCAGGCGGAACAGCACCTGTTCCGGCGTCAGCTTCGGCCAGACCGCGTCCACCAGTTGCCGTACGGGCTTCGAGCGGGCCACGGCGTCCTGGACCCGGTCGTCCGGCGACCCGCCGCGCTCCTCCATGCGTACCAGCACCAGGTGGGCCAGGCGCTGGGCCAGCGCCGCCCGCCCCGGGTTGTACCGCGTGGTGCCGCGCAACGAGGCCACGATCTCGCGTACTTCGTAGTCGGCCACCCGGTAGCGGTAGGCGCCCTGGGTGTAGACCACCCCCTCCTCCGGCTTCACGATGTGCAGCCAGAGTGCGCGTTCGAGGACCGCCGCCAGCCTGGCGTCGCCCTTCACCGCCGCGACCATCGGGTCCTCGGTGGTGTCGTGGTCGCCGAGCAGCCCCGCCATGGTGGTCTGGTCGACCTTGATCTCGCCGAGCGCGGGCAGGACCGAGGAGATGTAGGACAGGAAGGCGCGGTTGGGGCCGACGATCATGACGCCGGACCTGGACAGCCGCTCGCGGTGGGTGAACAGCAGGTAGGCGGCCCGGTGCAGGCCGACGGCCGTCTTCCCGGTGCCCGGCGCGCCCTGCACGCACACGGTATGGGCCAGCGTCGAACGTACGATCTCGTCCTGGTCCGGCTGGATGGTGGCGACGATGTCGCGCATCGGGCCGGTGCGGGGGCGTTCGATCTCCTCGGTGAGGATCTTGGACGGGCCGATCTCGCCGCCCTGGCCGAGCGGCTCGTCCTCGAACGCGGTGAGCACGCCGCCGTGGTAGCCGAAGCGGCGCCGCAGCGCCAGCCCCATCGGCTCGGACGGGCTGGCCTGGTAGAAGGCGCGGGACACCGGCGCGCGCCAGTCGATGACCAGCGGCCGGCTGTTGCCGTCGTGTACGTGGCGGCGGCCGACGTAGATGGTGCCGGGCAGCTCGGCCGGCTCCTCGTCGCCTTCCTGGGGCGTGCTCGTCTGCTCGGGGGCGTCACGGTCGAGGCGGCCGAAGAACAGCGGCGTGTCCGGGTGGTCGGCCAGCGCGGCCACCCGCTGGTCGAGCAGGGACTGCAGGACCTGCTGCGAGACCCAGTCGCCCGCCGCGTCCGCGGACAGTGACTGGGCGTGGGCTCGCATGGCTTTGAGCGCGGCCCTGGACTCGGCCAGGTGGGCCTGCTCGGCGGCGAGGACGTCGGAGGGTATGTCGGGGGCCAGTTGGTGTGCGGGCATGCGGAATCGCCTCCCGGGTCGGTAGACAGAGGTGGTCAAGGCAGCGAATCGACCAGTTTAGTAGCGGTCCCCGTGGCCTACCAAAGCATTTACGTGGGTACGGACAGGTGATGGCGCGGGTTCGGCTGCGGGTGTCTCCGATCCTTCCCACGATCGCGAGCTTCCTGCTCGCGGCGCTGTGGGGGCTGTCGGTGTTCGCCGGATGGGGGCTGGAGGCGTTCTGTGCGGGCGGTGAGTCCGCTTCGACGTGCTCCCAGCGGCTCGGCAGGGTCTCCGCGGTGTCGGGACTGTTCGCCGCGCTGGCCGCCTGCTGCACGGCGGCCGCCTGGCTCATCCCGCGGTCGAGGCGCGACCAGCGGGTGTTCACCCGCTTCATGGGCGCCGGAGTGGCGTCCTGGATCCTGGCCGAGGGCGTGCTGTTCGTGGGCGGCGTGACGGCGAGTTGATCAACCGGGGAATACCGAAAAAATCGGGCATATCAGGTGGGTTTGCCGGATCATGAGGGTATGTCGCAGGCGGCGTGATAGTACGCAGGTGAGGGGGGTGGTTCGATGTCTTCGGCCCGCGGAGTTTCGTGGACGTGACACCACGCTGATGCCTGGCCGCTCACCCGAGCGGCTGGGCATTACACCCCGCCCAGCACGTCGTCGGCGTCGATGATCTGGTATGCGTACCCCTGCTCGGCCAGGAACCGCTGCCGGTGCGCCGCGAACTCCTGGTCGACCGTGTCCCTGCTGACCACCGTGTAGAAGCGGGCGCCCCCGCCGTCCGCCTTGGGCCGCAGCACCCGCCCGAGCCGCTGCGCCTCCTCCTGGCGCGAGCCGAACGTGCCCGACACCTGGATCGCGACGGCCGCCTCCGGCAGGTCGATGGAGAAGTTGGCCACCTTCGACACCACCAGCACCTGGATCTCCTTGTCGCGGAAGGCCTGGAAGAGCCGCTCGCGCTCCTTGATCCTGGTCTCGCCCTTGATGACCGGCGCGTTGAGGTGCTCGCCGAGCTCGTCGAGCTGGTCGATGTACTGGCCGATGACCAGCACCTGCTCGCCCAGGTGCCGGCGCACCAGGGCCTCGGTCACGCGGGTCTTCGACGGCGTGGTGGCGCAGTAGCGGTAGCGCTCCTCGGACTCGGCCATCGCGTACGCCAGCCGCTCCTCGTCCGTCAGCGTGACGCGTACTTCGACGCAGTCGGCGGGTGCGATCCAGCCCTGGTTCTCCATCTCCTTCCACGGCGCGTCATAGCGCTTGGGACCGATCAGCGAGAACACGTCGCCCTCGCGCCCGTCCTCGCGCACCAGCGTCGCGGTCAGCCCGACGCGCCGGCGGGCCTGCAGGTCGGCCGTCATCCGGAAGATCGGCGCGGGCAGCAGGTGCACCTCGTCGTAGACGATCAGGCCCCAGTCGCGGGCGTCGAACAGCTCCAGATGGCTGTAGACACCTTTGCGCCGGGTGGTCATCACCTGGTATGTGGCGATGGTGACCGGGCGGATCTCCTTCTTCGAGCCGGAGTATTCGCCGATCTCGTCCTCGGTCAGCGACGTGCGCTTGAGCAGCTCGGTCTTCCACTGGTGGGCGGAGACGGTGTTGGTCACCAGGATCAGCGTGGTGGCCTGCGCGTGCGCCATGGCCGCCGCGCCGACGATGGTCTTGCCCGCGCCGCACGGCAGCACGACCACGCCCGAGCCGCCGTGCCAGAACGCCTCGGCCGCGTCCTGCTGGTACTGGCGCAGCGCCCACCCATCCTGCAGCAGCTTGATGGGGTGGTGCTCGCCGTCCACGTAGCCGGCCAGGTCCTCGGCCGGCCAGCCCAGCTTGAGCAGGGCCTGCTTGACGTTGCCCCGGTCGCTCGGGTGCACGACGACCGAGTCGGCGCCGATCCGGTCGCCCAGCATCGGCTGGATCTTCTTGGAGCGCAGCACCTCTTCGAGCACCGCACGGTCGGTGGAGGTCAGCACCAGGCCGTTGACCGGGTCCTTCTCCAGCCGCAGCCGCCCGTAGCGCGCCATGGTCTCGGCGATGTCCACCAGCAGCGCGTGCGGCACCGGGTAGCGGCTGAAGCCGATCAGCGCGTCGATGACCTGCTCGGCGTCGTGTCCCGCGGCGCGGGCGTTCCACAGCGCCAGCGGGGTGACGCGGTAGGTGTGCACGTGCTCCGGAGCGCGTTCGAGCTCGGCGAACGGCGCGATCGCCTTACGGCACGCGTCGGCCTGCTCATGGTCGACTTCGAGCAGCAACGTCTTGTCCGACTGAACGATCAGAGGTCCGTCGCTCACAGGGGTGTCTCCATGGGGTTTCGGGGCTTGGGCTCAACAGGACCATCGTCTCCTGATCCCGGCTCTGCCGCTCCGGTACACCAACAACCGGAGCGCCCGGATTAGTCCGGCAATCCCACGGCGATCAGCGGCCCCAGCCGCCCGGTGCTAGTCGTCCAGGTAGCCGTTCAGGCCCAGGAAGAGGAAACCGCCGATCGTCAACGCGAAGCCGAGCCCGAACAGGACCCAGCTCCACACCAGCATCGTGCGGGCGGCCTGCGGCTCCCTGCGGACCCTGCCGAGCGCCAGGCCGGCCAGGATGGCCCCCGGCAGCCCCAGTACGTTGCAGCAGGACACGAGCGCGAGGAGGTTGAGCACGAGCGAGACGATCGCGTTGGCGTTCGGTCCCTCGTCGCGCGGGGGCGGCGGGTAGCCGTAACCGTAGCCGTATTGCGGGGGCGGCTGCTGGCCGTAGGGAGCGCCATAAGGCTGATACGGGTAGTCCGACGGATCTTCCTGACTCACGTTCACCTCCAGACAGGTCAACACTTATCACGGAATCGGCACGCGCCTGACGTGGAGCGTGATCTCACCCTAGACCCGCCCGGACCTCAGCCGAGCCTGGCCCGCAGCGCCTTCCGGTCGAGCTTGAGCACGCTCGTCACCGGCACCGAGTCCACGAACCTCACCTCGCGCGGATACTTCACCCGCCCCACCCGGTCGCGGGTCCACTCGATCAGCTCCTCGGCGTCGGCCGCCGCACCCTTTCCGAGCTGCACGAACGCCACGACCTCCGCTCCGAGGCGCGGGTCTGGGCGGCCCACGACACCGCTCATCACCACGTCGGGATGCTGGTTGAGCGCGTCCTCGACGTCGCGCGGGAAGACGTTGAAGCCGCCGCGGATGATCAGATCCTTCTTCCTGTCCACGACGTAGAGGTAGCCGTCGTCGTCCACGCACCCGATGTCCCCGGTACGCAACTCCCCGCCGCACATCCGGCGCGCCCGTTCGGCGAGCGCGTGACTGCGGTGCCAGACCCCTTCGTAGTACACCGACTCGTGGTCGTCGAAACGGCTCCACGACTCCTCGGCCAATCGGCCCAGCGTTTTGCTCGGTCACATGCCCAAACTGATGCGACCGCGTACGCGTCGTCAACCCCACTCCGACTTGACCGCCATTGTGGACACGACCCTTACTCCCCGTAAATGTGCAGAAATCTGCTTCTGAGGCCATTCCTGTTTTCTTGTCGGCCTAGATCGTGTAAAGGTAAGGAGGTCTAACCGCCGTGCGACCTGCCGAGACCAGCGGAGGGCATGATCGACGTGTCCGCATCAGTGGGCCACGTGCCGACTATCCCGCAAAGGCCCTGGTCAGAGCGGCGTGGTGACGCTGTGTGATATCGCGGTGTTAAATCGAAGAAATTTGTTGGGCTAGGGCATTTTCGGTAGGAAACCTTCTTCGTCAAGTCCGAGGTGACTTTCGTGACCCACACGCCTGAGCCGGGCGGGATTGACCTCGAGAACATAACGCTCAGTCAGAGCTTCATGACAGTCAACGACCACCTGCGAGCGGTGACCACCCCCGTCACCCGGGACCTCGACAGGCGCGAGGCCGACACCCTTCTGCGTTCCTATCTGGAGCCCGCCTGCTTCCCCGAAGCGGTGCGCCGGCTGACCACGCGCCACCTGCTGGTGCTCGTGGGCGAGGAGGAGACGGGCAAACGATTAGGCGGCATCGCGCTGCTGTCACGCATGTCACTGGCGGAGGGCACGATCACCGTCCTGTCCCCGGCCGGCACCGCCCGCGAGCTGCTGTCCGAGACCGAGTACGAACCCGGCCGGGCCTACCTGCTGCACGACTGGATCGCCACGAGCACCGACAGGACCGAGCTGGTCGACCTGGCGCGCAAGCTGGCCGAGTCGGGCTCCTACCTCGTCATCACCAGGAACGGGGCTCCCTCGCAGGCGGTCGAGGTGGAGCAGCCCTGGACCGCGCCCGAGACGGGGGAGCTGTTCGACCTGTGCCTGAGCACGTTCGACCTGCGGGCGGGCCGGAGCCCGGAGGAGATCACCCGGGCCAGGGACCTGGCGCTGACGCTGCGCACGCCCGCTGAAGTGGTGCGCCTGGCCGGCCAGGCGGCCCTCGTGGAGGACGAGGTGGCGGCCTGGTTCGACACCAAGCCGCCCATGCGGGACGTGCTGGCGGTGGCGGCGCTCGCGTTCGCGCCGGGGCCCGGCTTCCAGGACCGGCTCGCCGAGCTCGAACGGTTCTGCCCCGAGACCGGGTTGCGGCCGCCGCGCGGCCCGCTGGCCGACGCCTCGGGGACGGACTTCCTGGTGCCGCACCATCGCGACCAGGTGCTGGCGGAGCTGGTCCGCCGGTACGGGTTCTGGCTGTGGCAGCCGCTGCGGGACTGGGTCAGGTCGCTGGCGGGGCAGGAACCGGAGGTCATGGTACGGGCCGCGCAGGGGGTGGCGTCGCTGGCGGCGCACTCCTTCAAGGAGGCCCAGCAGGAGTTCCTGGAGGTGTGGGCGCGGGGCACGGCCCCGGAGCGGGTGGCGGCGGCGCACGTGCTGTCGTACATGTGCGCCGACGACGCCCTGGCGCCCGAGGCGCTCCGCCTGGCGCTGGCCTGGGCGGCGGACCCCGGGGACGTCGTGGCCACGACGGCGGCCGTGGCGCTGGGCGGCGGGTTGTCCGTGCGCTACCCGGCCGACACGAGCCGGCACCTGCGGCGGCTGGCGGGCGGCGACGGGCCCGCGGCGGCGGTGGCCAGGCAGTCGCTGGACCTGCTGGCCAGGCCGGCGCGGGTGATCACGGTCCTGCCACGCTGGTGATGCGCGTGGTCGGAGTTCTGCCCCGGCGGTGCTGAGCGCGGGTGGTCAGAGTCCGGCCACGCCGGTGATGCGGTGCAGGGCGAAACGGTGGACGGCGGCCCGCGTCTCGTCGTAGGCGGTCAGGTAGCCGCCCTCCATCCGGGCCGGCTCCAGGATGCGCGAGGTCGCGTTGCCCTGGGAGTCGAGATAGCCGATCCACACGCGTACGCCCTGTTTGATCGCGTCCTGAAGGGCCGAGATCGTGGCCGTCGCGGGCGAGCGCGGCACCTGACCGTTGGGGGCGTCGACGGGCTCGCGCCGCGCCAGGTGCGCCGCGTCACCGGCCCGCAACGCGCGTACGGCTGCCGCCGCCACCTCCTGGTCGAGCCCGTTGGCCGACGCCACGGTGCGGACCGGCGCCACGCCCTCCGTACGGCGGCTTTCGAGCTGGGAGATGATCACGTCGCCGTCGAGCGACTCGGCGACCGGGGAGTAGCCCATCGCCCGCAGCGAGTCCACCAGCGCCGCCCGTGACGTCCGGGAGGCGATGACGGTCGGGGCGAGCCGGCGCAGCCGCAGCGCGGCGGAGCGGCGGTCGGCGGTGATCTGGTCGAGCAGCGCGGGGTCGTCGCAGCGGATGTAAGCGCTCGCGGTGCCCACGCGGATGCGGCCGTGCCGCCGGGCCACGTCGGTCACCAGGTAGGACAGCGCCTGCGGCACCGGCGTGGCCGAGTGCCGGCCCAGCATTGTCACCAGCTCCTCACCACTGTGCCCCGCGTCGAGCGCGCGCCGGATCGAGCCCTCGCTGAACCGGTAGACCGTGGCCCCGCCCTTCGACTCGACGTCGGCGGTGAGCGTCATCCAGCGGTTGAGCTCGCTCGTGAGCGGTCCCGGCGCGACGGCGGTGAGGTCGGCCTGGAGCAGCACGTGATCGACCGGCTCCGGCAGCAGCGGCGCGAGGGCCTCGGCGGGGTCGGCGCCGTCGAGCAGCGCCCGCCCGTGCGCCGACAGCGCGCCCAGCCCGGTCACGCCGACCTGCTCGGCCTCGCGCAGCGCGAACTCGGTGAGCTGCTCGCGCAGCGGCCCGCGGCGGCGCGGCTGCTCCCACGCCAGCCGCTGGAGCACCGAGTCGCGGGTCGGCGCCAGGCCCGGCGCCGCGGCCAGCACGCCCAGCGTGGCCGCGCGCACCCCGGCGGCGGACGCCCGGCGCAGGTCGGTGTGCAGGGCGTTGAGCGGCCTGTCCCGCTCGTCGCGCTCGCCGACCAGCCCCGGCACCCGGTCCGTCTGCAGCCACGTGGCCGCCAGCGTCACCCAACGGTCGGCGGTGCCCCTGACCCGCCACAGGTCGTAGGCGGAGGTGGGCAGCCACTCGCCGTCCACGCCGCCGCCCGCCGCGACCAGCCCGGCCGCGTGCGCCATCTCGATGACCAGCGCCGCCACCCACTCGGGCAGGTCCAGCTCGGTCGCCGAGCGCTTGAGGTCGCGCACGCCCAGCCCGCCGGTACGCAGCACGCCCGGCGGATCGATGCTCCACCGCTCGCACAGCTCCTCGACCGACCTGACGAACGAGAACGCCTGCCCGGCCGCCGTACGATCGGCCAGCTCGCGGTCCCGCGCGGTCCCTTCGAGCGGCGGCGGCACGGCCGGCAGGTCGCGGTGCACCCGGCCGCCGCGCAGGTGGAGGCCGACCTCGCGGGGCAACGTCACGCTCTCCTCGCCGGTGGCCGCCAGCAGCCCGCGGGCGAGCAGCTCCTCGATGGGCGAGCGGGCCGAGGCCAGGCGTACCTCGCGCCTGGCGTTGGGCACGCGGCCGGTGGGCGGGCCCCAGACGAGCTGGTCGAGCGCCCCCCTGGCCTCCGGCGAGACGGACTCGACGAGCGCGGCGGGGTCGGCCAGCACCGCCGCCAGCCGCTCCTTGCCCGACCCGGGGGTGCCGGGCGCGATGTCGTCGGCCATCTCGTCGAGCTGCTCGGGCGGATGGTGCCGGAACACGTCCACGGCCCTCGGCCCGAGCCCGGCCGGGTCCTCGATCACCTTGCGCACGCCGGGGCCGAGGTCGAGCGCGTCGTCCGGCCCGTAGACCAGCGCCAGCTCGCGCAGCCGGTCGAGCGCCGCCGACAGCGCGGGCTCGGGGCCGCCGCCCCGCATCGCGGCGGCGACGAGGTCGCCGCCCCGCATCGCGGCGGCGACGAGGTCGCGCAGCTCCTTCTTCGGCGTCGGCCCGGCCCGCACGGCCAGCGTCTCGACCACGGCGAGCGTGAAGCGGTCGAGCCGGTCGAGCACCCTGCCGACCGCCGACGGGCTGCCCGCCCGCGACGCCAGGCCCTCCAGATGCGCGGGCACCGGAGTGATCAACTCGGGCCGCGCGGAGACGAGCGCCCGTAGCTGTTCGTCGGTGCGCCCCCTGATCCACTCCGTGAACTCCATCGATGCCATGGTATGTCCCACCTGATTGAGGCAGCATTGCTTGACGTGATAGAGCGCGCGGACCAACTCGTGCTGAACTACGTCTCCAAGGCGGCGGACGCGGCTCACGGCGTGCTCAGGGCCGACCAGCGGCTCGACTTCGTCAAACGGCTGCGGGCCAGGATCGAGGTCGAGCGCCAGGGCAGCCAGAACGCCCGCGAGGTGTCGAAGGTGCTGGCCAGGTTCGGGGATCCGGTGGCACTGGTGGAGCGCGAGCTGCGGCGGCTGGCCGAGGCCGGCGCCACCGGGGCTCGCACGGGACGCGACCCGGCACCCCCGGCGGGCCGGTCCGGTGGTGGTGACGGGGCGCCGGGCGAGTCCGGGGGCACGGGGGCGGGACCGGGTGCCACGTTGCGGTTCCCGGCGATCGTCGATGACCGCGACACGCCGCCGGGCGTGCAGGCGTACCGCAAGATCGCGCAGGAGCGGCTCGACAGGCAGGCCGGCCGGGGGCTGCCGTTCGCGGGGTTGCGCCGGGCGGCCATGTCCGGCGCCAACCCGATGGCCACCGGCGGCAGGGACGCCAGGACGGTGGTCAAGGAGCACCCGCGCGACACCGCCGCGATCGTGATCCTTGTGGTGGCGGCGCTGCTGGTGCCGTTCGATCTGCCGCTGGTGGCGATCTTCCCGGTCCCGCTGGTGGCGTGGGCGGTCGGCGTCACGATCGTGCTGTTCAGCGAGACCTGGAACCTGCGTGACAAGGTCGTCGGAGCCGGCGGCCCGGTGTTCGGCCACACGGTGGGCGGGGCGCTCATCGGCGGGCTGCGGGTGGGGGCGAATCCGGGGCTGGACGCGTTCCTGACCCAGTTCTACGACGTCAGCGGCACGATGTTCATGATCGGGACCGCGGTGGGTGTGGTGTGGCTGGCCTACCGGCTGCTCGGCGTCAAATAACGGGCGGTCCGGTCGCGCGGCGTCGGCTGACAGGTCAGGTCGCGCGGCGTCAGCTTACGGGGGCCGGGCTGGGGAGGAGGCCGACCGCCAGGCGAACCCAGGCGGTCACGAACTGGTCCTTCGCCACGTGCCCCGGCAGGTCGCCCACGGTCTCCTGGAACAGCCTGTAGTGCACCACCGCGCCCCCGAGCACCGCCGAGATGCCCGTCCAGTCGAGCTCGGCGTCGCGGTATTCGGGCTGGGCCTGGAACCAGGTGACGATCGCGTCGAACATGGGCTGCAGCAGGCCCTCGCGCACCACGGCGACCAACTCGGGGAACTGGCTCAGGTCGCGGAAGAACACCCGGGTCAGCTCGGACTCCTCGCGTACTTTGGCCAGCCCGGCGCGGCACAGGTGGGACAGGCGGTCCTCCAGGTCCACCGCGGACTCCATGCCGCTCAGCTCGGCCAGGCTCTCGGCCACCTGGAGCCGTGTCCGGCTGGCGTGCTCGTTGATCGCCGCGGCGAGCACCTCATATTTGGACTTGAAGTGCCGGTAGAGTCCGCCGGCGCCGGGAGACAGCCCTGAGGCGGCCTCGATCTCGGCCACGGAAGTGGCGGAGTAGCCCCGCTCGGCGAACAGCCGCAGGGCCTCATCGATGATCCGCTCACGGGTCGATCTGGTCATGTCTCTCCTGATACCTCCGTAAGGAGAGTAGTCGTTGCGGTGAGCCACGTCCGCACCTGACGGGTTGCCGCAACCGCGTGCAGTGGGCTCGGGGAGCGGGCTCAGGGGGCGGCGCGGCGGATCAGGCCCGAGAGCGCGGAGCCGAGAACCAGCCAGACGATCGCGGCCAGGCCGTAGTTGACCAGCGTCGTCCAGCGCGGATCGGCGAGCTGGAACAGGTTGGCCAGGCCCAGGGACAGCGAGGCGGCCAGCGACTCGACGAACTGGTACCAGATGTTCGCCGGGTTGGCCCGGAACACCGTGAAGACCGCGTACAGCAGCACCGACAGCGCGGCCATCCGGGCGGCGACCCGTACCACGTAGGCCGCGCCGTTGACCAGGCGGTGCCAGAGCGTCACCGGCGTCCTGCCCGGCCGGGCGGGACGGTGGGGGCGGGGCGGGGCGGAGGACGCGACGAGCCTGTCACCGGCCTGCGGAGGTTTGGGGGTCTCGCTCACGGCCGCTCCTCTCCGATAAGTAATTCCTTTCTTCCCATTCCTATGGCCACAGAACAAGGGCCGTTACGCGGGGAAGGGCACTGTTTGGCATCCTTCATACGTGACAACTTCGGTGGGATTCGACCTGGACATGACTTTGGCGGACACAAGGGCTGGTATCGCGGCCGTTTACAACGAGCTGTCCTCGCGTTTGGGGGTGCCCATGGACAGCGCGAAGATCGTCAGCAGGTTGGGGCCGCCGTTGGAGGTCGAGCTGGCCAACTGGCTTCCCGCCGAGGAGGTTGCCGCGGCCGCCGATCTGTATAGGGAGATATATCCGAACATGGGCGTTCCGGCGCACACGGCCATGGCGGGTGCGCACGACGCGATCGAGGCCGTACACGCCCGTGGTGGCCGCGTCATCGTGGTCACGGCCAAGAACGTACGGGACGCCGCCGGCACCCTCAAGGCGCTCGGGCTCGCCGTGGACGAGGTCGTCGGTTCGCTTTTCGGCACCGCCAAGGGATCGGCACTCGCGCGCTTCGGCGCGGCGGCTTATGTTGGTGACCATGTCGCGGACATCGAGGCGGCACGTGCGGGCGGCGCCGTGAGCGTGACCGTCGCAACGGGCCCCTACACGGTGAGAGAGCTGCGTGATCACGGAGCAGATGTGGCGTTGGGCGACCTGACCGAATTCGCGGACTGGTTCGCCGGTTGGCGCAAGCATGATGAACTCCGGTAAATGCCGGAAATTTACCCGGTCGCCCTGGCGCTTCGCGGGGCATAACCTATCCATCCGTCCTTATTTCGACAGTTCGAACGAGGTCCTCCTGTGCCGAGTGGCAAGGTCAAGTGGTACGACGCCGACAAGGGTTTCGGCTTCCTCACCCGCGACGACGGCGGTGAGGTCTTCGTGCATTCCTCCGCGCTGCCCACAGGCGCCGGCCCGCTCAAACCCGGCCAGAAGGTCGAGTTCGGCGTGGCGGAGGGGCGCAGGGGTCAGCAGGCGCTCTCGGTCCGGATCCTGGAGCAACCGCCCACCCTGGCCAAGGCGAAGCCCAAGGCCAAGCGGAAGAAGCCGGACGAGATGGTGGTCATCGTCGAAGACCTGATCAAGCTGCTCGACGGCGTCTCGACCTCCTACCAGCGGGGCAAACACCCGGACGCGCCGCACGCCAAGAAGATCGCGCAGGTGCTCAGGGCCGTCGCGGACGACCTCGACGTCTGATTCCCACAAGCGGACAAGGGCGGGACGCCCGAACGCGTCCCGCCCCCCTGAGCGTGCCCGAAGTCGTGCCCAGCCGGACGCCTCGGGGTACGGCCGTTGGGGTTTGGTCAGGGGCTGTTGGGGTTGGTCAGGGGTTTGGTGGGGTCGAGTGTGTCCGGCCGGGGGTGCTGGTCGGCGTATCCGGCCCGTTCCCTGTGCACCCTGGCGGTGGCCGCGCGCACGCGCTTCCGCCTGGAGACCAGCAGCCAGGCGAGCGCGACGGTCAGCAGCACCGCGAGCGTGACCAGCCCGGCCGTGCCGCTCCGCGCCAGTGAGAACACCAGCCCCACCAGGCCGCCGAACACCCAGGCGAGCTGGAGCACCGCTTCGACCACGCCGAACGTGGACGAGCGCACCTCCTCGCCGATCTCCCGCTGCACGATCGCGTCCAGTGCCAGCTTGCCCAGCTCCTGCGCGAAGGCGGTGATCAGTGAGATCGCCAGCGCCGTCCACACACCGAAGAAGATCGCGGTAACGACGGTGGTGACGGCGGCCACGGCCAGCGTGACCAGCACGATGAGCTGTGGCGCGTGTTTACGTGTCCAGTTGGCGACGGCGGCGCCCAGCAGGCCGCCGAGCCCGGCCGCACCCGCCAGCAGCGCGATCGTCTTGGGGATGTCGAAGAACGGGTCCCGCGCCGCCTGCTGATCCGCCGCCAGCCAGGGCACCGCCTGGTCCTGGACCAGGAACAGCAGGAAGAACAGCAGGAAGCCGGAGAAGACCCGGACGGCCACGTTGGCCCAGACGGCCTCGGCGACCGCGGGACCGACCTTGAGCAGGGTGCGCCAGCGCGGGGCCGCGCCCTCCTCCTCCAGGTCGGGGGAGTCGACGTGTCGCGGCAGGCGTACCGCGACGACGCCGAGCAGCAGGAACGCCACCATCGCGACGCGCAGCACCGTCGCGCTGCCCAGCCACGCGGTCAGCCCCGCGCCGACCGGCACCGCGATCCCGGCCGACACCAGCGTGAACAGCGCCACCCGCGCGTTGGCGGACACCAGCCCGATGTCGGCGGGCAGCACGCTCGGCATGATCGCCGCCCGCGACACGTTGTACGCCTTCGACAGCACCAGCACGCCGAGCGCCCCGATGAACAGGGTCGGCAGGTCGCCGGGCCCCACGGCGGCGGCCATCGCGAAGCACAGCAGCCCCCGCCCGAACAGCGTGCCCGCCATCACGTAGCGCCGCCCCGACCTGAAACGGTCGAGTATCGGCCCCACGAACGGTGCCAGCAGCCCGAACGGCAACATCGTGATGACCAGGTAAAGGGCCACCGAGCCGCGGGCCTCGCCGACGGGCACGCCGAAGAACACGGTGCTGGCCAGGGCCACCGTGACCATCGCGTCGCTCGCGCTGTTGCCCGCCGACAGCTCGATCAGGCGGCCGAGCCCGGTGCGGCCCGCGCCGTTGGCGTAGGTGAGCCGGCGGGTCGCCCTGCCGACTTTTTGCGCCCCCTTGGCGGTGGCCCGGCCGGCCCGCGCGGTCCCGCCGGCCGTGGCCTTGCCGGCACGCGCGGTCGCGCGGCCCGCGCCGGCGACTCCGCGCCCCACGCGCCGCGAAAAATCACGTGCTCGCTCCCAGCCTCCCTCCACGCCTACCAGTCTTACCCAATTGGTCGGCGATCTCAGGTGCGGATCTGTGGTTGTGGGCCCGTTCACGTCCCCCGATGGGGGAGAATGAAGTGTGAGCGAACAGTACCTTTCGGCGGAGCCGGCCCGATGAGCCGCACCAGGGCCCGCGTCGCCGCTCCCGATCAGGCCTGTGTCGCCGCGGTCGATCTGGCACGCGCCGCGGCCGAGGAGCTCGCGTCGCCGGGTGAGCCCGGCGAGCACCTCGGCTGCGAGAGCGAGGGCGACCGGATCGTCACCCACTACTTCGCCTGCCTGGACCGGGCCTATCGGGGCTGGCGCTGGGCCGTCACCGTGACGCGCGCCTCGCGCGCGAAGAAGGTCACGGTCAGCGAGGCCGTTCTGCTGCCCGGCTCGGGAGCGCTGCTGGCTCCCGAGTGGCTGCCGTGGAGCGAGCGGCTGCGCCCCGGTGATCTCGGCGTGGGCGATCTGCTTCCGGCCGCGGAGGACGACGACAGGCTCGCGCCGGGTTTCACCGAGACCGACGAAGACACAGACCACCAGATGGTTTTCGAGTACGGCCTGGGCCGAGCCCGTGTGCTCTCGGCCGTCGGCAGAGACCGGGCTGCCAGGCGCTGGCACTCGGGCGAGCACGGGCCGCACACTCCGATCGCACACGCCGCGCCCGCGCAGTGCTCCACCTGCGGCTTCTACTGGTTGCTGTCAGGTGAGCTGCGACTGTCGTTCGGGGTCTGCGCCAATGAATACGCGCCCGACGACGGCAAGGTCGTCGCCGCAGACCACGGCTGTGGCGCGCATTCGGAGGCCGCGACCCTGCCGCCACCCGGTGAGCAGGCCATACCGATCCTCGATGACCTCGGTTACGACCTGATCGAGGAGGAGGCGGGCTCGGTCGACGAATCCGCCAACGAGGAGCTTGGCCATTCCTGAGCCCGAGTGTCGGTGCAGGCCGCTAACCTACGGTGGCTTCCAACCCTCGACCAGGATCGTGATCGATGACCGCAAGCTTTGGCTGTGACCGGATGCGAGCCGCGGTGCTCGCCGCGTGGACGGCCTCGCCCGCCAGGTTCCGCGAGGACGCCAACGCCGAGGAGGACTTCGCTCTCGGCGGCTACCGTGACCGGCTGATCGTCGAGCTCGCCCAGAACGCCGCCGACGCGGCGCTGCGCGCGGGCGCGCCGGGCCTGTTGCGGTTGACCCTCCAGGGCGACGTGCTGACGGCCGCCAACACCGGCGCCCCGCTGGACGCCACCGGCGTGGAGGGCCTGTCGACCTTGCGCGTCTCGGGCAAGCGGGACGAGGCGGGCGCGGCGGGCCGGTTCGGTGTCGGGTTCGCGGCGGTGGTCTCGGTCTGTGACGAGCCCGCCATCGGCTCGCGCGGCGGCGGCTCGGCCCGGTGGTCGCGCGCCGAGACCACGGCCGTGGTGGCCGGGATCCCGGAGCTGGCGGGCGAGCTGGCCGACCGCGCCGGGCACGTGCCGCTGCTGCGGCTGCCGTTCGACGGGCCGCCGCTCGACGTGCCCGAGGGATTCGACACGCTGGTACGCCTGCCGATGCGCGACGGCGCCGCCCTCGCCGCGGTCCGGCGCATGCTGGCCGACACCAGCCCCGCGCTGCTGCTCGGCATGCCCGCGTTGCGGGCCATCGAGATCGAGCTCGACGGCGTGACCCGCACCGTGGTCGCCGAGGGCTGGCACGTGGTGTCGGAGTCCGGCGAGTTCACGGCCGAGGAGGTGGGCAGGCTCTTCGCCGACCGGCCCACCGAGGAGCGCGCCCGCCCCTTCTGGTCCGTGCGCTGGGCCGTCCCGGTCGCCGGGGTCAGCGATGCCGCCGGGGCTGGTGGGGCCGGTGGCGGGGTGGGGGAGCCGGTGCCGTTGCCCGGCACCGTGCCGCCCGTCGTGCACGCGCCCACGCCCAGCGACGAGCCGCTCGACCTGCCCGCGCTGCTGATCGCGTCGTTTCCGATGGCCACCGACCGGCGCCACGTCGCCGCGGGGCCGCTCACCGACTTCCTGGTGGAGCGGGCGGCCGACGCCTACGTCCGGCTGCTGCGGGAGCTGCCGCGCACGCCCAAGCTGCTGGACCTGGTGCCCTCCCTCATGGGCAAGGGCGAGCTCGACGCCCGGATCCGCCGCGCCGTGCTGTCCCGGCTGCCCGGCACGCCGCTGCTGCCGGCGCTGTCCGCGCCCGCGCCGGCCGTGCAGACGCCGTCGTTCGCCGACGCCGAGGTCTACGAACCCGACGCCGAGTGGCAGGTCGAGCACCCCGCCCGCGAGCCCGAAGGTGACGGCTGGGTGGTCGCGGGCCGGGAGGCCGCCGTGGTGTCCGCCGGCTCGGCGGGGCTGCTCGCGACCGTCGCCGACTTCGTGCCCGGGCTGCTGCCCGCCGGGTGGCCGCCCCGGCATCCGGCCATGGCCGCGCTGGGGGTGCGCAGGGTCGAGCTGTCCGACGTGGTCGACCTGCTGTCCGGCGAGGCGGTGGAGGCGCGCGAGCCGTCGTGGTGGCGCTCGCTCTACGAGGTGCTGCCCGCCGACGACCCGGAGTCGCTGGGCGCCCTGCCGGTGCCGCTGACCGACGGCCGAGTGGTGCGGGGGCCGCGCGGCACGCTCATCCTGACCGACGGCGGTGCCGACCTGGACCTGACGCCGCTGGGGCTGCGCATCGTGCACCCGCAGGCGGCCCATCCCGCGCTGCTGCGCCTCGGCGCCGCCGAGGCCACGCCGCGCACGGTCCTCGAAGACCCGCTGACCAAGGCCGCCGTCGCGCAGTCGCTCGACAGCCCCGACCCCGAGCCGGTGGCGCGGGCAGTGCTGTCGCTGGTGGCGGCGGCCGGGCTGGCTCCCGGCGAGGCGCCGTGGCTGGCCGAGCTGGCATTGCGCGGCACCGACGGCGAGCTCTACCCGGCCGGGGAGCTCATGCTGGCCGACGGGGCGCTGGCGGGGCTGCTGGAGTCCGGCACGCACCTCGGGGTGGCGGCGTCCGAGCTGGAGGAGGTCTACGGCTCGCGGGTGCTGGCGGCGGCGGGCGTGCTCGACGGGTTCGCGGTGGTGCACGAGTCCGACGTGCTGCTCGACCCCGACGACTGCGACCACGACCTCGACGGCGAGGACGAGTGGCTCGACCACGTGCTCGACCTGCTGCCGGAGCTCGACGTGCCGCCGCTGGTGGCGGAGTTCCCGGCGGTGCGCGACCTGGAGCTGGTGGCCGACTGGCCGGCGGCGCTGGCGCTGCTGACCCGGCCGCCGCTGCGCGCCGCCCTGCATCCGCTGCGGGTGCAGGGGGTGGAGGTGCCCTCCTACACGGCCTGGTGGCTGGCCAACCATCCGGTGCTGGGCGGGCGCAAGCCGACGGAGCTGCGGCTGCCGGGCGCCGATCCGCTCCTCCAGGGCCTCTACGAAGACGTGCCCGCGGGCCTGGACGAGGCGGCCCTGTCGATGCTGGGTGTCCGCACGACCCTGTCCGAGCTGCTGGCCGGGCACGGCGGCCCCGAGGAGCTCCTGGACCTGATGGCCGACGAGTCGATCCAGGTGGACCGGGCGCAACTGCGCGCCCTGTGGATCGCCCTGGCCGCCGTCGACCCGTCCCGGGTGGCGCCGCCGTCCAGGGTGCGGGCGGTGCTGGGGGGCTCCATCGTGGTGGCCTCCGCCGACGACGCGGTGGTGGTCGAGGCCCCCGACCTGCTGCAACTGGTCACCGATCGGCCCCTGGTGCTGGCCTCGTACGATCTGGCGGAGTCCTTGTCGGAGCTGCTGGACCTGCCGCTGGCCGGGGAGCTCGCCTCGGGCGAGGTCACCTCGCAGGGAGAGGTGACGAAGGTGCCCGCCGAGGTGCGGTCCCTGCTGCCCACCGCGCCCGAGACCTATGTGGCGCACGAGAAGCTGCTGGTGGACGGGGTGGAGTGCGCCTGGCGTTACTTCGAGGGTGCCGTGCACTGCACGGGGGTGGACGGGCTGGCCCGCGGGCTGGCCTGGGCGACCGGGCAGTGGAACGACCGCCTCGCGGTGGCCGCCCTGCTGCGGGACCCCGAGGCCGTGCCGCTCCTGCTGGCGGAGGCCGACCTGTCCTGACCCGCGCCGGTCGCCCGCACGGCGCCGGCCACCCGCACGGTGACGAATGGGCCGTGCGGGCGGCGGTCGTGAGCGGCGGCTGAGGGAAGTGTCCCCGCAGGGCCTCCCTCAGCGGGTCGTCGGTCAGGCGGCGCAGGTGGTGCCGGCGGCCGGCACTTTCCCCTCCGTCAGATAGGCGTCCACCGTGCTCCTCACGCAGGCGTTGCCGCTGAGGTAGGCCCCGTGCCCCTCGCCCTCGTACGTCACCAGCACCCCGGTCTTGAGCTGGCGGGTGAGCTCGGGGGCCCACTTGTACGGGGTGGCGGGGTCGCCCTTGCCGCCGATGACCACGATCGGCGCGGAGCCGGTGGCGTCGACGTGCTTGGCCGCGTCGTCCCCGGGCACCGGCCAGTGGGCACACGCGGTGATCGACCCCTCGATCGCCAGGATCGGGAAGATCTTGCGGATCTTGTCGGAGATCCGGGCGGTCTCGGCGACGGTGGGCCGCTCGGCGGTGTCGGCGCAGTTGATGGCCTGCAGGCTCGTCATCATCGTCGAATACGTCCCGTCGGCCCTGCGCCCGGTGTAGAGGTCGGAGAGGGTGAGCAGCGCGGTGCCGTCGCCCTTGATGGCCGCCGCGGACGCCCGCTCCAGCAGCGGCCAGCTGGCCTTGGCGTACAGCGGGGTGATGACGGCCAGCTGCGCCAGCCCGTACGTGAGCTCCCGGTTCCCCACCTTGATCGGCTTGGTCTTCAGGCCGTCCAGCAGGGTCTCGACCGCCCGCTGCGCGGCGGCCGGGTCGTCGCCGAGCTCGCAGCTCTTGGCCACGCAGTCCTCGGCGAACGCCTTGAACGCGTGGGCGAACCCGGCCGCCTGGGTCAGGGCCCGCTCCTCGAACGTGACGGTCGGGTCGAGGGCCGCGTCCAGCACGAAGCGGCCGACCTTCCCGGGGTACTGGGTGGCGTACACGCCGCCGAGCTGGGTGCCGTACGAGAGGCCGAAGTAGTTGAGTTCGTCGTCGCCGAGCGCGGCCCGCAGCAGGTCGAGGTCCTTGGCGGCCTGGACGGTGCCGACGTGGGGCAGGACCTTGCCCGAGTCCCGCTCGCAGGCCCGCGCGAACTCCTTCGCCATCCGGTCCACGTCGTCGTCGACCCCGGCCGCCAGGAGCTTCTCGATCTCGCCGCCGCACTTGACGCCGGAGCTGCGGTCGACGCCACGCGGATCGAAGCTGACCAGGTCGTAGCGTTTGCCCAGGTTCGCGAATGACTGGGTGGCCAGCGCCATCGTGTCCACGCCGGACCCGCCGGGGCCGCCGAAGTTGAACACCAGCGAGCCGAGCCGGTCACCGGTGGCCTTGACGCGGATCAGCGCGAGATCGATCTTCTCGCCGCCGGGCTTGGCGTGGTCGAGGGGGACCTGGATCTTGCCGCACTCGACGCCGGGGCCCGGGGTGAACGGCTTGCCGTCCGGGCCGATCAGGTCCGTGCACGGGCTCCAGGCGACGGTTCCGACGGTCTTCTCGGCGGCCGCGGGGGTGCTGCTGCTCGTGGTAGTGGTACCGGTGCTGCAGGCCGTGAGGGCCACCGCACTCAGGAGGAAGGTCACTGCAGACTTCTTCATGCCGATAAGCATGATTTGACGGGCATGCGCCGATGTAGTGGGCGGAAACACCACTTCCGGGTGACTTCGGGGAATGCCGGAAGATGACGAATGTCAGCTCGTGGCCGGGATTCCTGTCAAACGCGCCTGGACGGGACGGCCGATCAGCCGCGCCTGGACGGGACGGCCGGTCAACCGCGCCTGGGGCGGCGGACGAACCAGATGCCGAACAAACCGAACCCGACGCCCGTCACGCAGGTCCAGATCCACCACGTGTTCTCCGGGGCGGGGCGGAAGACCAGCAGGACGACCAGGGCGACGGCCCACGCCGCGGTGCCCACGGCGACGGCGGCCGTGTCGTTGGTCTTGATCGGCTCAGGGTCGGGGTGCCACTGCTGCTTCACATATCCAGCCTAGCTTGCAATCGGGTCTCGATCTCATCCCGGCTCTTTTCGCAGCTCATTGGGCCTGTCACTCTTCGCGTCGTGAATAACGCATCAACTGCCATAGATCGTTTCTTTGCGATAACCGCACGGGGTTCGACCTTCTCCCGCGAGATCCGGGGCGGGCTGGCCACGTTCTTCACCATGGCCTACATCGTGGTTCTTAACCCGATCATCATTGCCAACGGCACGGACGTGGAGAAACAGGTCATCGGAGACGGTACGACGCCGAACGTGGCGCTCGTCGCCGCCGGGACGGCCTTCGTGGCCGGCGTGCTGACGATCCTCATGGGCGTCGTCGGCCGGGTGCCCTTCGCGATGGCCGCGGGCCTCGGCCTGAACGCCTTCGTCACCTTCAACATCGCCAGCGTGATGAGCTGGGAGGAGGCCATGGGCCTGGTCCTCCTCGAAGGCGTCGTCATCGGCGTCCTGGTGCTGACGGGGCTCAGGGTGGCGGTGTTCCGGGCCATCCCGGCCCAGCTCAAGACCGCCATCAGCGTGGGGATCGGGCTGTTCATCGCGCTGATCGGGTTCGTGGACGCGGGCTTCGTGCGCCGCGTGCCCGCCGGACCGCCGCTGGAGATGGGCATCGGGGGCAACCTGACCTCCTGGCCGATCTTCGTGTTCGTGGTCGGCCTGCTCGTCACGGCGGCGCTGGTGGCGCGGAAGGTCAAGGGCGCCATCCTGATCGGCATCGTCGGCACCACCGTGCTGGCGATCATCGTGGAGCTGGTCACCAGGTCCGGCGCGTTCTCGGCGCGGAACCCCGGCGGCTGGCAGTTGAACGTGCCGACCCTGCACGACCTGACCTTCGACTTCCACAACCCGCTCACCCTGTTCCAGGAGGTCGACCCGTTCGGCGCCTTCAGCCGGGTCTCGGTGCTGCTGGTCCTCCTGCTGATCTTCACGCTGCTGATCACGGACTTCTTCGACACCATGGGCACCATCGTGGGCGTCGGCCGCCAGGCGAACCTGGTGGGCGAGGACGGGATGCTGCCGCGTACCAGGGAGATCCTGCTCATCGACTCGCTCGGCGCGGCGGCCGGCGGCGCGGCCTCCGTCTCCTCGAACACCACCTACATCGAGTCGGCCGCCGGCGTCGGCGAGGGCGCGCGCACCGGCCTGGCCAGCGTGGTGACCGGGGCGCTGTTCCTGCTCGCGGTCTTCTTCGCGCCACTCGTCACGGTCGTCCCGTACGAGGCGGCGGCGCCCGCCCTGGTCGTCGTCGGCTTCCTGATGATGACCCAGATCCGTGAGATCGACTGGAACGACTACGAGCTGGCCATCCCGGCGTTCCTCACCATCGTGGTCATGCCGTTCACGTACTCGGTCTCGAACGGCATCGGCGCCGGCTTCGTCAGCTATGTCCTGATCAAGCTCGTACGGGGCAAGGTGCGGGAAATCCACCCGCTGCTGTGGGGCGTCACAGTTCTGTTCCTGATCTACTTCGCGATGGGGCCGATCCGGGCCATCCTGGGAGTATGAGCCGCACGCCCGGGGGCCGTCCCGCGCAGGTGGGGCGGCTTCGGGTATCAGAGTGTGACACGTCCGATATGGGGAAATATCTTGCCTTCGCCTATAGTTAGCAAAGGTAATGACTCATGCTAACCAAAACCCAGCCCAAGATGGACCTGCGCAGCGACGCAGGCCTGGCTTCAGCCCTGCGCGTGTCGATGGCAAGGCTGACCAGGCGCCTACGACGACAGGCGGCGGCTCACTCGCTGACTCCCACGCAGTTCGCGACGCTCGCCGCGGTGGAACGGCACTCCGGAATAACTCCCGGCGAGCTGGCCGAGCTAGAGAAGGTACAACCGCCCTCGATGACGCGCGTGATCGCCGCGCTAGAGGAACGCGGGTTGGTCGCCCGCACGCCGCATCCGACCGACCGGCGGCAGGTGACCGTGACCGTGACCGAATCCGCCCTGAAGCTGCTGAAGGAGGAGCGGCGCCGGAAGGAGGCGTGGCTGACGCAGCGGCTGAAGGAACTCACGCCGGAGGAGAGGTCGGTCCTGCGGCAGGCGGCGCCGATCCTGGAGAAGCTCAGCAAGATATAGAGCCTCAAGAACCCAGGACCGGAATGTTCCGGTCTCTCAGGATCCGCAACTACCGCATGTACGCGGCCGGGGGCATCGTCTCCAACACCGGCGCCTGGCTGCAGCGCACCGCCCAGGACTGGTTGGTGCTCGACCTGACCCAGCACCAGGGCGGCGGCAGCGCCTCGGCGCTCGGGACGACGACGGCTCTGCAGTTCCTGCCCATGCTGCTGTTCGGGATGTTCGGCGGCGTGCTGGCCGACCGCTACCCCAAGCGGCCCATCCTGGTCACCGCCCAGGTGCTGATGGCTTTGTTGGCCCTCACTCTCGGCGTGCTGACCATGACCGGCACCGCCCAGGTGTGGCACGTCTACGTCATGGCGTTCCTGCTCGGCCTGATCTCCTGTGTGGAGGTGCCGACGCGGCAGGCGTTCGTGGTCGAGATGGTCGGCCGCCAGGACCTGCCGAACGCGATCGCCCTGAACAGCTCCAGCTTCAACCTGGCCCGCGTGGTCGGCCCGGCGCTCGCCGGCGTGCTGATCTCCATGCTCGGTGGGACGGGGCCGCTCTTCCTGATCAACGCGGCGACGTTCGGCGGGGTGATCTACAGCCTGGTCTTCATGCGGAAGTCCGAGCTGACCCCGTCCGAACCCGTGCCCAGGGCCAAGGGGCAGCTCCGCGAGGGGCTGCGGCACGTGATCCAGCGTGAGGATCTGCTCATGCCGGTGTTGCTGATCGGGTTCGTGTCGATCTTCTCGCAGGCGTTCTCGATGTCGATCGCGCTGATGGCACGAGAGGTGTTCGAGGCAGGGGCCTCCTCGTTCGGGCTGGCCTCCAGCATGTTCGCGGTGGGGGCGCTCGGCGGGGCGCTGCTCGCGGCGCGCCGGGCCCAGTTGTCGCGGAAGGTGTTGCTGGCCGGGGCCATCGGGTTCGGGGTGTTCCAGGTCGCCGCCGGGCTGGCGCCGGTCTATCCCGCGTACCTGGCGCTGCTGGTGCCGGCCGGCATCGCGCTGATCACCATCAACACCGCCGCCAACGCCGGCGTCCAGATCGCCACCTCCCCGGACATGCGGGGCCGGGTCATGGGGATCTACTTCCTGGTGTTCACCGGCGGGGCGCCGCTGGGGGCGCCGCTGGTCGGGTGGTTCTCCGATATGGGCGGGCCGCGGCTGGGCGTGATCCTTTCCGGGACGATGGTCCTGGCCGGCACGGTGCTGGCACTGCTGATGACGCGGCTGATCAGAGCGCGGGTCGGCAGGCCCGAGCGCGCGCTCGCCACTGCATGAGTCAAGCCCTCACGGCCGGTCCGCCGCGATAGGACGCGGGGGACCGGCCGGGGGCGATTTCCGGGGCGGTCGGACGGGCGAGCCGTGGAAGGCCGAGGGGGATTTCCGGGGCGGTCGGACAGGGGGCCGCGGAAGGTCGAAGGGGATTCCCGGGCGGTCGGACGGGCGAGCCGCGCAAGGCCGGGTGGGGCGGTTTCCCGGGTGGAGTGATCCCGGGGGAGAATTGGGGGGCATGAGGCTTTTCGCGGCTCTGGTGCCGCCCGAGGCGGTGCTGGACGAGCTCTCCAGCGCCATCGCGCCGCACGTCGGGCAGGTGCCCGGGCTGCGCTGGCCCGACCGGGCCACCTGGCACATCACGCTCGCCTTCTACGGCGAGGTGCCCGAGCGGGTGCTGCCCGAGCTGGAGGTGCGCCTGGCCCGGGCCGTACGCCGCCACACCGCCCTCGACCTGGCCTTCGCCGGCTTCGGCGCCTTCTCCTCCGCCCGCCGGGCCAGGGTCTTCTGGGCCGGCGTCACCGGTGAGTCCATGACCGCGCTGGCCGACTCCCTCAAAGCGGGCGGGCGGCGGGCCGGCGCCCTCCATACGGACGAGAAACGCTTCCACCCGCACCTGACGCTCGGCCGCGCCAAGACGGAGATCGACCTGCGCCCGCTGGTCGAGTCACTGTCCGGCTTCACCGGCTCGCCCTGGCGGGCGGAGCACGTCCGCCTTGTCCGTAGCCATACGGGTTCCCAGGTGAGGTACGAGTCACTCGCCGAATGGGCGCTCGCACCCTCCGGGCGCGACTAGGCTCCACGTCGTGGACCGTCCTCGCCCCTGGCTGCTGCCCATCGTGCTCGGCCTCCTCCTGCTGATCGTCGTCGTCGGCGCCGTGCTCGCCTGACCGGTCGCGCACGGGACGCACGACCGGCAGGGCGATCAGGTGTGCGGGCCGGGTCTGGTCACCAGGCGTAGTCCTCCGGGGCGGTGCGGTGGCCGGGGAAGATCTCGTCGATCCGGGCCAGCGCGGCGCCGTCCAGGTCGATCTCCAGCACCCGCATCGTGCCTTCGAGCTGCTCCATGGTGCGCGGCCCGATGATCGGCGCCGTCACCGCGCGCTGCTTGAGCAGCCAGGCCAGGGCGACGTTGGCGGGGTCCTCGCCCAGGCCGTCGCAGAACTTCTCGTACTGCTCGATCTTGTCGCGGTGCTTCTCAAGCTGGGTGACCATGTGCTCGGCGGCCGAGCGGCCCTTGTCGATCTTGCGCAGCACGCCGCCGAGCAGGCCGCCGGCCAGCGGGCTCCACGGGATCACGCCGACGCCGTAGTCCTCGCACGCGGGCAGCACTTCCAGCTCCACCGCGCGGGTGAGCAGGTTGTAGTGCGACTGCTCGCTCACGAGGCCGGTGAAGTTGCGCTTGGCCGCCGTCTCCTGGGCCTTGGCGATGTGCCAGCCCGCGAAGTTGGACGAGCCGACGTAAAGGATCTTGCCCTGCTGCCGCAGGACCTCCATCGCCTCCCAGAACTCCTCGAACGGGGTGTTCCGGTCAATGTGGTGGGCCTGGTAGATGTCGATGTAGTCCGTCTGCATCCGCTTCAACGAGGCGTCGCAGGCCCGGCGGATGTTGAGGGCGGACAGCCGCTTCTCGTTGGGCCAGTCGCCCATGTCGCCGTACAGCTTGGTCGCGATGACCGTCCTCTCCCGGCGCCCGCCGCCCTGGGCGAACCACCGGCCGAGGATCTGCTCGGTGACCCCCTCGCCCTTCTTCCTCCCGTAGACGTTGGCGGTGTCGAAGAAGTTGATCCCCAGCTCATGGGCCTTGTCCATGATCGCGAAGGAGTCCTCCTCCGAGGTCTCCGGGCCGAAGTTCATGGTGCCGAGACAGAGCGGACTCACCTGGAGGCCACTGCGGCCGAGGTTGACGTATTCCATGAAATAAAGATTACAAACCTGGAGTGCACTCCAGGCCATATGCTCATTTCATGATCCTCCGGGCCGTGTCGTGATCGCGCTGCTCCGTTCCGCGGCGCCGCTGTTCCTCGCGATGGCGACGGGCACGATCGGCTCTCTGGTGGTCGCCTCCGTGCTCGGCCGTCATGACACCGTCACGCTCGCCGCCTTCGCGGTCATGACGGCCGTGCTCAATCCCGCCGGCGCCGCGGTGCAGGCCGCGTTGCGCGGGCTCGGGCCGTTCGTCGCCCCGTACCGGGACGACCCGGGCGGGGCCGTGCCGATCGTGCGGGACGCGCGCTGGCTCAGCCTCGTCACGGGCCTGCTCGGAGCCCTCGCCGTGCTCGCCGTGCCGCTGTTCGCGGGTGCGGCGGGAGTGCCGGGCGAGGTGGTGGGCGAGTTGGGCTCGCTGCCCTGTTTCCTGGCGGCCTACCTGCTGGTCTTCGCCTCCACCGGAGGCACGAGCACCATCCTGGTCGCTCTTGGGCGCAGCCGTAATGTGCTGTGGCCCAGCCTCGCCTCCGCGGTGCTGCTGAGCGTGCTGACGGCCGTGCTGGTGCCGCCGCTCGGGCTGACCGGCGTGGGCGTGGCCTGGCTGGTCGCGGGCCTGGCGGCGGCGGTCGTGGCGAACGTCAGCCTGCGCCGCGGGCTCGGGCGCCCGATCGGGCGGGCGTGGCCCAGGGTCGGCGAGATGGTCAACCTGGCGAAGGTGAGCATCCCGCTGGCGGGGACCGTGCTCATCAAGTTCGGCGTGCTGGGGGTGGTCACCTTCGCGGTGGGCACCACCGGGGCGCGCGACACGGCCGCCCACGTCCTGCTGACCACGCTGGCCGGGATCATCATGCTGGCCTCCATGTCGGTGGCGCAGGCCGCCCTGCCGGAGGTGGCCAGGGCCCGCGACGCGGCCGGGGCGCGGCGGGCCAACCGGAGCGCGGCCGTGCTCGCCGTTCTGGGGACGCTGGCCGGGGCCGGTCTGCTGGCGGTGTTCGGGGAGTGGGCGCTGAGTCTGTTCAGCGACGACGCCGGGGTGCGGGAGCGGGTGCTCGCGGTGCTGCCGCTGATGCTGGTGTCGTCGGTGGCCGATGCCGTGCAGGCGGTGCAGGGGTTCGGGCTCACGGCGCTCCAAGCGGTCGGGGGCGAGCCTGCTGTACTTCGCCGTCGGGTACGGGCTGCTGGTCGTGGCGGCCGTACCGGTGGCCAGGACGTGGGGGATCACGGGGCTGTGGACGGCCATGGCGGTGGCGAACGTGCTGCTGGTGGTGCTGCAGGGCACCGGCTTCCACCGCCACAGCGCCAGGGTGGGCACCACCGCCGTGGTGACGACCGGACCGGCCGCCGGTGGGGCATGATGTCCGCGTGGGGGATGTCGTGGTCCGGGTGCTCGCTGCCGTCGTGCCGGCGGCCTGCCTGCTGTTCGCCGTTCCCGCCCAGGCGGCGGACGAGGGGACGGAGCGGCTGTTCACCTTCAAGGACCCGAAGATAACGGAGTCCAGCGGGCTGGCCGTCTCGCCGACGCACGACGGGATCTACTACACGCACAACGACAGCTCCGCCGCCCCGACCTTCTACGCCGTCGACGGGAAGGGGCGCACCAGGGCCGCCTTCCAGATCAGCGGCGCCGAGGCCAGAGACTGGGAGGCCATGGCGGCGACCAAGGACGCCGCCACCGGGCGCGGGGTGCTGTGGTTCGCCGACATCGGCGACAACATGGACGGCGCCTGGCCGGACATCTCCATCTACAAGGTGCCGGAGCCCCGGACGATCGCCGGCGCGACGCTGCCCGCCACCCGCTACCGGTTCAAATACGCCGACGGTGCCCGCAACGCCGAGGGCATCATGGTCAACCCCAAGACGGGGCGGCTCTATGTGGTGTCCAAGGAGTTCGCGGGCTCGGTCTACGCGGCGCCGAAGAAGCTGCGCGCCGACCGCACCAACGTCCTGCGCAAGGTGGCCGCCGCCCCGCTCATGGCCACCGACGCCGCCTACGCGCCCGACGGCTCGTCGTACGTCATCCGTACGTACTTCTCCGCCACCCTCTACCAGCCCTCCGGCAAGACGATCTCCAGGCTGGAGATGCCGGAGCTGAAACAGGCCGAGTCGATCACCTACACCCGCGACGGCAAGGCCCTCCTGACGGGATCGGAAGGCGTCAAGAGCCCGGTCTACCGGGTCCCGCTCCCCGAACGCGAGGGCGCCCGGCCCACCCCCACCCCGTCGGCGACGCGCTCCGCCACCGCAGCCCCGGCCGCCGCCGACACGGGCGGCACATCCGGCTTAACCCTCACGAACGTCCTCATCTGGCTGGCAGCGGCCGCGATCGCCGTCGGCGGCATCACCTTCCTCGCCCGCCGCACGCGTTAGGGGCAGGGATGGTCAACACGTCTTGCGAAGAAGCCGGTGCCCGTGCGCCGTTACGGTGAGTGAGCGGGGAAGTCGGTAAGCGTCTCCCTGGAATGCGGGAAAGCCGCGTCGGTGGTTGGAGCCCACCGTGCTCCGCCGTAAAAGATCACTTAAAAGCGCATGGTAAAGAGATCCCCCCGGAGGGCGCGTTCGACCACCTCGATCGAGCGGGCCAGGCGCACGAGGCGCGGGCCCTCCTCACGGTAGGTGTCCAGTACGGCCTCGATCGCGTGCGGCGGCAGGTGTCCCTTGAGATCGACCGCCGCCCCCCGATAGCCCGCGCGGGCGGCCTCGACGGCGGAGGTGACGTGGTGGCGGGCCATGGCGGCCAGTGCCACGGGATGCCGTCTGAGCACCTCATACGCCCGGTAGTCCGGCGGCACCGCGTCGAGCAGCCAGGCCACCGCCGAGGTCTCCCAGTCGGGAACACTGGGCGGCCGGACCTCGGCGGGCCATTCTGGCGGGACGTACATAGGGCCATCGTACGCATGTTCGATTCGTCGGGATATGGCGGGGACGGCCTCGTTAGCCGGAAAATCGTCATGTGACGGAGAAGATCGGGATCGTGGGTGCGGGGATCGTCGGGCTCGCGGTGGCGCGCGAGCTGGCCGAGGTCAGGGGCGCCGAGGTGACCGTGCTGGAGAAGGAGAGCCAGGTCGGCGCCCACCAGACCGGGCACAACAGCGGCGTCGTCCACGCGGGCATCTACTATCCGCCCGGCTCGCTCAAGGCCAGGCTGTGCCGCGAGGGCGTGGCGCTGCTCAAGGCTTACTGCGCCGCGCACGAGCTGCCGTACCAGGAGGTGGGCAAGCTGGTCGTGGCGAGCACGCGGGCCGAGCGGCCGCTGTTGAGCGCGCTGGCCGAGCGCGCCCGCGCCAACGGCGTGCCCGGCATCGCCGAGCTCGACGCGCTCGCGCTGCGCGAGATCGAGCCGCACGCGGTCGGCGTCGGCGCGATCCACTCACCCCACACCGCGATCGCCGACTTCCCCGCCGTCGCGCGCCGGCTCGCGCTCGACGTGGCCGAGCTGGGCGGGTCGGTACGCCTCTCGCACCCGGTCCGGGCGATCAGGGAACGCGCGGCGGGCGTCGAGGTGGTGGCGGGCCGGCGCAAGTTCACCTTCGACCGCCTGGTGGTGTGCGGCGGCCTGGGCACGGACGCGGTGGCGAAAATGGCGGGACATCGGGGTGATGTGCGGATCGTCCCGTTCAGGGGGGAGTTCTACGCGCTCCAGGGCGCGGCCAAGGATCTCGTCCGGGGCCTGATCTATCCGGTGCCCGACCCTCGGTACCCGTTCCTGGGCGTGCACCTGACGCGGCAGACCAGCGGGGAGGTGCTGGTGGGGCCGAACGCGGTGCCGGCCCTGGCCTACGAAGGCTACCAATGGCGAAATATCCGAAATTTCCGGCAAATTCTTGGCTGGCCGGGCACCCTCCGCCTCGCCCGGGCCCACTGGCGTACCGGGCTCAAGGAGATCCACGGATCCCTCGTCAAGAACGCGTTCGTCAAGGGCGCCCGCCGCTACGTACCCGAGCTCACCGCCGCCGACCTGGAGAAAGCCCCTGGGGGCGTGCGCGCCCAGGCCGTCGCCAGAGATGGCCGCATGGTCGACGACTTCGTGGTGGACGTGCACGGCAACATCGTCCTCGTGCGCAACGCGCCGTCGCCCGCCGCGACGTCGAGCCTGGCGATTGCCCGGCACATTGCCGGAATTGTCCCAGCACTCGTCCGATGAGGGCATCCTTGGAGGTGATGGAATCACGCCTGCTGATAGTCGAGGACGACCCCAACATCCTCGAACTGCTCGCCGCGAGCCTGAGGTTCGCCGGATTCGACGTGACCACGGCGAAGAGCGGCCTCGACGCCGTCGCCGCCGTGCAACGGCACCGCCCTGACCTGGTCGTGCTCGACGTCATGCTGCCCGACCTGGACGGTTTCGAGATCGTCAAACGGCTGCGCGGCGGCGGGCTGCACACCCCGGTGGTGTTCCTGACCGCTCGTGACGAGACCGAGGACAAGATCCGCGGACTCACGATCGGCGGCGACGACTACGTCACCAAGCCGTTCAGCCTGGAGGAGGTGGTCGCGAGGATCCACGCCGTGCTCCGCCGTACGAGCGGCGAGCCGCAGTCGGCACCGCCCCGGCTCACCTTCGCCGACATCGAGCTGGACGAGGAGAGCCACGAGGTGTGGCGCGGGGGCAACGCCGTGGCCCTGTCGCCGACCGAGTTCAAGCTCCTGCGGTATTTCATGACGAACGCCGGCCGCGTCCTGTCCAAGCCACAGATCCTGGACCACGTGTGGGACTACGACTTCCGGGGCGAGGTGGGCATCGTGGAGTCGTACGTGTCCGTGTTGCGGCGGAAGATCGACAACCGTAGCCCGCGTCTCATCCACACCCTGAGGGGCGTCGGATACGTTCTGCGCCTGCCGCCAGGCCCCTGATGCGCGGCCTGCCGCTGAGGATCAAGCTCATCGCGTCGATGCTGGCGCTGCTGGGTTTCGGCATGACCTTCATCGGCGTCGTGAGCGTGTCGGTGCTGCACGGCTACCTCATGGACCGGGTGGACAGCCAGCTCCACCTCCTCAGCGTCAGGATGCACAAGAAGGTCCTCAGCGACTGGAAGAACGACAGGGACACCCCCGAGCGGCCGATCCTCATCGAGTCCGACGCGATCGTCCTGGTCAGGGAGCCCCGCGGCTCGTTCGTCCCGATGCTGACCGACCGTGACGTGGATCAGAAGCCGAAGCCCGTACTGGCCGCCTCGCCGGCCGCCGACGCCTACACGGCGCCCGCCGTCAAGGGGGACGGTGAGTGGCGGGTGCTGGAGAAGGTGGTCCAGCGGCGCACCCTCGTGGTCGCGGTGGACCTGGAGGAGGTCGACGCCATCACCAAGCGGCTCGTGCTCATCGAGCTGCTGGGCGGCGGCGGCATCCTGCTCATCCTGACCGTCGCGGGCATCACCATCGTGCGCCGGAGCATGCGCCCGCTGGGCCAGATCGAGCGGACGGCCGAGGCCATCGCCACCGGGGAGCTGGGCCGCCGGGTGCCGGACGCCGACCCGCGTACCGAGGTCGGCAGCCTGGCCGGGTCGCTGAACGGGATGCTGGCCCAGATCGAGGCGGCCTTCGCCGCCAGGTCGGCCTCCGAGGCGGCGGCCCGCCGCTCCGAGGACCGGATGCGCGAGTTCGTCGGCGACGCCTCGCACGAGCTGCGCACCCCGCTGACCTCCATCCTCGGTTTCGCCGAGTACGCCAGGCAGAACCCCGGCGCCGACCCCGCCGAGCTGATGCAGCGCGTGGAGAAGGCCGCGGGGCGGATGAGCATGCTGGTGGACGACCTGCTGCTGCTGGCCAGGGTGGACCAGCATCGGCCGCTCCAGATGCGGCCGGTGGACATGCTGGCCCTGGCGGCGGACGCCGTACAGGATGCCCGGATCCTCGCGCCCGAACGGCTGGTGAAGCTGGACGTGGTCGGCGGCGCGGCCCTGATCGTGTCCGGTGACGAGGTACGCCTGCGCCAGGTCATCAGCAACCTCATCACCAACGCGATCGTGCACACCGAGCCCGGCTCGCCGATCATCGTCCGGGCCGGGGCGGGCACGGACACGTTCTTCCTGGAGGTCGTGGACAACGGGCCGGGACTCACCCCGGAGCAGGTCGAGCGGGTCTTCGAACGGTTCTACCGCGCCGACTCCGCCCGGTCGCGGCGCCGGGGCGAGGACCGCGGCACCGGACTGGGCCTGGCCATCGTACGGGCGCTCGTCCAGGCGCACGGTGGCACGGTGACGGTGACCAGCTCTCCCGAGGCGGGCTCCACGTTCCGGGTGGAACTCCCGCTCGCCTTGGACTGACCCGTGGAGCTGCCGTTCCCCTTGGTCCGACCGTCCGGGGGACTTTCACTCGCCTTGGAGTGACCCTTCAGCTAACCCTCAGGTGCCTGCGTCACTCTGGGTTGGTGACGAAACCCGAAGCGTTGATCATGGTGGTGGACGACGAGCCCAGCATCCGCGATCTGCTCTCCGCCAGCCTGCGCTTTTCCGGGTTCGAGGTGCTGACCGCCGCCGACGGGCAGGAGGCCGTGGAGGTGGCCCAGCGGACCTCGCCCGATCTGGTGGTGCTGGACGTGATGCTGCCCGATCTGGATGGTTTCGAGGTGGCCGAGCGGATCGACGCGCCCGTCCTGTTCCTGACCGCCCGCGACGCCACCGAGGACAAGATCGCCGGGCTGCGGATCGGCGACGACTACGTCACCAAGCCGTTCAGCCTGGAGGAGGTGCAGGCCAGGATCCGGGCCGTGCTGCGGCGTACTCGGGGGGAGAGCGCGCCCGCCAGCAAGCTCAAGGTGGCCGACCTGGAGCTGGACGAGGACGCCCGCGAGGTGTGGCGGGGCGGCCGGCAGGTACGGCTGTCGCCGACGGAGTTCAAGCTGCTGCACTACTTCATGGTCAACGCCGGGCGCGTGGTGTCGAAGGCGCAGATCCTCGACCACGTGTGGAACTACGACTTCGGCGGCGACGCGGGCGTGGTCGAGTCGTACGTGTCCTACCTCAGGCGCAAGGTGGACGACGTCGAGCCTCGACTCATCCACACCCTGCGTAGCGTCGGCTACGTGCTGCGGGAACCGCCCGCGGGCTGACCGCGACACTCAGCCCGGCGTACGGGAGCCGCCCCGCGAGCTTGGCGCGACACTCCGCCAGCCGCCCTGCGGGCTTTGGCGCGACACTCCGCCTGTCGTGGTGGCCGCTCGGTGCGGGTGCAGCACGTAGCGTGGGTCTTATGGACCTGCTTGGCGCGTTGGAGGCGCTGCGCCGGCCGCTGGATCGCGAGCTGTTCCCGCTGGCGGTCGGCGCGGCGGAGGCGGACCGGCGGGCGCTGCGGGAGCTGACCGGGCAGCTCGACGACTATCTGCTGCCCCGGTTGCGCGCGCTCGACGCGCCGCTGCTCGCCGTCGTCGGCGGGTCCACCGGGGCGGGCAAGTCCACGCTGGTCAACTCGCTGGTCGGGGCCGACGTGGCCGAGCCGGGCGTGCTGCGGCCCACCACGCTCGTCCCCACGCTCGTGGTCAGCCCGGCCGACCGCGACTGGTTCATGGGCCAGAACGTCCTGCCCGGCCTGTCCCGCGCCACCGGCGCCGGGCCTGGAGCGCTGCGCGTGGTGACCTCCGAGACGCTCGGGGCGGGCCTGGCGCTGCTCGACGCGCCCGACATCGACTCCGTGGTGACCGCCAACCGCGAGCTCGCCGCGCAACTGCTGGCCGCCGCCGATCTGTGGCTGTTCGTCACGACCGCCGCCCGGTACGCCGACGAGGTGCCCTGGAGCTTCCTGCGCTCGGCCCGCGAACGCAGCACCGCGCTGGCCGTCGTGCTGGACCGGGTGCCACCGGACGCCTCCGAACCCGTCGCACGCGACCTGTCCCGCCTCCTCGTCGAGAACGGCCTGGAGGGCACCAGGCTGTTCACCGTCCCCGAGGCCGCGCTCCCTTCCGAGAAGGCCCGGCTGCCCGCCGAGACCGTGCGGCCCATCGCCTCCTGGCTCGCCGGGCTGGCCGCCGACGCCGCGGCGCGGTCCCGGGTCGTGCGCCAGACGCTGTCGGGGGCGCTCGACAGCCTGGCCGTCCGGGTGCCGTCGTTGGCCGAGGCCGTCGAACGCCAGCAGTCCGCCTTCGAGGGCCTGCACTCCATCGTCGCCGGCGCGTACGCGGGCGGGATGGCCGACTTCGACGAGGGCATGCGCGACGGGTCGCTGCTGCGGGGCGAGGTGCTGGCCCGGTGGCAGGACTTCATCGGCACCGGCGATCTCATGCGCTCCCTGGAGAGCCGGGTGGGCTGGCTGCGTGACCGGATCGTCGGGTTCTTCACCGGGCGCATGCCAGAGGTCCAGCTCAGGAACGCGCTGGAGAGCGGCGTGGGCGCCCTGATCAGGGGCGCCGCCGACAGGGCCGCCGAACGCGCCCTGGACGGCTGGTCGGCCGCGCCCGGCGGGCCCGGGCTGCTCGAACGGCTCGGCGCCGTCGAGTCCGCCCGCCTCGGCCGTGCCTCGCCTGACCTCGGCAGGCGGGCCGAGGCCGCGGTCCGGGGCTGGCAGGAATACGTCCTGGACCTCGTACGCGAGGAGGGGTCGGAGAAGCGTACGGCGGCTCGGATCGCGTCGTTCGGCGTGAACGGGGCGGGGCTGCTGCTCATGCTGGCCGTGTTCGCCTCCACCGGCGGGCTGACCGGGATCGAGGTGGGGATCGCGGGCGGGACCAGCGTGTTGTCGCAGAAGCTGCTGGAGGCGGTGTTCGGGGACCAGGCCGTGCGTACGCTGACGATCCGGGCGCGGGCCGATCTGCGTGATCGGGTGCGGGAGCTGCTGGCGGAGGAGTCGTCCCGGTTCACGGCCCAACTGGAGATGGTGGAGCCACCCCGGGGGACGGCGGAGGCACTGAGAGCGTCAGCCGTGCGCGTCCGCGACCACCGTGCGGAGCTACCCGCCGCCGAGCCGGCCCTGGAACTCCCGGCAAAGCCCGACAACCCGAACCCTCCGGCCGCCCCCGACGACCTGGATCTTCCGGCCGCGCCATCTGGCGGGACCTCGGAGCTTGCCGCGACGCCGCCCGATGCCGCCTCGGAGTTCCCCGCCAGGCCGCCCGGTGCCATCTCGGAGCCGGAGGAGAAGCCGTGAAGCTGCTGCGCCGTAAGGAGGGCCCGTCGCTCGACTCCAGGCTCGCGGCCCTGCTGGAGGCGGCCTCGCTGGGCGATGGGCGGCTGTCCGAGCGGGCGGTGTCCGGCGCGCGGGCGGTCGCCGGGCGGGCCGGGGTCCGCCGCCGCCTCTCCGTCGAGCACACCGTCGCCGCGCTGGCCGGGGCGACCGGCAGCGGCAAGTCGTCGCTCTACAACGCCCTGGCCGGGCAGGACCTGGCGGCCGTGGGCGTCACCAGGCCGACGACCTCCACCGCGCAGGCCGCGCTCTGGGACGGGGAAGGCACGGGCCCGCTGCTCGACTGGCTGGACATCCCGCAACGCCACTCCGCACCCGCCACCTCCGACCTGTCCGGACTCATCCTCCTGGATCTCCCCGATCACGACTCCATCCGGCTCTCCCACCGCCTGGAGGTGGACCGCCTGGTGGAGCTGGTCGACCTGCTGGTGTGGGTGGTGGATCCGCAGAAGTACGCCGACGCCGCCCTCCACGAGCGTTACCTGCGCCCGCTGGCCAGGCACCGGGACGTGATGCTGGTGGTGCTCAACCAGGCGGACCGCCTGCCACCGCAGGCCGTCGACCGGTGCGCACGCGACCTGCGCCGCCTCCTGGACGACGACGGCCTCGGAGGTGTCCCCGTGCTCGCCGTCTCGGCCCGCACCGGCACGGGCCTGCCCGAGCTCCGCGCGATCCTCGGCGACCGCGTCTCGGAACGCATGTCCTGGTCCGCCCGCCTGGCCGCCGACATCACCACAGCCGCCGACCACCTCGCCACGGCAGGCCCACCGGAGCCCACCCCGTACACGACCAACGAGCCCGCCGGGCCTCCGCATGCCGAGGGGGACGCACCGGTCCACGACGGGCGTGCGGCAGAGGGCGAGCCGGAAGCGGCATCGCCCGGCGGCGGCCCCGAGCCGGCCGGCCACAAGGCCGACCACGAGCAGCCCGAGCGCGTGCGGGCCGAGCGCGTGCGGGCGGTGTCCGGCGGCGGTGTGCTGGTGAGTGGGCGCGTCGAGCAGGGCACCGGGAAGCAGGCGGCGGAAGGCGCCGCCGATCGGGTGGCGGAGGGTGCGGGGAAGCGGGTGGCGGGTCTCGGAAAGGCGCTCACCCGAGCGCTCTCCGACGCCGCCGGCGCGCCTTTGGTCGTGGAGGCCGTGGCCAAGGGGCACCGGCACCGGGCCGTCGTCGCCACCGGCTGGCCGGTTACCCGGTGGATGCGCAAGTTCCGGCCCGACCCCCTCAGGAGGTTGCGCATCGGCGCCATGGCACCGCAGGCCAAGCCCGGCAGGGAGATCGTCGGGCGTACCTCGGTCCCGGCGGCGTCGGCCGTACAGAGAGCTCAGGTCGAGACGGCGATCAGGGACGTCGGCGAGGCGGCCGCGTCCGGGCTGCCGGGCCCGTGGGGGGCGGCGGTGCGGCAGGCGGCCAGGTCCCGCACGCGGGAGCTGGCGGACGCGGTGGACAAGGCGGTGGCCAGGACCTCCGTCGGCGCCACGAAACGGCCCAGGTGGTGGCGGGTGGTGAACGTCCTGCAGTGGCTGGTGTTCGCGACCATGGTGGCCGGCGCGTTGTGGCTCGGCGTGCTGCTCGGGCTGGACTATCTGCGCCTGCCCCAGCCGCCGCTCCCCACCGTGGGCGTGGTGCCGTGGCCGACGGTCCTGCTGGCGGGCGGCGTGGTCGCGGGCGTCCTGGTCGCGTTGCTGTCACGGCTGGCAGCGTGGGCGGGCGGCAGGCGCAGAGCCCGCCGTACGGCCAAGGCCCTGCACAACGCCATCGGCGAGGTCGGCAAGGCGTACGTGCTGGACCCCGTGGACGCGGAGCTGGACCGGTACGCCCGGTTCGCCGAGGCGCTCGACCTGGCCAGGGCCGGAGCGACCAGAGCCTGACCCACCCCTACCCGCGCCCGCGCAAGGTGAGCGCCAACCCCGCCCCCACCAGCGCGAACGCCGCCGCCGCCAGGAAGGGCGCGGAAGCCCCGTGCCCCTCCCCGGTCACCCCGGCCACCCCCGACCCCACCGCGCCCCCCATCCCGATGGCCGTGGAGACCCACCCGAACGCCTCCGCCTGCGCCGCCGGCGCGAACTCGTCCACCAGCAATGACGTCGTGGTCACCGCCGGATTCAACGCCAGCCCTCCGGCGAACAACCCGATCCAGACCACCGGCAACGCCTCGATCAGTACGAGCGGTGCCACCACGACCCCGAGCGCCAGCATCAACCCCACCAGCCGCACGGCCGGAGAGGACGTCCAGGACCGGGCCCCGTAGACGGCGGCCCCCGCGATCCCGCCCAGCGACAGCGCCGCCACCAGTAACCCGGTGGCCGCCGGCGCGTCCCGGGCGGCGGCCAGCGCGGGCAGCCCTACCTGCAGCGCCCCGAATACCCCGCCGAGCAGGAGCGCCACGGACACCAGCACCAGCATGCGCCGATCCGCGAACACCCGGCCCCGATCCCGCGTCTCCGTGACCGGCCCCGCCCCCAGCGCCCGCGCGAAGGCCAGCGTGCCGAGCCCGGCCGCCACCGCCACCACGACCAGCGCGAGTGAGGAGGACTCCACCGTCTCCGGCGCCGCCCCGCCCGGTGCGGACGTGCCCGCCGCGATCAGCAGCCCGAACACCAGCGGCCCGATGAGAAAGGCCAGCTCCTGCACCAGGTACACCAGGCTGTAGGCCGCCGTGCGCCCGGAGTCGGCCATCCGCCGCCCCCACGCGATCCGCATGCTCAGCGAGATAGGCGGCAGCCCGGCCCCGGCCAGCCAGGCCAGGGCCACCATCACCCATGACGGCAGGTCACCGCCGGCGAGGACCGCCAGCACCACGAGAGCCGCCGTGTGCACCAGCGCGGTGGCGGCGAGCACCGGCCCCGGCCCGCGCCGGTCCATGAGTCGCCCGTGCACGGGCCTGCCCATGCCCGCCCCCACGGAGAACGCCCCCGCCGTCACCCCGGCCAGCGCCAGCGAACCGCTCGCGTACTGGACCACCAGCACGATCCCCACGGGCGCCACCTGCTGCGTGAGCTGCGCCAGAAAGCCGAGAACGGCCTGCCCGGTCACCCCGGGCAGGCCGAGCAGCGTGCGGTACGGTACGTTTCCAAAGCTCATACGGACTGCACGCTACCTCGTAGATCAAGAGGTGGGGCAGTCGGCAAAGCGGCCCCATGGAGGCGGTCCTGCCGATCGGTGAACACGCCTGAGGAGATGTCCGGATAAGTCAGAGTGTTTCACTCGGTTCCGAGCGAGCCGGCGACCGTATGGAGGGCCGACAGGAGCGGGCGCAGCAGCGGATGGGAGTCCGCGCCCCGGCGGACGGCCGCGAAGACGCGGCGCTCCGGACCCGGCGTGTGCCGCACCACGACCCCCGCCAGCGCCATGTCCCGCAGCGCCAGCCGCGGCACGAGCGCCACCCCCGCCCCCGCGCCCACCAGGGCGACCACGGCGCGGAAGTCGTCGGAGCAGTGGACCAGGTTCGGTGTGAAGCCCGCCTGCTGGCACGCGAACGTGATCACGTCGTGCACCGGGTTGCCCGGATAGGGCCCGATCCAGGTCTCGGCGGCCAGCGACACCAGCGTGGCCGACCCGGCCAGCGGATGGTCGTGCGGCAGCACCAGGTCGAACGGCTCGGCGTAGAGCGGATGGCGCGACAGCCGGGGGTCGGCGGCGTCGGGCGCGCCCCGGTATTCGACGGTGACGGCCAGGTCGGCCTCCCCGTCCAGCAGCATGGTCAGGCTGTGGTCGCCCTCGGCGTCCAGCACGCGTACGCGCAGCCCGGGAGCCGTGGCGCGCAGGCCCGCGATGGCGGGCGAGAGCACGGCGCCGATCGCGGTGGCGAAGCAGGCCACGGTGACCTCGCCGGCCTCGCCGGTGGTGTAGGCGGCCACGTCGGCCTCGGCCCGTTCGAGCTGGGCGAGGACCTCGTTGGCGTGGCCCAGCATGATCTTGCCTACGGCGGTGAGGTGCACGCCGCGCCCGTCACGCGTGAACAGCCGGTGCCCCACCTCGTGCTCCAGCGCGACCAGTTGCTGGGACACGGCGGAGGGGGTCAGGTGCAGCGCGGCCGCGGCGGCGGTGACCGTGCCGTGGTCGGCCACCGCGCGCAACGTACGCAACCGCCGCGTGTCGATCACGCGAGCTGCTCGGTCGCCATGAGCCGTCGCCTTCTCCCGCTCTGGTCGCTCGCTCCCGCCGCTCCTCGAAGCGACGGCACTCCCAGGCGGGAGAATACTCACCCGCGGGCTTGTACGAACGCCTGGACCGCGTGGTCGACGTCCTCCGGCGAGTGCGCGGCCGAGAGCTGCACCCGGATCCGGGCCTGGCCGTGCGGGACCACCGGGTAGGAGAAGCCGATCACGTAGATGCCCAGGTCGAGCAGGCGCTCGGCCATGGCACCGGCCGCCGCGGCGTCACCGATCATGACGGGCACGATCGGGTGGTCGCCCGGCAGGATGTCGAACCCGGCCCTGGTCATCTCGCTGCGGAAGCGGGCGGTGTTCGAGCGCAGCCGCTCGCGTGCGTCGTCAGAGGTCTCCAGCAGGTCGAGGATGCGCAGCGACGCGGCGGCGATGACGGGCGCCAGCGAGTTGGAGAACAGGTAGGGGCGCGAGCGCTGCCGCAGCAGCTCGCAGATCTCCTTGCGGGCCGAGACGTAGCCGCCGCTCGCCCCGCCGAGCGCCTTGCCCAGGGTGCCGGTGATGATGTCGATCCGGTCGGTGACCCCGTGCAGTTCGGGCGTGCCGCGCCCGGTCGGTCCGACGAAGCCGACGGCGTGGGAGTCGTCGACCATCACCATGGCGTCATAGCGTTCGGCCAGGTCGCAGATGTCCCGCAACGGCGCGAGATATCCGTCCATGGAGAACACGCCGTCGGTCACGATCAGCCGCCGCCGCGCGTCCGAGGCCTCCTTCAGCCTGGCCTCCAGGTCCGCCATGTCACGGTTGGCGTACCGGTAGCGCTGGGCCTTGGACAGCCGGATGCCGTCGATGATGCTGGCGTGGTTGAGCGCGTCGGAGATCACCGCGTCCTGGGCGTCGAGGATCGTCTCGAACACGCCGCCGTTGGCGTCGAAGCACGAGCTGTACAGGACGGTGTCCTCCATGCCGAGGAAGTCCGACAGGCGCGCTTCGAGCTCCTTGTGCACCTCCTGAGTGCCGCAGATGAACCGGACGGACGCCATCCCGAACCCCCACCGGTCCAGCGCCTCCTTGGCCGCCGCCACCACGGTCGGGTTGTCGGCCAGGCCCAGGTAGTTGTTGGCGCAGAAGTTCAGCACCTCGCGCCCGGCCACGCTCACCTGGGCGCTCTGCGGGGTGCCGATCACGCGTTCGGGCTTGAGCAGCCCGGCCTCGGTGATCTCGTCGAGCGTCGTACGCAGTTGCTCGCGCACATTTGTGAACATCAGGCGCTCCTGTCCATGGTCACGGCCGCTTCGGCCTCCGTTGGCTCGTCACTCGTGCTTTCCGGCCTCCAGTCCAGGATGACCTTGCCCGTCCGGCCGCTGGCCGCCGTGTCGAAGGCGGCGTCGAACTCCTCGTACGGGAACCGGTCGGTGATCACCGGGGAGAGGTCGAGGCCCTTTTCGAGCAGGACCGACATGTTGTACCAGGTCTCGTACATCTCGCGGCCGTACACGCCCTTGATGGTGATCATGGACGTGACCACGGTGGCCCAGTCGACGGCGAACTCCTCGGCGGGCAGCCCGAGCATGGCGATCTTCCCTCCGTGGGTCATGCTCGCGATCATGTCTCGCATGGCCCCCGGGTTGCCCGACATCTCCAGCCCCACGTCGAACCCCTCGCGCAGGTGGAGCTGGCGCATGCCCTCGCCGATGGTGGACCGGGCGACGTTGAGCGCGAGGGAGACGCCGAGCTTGCCGGCCAGGTCGAGCCGCTCGTCGCTGACATCGGTGATCATCACGTGCCGGGCGCCGACGTGTGTGGCCACGGCCGCCGCCATCAGCCCGATCGGGCCCGCCCCGGTGATCAGCACGTCCTCGCCGACCAGGGGGAAGGACAGGGCAGTGTGCACGGCGTTGCCGAACGGGTCGAAGATGGCCGCCACGTCGGGGTGGACGGGGACCCGGTGCACCCAGACGTTGGAGGCGGGCAGGGTGAGGTATTCGGCGAACGCGCCGTCCCTGTTGACCCCGAGGCCGATCGTGTTGCGGCACAGGTGCCGGCGGCCGGCCATGCAGTTACGGCACTTGCCGCACACGAGATGACCCTCGCCGCTGACGAGGTCGCCGACGGAGATGTCCTCGACGCCCGGCGCCACCTCGACCACGTGCCCGGAGAACTCGTGCCCCACGATGATCGGGGGTTTCAGCGTCTGCCGCGCCCAGTCATCAAATTTCCTGATGTGCAGGTCGGTGCCGCAAATGCCGGTCCGCAGGACCCGGATCTTCACCTCGCCCGGCCCCACCTCGGGCTCCGGCACGTCCACCAGCCGGAGTCCAGGCTCGGCCTTCTCCTTGACCAGCGCTTTCATCTGAATTGTGACGCGGAGGCCCGGTCCTTCAGGGCCGAGATGAGCGCCATCCTCCTTCGAAAATGATAGGGAAAGCTTTGGTTACGTTGCGAACTCGTGCGATGCGTGAGGACCCGGTGACAGGAGGTGCGCGATGGCGATCCGTCGCTCCGACGCCGAACGGAAAGGGCTGCCATCAGTCGTGCAACTGCGGCCCGCGACATCGCCGCACGCGGCGTTGCGGGCTGGGCTGTCGTCAACCAGCCACACGCTACCGGCCTCCCTTCAGCCAGTCGGGACCGTGAGAGCAACCACCGGCCTCAGCCGGTGGTGGTTGATGCCGCATTTCCCCCTGCGAGGACCCCGACATGAAACCTGCCCCTCAACCTGCCACCTAATATCACGCCTGGTGACGGCCTTGGCGGCAGCCCGTTGCGCGGGTTTCCTCATTGGGAACGTACTGTGCCCGCTCGCCTCGGCCCGTGTCCATCGAGGACTTCTTAAGTGCCCGCACAGCTATGCTTCACGCCGTGGAAGACCTGCGCATCGGAGTCATCGGCCTCGGCCTGCGGACGAGCATCGCGCTGGCCGGGCACCGCCCCGGCAAGGGCGCGGTCGTGGCCGCGCTGTGCGACTCCGACCCGGCGGTGCTCAAGCGGCAGGCCGAACGGTTCGAGGCGGAGTTCCTGACCGACGACCACCGCGAGCTGCTCGGCAGGCGCGACCTCGACGCGATCATCGTCAACACGCCCGACGACACGCACGAGCGCCTGGCCATCGACTGCCTCCAGGCCGGCAAGGCCGTCTACCTGGAGAAGCCGATGGCGATCACGGTGGAGGGCTGCGACCGCATCCTGCGCACCGCCCGCGAGACCGGCACCCGTCTCTACGTCGGGCACAACATGCGCCACATGGGCGTCGTACGCCTGATGCGCGACATCATCCGCAAGGGTGTCATCGGCGAGCCGAAGACCGTCTGGGTGCGCCACTTCGTCTCCTACGGCGGCGACTACTACTTCAAGGACTGGCACGCCGACCGCACCCGCACCACGGGCCTGCTGCTGCAGAAGGCGGCCCACGACCTGGACGTGATCCACTGGCTCGCCGGCGGCTACACCACCAGGGTCAACGCGTTCGGCGACCTCCTGCTCCACGGTGACCTGCCGCGCCGCGCCCCTGGCACGCCGCGTCCGGACAACTGGCTGGAGGAGTACGAGTGGCCGCCGACCGAGCGCAAGGACCTGCACCACGTGGTGGACGTGGAGGACGTGTCGGTCATGAACATGCGCCTGGACAACGGGGTCATCGCCGCCTACCAGCAGTGCCACTTCAGCCCCGACTACGTGCGCAACTACACGGTCATCGGTACGGAGGGGCGCCTGGAGAACTTCGGGGACGGCCCGGGGGACACGGTCAAGGTCTGGAACACCGGGCCCGCGGGGTACCGGGACGACTGCGACATCGCGTACAAGGTGCCGGCGGCGCAGGGCACGCACGGGGGCGCGGACCCGGAGATCATGACCGAGTTCCTGCGCTTCGCCCGGGACGGCGGGACCACGGACACCTCACCGGTGGCGGCCCGGATGAGCGTGGCGGCCGGCTACATGGCCACCATGTCGCTGCGAAACGCCGGGATGCCGTACGACGTGCCCGCCCTGGACCCGGAACTGGCCGCGTACTTCGACGCCGGCCAGGAGTGAGACTCTGAGAGGAGACGTCTCGGGAAGGGGCCGGGCGATGACGTGGTGCCCTTTCTCAACCCCCACGGCCTCCTTCTGATCGGCGGCTTTGGGCGTGGCACGGCTCAAAGGCCGTGACATGGCGGAGCTGCTGGATCTTCTCGCCTCGATCAGGCTGCCACGTGCCGCGCGATTCTCCACGGCAGATCTCGAACCGTAAGGTATCGGCGAAGCCGAGGCCGCGGAGCTCCGAGCCTGGATTGCCGCCTGGGGGGACGACCTCGGGCGCCGCCTGGGACCACCGGAGTAGGGTTCGAACGGAACCTGGCGGGCTGGGCGGACAGTAAAGATATGTGGAAATCTCCAGGGGTGGAAATGCCGTTCCAACCATGCAACACTGTTGCAGGGTTGCTACATGGTCAGTCGAGGAAGACATCAGCACAACGAGATCAATGCGGAGCTCAAAGCGATCCGCAAGGAGGGCAGCGCATTCTCCGTTGTCGCTGATCACAACGGGCACCGCTGGGGGTGGATCATCTGCGTATGCGGTGACAGGCCGTTTTCGGTAAATTGCACCCCCCCGAAACCCCGGCACGCATGCGAAGCAGATGCGCCAATGGGCCGCCACGCACCTTGAGTGCGCCAACGACAAAGAGGAGACCTCATGACTGAGTGGGACTTCCGGGTCATGCTCAACCGTGAGCCTGACGCGGACGAGTCCAACCGGCTCTTCGAGGCGGGCATGGACGACTGTTCGCTGGTGGGGGGCACTCGGCCGTACTTCATGTGCGACCGTGAGGCGGCGACCCTGCTGGACGCCGTCGCGTCCGTCGTCAAGCAGATTCGGACGATCGACGGGCTCTGGGCGGTCGGTGTCGGGCACGACGACGGGGTGACGCTGGGGGACGCGGCGCGGCGGCACGGTGGGCGGACGCAGGCCAGCCTGCGGCAGCTCGCCATGGGGCAGCGCGGTCCCGGCGGGTTCCCCGCCCCGCTCATCGAGGCCGACAACATCAGCATCTACTCGTGGGCTGAGATCTCCGAGTGGTTGCGTACGCGGATGGGGGATGACATCCCGGCGGAGAATCCCGACGTCTCCTTGGCGGACGCACTCGTCAAGATCAACTGCCGGGCCCGGGCGGCGCATCGCGAGGAAGGACTGCGCCACCTGTTCGACTCCGTAGCCTGACCCGGGTTAGTGTTCGGCTTTCTTGGGGTTGTGGTCCAGGTCGGGGAATGGGGAGGGCTCCTGGGTGGCCTGGGTGAGCTGGCGGGGGCCGCTGGGGCCCTCGGCCTCCTGGGCGTCCGCGACCGCCTCGGCGGCCGCCTCCGAGGCCTTGGCGACCTCCTCGTCCATCTCCGACACCGACTCGGGAATCTCGTCCCTGGTGGCCGCCGACCTGGGCAGGGCCTCCGTGAACGCCTTGGAGACGCCCTGCAGCGCCGACGTCACCTCGCTGGGGATCACCCAGAAGGTGTTGCCGTCGCCCTGCGCGAGCTGCGGCAGGACCTGCAGATACTGGTACGCCAGCAGCTTGGGGTCCGGGTCGTTGCGGTGCACCGCCTGGAAGACCTGGTCGATGGCCCGCGACTGCCCTTCGGCCTCCAGGATGGCCGCCGTCCGCTGGCCCTCGGCCCGCAGGATGCGGCTCTGCTTGTCACCCTCCGCCGTGAGGATCTGCGACTGCCGCTGGCCTTCGGCGTTGAGGATCGCGGCCCGCTTGTCACGCTCGGCCCGCATCTGCTTCTCCATCGCGTCCTTGATGGTCTTGGGCGGGTCGATGGCCTTGATCTCGACGCGGTTGACCCGCAGCCCCCACTTGCCGGTGGCCTCGTCGAGCACGCCGCGCAACTGGCTGTTGATGGTGTCGCGGGAGGTCAGGGTCTTTTCCAGATCCATGGAGCCGACGACGTTACGCAGCGTCGTGACGGTGAGCTGCTCGACACCGTGGATGTAGTTGGCGATCTCGTACGCCGCCGCCCGCGGGTCGGTGACCTGGAAGTAGAGCACCGTGTCGATCTCCACGACCAGGTTGTCCTCGGTGATGACGGGCTGCGGGCGGAAGCTGACCACCTGCTCGCGCAGGTCGATCACGGAGTAGACGCGGTCGATGTACGGGATGACGAAGTTGAGACCCGGTTTGAGCGTGCGGTGGTAGCGACCGAGCCGCTCCACGTTGCGCGCCCGCGCCTGCGGGACGATGCGGACGGCTTTGAGGACCGTGAACACCGCGAAAAGTATGATGAAAAGTCCGACCAGCAACAGCGGATCCATTGGTCACTCCCGGGGATATACGAGGGCGGTAGCCCCTTCGATCTCGATGATGTCGACGGTCGCCCCTGTGGGGATCACCAGAGTCTCGTCGTATGCGCGCGCCGACCACTCCTCGCCCCCGATGCGCACGCGCCCGTCGCGGCCGGTGACTTCCGCGACCACGTAGGCGGGCTTGCCGACGAGTGCCTCGATGCCGAAGCGCTGCGGCGGCGGCTGCCTGATATGGCGCATCGCGATCGGCCTGATCACCAGCAGACCGGCCGCCGATGAGACGGCGAAGAAGAGCAACTGCAGGGGGACGGGCAATCCGATGGCAGCCGTCGCCGCGGTCAGCAGGGCGGCCACGCCCAGCAGCCCGAGTGAGGCGGTGAGCGTGAAGATTTCGGCCACGCCGAGGACGACTGCGAGGATTACCCAGACGATCCATTCATCCATGTCCGGCCCTCCTGGTTGGACAACGGGCCTGTCTTCGCTTCTAGTTCCCCCCTTACTACGTTAATCCTGGAACTATCCTCATGGGACCCGTCCCCTCGCGACATCCGCGCCGGACAGGGCGCTTCCCGCCTGCCACCTGCGCCACGAGAGCTGCCAGAAGCTCCAGCCGTTGTCCCATTCGAGCGTGCGACTGGTGCCCGTGATGGTCACCGGGTCGCCGCGCAGGGAAGTGTCGAAGAACCAGGCCGCCTGGTCAGGGCGGGAATTGATGCAACCGTGGCTCACGTTTGCCCGGCCCTGTGCCCACACATTGTTCTTGGCGTGTACGTATTCGCCGCTGTCGGAGATGCGTACGGCGTGCTTGATCATCACGTCGTAGAAACCGGGGTCGCCCTTCTCGCGGCCTGGCGAGACCATGCGGACCGGGCTGGCCTTGTCCATCGTCAGGTGGATGCCGCTGGTCGTGGTGTATTCGGGGGTGGTGGCCATGCCCGCGCTGATGGCCATCCGCTGCACCACCTCGCCGTCGCGGCGGACCTCCATCCGGTGCGTCCTGGTGTCGATCGAGCTGGTCTGCCCGCGGCCGACGGTGAAGGCGAAGGTGGAGTCGGCGCCGCCGTAGACGCCGTCGGCCACCCGGACGCCGGCCAGGTGGGCGGTGACCGTGATCTGCTGCCGGGGAGCCCAGAACCGCCGGGTGCGGTAGACCACCCGTGTGTCGCCGATCCACCGCCACGCCCCCTCGACCGGGGCCTGCGACCTGACCTCCAGCGCCCGCTCGACGGCCGCCTTGTCCGTCACCGGGCCGTCGAAGTCGACGATGACCGGCATCCCGGTGCCGACCGTCTCGCCGGGCAGCGGCGCGGTCGCGGCCACCCGCACCGTGCGCGGCACCGCCCGGGTGCGGAACCGGCTCCTCGCGACCGTGGCGGGACCCCGTGGGGCCGCGGCCCTGGCGGTCACCGTGTATTCGGCGGCGGGTTTCAGCGTCCAGTCGGAGCGCCAGACGGTGCGCGAGCGGTCGAGCCGGCCGGGCACCTGCTGCCCGGCTTCGGAGACCTGGACGGCGTAGAGTGTGCCGCCGCGCGCCCTGACCACCACACCACGGTCGGGACGGGCGCGCTTGCTGTCGGGGGCCGGCCAGATCCGCACGACCGGAGGCGGGGTCGGGGGCTGGGCCGGGGCGGCGCCGCAGCCGCAGCAGATCAGGAGGAGGGCAACACAGATCAGCACGGCACGCCGCATGTGACTCCTGCTTTCCGAGGGAGGGGCGATCCCAGGGTAGCGATGAGTCAGCGATCAAGCACGTTGAGTTACCTATTCGACAGTTCCGGAAACTTCGCCCAATGTCAGGTCGCCTGCGGTGGCCCGGATGGTGACGGTGTCTCCGTCTTCCAGGAATGTGCGCGTCTCACCGCCCGCCAGCTTGATCGGATCGGTCCCGTTCCAGGTCAGCTCGATGAGCGAGCCCCGCTGTCCGCGTTCGGGCCCGGAGATTGTGCCGCTGGCGAACAGGTCGCCGGTGCGCAGCGAGGCCCCGTTCACCGTCAGGTGCGCCAGCATCTGGTCGGGTGTCCAGTACATCCCCGAGTACGGCGGCCGCGCCACGACCTCCCCGTTGAGCAGCACCTCCAGGGAGATGTCCAGCCCCCAGTCACCCCGCCGGCGCAGGTAAGCCACCGGCTCGGGGTCCTGCGGCCGCCCGGGAACCCGCGGCAACGCCTCCAGCGGCGTGATCCACGGCGACACCGATGTGGCGAACGACTTGGCCAGGAACGGCCCCAGCGGCACGTACTCCCACGCCTGGATGTCGCGCGCGCTCCAGTCGTTGACCAGGGTCACCCCGAACACGTGCTCCTCCAGCGGCCCGGCCGGAACACCGGGCGCGGTCGGCACCCCGACCACGAACCCCAGCTCCGCCTCGATGTCGAGCTTCGCGCACGGCCCGAACACCCCCGCCCCGAGCTGCCCGCTGGGCCGCCTGACGGGAGTGCCGGACACGACGACCGTGCCCGCCCTGCCGTGGTAGCCGACCGGCAGGTGCCGCCAGTTGGGTTTCAGCGGCTCCGAGCCGGGACGAAAGATCTTACCCACGTTGCTCGCGTGCTCGATCGAGCAGTAGAAGTCGACGTAGTCGGCCACCTCGAACGGCAGGTGCAGCCGCACCTGCTCCAGGGGGATCAGGTGCGGCTCGACGACGGCGAGGTCGTCGGTGAGCTTGTTGCGGATCAGGGTCCTGGTGTCGTGCCAGGCCGCGCGGCCACGGGCCATGAACGGGTTGAGCGTGGGCGCGGCGAACACCTCGTCGTGCAGCGCGGGCGCCAGGTCGAGGATCCGGTCGCCGAAGCGCACCCCCACCCTGGGCCGCTCGCCGGGAGCCGAGAACACCCCGTAGGGCAGATTGTCCACTCCCCAGCTCACAGCAGTGCTCCGTTCACGGGGTCTCCTTGATCAGTCCGAGGGTGTGCAGGTCTTCGAGGGGCGTGCTGGTGCTGCACGAGCCGTAGCTCACCAGCAGCCGCCGGGCCCGCTTCGCGGTGTCCGCCGCCACGGCCTGCGCGAGACGTACGAGATGGCCCACGTCGGTGCTGCGCAGCACGGGCACCGGGTCGCGCCCGTCCACGGCCTCGCAGACCGCCAGCACCAGGTTCAGGAAGCCGTGCCGGTCGACGCCGAGCGAGGGGTCGAAGTGACGGACGGCATGATGCAGCCCGGCGGTGGCCTTGAACGGGATGTCGTGCTCGACGCAGTGCCTGATGAAGCCCGCCAGATGCTCCACCGCCGGGAACGCCTCGGCGTTCGACCCGCCGCAGCGCACCTTGAGCCCCACGCCCACGGGTACGGTGATGCCCAGTTTCCGCGGCTCCACCTCGACGAAGAGCCGCACGTTCGCGGGCAGATCGAACGTTCCCGCGAGTCCCTCGACCGACGAGTCGGGCGGCAGCCGGGCCTCGACGAAGTCCACGGGCAGGTCGTCGAAGGACGGCAGCCGCGTCGTGTCCGCGATCAGGCCGATCCGCCGCGGCCGGAAGCTCATGCCGCGCAACCGGTCGAGCCGGCTGGCCGGGCACAGGAAGCGGTGGGTGAGCACCGGGCTGCCCCGCTCCAGGTCGCGCCGGTTGCGATCGAGCGCCTCGTCCATGTGCAGCGAGGTCGGCGGGAACAGCCCGGCGTCGTCGATCAGCGCGGTGTAGATGTTCATCGGGCCCAGGTCCAGGCGTAGCCGGGGTCCTCGCACGCCAGCGCGCCCTGACCGAGGTCGAGCGGGCGGAACGTGTCGACCATGACGGCCATCTCGCTGGTCGTCGTGACGCCGCGGGCGACCGCCTCGACCACCGCCTCGACCGCTCCGGGCTGCGGGCCGTGCGTGAACCCGGCCGGGTGCAGCGAGATCGACCCGATGTCGATGCCCGAGCCCTTACGCGCCGAGTAGTCGCCGCCCACGTAGAACATGAACTCGTCGGAGTCCACATTGTGGTGGTTGTATGGAATCGGTACGGCCTCGGGATGATAGTCCAGCGGCCGCGGGCAGAACGAGCACACCACGAACCCCGGCCCCTCGAACGTCTGGTGCACCGGCGGCGGCGCGTGCGTCCGCTTCACGATCGGCTCGAAGTCGTTGATGTTGAACGCGAACGGATACAGGCAGCCGTCCCAGCCGACCACGTCGAACGGGTGGTCACGGAAGATCATCCTGGTCAGCCCGCCCCGGGTGCGCACCATCACCGGCACCTCCTCGCCCTCGACGATGAGCGGCTCGGCCGGGGCGCGCAGGTCGCGCTCGCAGTAGGGCGCGTGCTCCAGGAACTGCCCGTGCTGCGACAGGTAGCGCTTGGGCGGCCTGATGTGCCCGGACGCCTCGATGGCCAGCACGCTGACCTGGCCGTCAGGCACCCAGCGGTGGATCGTCCCGGTCGGGATGACGACGTAGTCGCCCTCACCGGCCTCGATCACGCCGTACGTGGACTCGAAGCGTACGGTGCCGCGCTGTACGTAGACGCACTCGTCGCCGGTGGAGTTGCGGTAGAGCTCGCTCGGCCGGTCGCTGGTCGCGTACGACAATCGGACGTCGTTGTTGCCCGCCAGCGGCATGCGCCCCATGACGAGGTCGCCCGCGCTCCGCAGTTCCCGCGTGCGGAAGTGGCGTGGCGAGAGCGGCAGGTTGGGCTCCAGACGGGTCTCCTTCGCCGGCGGGACCGCTTCGACCTTGACGATCGCCGTCGGCAGGTGGCGGTGGTAGAGCAGCGAGGAATCGGACGAGAACCCTTCCTCGCCCATCAGCTCCTCCGCGTAGAGACCGCCGTCCGGGCGCCTGAACTGCACGTGTCGCTTACGCGGGACCTCCCCAACGACACGGTAGTAGGGCATTTCTCCTCCATTGTGTCCGTAAATCGGACGTATGTGTCCTCTATCCGTGACCAACGTCCGCCATCGGTATGGAGATGTCAACCCAGCGTGGCCGCGAGCTCGGCGGCTGCGGCCATCACCCGCGGCCCCGTGGACTCCCTGAGCGGTCCGAACGTCACCACGCCCACCGACGCCTCCAACCACGGCAGCCCGGTCACCGGCGCGGCGACCCCTCTCGCTCCCTCCTGCAACTGCCCTTCCGACACGAAGTAGTCGTCCAGACCTTCGCGCAACGCCAGGATCGCCCGCCCCGCCGCGCCTTTGACCAGCGGATGGCGCGAGCCCTCGCGGTAGGCCACGTGCATGTCGGTCCACGACGGCTCCACCACCGCCACGGCCAGCCCGTCGCCGCCCTCGGCCACCGTCAGGTGCGCGGTCGCGCCCACCTCCTCGGCCAGCCGCCGCAGCGTCGGCATCGCCGCCGCCCGCAAGAGCGGCTGTACGGCCTGTGCCAGCGCCAGCAGCCCGAACCCGAGATGCACCCGCCCCTCGGCGTCCCGGCGCACGAACCCCTCGTTCATCAGCGTCGTCAGCAGCCGGTAGACCACGGGCCGGCTCAGCGACAGCTCGGCGCTCAGCTCGGTCGGGGTGCGCCCGGACTTGCCGTCGGCGAGCAGTCTCAGCAGGCGGAGCCCGCGTTCCAGAGTCTGAGCGGATTCAGCGGCCATGCGACCGATTATCTAGTGACGCTGCGCGGTGAAGAGGGTACATAACGGTGAGTTGAGCCAGGGGGATTGATGATGCGGCAGAAGTGGGTGCTCCTGCTTGCCGGGGCAGCCGTGTGCGCACTATCTCTCACCGTGCCCTCCCTCACCATGACCCAGATGTCCGAGGAGGCCCCGCTCGACCCCCGGCGGGCCCTGGTGGAGGACACCTTCTACGTCACCGAGGGCATCGAGGTGGACCAGCGGCTGCTGCCCACCGCGAATGGCGTCGTGTTCCGTGCCGCCTACCTCGCCGTCGGCGTCAAGGTCGATCCCGCCGGCAGGCTCTACGGCACGCCGTATCGCGCCGGCACCTACGTCACCCCGGTCCAGATCTGCGCGGGCCGGTCGTGCCACGTGCAACGGGTCACCCTCGTGGTGCTGCCCAACGTGCCCTGGGAGCCGCGCGAGCTGACCTTCCCCGGCCGGGCGGGCGCCGCGCTGAACGGCGAGATCGGCGTGGACGGCGGCCCCGACGGCGTGCTGCCCACCTTCACCGTGACCGACCACGCCAAGCTGCCCCGGCAGGTCACCATCGGCCCCGACGGTCACGTGGGCGGCGTTCCCCAGGCGCCCGGCGTGTCCGAGGTGCCGGTGCGGATCTGCGTGGCGGGAAACTGCGCGGGCGTTGTCGTCCGGCTCATCATCGTCTGAGCCTTGCCGTCACCGTCCATTCCGGTCACCGTGGTCTTATGAAATCGGTCATTGTGGTCGGAGCGGGTATTTGGGGGTCGTCACTGGCATTGCGGCTAGCCGAAACGGGCTGGCAGGTGACGCTCGTCGAACAACACAAACCGGGACACGTACGGCAGGCTAGCGCGGGCGAGACCCGGCTGATGCGCTGCGCGCACGGCGCCGACGACTGGTACGCCCGGTTCGCCTGGAAGGCCAGGGACGAGTGGCGGCGGCTGGGCGAGCGGGTGGGGGAGGAGCTCTACCTGGAGGCGGGCATGGTGTGGTTCGCCGGCACGCCGGACGGGTGGGAGCACTCCAGCGCCCAGGTCCTGAAAAATCTGGATATTCCGTGTGAGGTGCTGGACCCCCGCGACGGCGGCAGGTTCTTCCCCGACTACCGCGGCGACGACCTGAGCTTCCTGCTCTGGGAGCCGCACGCGGGCGTCATCAGGGCCAGGCGGGCCACCCAGGTGACCGCGGGCCTGGCGGTGGCGGCCGGGGTCCAGCTGGTCAGGGGCCGGGCGACGCCCGTACCGGGGAAGGAATCGCCCTATCTGAGCGCGGTCGAGGTCGGCGGCGAGGTTCGGCACGCCGACCGGGTGGTGTGGGCGTGCGGGGCGTGGCTGCCCGCGCTGTTCGAGGTCGGGCAGCTTACCGTGACCAAGCAGGACACGCTGCACTTCGCGGTGCCCCCCGCGTGGTCGTTGCCCGAGACGCCGGCCTGGCTGGAGTACGGGGCCTCCATCTACGGGCACGGCGACGTGGACGGGACGGGGATGAAGGCCACCTCCGACGCGGAGGGGCCACCGTACGAGCCGGAGCACGGCAGCCGGGTCGTGGACGCGCACAGCGAGGAGCCGGCCAGGGCCTACCTGCGGCGCAGGTTCCCGTCGCTGGCGGGGGCGCCGGTGCTGTTCAGCCAGGTGTGCCAGTACACGCTCACGCCCGACGCCGAGTGGCTCGTCGCCGAGGTGTCCCCGGGGGTGTGGCTGCTGGGCGGGGATTCTGGACACGGGTTCAAACACGCTCCCGCGCTCGCCGCGTACATGGCGGACGTGGTCGACGGGACCCGGCGGCCCGAACCCCGCTTCGGGCCGCACGACCGAGCCCCCAGCCGGGGGCTGAGGACAAGCGGACAGGTCTGGTAGGGCGCTCCCGACCTGGACTGGGGGGATGGCGGGGATGATCCGGAGGGCCCGCGCGGCGGACACTTCCAGTGACGATCCCCTGACACCGGAGGCCCACCATGAGCACCACGACCATCCCCGGCAACAGCACCGTCCACGACCCGACCCCGGTCCCGCCCGTCGTGTGGCCGGGGCGGACGCGATGGGGCTGGCCTTCGCGGCCAGCCGGACCCTGCACGTGCTGGCGGTGCTGGGGGCTGTGGCGCTGATGTTCCAGCCCAGGGCCAACGCCTTCTTCAGCTGAATCTGGCGTGGAACCCCGGGCGTTTACGCCCGGGAGGAAACGACAGCGCGGGAGGGCCTCCAGGCCCGAGCGGTGCCCTGGCGGCCGGTCATGTGGGCGGATCAGTCCGGCCGTTTCTGGTCTTCGATGTACTCCTTGATGATCGACAGTGGGGCGCCGCCGCAGGAGGCGGCGAAGTAGGACGGGGACCAGAACTGTCCGCCCCACAGATATTGGCGCACATGCGGGCCGAACTCTTTGCGCCGAAGCCACGCCGATCGCCTTCCGCGCCGACGCCGCCCAGCCGTTCGACGACCGCTGCCCGTCCTGGCAGATCGACGCGCGGACGGTGTCGATCTGGTCGGTTGCCGGCAGGCTGAAGAACCTGAGGTTCACCGCGTCCGCCGAACAGCTCAAGACCCTGTCGGCACACCGCGCCTCTTTCTCGTGTACGTCATGCGGCTTCGCTGAGCACGCAGACGTCAACGCAGCCCGCAACATCGCCGCTCGCGGTGAGGCGGGCTGGGCAGTGAGTCACGCTGCCTGACGCGGACCGGACCGTCGAAGCCATCGACGGCGAGGAGCTGCAAGCTCGGTCGTTTACGGCCGGGAAGCTGACGTCAGCTTGAGGCGGGTTCGAGCCGGGGCGCGCGCAGGTCGCGCACCCCCGGCGACAGCAGCGCGGCGAGCGTGGGCAGCATGACGAGGACCGCGCATCCGAGCAGCGCCTCCCGGGTGCCGAACACGCTCGCCGCCGGCCCCGCCAGCAGCAGCCCGATCGGCCCGAACATCATCGACCCGAGCACGTCGTACGAGCTGACCCGCGACAGGGACTCGGCCGGAACCTCGCGCTGCATCGCCGTCTGCCACAGCACCCCGAACACGTCGTAGCACACGCCCGCCACGAAGGCCCCGGCGACGATCCCCCAGAGCGGCGCGCTCACCCCGAGCAGCACGTACGGCAGCGCCGCCGGCAGGCACACCAGCACCGCCACCAGGATCGGCCGGCTCGGCCGCAGCCGCATGGAGACCAGCACCCCGGCGATCGTCCCGGCGGCCTCGCCCGCCAGGAACGCCGACCAGGCCGCCGGGCCGCCCAGCGACTCCTTGGCCAGCAGCGGCCCGAGCACGCCGTGCCCGGCCTGGACGGCCATGACCAGCAGCGAGAACTGCGCCACCACCACCCAGATCCACTGCCGCGACCGGAACTCCCGCCACCCCTCGCGCAGGTCGGCCAGGACAGAGCGCCGCCCGGCCGCGCTCCGATCGCCCGGCGGCATCCGCAACATCGCGATCAGCACGCCCGCCACCGCGAACATCGCGGCGCTCACCGCCAGCGCCCAGCCCCCGCCGAACAGCACCACCGTGGCCCCGCCGAGCACGGCGCCGGCCACGCGGGAGGCGTTCGCGCCCAGGCCGAGCAGCGCGTTCCCGGTCTGTAGCCGGTCGGTGGGCACGACCTCGGGGATGATCCCGGTCAGCGCGGGGAACGTGACCGCCGTGGCCACCCCGCTCAGCGCCGCCGCGGCGGCCAGCGCCGGAAGCGGGGTCCAGCCGACGAGCAGCATGATCGCCAGCGCGAGGAACCCCGCCGTCATCAGGAACTCGCCCACCATCATCACCCGCTGCCGCGGCAGCCGGTCCGCGAGCACGCCGCCGGCCAGCATGAACACGATCATGGGCACCGACTCGGCGGTGAGCACGATGGACAACGTGGAGGCGGTCGCCCCGGGCAGGTTGAGGATGCCGAAGGCCAGCGCGACAGGCGCGAACGCGCTGCCCAGGACGGAGATCGTCCGCGCTGTCAGCAGGAGCGCGAAGCGGCGGTCCCGGAGCAGTCGCAGGTCGCCCAGGAAGCTGTGCACGGTCGCGGCCCCTTAATAAGCAGTCAAACCCCGTTATTCTGCCGTTCCCGCTCGCTCATTGTCGCCTATATTCCGCCCGCTGTTGTCACTGAGCTGATAAGACTGAACGCGGAATGTGAGGATGTTTGGCAAGAATCGCCCGGCTGTCTCCCGTAATTTGCTAGTTCCCTGCTGTCGGCGAGGGGACCGCGAGCCCTTGTTCGAGTTCGTTGGGCGCCTGGTCCATCGCGGTCGGTGGACGCTGTCGGCGCTGACCCTGGCGGCCGCCGTGCTCGCCGCGCCGCTGGTCGCGGGGCCGCCCGGGCAGGGTGCGGGCGGTGGTCCCGAGGACCCGCGCACCGACTCCGCGACCGCCGCGCGCTGGTCCGAGACCTGGTACGGCGGCGCCGCGGACGTGGTCGTCCTCTACCGGCATCCGACCGTCAGGGTCCGGGACCCGCGGTACAGGCGGGCGGTGCACGACTCGTTGCGGCGGTTACCGGGGTCGTATGTGCGGGAGGTGGTGACGTACTGGACCGGCGGGGCCAAGGAGATGGTGTCGCGGGACGGGCGTTCCACGTACGCGCTGGTCACGCTGCGCGGCGGGCCCCAGGCCAAGCGGGAGGGCTACGCGGCGATCGAGGCCCGGCTCAGGGACGTCGAGAACCTGCGGGTCGCGGTCGGCGGGCCGGTGCCGTTGGCGGCGGAGCTCGACGACCGGACCGCCGCCGACCTGGCCCGGGTCGCGGCGGTCGCGGCGCCGGTGTTGCTGGTGCTGCTCGTGCTGGTGTCCGGGAGCTTGGTGGCGGCCGTTCTGCCGCTGGTCGTCGGGGCGGTGGCCGTGCTCGGTGCGCTGGCGTGGCTCCGGCCGACCACTGACCTCTCCTGGTATGTGGTCGTGCTGCTCGGGTTCGGGCTGGCCGTCGACTATTCGCTCTTCATGCTCAGGGCGTTCCGGGCGGAACTCCGGGGCGGGGCCGGCGGCGAGCAGGCCGTGGTGCGGACGATGGCGACGGCCGGACGTACCGCCGGGGGCGGGCACGCTGTCGCCTCCAGCGTGCCCCGGCGGCCGCTGCCGTATGCGGTCGTGGTGGTCGTGGTCCTGCTGGTGCTGGCGTTCCCCCTGACCCGGGTCACCTTCGGGAGCTCCGGCCACCGGGCGCTTCCCGCCGCCGCGGAGAGCCGCCAGGTGGCGGAGACCGTGGAGCGTGACTTCACCCCGGGCGTCATGGCCCCGATCGACGTACACGTCCTGGTCGAACGGTCCTTCACCACCCGCCCCGCCACCCCCGGCCCGCTCGGGCAGGGATACACGCCGATCAGCGCCGTCACCCGCGTCACCGCGGCCGACGTCCGGCCCTTGGTGGCGCGGCTGGAGAGGCTGCCCCAAGTGACGGGTGTGCGGGTGACCGGGCTCTCGCAGGCCAACGGCGCGGTGCGGCTGGCGGTCCGGCACGAATCCACCACGGAGGCCGCCCCGGCCCTGGTGAGGTTGATCCGGTCCATGCCACCGGAGCCGAACGTGCGCCGGGTGGTGGTCGGCGGACCCGCCGCCACCCAGGTCGACACCCGTGAGAGCCTGCTCGCCGGCCTGCCGTGGCCGGCCCTGATGCTGTCCCTGGCCATGGTGGCGATGCTGCTCGCCGCCGCCGCTTTCCAGGGCGCGTCGGCGACGGATGCCGGCGGTGGCGCTTTTCCGGGTGCCGGCTCGGTGGGTGGGGACGTCGGTGGGGGGCGGCGCCGTCTTGCGGCGAGTGCGGGGTGGGTGGTGGGTGGCGATGGGTGGCCGGTTGTTTTCGGCGTGGACACCGATCCCGTGCCGATGGCCGCCAGGTACGAGCGGGCCGAGTCGGTCGAGCCCGTCGAGGCGACCGGGCCCCTCGACGCCGGGGAGGTTGGCGAGGGTGAGCGGATGGGGTGGGTGAAGGTGGCTGAAGGGCGGGCCAGGGCTGTGCGGCCGGGGCCTGGTGGCAGCGGGTGGGTGTGGGTCGAGGTGGACGATTGAAGGTTCCGCTTTTCGAAAGGTATGCGTTGAATTCTGGGGTTCTGGAGGAGGGAGGCTTTACGGGTGGGCGTTCGGTGTAACGGCCGGGTGGCCGGCGTTCGACGGGTTTGGAAACGTTGTGCGACAGGCGGGGCGACTGGTTGTTGAGGACGGCGTGAACAAGTCACGGATCGCATTGAACGTTCTTGATCGTCCGGATATTGTGCGGTATGCCCACGATCACCCCCGGGAAGTAGGCCCATGCGAAAGCGACTGCGGCAGATCTTCGTCATCGGACTCGCCCTCTCACTCCTGGGCATAGGCGTTCCAGCGTGGTCGGAGGACGACCCCCGCAGCTGCAACGACCAATTGCCGGCCGGCACCCCGTCGTACGTGGTCTGCCGGTGGATGGCCACCCCCGAGGAGGCCCTGGAGATCGCGGCCTTCTGGCTCAACGACGACGGTCAGAACATGATCGACTCCGGCCCGCCGGACCGCCTCGAGTTCACCTGTGACCAGCCCGGTGACCAGTGCCCCACCGACTCCGAGGGCGACGGCGAGATTCATGACGTCGGCGCGCCGGACGTGCCGGGTGCCGAGGACGGCGGCACGCCCGAGTGCCAGAACGGCGAGCAGTGCTACGTGGACGGCCACGGCATCAGCGCCGCCGACCGGGCCGCCGCCGAGAAGACCCCGGCCGGCCAGGCCACCCAGGCCGGCGCCCAGACCGGCATGCGCGTCTGGATCGAGACCGAGCTCGCCGACGACTACAAGGCGGGCACCCTGCAGGAGGCCGCCAAGAAGGTCGCCGCGCTGGCCGCCACCCAGCCCGGGGTCGTCGGGATCAGGTTCTCCTCGCAGCTCGGGTACAACCAGACGTTCACCACGGCCGACGAGATCGACAAGTTCGTCACCGAGGCCACGACCGCGCTGCACACCCTCGTGCCGGGCAAGAAGCTGGCCGTGCACACGGTGGTCCCGGCGCTCGGCTGCGGCGGCAACGACGCCTGCAAGACCGAGATGACCAAGAAGTATCCGCTGCTCGACCCCGAGCGCGTCGGCGCCTGGCTGACCAGCGGCCTCATCGACCAGCTCTCGCTGGACAGCGGCCGCCTGGCCACCGAGTACGCCACCTGGCAGATCGACGCCGCCGAGGCCCAGCGCAACCAGTCGATCGAGGTCCGCGCCCGCGCCTGGGACGCCTACGGCCAGATCGCGTACGAGGACGCCTCCTTCGCCACCGCCGGGACCGCCCAGCTCACCGAGGAGCAGGCCACCAAGGCCATCAGCGACCGCATCGCGATGCCGCTCCAGGAGGACGCCGCCGAGACCGTCACCCTGTGGTCCCGCTGGCAGAACGACCAGGGCCAGGTCAGCCGCGTGTACGGCGAGAAGTGGGCCGCCAGCACCACCTGGGACCAGCTCAAGAAGCTCGGCACGATCCGTCCCCGCCTGGCCACCATCTACGACCCGGCCAACCCCGAGGTGGACGTGGCCACCGACCTGAAGAATCTGTCCGAGGTCTTCGGCCAGGTGTACCTCCACGCCGCCTGATCCGCCGGATCACGCCGTCTGACCGGCTCAGGTGCACGTCAGACGTCGCAGCCGTACCGAAAGGGCCTCCGCGCAGCCAAGCGCGGGGGCCCTTTCGGTTTTCGTGGGACCTCGGGCGGGGCCGGGTCACCTCGTCGTCAGGGTCCTGTGGCGGCGCTGCCCGGCCGTTGCCCCGGTGCCCGGTGCGTGAGACTTTCGAAGCCTCGGGGTGGGGTCTTCAAGCAGAAGCGCACAGGCCGGGAGCGCGTTCCGGCCGGCGCGAGCGGGCCGCCCCGTGCCACCACCGGGCCGGGGCGGCCCTGCCTTTCAGAGCAGAGTCCCGCCCGTCACTTCGATGCCGGAGAGGGCCTCGTCGACCCTGGCCAGCGTGTCGGGGTGCAGGGTGAGGTCGGCGGCGTCCAGGTTCTCCGTGATGTGGGCCGGGGTGCGGCTGCCCGGGATGGTCGCCACGTGCTCGTCCTGGTGCAGCAGCCAGGCCAGCGCGAGCTGGGCCGGCGAGATGCCCAGGGTGGCGGCCAGGGTCCTGATCGGGGCATAGCGGTCGTTGTTGGCCGACAGGTTCTCCGCGGAGAAGCGCGGGGCGTTGTGCCGGAAGTCGCCCTCGCCCAGCGACTGTACGGTGCCCGTCAGGAAACCGTTGCCCAGCGGGCTCCAGGCCACGATCCCCACGCCCAGCTCCCGGGCGGTGGCCAGCAGGTCGGGGTCCAGCGGGCGCCACATCGACCACTCGTTCTGCACGGCCGAGACGGGATGCGCGGCGTGTGCCGCCCTGAGCTGGGCCGCCGTCACGTTGGACAGGCCCACGTGCCTGATCAGGCCGTCCCGCACCAGCTCGGCCATGGCCCCGACGGTGTCCTCGATCGGCACTCCCGGGTCCGGATAGTGGGCGTAGTAGAGGTCGATCACGTCGGTGTCCAGGTTGCGCAGGCTGCGCTCCGCGTAGCCGCGGATCAGGCGGGGTTCCGCGTTCACCCGCAGCTCGTTGAAGGCGTAGCCCACCGGGTGGGCCCGGCTCGGCTCGCCCTCCGGGATGGCCAGGCCGAACTTCGTGGCGAGCACCACCTCGTCCCTGCGGCCCTTGATGGCGCGGCCGACCAGGCGCTCGTTGTGACCGTTCGCTCCGTAGGCGTCGCTGGTGTCCACATGGGTGCCGCCCGCGTCCAGCGCCGCCTTGAGCGCGGCTTCCGCTCGGGTGTCGTCGATATCGCCGTACACGCCGGGCGAGAGCACCATGGCGCCGAAACCGATGGCGGGGACCCGCAGGCTGCCAAGTTCGCGTGTCTTCATGGGTGGGAGCTTGCCGCCCCATCCGTGCGGAGTCCAAGACCTCTTGCTATAACCGATGGCTATGGACGTGCATCTGCGTGATTTGCGGTATTTCGTCGCCGTGGCCGAGGAGCTCAACGTGACGCGGGCCGCCGAGCGCCTGTTCGTGTCGCAGCCGGCGCTGTCCAAGCAACTCCGGGCGCTGGAACGGCAGCTCGGCTTCGGGCTGTTCGAGCGGGTGCCCAGCGGGGTGACGCTCACCCAGCAGGGCGAGGCGCTGCTGCCGGTCGCCCGCGACCTGCTCGAACGCTGGACCGGCGGACTGGAGTCGGCGCGGGCGGCGGCGCCCTCCGGGACGCTGGTGATCGGGATGCAGACGGCCGTGGGCCGGGGGTTGCAGCATGAGGCCCTGCGGCGCTTCCGGGAGTCGATGCCCGGGTGGGAGGTGTCGTTGCGGCTGGTCGGGTGGGACGACCCCAGCGGCGGGCTGGCCGACGGGTCGTCCGACGTGGCGTTCATCTGGTTGCCGGTGCCGCCGGGGCTGAGCACTCACGTGCTGGTTCGAGAGCGCCGGGGGGTGGCCATGCCGGACGGCCATCGGCTGGCGGAGCTGGCGGAGGTGCCGTTCGCGGAGCTGCGGGATGAGCCGTTCATCGCGTTGCCCGCCGCCGCGGGGCCGCTGCGGGACTACTGGCTCGGACTCGACGCTCGCGACGACGAGCCGGTCATCGGAAGCGTCGCCAACACGCCCGACGTGGTGTTCGAGGCCCTGACGGGCGGGCTCGGCGTGGTGCTGGTGACCGAGGGGAACGCCGCGCTCTACGGCCGCCCGGGAATGACCTACCGGCCGGTGACCGGGCTGCCGCCCGGGGAGCTGGCCATCGCCTGGCGGGAGGGAGACACCAGGCCGCAGGTGAGCGCGTTCGTCACGGCGCTGCGCCAGGCCGCGTGAATGACATCCCGGCCACCGATTCTTCTCGGGCACAATCAAGGTGCGCCGGGGCGCGAGCCGATAGTCTTCGCGCGAAATATGCCTTCTGGCCTGTCTCGTACAGGTCCTGAACGGATTCGCGGAAGGGCGACTCATGAGCGAATACGCGACCACCTTCGACCTGATCGACGCCGACAAGGACGGCCGCATCTCCGCCGTCGAGCTGGTACGGCTGATGGAGGTGCTCGGCCAGCCGGTGACTCTCGAAGCCGCGCAGGAAGGCGTGCGCAAGCTCGACCGGGACGGTGACGGCTTGATCGACAAGGAGGAGTTCGGCGTCTTCCTCCAGAAGTGACAAAAACCAAGCCCTTGCTCCGTATCCTCTTGTCGCCGGGTCACAACGGCGGCAGGAGGGACGATGGCCATCGAGAGTGACAGCAGCGAGAGCCGTGCCCCCGCGGACATCGTACGGACGCTCAGGTCAGGCGTCGGCCAGGTCACCGACGAGGTGGTCAAGGAGATCCAGACCCGGATCCCCGAATACGCCCGGCCGTCGGACGGGCTCTACCTCAAGGCCGTCACGAGGGCGGTGGAGCAGGCCGTCACGGGTTTCGTCGACCGCGTCGAGCACCCGGACACCCCCTGGAACCCCGAGCCGTTCCGCTTGATCGGCAAGGGGGAGGCGGCCGAGGGCCGCGACCTGGAGCCGCTGCAGGCCGCGATGCGGCTCGGCGCCCGAGTGGGCTGGCGGCGGCTCACCGAGCTCGCGGGCCCGCTCGGGCTGTCCCCGCAGTCCCTGTACGACCTGGGCGAGGCCATCTTCGTCCACCTCGACCAGCTCGCCGACGCGGCGGCCGAGGGCTACCAGCAGGCCAGGGCGCATGCCGCCGGCGAGATCGGCCGCCGCCGCGACCGCCTGCTCGACCTGATCCTGACCCACCCGCCCGCCGCCCCGGCGGCCGTCGCCGACCTGGCCAGGGCCGCCGGGTGGCGGTTGCCGCGGACGGTGGCGTGCGTGGCGCTGGACGACCCGAACGGCGCCCGCCGCGCTCCGGCGCTGCCGCCCGACGTGCTCGCCGGCCTGGCGCGGCCGGTGCCGTGCCTGCTGGTGCCCGACCCCGCCGGGCCCGGCCGGTCCCAGTCGCTGGAGTACTCGCTGCGTGGGCGGCGGGCCGCGATCGGGCCCGCCGTGGCGCTGGCCGCGGCGGCGACCTCCCTGCGGTGGGCATGGGAGGCGCTGGAGCTGTCCCGGCGGGGGGTCCTGCCCGGCGGGCTGCTGCGGTGCGAGGAGCACCTGGCCACGCTGGTGGTCTTCAAGGACGAGGAGCTGGTCAGCGCGCTGGCGGAGGTGCGGCTGGCGCCCCTGGCCCACCTGCGCCCGGCGCAGCAGGACCGGCTGGCGGAGACGCTGCTGGCCTGGCTGCGGCACGGCCGGGGCGCGGGCGAGGTGGCGGCCAGGCTGCACGTGCATCCGCAGACCGTGCGTTACCGGCTGCGGCAGCTCGAAGAGCTGTACGGTGACCAGCTCACCGATCCGGACATCCGGTTCGAGCTGGAGATCGCGCTGAGGGCCCGGCAGGCGGTGCTTTCTGACCGCTGAGCCGGATGCGACGGGTGGTTGGCCGTGTACGGCGTGTCTCGGACTCGTACCATACGAAAGGCGGCCCGTCAGGCCCTCGCCACGCCGCGAGTGCCGCTGGGCCCGCACGACTGCCGCTGGCTGCGCGCCGCGCCCCCGGAGATGCCTCCGGAGGACGCCTCGATCAAGGCCCAGTGACCGGACAAGCCCATCGGCCGCTGAGAAGTAACCAACGATTAATTTGTCCGGGTTACTCTGCAGTTTCATGCAACCCAAGAAACTCGGCCTCACCGGGGCCACCGCCTTGTGCGTGCTGGCCCTGGTGTCACCCCCGGCTCAGGCCGCGAAGTCCAAGACCGTCACCATCACCGTGATGGGCTCCTCGGACCTCCACAGCAACGCCCTCAACTGGGACTACTACAAGGACGCCGCCTACACCGACGGCGCCGGCAACAGCATCGGCCTGGCCAAGGTCTCGTCGCTGGTCAACAAGATCAGGGCGGAGCGCGGGGCGGACCACACGCTGCTGTTCGACTCGGGGGACACCATCCAGGGCACTCCGCTGGCGTACTACTACGCCAAGGTGGAGCCGATCACCGAGACCGGCCAGATCCACCCGATGGCCAGGGCCATGAACGCCATCGGGTACGACGCCGTGACCCTGGGCAACCACGAGTTCAACTACGGCCTGCCGCTGCTGGCCACCTGGATCAAGCAGATGAAGGCCCCGGTGCTGGGCGCGAACGCGGTCTATGAGCAGTCCGGGCGGCCGGCGTACCAGCCGTACGTGATCAAATCCATGAAGGTCAAGGGCGAGAAGCCGATCAGGGTGGGCGTGCTGGGCCTGACCAACCCCGGCGTGGCCATCTGGGACAAGGCGAACGTCGAGGGCCGGCTGCGCTTCACCGATCTGGTGGAGTCGGCGAGGAAGTGGGTGCCGGTCATCCGCGCACAGGGCGTGGACGTGGTCGTGGTGACCGCGCACGCGGGCGACGACGGCATGTCCTCCTACGGCAGCGAGCTGCCGGTCGAGAACGCCTCGGCGATGGTGGCCGAGCAGGTGCCGGGCATCGACGCGGTGCTGTTCGGGCACGCGCACAACGACGTGCCGCAGCGGTTCGTCACCAACAAGGTCACCGGGAAGCAGGTGCTGCTCACCGAGCCCGGCCGGTGGGGCAACCGCCTGTCGCGGCTGGACTTCCAGCTCACCAAGCAGCGCGGCGAGTGGGTCGTGACGGGCAGGTCCGCCACCACGCTCAACACGAACACGGTCCAGGAGGATCCGAAGATCGTCCGGCTGCTCAAGCCGCAGCACGACACCACCGTGGGCTACGTCAACAAGGTCGTGGCCAAGTCGGCGCAGGATCTGCGGGCGGCCGAGTCGCCGTACAAGGACACGCCCATCCTGGACTACATCCAGCGTGTCCAGGTGGACACGGTCAAGCAGGCCCTGCCGGACAACACACTGCCGGTGCTGTCGATCGCCGCGCCGTTCAGCCGCTCCGCCGTCTTCCCCGCCGGCGACATCCGGGTGCGGGACGTGGCCGGGCTCTACGTGTACGACAACACGCTCCTGGCGGTCAAGCTGACCGGCGCTCAGATCAAGGACTACCTGGAATACTCCGCCAGGTACTTCAACCAGCTCAACCCGGGCGACCCGGTGGACGTCTCCAAGCTGACCAACGCCGGCAACACCCCCGACTACAACTACGACCAGCTCTCCGGCGTCTCCTACGACGTGGACGTGGCCAAGCCGGCCGGCCAGCGGATCGCTAACCTGACCTACGAGGGCGCGCCGGTCCCGGCGGACAAGCAGTTCGTGGTCGCGATCAACAACTACCGCCAGTCGGGCGGCGGCGGATTCCCGCACGTCACCGGGGCCGAGGTGGTCTACAACGCGCAGGTGGAGATCCGCCAGGCACTGATCGAGTACGCCACCGCCAAGGGCACCATCGACCCCGCGGACTTCGCCGAGTCCAACTGGAAGCTGACCCGCGACGGCGTACCCCTCTTCTGACCGGGCACGCCCCCCGGCCCCCGCGATAGCCCACCGGCGGTGCTGGGTAGAGCCGGTGAATGAGCACAAAGGATGAGCTCCGGCAGGTCGAAGAGGACCTAGACCGGTTGCGGCGGGAAAACCGGGAAATGCGCGACCAGATGCGCGACATGGGCGTGACCGACCAGGTGGAGATCTCGGCCATGATCAGCCAGGCCGACGAACAGGAGGAACTGATCGCCGAGCTCGAGCGCCGCCGCGACCGGCTGCGGCGGCGACTCGAGGAAGAGGGGTGAGAGCCTCTCAGCGCAGGCCGGCGCCGACCTCGTGCAGGTGGCGCAGGGCCTGCCCGTACGACTCGACGAGCCCCGTCTGCAGGTAGCTGACGCCGATCTCGGCGCAATACCGCTCGACGATCGGCTGCGCCCTGCGCAGGTTGGGGGCCGGCATGTTGGGGAACAGGTGGTGCTCGATCTGGTAGTTGAGCTGGCCGAGCGCCACGTCGGTGAACCAGCCGCCCCGCACGTTGCGCGAGGTCAGCACCTGCTTGCGCAGGAAGTCCAGCTTGTCGTCCTTGGTGAGGATGGGCATGCCCTTGTGGTTGGGCGCGAACGTGCACCCGAGATACACCCCGAACAGCCCCTGGTGCACGACCAGGAACAGCAGCGCCTTGCCGAGCGGCAGCACGGCGAGGATGAGGCCGAAGTAGAGCACGAAGTGCGTCGCCAGCAGCGCCAGCTCCAGGCCGGGGCGCTTGGCCGACGGCTGGAGCAGCGCCTTGACGCTGGCGATGTGCAGGTGCCACGCCTCCAGGGTGAGTAGGGGGAAGAACCAGAAGGCCTGATATTTTGCGATAAATCGCGGCAATCCCTGGCTTTTGCTGGCCTGATCCGTGGACCAGACGATCACGGCCGGTGAGACGTCGGGGTCGTGGTCCTCGTGGTTCGGGTTGGCGTGGTGCCGGTTGTGCTTGGTCGTCCACCAACCCCAGCCGAGACCGATGCCGAGGTTGCCGATGAGCAGGCCCGCCACGTCGCTCGGCCGGCGGGTCCTGAAGACCTGCCGGTGGCCGAGGTCGTGGGCGAAAAAGCCGAACTGCGCGAAGAGGACGGCCATCCCGGCCGCGACGAGCAGTTGCAGCCACGAGTCACCCAGCCAGACGAACAGCGTCCAGCCGCCGAGGTAGACGGCGGTGAGGATGCTGAGCCGCACCGCATAATACAAGGGACGCCGGTCCAGAAGGCCGGCGTCCGTGATTGTGCGGGACAGTCGTGCGAAATCGCTACCCTGAGTGTCTAGGGTGCCAGGGTTGGCCACAGGTCTCCTCACTTAGCGATAAAGGTTGCCCTTACCTTGGCGCATCGGCGGCCAAACCGGAAGTTCGGCCTTGGAAGCGGCTGACAGCGATCTGGCAGTGGTCCCGGGCATCGTCGTCCTCATGACACACGTGCTTGTCGTCGGCTCGGGGCCGACAGGATTAACGTTGGCCATCGAACTGGCCTGCGGGGCGTCGGCTTCCGCGTCGTGGAGCCCGTCGGCAGGAGCGACGGCCCGCGGCGGCCCGTCCAAGGTGTCCGCGCCTGGCAAGCCTGCAGATTCTTGGCCCGGCTCCCGCGCGCAACATCTCCCGAACCGACGGGGAGCGGCGTTCCCGCTTCGTAAGATCCGTAGAGGGCGGGCCGGTGTTGGATCGGGGCATGCGCGTGTTCCTCACCGGCTCGGCGGGCTTCATCGGCAGCCACATAGCGGAGGCGCTCGACCACGAGATGGTCACCGCCGACCTCCGCACGGGCGTGGACGTCCGCGATCCCGAGGCCCTCGACCGTCTCCTGCCGGGCGTCGACGCCGTCGTGCACCAGGCCGCCAAGGTCGGCCTCGGCGTGAACGTGGCCGACCTGCCCGACTACGCCTCGGTCAACGCCTACGGCACCGCGACCCTGCTGGCCGCCATGGCCAGGCACGGAGTGGGCCGGCTGGTGCTGGCCTCCTCCATGGTCGTCTACGGCGAGGGCGCCTACGACTGCCCGCGTCACGACCGCGTACGCCCGGGCCTGAGGCGGACCGACGACCTGGAGCGGGGCCTGTTCGACCCGAGATGCCCGCACTGTGACAGCGTCCTGTCCCCCTCGGTCATAGACGAGGACGCCCCACTCGACCCCCGCAACGCGTATGCCACCACCAAGCTTACCCAGGAACACCTGGCGGCGAACTGGGCCAGGGAAACCGGCGGCACCGCCGTGGCCCTGCGCTACCACAACGTCTACGGCCCCGGCATGCCACGGGACACCCCCTACGCCGGGGTGGCCTCCATCTTCCTGTCCTCGCTGCTGGCGGGCCGGGCGCCCCGGGTCTTCGAGGACGGCGCCCAGCAACGGGACTTCATCCACGTACGGGACGTGGCCAGGGCCAACGCCCTCGCTCTCGGGGCGGGAACGCCGGGGGCGCTGGTGGCGTACAACATCGCCAGCGGCACCCCGCACACGGTGGGAGACCTGGCAGCGGCCCTGGCGACGCAGACCGGAGGACCGCGTCCGGTGACGACGGGCGACTACCGGCTCGGAGACGTCCGCCACATCGTCGCCTCCCCGGCCCGAGCGGCCACGGAGCTGGGCTTCACCGCGGAGATCCGCTTCGAGGACGGCATCAAGGAGTTCGCCTCCTAGAGCCGATCGGGCAGCCTGGGGACCCCAGGTCGAAGTCCATCTGACACCGCGCGCGCCCGCCGCGCGAGCCGCCGGCAGGAACGGGCGGCGGGAGGCGGCCTGTGGGCGGCCGGGTATCGGGGCGATCCACGGGCATGGTCACGGGTTCGTAAGGGTTGAGCGGGGCTGCGGGCTCTAGCGTCTGATGGGTGATCGATGTCGTGTTGCCCTGCCTGAACGAGGCCGAGGCGCTGCCCTGGGTGCTGGAGCGGATGCCGGACGGTTACCGCCCCATCGTGGTCGACAACGGCTCCACCGACGGCTCCGATCGGGTGGCCGCCGCCCATGGGGCGCTCGTCGTGCGCGAGCCCCGGCGCGGGTTCGGGGCCGCCTGCCATGCCGGGCTGCTCGCCGCCGATGCTCGCTGGGCCGCCGATGGCGCCGCGGAGGTCATCTGCTTCATGGACGCCGACGCCTCCCTTGATCCGCGTCAGCTCCCGCTCGTCGCCGACCCCGTGGTCGCGGGGGAGTCGGAGCTGGTGCTGGGGCGTCGGGTGCCCGCGGAGCGCGGGGCCTGGCCGCTGCACGCGCGGCTGGGGAACGCCGTGCTGGCCCGGCGGCTGCGGCGCGGCGCCGGGGTGGCGGTGCGGGATCTGGGGCCGATGCGGGCGTGCCGCCGCACCGCGCTGGTCGGCCTGGGGCTGACCGACCGGCGGTTCGGTTATCCGCTGGAGATGGTGCTGCGGGCCGCCGCCGCGGGATGGCGCGTCGCCGAAGTCGACGTCAGCTATCTCCCGCGGGCCGGGCGTTCCAAGGTCACGGGCACGGTACGCGGCACGCTGCGGGCCGTCGCCGACATGCGGGCCGTGCTGGCCGAGCACGGTCAGGGGCAGCGTACGACCATCCCGGCGTAGGACAGGTTGCCGCCGAAGGCGAAGAGCAGCATCGGCGCCCCGGCCGGTATCCTGCCCTGCTCCAGCAGCTTCGACAGGGCCAGCGGCACGCTGGCGGCCGAGGTGTTCCCCGACACCTCCACGTCACGTGCGATGATCGCGTTGACCGCGCCCAGCTTGTCGGCGATGGGCTCGATGATGCGCAGGTTCGCCTGGTGCAGCACCACCGCGGCCAGTTCCCCGGGGGTGACGCCGCCGCGCTCGCACGCCTGGCGGGCGAGCGCCGGGATCTGGGTGGTGGCCCAGCGGTAGACGCTCTGCCCGTCCTGGGAGAAGCGGGTCGGGGTGCCCTCGATCCGTACGGCCGAGCCCAGCTCCGGCGCCGAACCCCACACGACGGGACCGATCGCCGCCTCGGGCGCCGCACTCACCACGGCCGCCCCGGCGCCGTCGCCGGTGAGCACGCACGTGGTCCGGTCGGTCCAGTCGGTGACCGCCGTCATCTTCTCCGCGCCCACGACCAGGGCGTTCGTGGCCGCTCCTGCCCGGATCGCGTGGTCGGCCATGGCCAGGGCGTGGGTGAACCCGGAGCACGACACGCCGACGTCCGTCACGGCGGCGCGCGGCACGCCCAGCCTGGCCGCGACGCGGGAGGCGACGTTGGGGGCGCGCTCGGTCTGCGTGCAGGTGGCGATCAGCACGAGGTCGATGTCGGTCGGGTCCAGGTCGCTGTTGGCCAGCGCCTTGGCGGCCGCGTGCCCGGCCAGGTCGGCCACGCTCTCGTCGGCCTCGGCCACATGCCTGGTACGGATGCCGACCCGCCTGGTGATCCACTCGTCGCTGGTGTCCACCATCACCGCCAGATCATCGTTGGTCAGGACCTTGGCGGGTTGGTAGTGACCCATGGCGACAAGTCGTGATCCATTCATGGCGTCGCACTATAGCAACCGAACGTTCGGACGCTAAACTGGCCTCATGCCTGTCCCCAACGCCACGTCATCACACCGCCTCAGCCGCCACGGCCGCTGCCATGCTCGTGGGGTGATCGGACGGTGTGGCACCACTCGGGTGGCGGGAGGGCGTCCCTCGATTCGGGCGGCCGGAGGGTGCCGGGCGGCCGGCGGAGTGATCCGGTGAGCCCGCGTCGATCTGTCGCCGAGGCGCGCGGCACCCGTTCGGCCATCCTCGACCGCTCGGTCGCCATCGCCTCCGCCGAGGGCCTCGAAGGGCTGACCATCGGCCGGCTGGCCACCGAGCTGGGCATGAGCAAGGCAGGCGTAATCGGCCACTTCGGCTCGAAGGAGGCCCTGCAACTGGCCGCACTCGACCGCGCGGGCGAGATCTTCCGTACCGAGGTCTGGGTGCCCGTCGTGACCATCACGCCCGGCCTGACCAGGCTGCGGGCGTTGTGCGAGACGTGGATCTCCTACCTCGAACGCGCGGTCTTTCCCGGTGGGTGCTTCTTCGTGGCCGCGGCGCACGAGTTCGACGGCAGGCCGGGGCCGGTGCGGGACGCGGTCGAGAGCCGGTTCGACGCCTGGCTCGGGCGGTTGCGCAAGGAGGCGGGGCGGGCCGTGGAGGCCGGTGACCTGCCGGCGGGTACGGATCCCGGCCAGCTCGTGTTCGAACTCATGGGGCTGCTCATGGCGCTGAACCACACCCTCCAACTCCACCACGACCCGCGTGCGGCCGACCACGCCCGCCACGGCGTCCAGACCCGGCTCGGCGGCCATCCACCGGTCACCCCGCGTTGACGCGGGGACAGGACAGCCGGGCCACGTCAGCCAGGGGTGAGGACGAGCGAACCCGCGCCGGCCGAGGTCGCCTCAGCCGGCCACGAAATAGAAGCCGGCCAGCACCACGTATCCCACCAGCAGGATGCCGCCCCGTACCCGGCTCGACAACCCGCGCCCCAGGACCAGCGCCGGAAGCGCCACCGCGATCGCCAGGCTGATGATCTCGACCGGCTCGAACGCCATCGGCAACGGATCAAAAGTCGCCGACAGCAACGCCACCACCGGGAGCACGAAGACCGCCACCTGCGCCGACGAGCTGAGCGAGATCTCCAACGCCAGATCCCGGTTCCCGCGCGCCGCGACCACCACCGCGCCGCCGTGCTCGGCCGCGTTCCCCACCAGCGCCACGACCACCGCCGAGGTGAAGAACAACCCCAGCCCGCTCGACTTGGCGAACGCCTCGATCGTGTCGGTCACCACATGCGTGACCACGACCGTCGCGGCCGTCGCCAGCACCAGATACAACAGTCCCTTGCGCACCGACCACGACGGCTCCTCGGCGTCGGCGGCCTCACGGTTCTTCCGTTGCTCCAGGACGGCCGCGCGCACCGACCGGGCCGTCACCACGACGTACAGCACCAGCAGGATCGCGCACAACGGCAGGTCGAACCCCGATGCCTGCTGTCCGCTTTGCCGCCACCCGTAGTGAACGGCCATCCCGGCGAACAGCACCACCGCGAAGGCCACCTGCCCCAGCGCCCCCACCACCGAGGACCGCGTCACCCGCCCCCTCGGAGCGAACACCATCGAGGTGCCCAGCACCAGCAGCAGGTTGCTCACCACAGATCCCACCAAGGACGCCCGCACGACCGTGAACAATCCACCCGCCACCGCGAACAACGACACCATCAATTCCGGCGCGTTCCCCATGGTCGCATTGAGCAGGCCACCGACCACCGGGCCGGTATGTTCCGCCAGCCGCTCCGTGGCCTCCCCGATGACGAAGGCCAAAGGGATCAACGCCACTGCCCCCACCACGAACTGCGCACTGGCCCAACCACCCGCCTCCGCGGTCACGATGTCCACCAGCATCAGCAGAAGAGCCAGGCCAAGCAGGATGTTCACCGTCCGGCTCCGAGTCGCGGCCACCGCAATCGAGGAAGCATCGTTCGACATCGAGATCCTTTCGAAGGAGGGGACAAGGGCCGGCACGGCCGACCATGGGTTCATCAAGGGTCTCAAGAGCCTTTTGGTGCACTGACACCGGGTTTACTAACCAAAGTCCGCAACCACCCCAAGGGACCCTCTTTTACACCCCAAGACCCCGTCCGCCGGACCCAGCCCGCGACCCCTCCAACCCGACATGGACTCCAGCCCACGACGAGCGGCGGTTGCTGATCGTTGCGATGGTCGGCTGGCCGGATGGGGTCGGCCGTGGGAGGCGGGGTCGTTGGCGAGTTGCGGCTCGCACGCTCACTGAGCTGCACGTCGTTCAGGCTGGGCCTTGGACTTCACCGCCGGGCTGCCGACAGCCCTGATCAGGGGAGCGCCTAACTCTCGCTCGGACGCGGCCATCACCACCGGCACCGCTGCGGCGGTCGCCGAGGTGGTCGGCGGGGGGCGATCCCGGCCGCCCGGATGGCGATCCCGGACGCTGTCGGTGCGGCGCTCAGGTAGCGGAGAGGCGGCTCAGGTATGAGCGGGAAACGCACCGCGCGGTGAACGCGGGCTTTGCCACGTTACGCGGGCAATCCGAGCCGCAGAGAACACGTCCGTGCGGTGCGGGCCCGTCCGCGCCACGCAGGGCCCGCCGACACCACGCAGGTCCGGGCCGACACCACGCTGTGGCCTGGTAGTAGGCGATGTGCCGCTTGATCGTTGATCCACCGCTCGGCGGGGCGCCGCCCGCCAACGCAGTTTCGCTAACGCCGTCCCATTCGCGCCGAGGCTACCGGGGGCGCCACGGGGGTCCCGGTCACGCGGCCCTGTCGTGGCGGCGCTCGGGGCGCATGGTCATGCCCGGCCGGAGATGGCCGTCGGTTGGGGGGTCAGCCCGCGGAGAGCCGGTCGAACAGCGCTACCGCGGCTTCGCGTACCTCTTGTGGCGTGACTCCGTCGAGCGTCTTCCTGGCGGCGCTGATGTCACGGGTCGTAGCAAGCGTGATGGCCACTGAGGAGGCGGCGGCACGGTCGATCGATCCCGTAGGTGCGGCGTCGGCCAGCTCCTGGGCACTGGCAGCGAGGTCGAGATTGTCTCTCAATGGATCTCCTCGGGTGAAGACGGCTCGGCCCATTGCATCACTTTGCGTCGTGTCGCATCCACCATTCGGTGAATTCCCGGCATCGCCCGTCGGATACGAACCGGATAACCCACAGGTTACTGTACGTTTTGTCCGGATATGTCGTGACCCCCTGGATAACGCTCACGTCGTCCGCCACGCTCACCGGATGCCACTCGAACGTGGCCTCGCCAGGCTTGTCCTTCCGTTCCAGCCACCTGGCGACGATATCGTCCCGTCCCTGCCAGGGCGAGCTGTACGGCTCGGTGTAGTAGACGGCCCCCTCGGTGAACAGGGCGGCGATCTCGTCGGGATCGTTGGAGTTCCACGCTCGTACGTAACCGTCGATCCATGGGCCCGGCTCCACCATGACTATCCTCTCAGCGGGTCGTGGCCCACGATCATGAGCTCGCGCCGCGAGTCGTCGTCGGTCATGTCGCCCATCGTCTTCACGAGCTCCACGACCTGGCGCATCACCGCGAGATCGCCCGTGGTGAGGTCGCCCTTCCGCTTGCTCAGGACGTGCAGCACCCCACGGCCCAGCTCGTCGATGCCCAGGTCCGGGTCCGGCGGGAACCCCTCCTCGGCGGAGGCGTCGGTCAGCAGGAAGGACCGCAGCTCGTCGGAGCTCATGTTGACCGTCCGGTGAAACTCGTCCCACAGCATGTCGGTTTCGAAGCCCTCAGCCATATCGCCCGTGTACCCGTCATGTCCACCGTTACGCACCGCGAGTACTCGCCCCGGGCGGGTGGCCTGGGCTTCTGTTCCGGCCGTGGTGCCAGGCCGCGCAGAGGGTGTCGGCTCAGGGTACGGCGTCAGGCTGTCCCGTCGGCGAGTTTGGCGATCGTGTCGACGATGCGGCGCTGCCGGGTCCGCGGGGACGGCGACCTCCCGGGGGGCGGTGTCGAGCTCGACGGACACCTCCACCTCGTCCCCGGCCGCGACCTCGGCCCCCCGGCGGTTCTCCGCGCTCAGGGGCAGCATGAAGTGACCGCCCATGACCGCCACCGTGCTGCGGTAGGTGAAGGAGTTGATCGTGACCGTCACGGCGGGCCGCTTGCCGGTCCCAGGTCCGTGACGACCTCGGCCGGGACCTCGAAGCCCGTGGCCGTCTTGCCGCCGAGCTCGATCGTGGTGCGAAACCTCATCAGAAGAACCCCTCCAGGACCGGCGCCGGCGCGGCCGGCTTGACGATGCGGGTCTGGCCGTCACCCGTTGGCCGGGGCAACCGGGCGCCCGGGCCATGAATCCGGCAGATTTCTCAATTTCTTTCGGTATCGAGGTACTCGGGGCGCCCCCTTCGCACTCAGTCACGGTAGGAGCCGCCTCTGCGTGGGGGACGCGAGCGGCTCCTGGAACGTGCCGCGGAGGAGGGGACGGCACGTGCCGTGGGTCGGGACGGGCGGTCTGCCAGCCGCGCGGACCCCGCCCCGCGGCACGTGCCGGTGGCACGAGGGTCCCGGCCAGGGTCATTCCGCAGGCGCGGGCATACGTTCGCGGCGTGTCCGAAGACTCGCTCCCCGGGTGAGAGCTCGCCGGGGGCTACGTGTGGGAACGAGCCGGTCCCGTGCTGCCGCGCGGGGTCAGCGAGGCCGCCCGGTCCTCGAAGGGGGGCACGCTCTCGCCGGAGATCAAGGCGAGCAGGCGCTGCGCGGCGTGCGCCCCGTAGGCGGGGATGTCGCGGGTGAGCGCCGTGAGCGGCGGCCGGACGACCTGGGCCAGCGGGGAATCGTCCCAGGCCACGATGGACAGGTCGGCCGGCACCTCGACCCGCATCTCCTGGGCCACCGACAGGCCCGCCACGGCCATGATGTCGTTGTCGTAGACGATGGCCGTGGGCCGGTCGGGCGAGCTGAGCAGCCGCCGGGTGGCCCGGGCACCCTCCTCGCCGGTGTAGTCGGTGTGCACGGTGACGTGCTCGGCCAGGCCCTCGCACGCCTGGGCGAACGCCTGGTCGCGTACGGCCGTGTGGACCAGCCCGGGCAGGCCGGCCACCCGGGCGATGCGGTGGTGGCCGAGCGCCACCAGGTAGCTCACGGTCTCGCGGACGGCCTGGCCGTCGTCGGACCAGACGGCCGACAGCGTGCCCGACTCCGAGGGATGGCCGATGACCACGACCGGCATGCCGAGCCGCTCCAGCTCGGTCACCCGGGTGTCGGAGTAGTGCAGGTCCACCAGGAACACCCCGTCGATGCGGCTCTCGCCCCACCAGCGCCGGTAGACCTCGCTCTCCTGCTGGTGGCTGGTGACGACCTGGAGCAGCAGCGCGTATGAGCGGTCGGCGAGCACGCCCTCGATGCCGCTGATCAGCTCCATGAAGAACGGCTCGACGCCCAGGATGCGGGCGGGCCGGCAGAGGGCGAGCCCGACGCAGTTGGCCCTGGCGCCGTTGAGCGCCCGCGCCGCGCTGTTGGGCCGCCAGCCGATCTCGTCGGCGATGGCGACGATCCTGGCCCGCGTCGCCTCCGACACCCCCGGTTGCCCGTTGAGCGCGTAGGAGACCGCCACCTTGGAAACTCCCGCCCGGGTGGCGATGTCGGCGATCGTCGGTCGCTTCACGGACTCCCTCTCCTGAACCGGATAACTCCCCTACTGTAGGCCACTTTCACTGGGCCGGAGCGTTGCCATCCAGTTATGGTATTAACCAGTTAAGCCGAGTGCCAGGGCCTCGTCTCGTCCGTCTCCTTGGCGCCCTCGGCCACGCGCAGCGCGTACGTGGCCCGATCTGCCCCCGGCACCGGCCCGAGGTAGGTGTGCCCGGTCATGTGGCACCACGCGGGCAGGTCCACCGGCGCCGCGGGATCGGCGGCGATCAGGTGGATCACCGCCCCCGGCCCGGCGGCGCGTACGTGGCCGCGCAGCTCGATGAGCAACTGCACGCAGAGCTTGTCGCCGCCGTCGACCACCAGAACAGGCATGGATACAAGGAAACCACCTCCCCAGCCGGGCTCGTCCCGCGGGGAGGGGAGGGTCAGGAGATGCCCGGTGGTGAGGTGGAGTCGCGGATCACGAGCTGGCAGGGCATCTTGTGCACCCCGGGCGTCGCCTTGCCGTCGATGGCGGCGAACAGGTGCTGCGCGGCGGTCCTGCCGAGCAGCTCCAGGTTCATGTCCACGGTTGTGAGCGCCGGCCGGGTCTCCGTGGACAGGACCTCCCAGTTGTCGTAGCCGACCACCGCGATGTCGTCGGGCACGCGCCGCCCGCGCTCCCTGGCCGCCTCCACGAACCCGGCAGCGATCTGGTCGCTGCCACAGAACACCGCGTCGATCTCCGGCTCGGCCATCAGCAGCATCTCCGCCGCGTGCCGCCCCCACCGCTGCGACCACACACCCGACAGCGTCTGCCCGGCCTGCTCGAACCCCGCCGCCGCGAGCGCCTGGCGCAGCCCCTCCTCGCGGTCACGCGCCGCCTTGTAGTGCCCGGGGCCCGTGACGTGCGCGATCCTGCGGCGGCCCAGTGCCAGCAGGTGGTTGACGGCCATCGTCGCCGCGCCCACGTCGTCGGGCACGAACGACACGTCGTCCGGGTCCTCGGACGGGCCGTAGGCGTACACGACGGGGATGGGCAGGTCCTTGCTCACCGACGGGCGTGGATCGGTGTTCTCGCCCACCACGATCAGCCCGTCCACCCGGCGCGACAGCAGCGCTCGCAGGTGGTGCTGCTCCCTGATCGCGTCGCCGCGGGCGTCGCAGAGCAGCACGGCCATCTCGCCCGCGCCGAACGCGTCCTCCGCGCCGAGCAGCACCGGGATGCCGAACCTGCCGACGCTGTCGGAGGTGAGCAGCCCCACCGTCCGGGTCTGCCCCGAGATCAGCCCTCTGGCCAGGGCGTTCGGCTGGAAGGAGAGCTCCGCCGCGCAGGGCCTGTTCCTGGACGTCACCGACAAGATCGCGGCGCTGCCGTACAAGGACAGCCTCGCGCCGTCGCACATGAAGCTGGGCACGCTCGACGCCCGCCAGTACACCCTCCCGCACACGCTCGACCTGTCGGTCTGGTTCTGGAACAAGGACCTGTACGAGAAGGCCGGCCTGGACCCGGAGCGGGGGCCGAAGACGCTCAAGGAGTTCGCCGAGCAGGCCACCACGATCCAGTGCCTGAACCGTTGGCCCGCGTTGCGCTGTTAGCGCTCACAGCATCCCTCGGCCTGCTTGAGCCGTGAGCGGGCGGCGTTGAGGCAGAATGACCGCCCCCGGCGGTGGTGAATACGCTGGGGGCGGTCGGCGGGTGGGTCAGGAGGCGGTGCAGGTGTAGGAGCCCGTGGTGGCCGTGTTGCCGCTGGGGCGGCCGGCCTGGAAGCCGAAGCTGGTGGAGCCGCCCGGGCCGAGGTTGCCGTTGTAGGCCGCGTTGCGGACCGTGACGGTCTGCCCGCTGACGCTCACCTGGGCGTTCCACGAGCCGGTCACGGTGTGCCCGCTGGGGAGCGTGAAGGTGACCGTCCAGCCGGAGATGGCCGAGGTGCCGCTGTTGGTGACGGTGACGGGCTGGACGACGTAGCCGCCGCTCCACTGGGTCTGCACGGTGCCGGTGACCGTGCAGCCGCCGCCCCCGCTGCTCCCCGGAGTGGTGGTGAACGTGGTGGTGGGGGAGTTGCCGGACAGGTTGTTCGCGCCGTCGCGGGCCCGCACGTAGACCTGGTACTGGGTCGAAGGGCTCAGCCCGGTCAGCGTGACGGAGTTGGTCGTGCTCTGGCCGAGCAGCGTGTCGTTGGCGCCCTGCTCGCGGTAGACGTTGTAGCCGGCCAGGCCGGACCCGCCGGAGTCGGTGGAGGCCGGCCAGGTCAGCCGGGCGCCGCTGGAGGTCACGTCGGAGGCCGACGGGGTGCCGGGAGTGGTGGGCGCGGTGGTGTCGTCGCCCCCGCCGCCGCCGAAGAAGGTGGCCTCGCGCGAGGTCGTGCTGATGCCGTTCGCGCCGTTGAAGATGCGCTGCCCCCAGGAGGTCAGGCTGGCGGGGTTGAAGTTGGTCACCATGTCGAGGTATTCGACGCCGCCGCCGTTGCCGCTCCACGACCAGCCGATGTAGCCGAGGCCGCGCGACTGGGCCTGCGCCATGATCGTGTCCTCGTCGGGGTTGCCGTCGGAGTGGTTGTGCCCGAACTCGCCGACGATCAGCGGCAGCCCGGCCGTCTGGAACGCGTTGAGGTAGGCGGTGATCTCGGCGGCCGTGTCGAAGACGCCGTACATGTGGATCGAGAAGACCGTGTTGCGCTGCGGGTCGGAGTTGAACACCGCCTGGGCGTTGTCACGCATGGTGAACTGCCAGTCCTGGCCCCAGTTGGGCGCGTCCACGATCAGCATGTGCTGGAAGCCGATGGTGCGCATCCGGCTGATCGCGCTCGTGGTGGCGCTGGTCCACTGCGCGGCGTTGTTGTTGCCGACGGGCTCGTTGCCGATGTTGATGATGATGAAGTCCTCGGTGCCGGTGAGCGCGCTCCTGACGCTGTTCCAGTAGGTGACCGCCTGGTCGAGCGTGTACGCGCCGCTCTGCTCGCCGTACCCCGTGGTGTCGTGGTTTTCGAGCACGCATATTAACCGGTTCGTTCTACAGAGCGAGACGACGTTGGCCACGTCCGAGGCGCTGTTGGCGGGCCATCTGCCGCCGCTGAGCACCACCCGCACCGTGTTGGCGCGCAGCGCCTTGATGGCGGCGAAGGAGCTGGTCTGGGTGGGGAACCAGGTGTGCGCGTGGCTCACGCCGCGCATGACGAACGCGTTTCCGTTGGCTTCCATGATCCTGGTGCCGTTGACCCGGAGCCCGACCGCGGCGTGCGCGGGAGCCGGGACGATGAGCATCGAGACGAGGAGCGACAGGAACGCCGCCGCCACGAGCCCGAGTCGCTTTCGCATGGGGTCGCCCTTCCTCGGTGGTTAACCGGTTATGTACACCGGATGGGGCGTCCCTGTACAGCGCGGGTGAAAGTTTCAGGGCCGGAGCGCGGGCAGGCCGGCGGCCACCGCGCTGAGCATGCGGATGAGGGTGGGCATCATCTCGGGGCAGGCCGCGGCGATGTCGGGGTCCTGGGCGTAGAGCTCGGCCATGGTCGGCGAGGGATGGGCGACGGGGTAGAGCATGCCGGCCAGGCCGGTCGCCGCCGAGACGAGCTCCATCCCCTCGCTCTCCGTCAGGTCCGTGACGTGCGAGACCAGTGCGCCCACGTCGGCGATCACGCCCAGGATGGCGTGCTTGAGCATGCGGGCCGCCGGGACCGACACGTTGTGTTCGAGGCTGGTCGTGGTGTGGCTCATCAGGTCGCAGAGCAGCGGCCGGGCGGTCAGCGTCTCGGCCAGGGCCGCCACCACCTCGTCCGACCCGGCGCAGTCAGGCAGCCGGTCGCTGACGACCTCTCCCCACTCCCGCCACTCGTCGCCGGCCAGGATGAGGTAGATCTCCTCGCGGGTGCCGAAATAGCGCATGATGTTGGACTTCGCCAGGCCCACTGCCTCCGCGACGGCACCCAGGCTGACGTTGCGCACGCCGGAGGCAACAGCGAGTTCGCGAGCGGCGGTGAGAATCGCCTCGCGCCGCTGCTGCTTGTGCTCCGGCCGCCTGGCCCGGCTGCGGCGCCTACAACGGCATCCATGCCGCCGGGGCCCGGCGCGGGCGGCTCGGGGCAGACGGCGAGCGCCGCGGCGGCCCTGCTGGCGGCCTCGGACAAGCTGAAGCGGTCCGTGCTCGCCCTGGCCCGGCGCGCGCCCGGCTCGCCGCTGCGCGGGCGCCGGCTGGACCGGCTGGAAGCCCGCGACGGAGGGCTGTACGAGGGATCCGCCGGGGAGACGTACGCGGCGATCCTGACCCGGGCGGGCCGCGACCACCTGGAGGTCGAGGCGGGGCCCGGCATGCTCGGGTTCGCCGCCAAGATGCTGCGCGACCGCCGCAACTGGGTGAAGGCGGCCACCGGGGCGCAGTTCTGCGAGGTGCGGGTGGACCGGGACACCGGCGAGGTACGGGTGTCGCGCTGGGCAGGCGTGTTCGACGTGGGCACGGTGATCAACGCGAAGACGGTCGCGGCGCAGTTGCGCGGCGGCATCGTGATGGGCCTCGGCCTGGCCCTGTCGGAGGAGACGCTGGTCGACCACCGCACCGGCCGGGTCGTGAACTCCAGCCTGGCCGAGTATCACGTCCCCGTGCACGCCGACGTCCCCCCGCATCGACGTGCACTGGCTCGGCGATCCCGATCCGACCATGCCACTCGGGCTGCTCGGGGTGGGCGAGGTGGGCATCACGGGCGTCGGGGCGGCCGTGGCCAACGCCGTACGGCACGCCACGGGCCGGCGGGTCCTGGACCTCCCCATCACGCTGGACAAACTTTTCTAGGGTGCCCAGGAGAGCGATTTCCCGCCGATGGAGGCAACCATGTCACGCCCGCCCGTCCCGCCGTTCACCGAGGAGACCGCCCGGATCAAGGTCCAGGCCGCCGAGGACGCCTGGAACACATGCGATCCGGACCGGGTCGCGTCGGCGTACACGGAGGACTCGGTCTGGCGCAACCGTGGTGAGTTCCTCACCGGACGCGACGAGATCAGGGCGTTCCTGCGCCGCAAGTGGGACAGGGAGCTGCAATACGCCCTGCGCAAGGAGCTGTGGGGGGTGCTGGGCAACCGCATCGCGGTGCGTTTCCAGTACGAATGCCACGACGCCACCGGGCAGTGGTGGCGCAGCTACGGCAACGAGCAGTGGGAGTTCGACGAGTCCGGGCTGATGAGGCGCAGGGAGGCGAGCATCAACGACGTGCCCGTCGCGGAGTCCGAGCGGCGCATCTTCGGCCCGCGCGCCGACCACGAGCAGGGGGTGGACGTGCTGCCCCTCAGATGAGGTAACGCAGCCACAGGTACGGCGTCGAGATCGCCACGGTCACGAGCGTGACGACCAGCCCGTACCTGGTGAACTGCCAGAAGCTGATCGGGGTGCCGTTGCGGGCGGCGATGCCGATGACCACGACGTTGGCCGCCGCTCCCACGGCCGTGGCGTTGCCGCCCAGGTCGGCCCCGATGGCCAGGGCCCACCAGTAGACCTGGGCGTGCTCGTGGCCGCCGCTCGCCTGGACGAGGTCGGCGACGATGGGGCTCATGGTGGCGACGTACGGGATGTTGTCCACCACGGCGGAGAGCAGCGTCGAGCCCCACAGCAGCACCATCGTGGTCAGGGCGAGCCGCCCCTGGGTGGCCTCGGCCACGGCGTGCGAGATCCGGTCGATGACCCCGGTCTCCACCAGCCCTCCGACCATGACGAACAGGCCCGCGAAGAACACCAGGGTCGGCCACTCCACCTCGGCGATGGCCTCCTCGGCCGTCACCTTGGTGACCGCCACCAGCGTGCCGGCGCCGAGCAGCGCCACGACCGAGGGCTCGTAGTGCAGCACGGGGTGCAGCACGAAGGCCACGATCACCAGGGCCAGCACGGCGAGCGACTGCCGCAGCAGGCGGCGGTCGGCGATGGCCGCGCGCTCGTTCAGCGTCATGATCGCGGCGGCCCGCTCGGGGTCGTACCGGAACGATTTCCGGAACAACCACCGGCAGAGCCCCACGAACACCACCACCAGCACCACGATCAGCGGCGCCATGTGCACCAGGAAGTCGTTGAAGGTCAGGCCGGCGCGGCTGGCGATGATGATGTTCGGCGGGTCGCCGACCAGGGTGGAGGCGCCGCCGATGTTGGAGGCCAGCGCCTCGGCGATCAGGTAGGGAGCCACCGGCAGGGCCAGCCGCTCGCACACGAGGAACGTGACGGGCGCGATCAGCAGCACGGTGGTCACGTTGTCCAGCAGCGCGGAGGCGGAGGCGGTGATCACGATGAGCAGCGCCATCAGCCGGAACGGCCGCCCCCGGGCCCGTTTCGCCGCCCAGATGGCCAGGTATTCGAAGATCCCGGTCTGCTTCAGCACCCCGACGATGACCATCATGCCGAGCAGCAGGAAGATCACGTTCCAGTCGATCCCGGAGCGCTCGTCGAAGAACGCGGACCCCGCGCCGGTGGCGTGGACCAGCAGCATGATCGCCGCCCCGCCGAGCGCGGCCGCCACCCGGTGCACCTTCTCGGTGGCGATCAGCGTGTACGCGAACAGGAAGACCGCCACCGCCAACCACGCCGTCACGGTCACGCGACCACTCGCCCTGCACAGGGGTGGAAGGCGGGGGGGTCGAGGAGCATGGGCGGGACCTCCGGGCGCGGCGACGGAACCGCCGACCAGACTTCCCGGCACACCTCTCAATAAAGTATCAAGACCCGCAAATCACTCAAGAGGTCCGAATCCACCGGGGGTCGCTGTAGTTCTTCCTGATCCCCTCGGCGGGCACGAAATCGGGTGCCGAGCAGAGCACGATCTGTCCCCGCACCTCCAGATAACGGATCATGCCCGCCGCCACCGACAGCACGGTCTCCATCCCGCCGCTCCTCGGCAGGTGCCTCTCCAGCAGCGCCACCACCTCGGCCAGCCCGAACTCGTCGGGCAGCAGCGCCGCCGTCCTCCGGACGAACTCCTCGGTCACCCGCGTCTGCACCGTGACGCTCCTGGCCGCCGCGTCCCCCGAGCCGCCGCAGGCCCCGCAGTCACCGGTGACGTCCCGGCCGGTGGCGGCCTGTCCCGAGCCCAGGCACGCGGCGCACAGGCCGGACTGGGCGGCGTGCCGGACGGCCCCGGCCCGGCCGTCGAGGGGCAGGCCACAGGCGCAGTCGAAGGAATCGGCAGAGTGGGCGGTGATGACGTGCTCGGCCATGGGAAGCCCTGCGCTCTCGTCTGCGGTGGGTGCGAAGCAGCATAGTGCGCGCCGGCAGGGGTGGCCCGGGGATCGGGGGAAGTGATGACGCAGCTCAAGGGCATAATCCCCGCGTTGGGGAATGGTCCGGTCAATCCGGCTGGGGCGGGTGACCTGCGGCCCGGTGGGGGTAGGGGGCGGGCATCGATCGAGCGTGGGAGGCGAGATGCGCTCATCCATCTCTTTGGGCCGCATCGCGGGAGTCCAGGTCGGACTCAACATCAGCGTGGTGGTCATCGTCGCGATCCTGGTGTTCGGGCTGGCCTTCGGCCGGTTCCCGCTGGTCTTCCCCGGCCGGTCCTGGGCCGTCTACCTGCTGGCGGGGATAGTGGCGGCCGTGCTGTTCATGGCGTCGCTGCTCGCGCACGAGCTGGCGCACGCGATCATGGCCCGGCGGGAGGGCGTCGGGGTGTCGCGGATCACGCTCTGGCTGCTGGGCGGGGTCGCGGAGTTGCAGAGCGAGCCGCGCTCGCCCGGCGCCGACTTCCGGATCGCCGTGGTGGGCCCGGCGACGAGCCTGGCGGCCGGGGTGGTGTTCGCCGTCGTGGCGTTGCTGACCTCGGCCACGCTCGGGCCAGGGCTGGTGGCCGGGATGTTCGCGTACCTGGCGGGGGTCAACGTGCTGCTCGCCGTCTTCAACCTGATCCCGGCCGCGCCCCTGGACGGCGGGCGGGTGCTGCGGGCGGCCCTGTGGGCGCGCTGGGGCGACCGTGTCCGCGCCGCCATCACCGCCGCGCGCGCCGGGCGCGGCTTCGGCTACGGGCTCATCGCCCTGGGATTCCTGCAGGTGGTCACGGGTCGCAGCTTCGACGGGCTGTGGCTGGCCCTGATCGGCCTCTTCCTGGTGAACGCCGCCAGCGCCGAGGAGCAGCAGACCCGGCTCGGCAGCGCCCTGCAGGGCGTCCGGGTCGGCGAGGTGATGTCGCGGCACCCCGTGGTCGCGCACCCGGACGAGACCGTGGCGGAGCTCGTCGATCGGGTGGTGATGCCGCGGCGGCTGTCCACCTACCCGCTGGTCGGCGACGACGGCTCCTTCGCCGGGCTGGTGACGCTCAACCGCGTGCGCCACGTGGACCCCGCCGTACGTGACGTCACCCGGGTGCGGGACATCGCCTGCCCGCCCGCCGAGGTGCCGCAGGCGCGGCCCGACGAGTTGCTGATCGAGCTGCTGGCCAGGATGAGGGGCAGCCCCGACGGCCGAGCCGTGGTGCTCGACCCCGAGGGGCGGCTGATCGGCCTGCTCACGCCCACCGACATCAGCCGCGCGGTGCAGACGGCCGACCTGCACGGCCACGCGTCGGGACTGCGCGGCGCGGACCTCGCCCCGCCGTACCGGGAGGGCCCGGGCCACCATCGCGACGCGGCCTGAGCCGGGCGTCACAGGGTGAGCCGCCGCACCGGGAGCAGCCGTCAAAGGGTGAGCCGCTGCTCCCGGAGGCTGCGCCACTCCACCAGCAGCACGCTGGCGTCGTCCTGGAGCCGGCCGCGCTGGTGCTTCAGGATCGTCTGGATCAGCCGGCGCAACGTCTCGGGGGCGGCCAGGCCGTCGGTCTCGTGCCGGATGATGAAGTCGATGAACCGTTCCAGCCCGAACACCTCCCCGTCGGGGCTCTGCGCCTCGATGATTCCGTCGGTGTAGAACAGCACCCGGTCACCCGGCTGCAACTGGTAGCCGAGCAACCCGGTGGACGGGCTCAGCCGGAAACCCATCGGCGGGTCGGGCTCGCTGCTCAGGGTGGCCACCCAGCGGCCGGCACGCAGCACCAGCGGGGGGTGGTGGCCCCGGTTGACCCAGCTCAGCCAGCCGGTACGCAGATTGAGACCGGCCAGCACGCCGGTGGCGAACTGGCCGACGAACTGCTCGGCGATGGCCGCGTCGATGGCCTCCCCGGTCGCGGGCAGGTCGGCTCCCTGGCGCCGGTGGTTGCGGCACGCGCTCACGGCGATGGTGGCGGTCAGCGCGGCCGAGGTGTCGTGGCCCATGGCATCGAAGATCGCCAGGTGCAGCATGTCCCCGTCGATGGCGTAGTCGAAGATGTCCCCGCCCACCTCGTACGCGGGTTCCAGCGCGGCACTGACCACCACGTCGTCGTTGGCGCACGTGCCGGGCGGCAGCAGCGTCATCAGCACCTCGGCGGACAGGGTCATCGGGCGGGTGCGGACCACCCGGGCGTAGGAGTCGCTCTGCGGGCGCTTGCTCATCACCAGCACCGCGATCAGCGAGGCCAGTTTCGTGGCCCGCCACTCGGCGAGCTCCTCGCCCTCGGTCACCGTCACCCCGAGCACGCCGACCCGCTCGGCGCCGTCCAGCAGCGGCACCCACCACCGCTGTGCCTCGCCCTCCCCGGGTTCCGGGCTGTCGTCCGCGGAACCGGAGGTGACCCTGGAGCGCACGACCTCCACGCCGCGGAAGGCCCGGCCGGCGAGCGTGGTGTCGATCCGGAGCGGCTGGAGCGGCCCGCCGTCCGCGTCCCACTGCCCCGGCAGCGGCACCAGGAGCTGCTGCTGCAGGTCAGTCACGTAGACCACCGGGTCGGCGAACCCGGCCTGGCTGACGTGCTCCGTGATGACACCTGGCAGGTGCTCCAGCACGGTCAGGTGGTTGGCGCGCAGCAGGCCGCCCAGCATCAGCTCGCCCTCGCTCCGCATCGGCAGGCCCTTCTCGACGATCGTCCTCTTGCGGGGGCTCCTACCCAAATCCGGGTGATCGGCCGCTTTCATGGTGATCTGCAAAGACCGTCATGGGTATGTCGGGCATCTCTCCTCAGCGTGAAGGCCTGCTCATCAGCCTCCACCCGATCGTGCCGCGCGTCGAACGACAGCACCGGCTGATCGAGGAGCTCAGGGCCACCGCGCCCTGTCGACGCCCGGCCGGTGCGGCGTACGCGGAGCTGCCCTTGGGTGTCGGGGCCGGAAGGTGATAGTAACCGGTCGGAAACCTCGGCATAACTTACGCGTTGCACCCTTCCTGCGTGATCATCGTGTGTCACTCGTGCCGATGTGGCCGAGATGGGACACCTCGGAAGGACATGCATGCACCCCATGGACCGTTCTCGTGTCTTATCCGTACCGCGCCGTGCCACCGTGGGCCTCGTGGGCCTGGCGGCGCTCGCCACGGCGGCCGCCCTGGGCGTGGTCGCGCCGGTCGCGCCGGACCGGGCCGCGGCCGACCGGGCCGGATCCCGCATCGACCTCGAAACCGCCACCGTCGAGCAGCTCCAGGAGGCCATGAGTGCCCGGAAGCTCACTTCCGAGGAGCTCACCAACGACTACATCGAGCGCATCCGCGCGCTCAACTCCGACGGGCCCGGCCTCAACGCCGTGCGCGTGCTCAACGACAGCGCGGTGGAGGAGGCCAGGCAGGCCGACCGGGACCGCAGGAGAGGCAAGGTACGCGGCCCGCTGCACGGCATCCCCGTGCTGGTCAAGGACAACATCGACGTACGGCGGCTGCCCACCACGGCGGGCGCGCTCGCGCTGGCCGACTCCCACCCCGCCGACGACGCCTTCCTCGTCAAGCGGTTGCGCGCGGCCGGCGCGGTCATCATCGGCAAGACCAACCTGACCGAGTTCGCGAACTTCACCACCAACGGCATGCCCTCCGGCTACAGCGGTCTCGGCGGGCAGGTGCTGAACCCGTACGACGTCAGCCAGACCCCGAGCGGCTCCAGCTCGGGCTCGGGCGCGGCGGCGGCCGCCGGGCTGGCGACGGTGACCGTCGGCACCGAGACCTCGGGCTCGATCCTCAGCCCGTCCGTGGCCAACTCCCTCGTCGGCGTGAAGCCGACCGTCGGCCTGGTCAGCAGGACGGGCGTGGTGCCGATCGCGGCCTCGCAGGACACCGCCGGCCCGATGACCCGCTCGGTGTACGACGCCGCCGCGCTGCTGACCGCGTTGACCGGCATCGATCCGGAGGACCCCGCGACGGAGACGAGCAAGGATGTCGCCGGCACCGACTACACGGCGGCGCTGTCGAAGGAGGCGCTCAAGGGCGTGCGTGTCGGTGTCGCCAGCAGCCCGACCGGTAACCAGGCGATCGCCTTCAACCGGGCCCTCGACGTGCTGCGCGCCCAGGGCGCCACGGTCGTCCCTGTGACCGTGAACACCGGCGGCCTGCCGCCGGGCATCCTCAACTACGAGTTCAAGCGCGACCTGAACGCCTACCTCGCCCGTCTGCCCCGCAACGCTCCCATGAAGACCCTGGACGACGTGGTCCGGTACAACCTCGCCCACGCCGCCGAGGGCACGATCAAGTTCGGCCAGACCCTGCTGGAGACCTCGAACGCGATCGACGTCGACGACCCGGCCACCAAGGCGGCCTACGAGGCCGACCGTGACAACGGCATCGCCGGCGCCCGCCAGCGCATCGACTCGGTGCTGGCGGCCGAGGACCTCGACGCGATCCTGTTCACCGGCAGCGGCTCGGCCGGGATCGGCGCGCGGGCCCAGTACCCGTCCGTCGCCGTGCCGATCGGCTACGACCCGGCCAACGGGCGGCCGTTCGGCATGAGCTTCCTCGGCACCGCCTACACCGAGGCCAAGCTCCTCTCCTTCGCCTACGCCTACGAGCAGGCGGCGCAGGAGTGGCGCCCGCCGTCGGTGGTCAACCCCTCCCTGTTCCGGTGCGTGCGGCCGGGCAAGTGGCAGCGGAGCTGCGCGCCCTGACCGCCGCCCGCCGCGCCGCCCCCGGCGAGGACGGCGCGGCGGGCCGCCCACGGTTGGCCCGCACACGAGGACCTGTCTCTCAACGCCGTCATGGAGGGGATGGACGGCGGGGCGGTTGCGGGGCCGGGAATCCTGGTTCCGGGGCGGAGATGAGGCGAGCCCGAAGAAACAGGTATAGGGAAGGCAAAATCGCCAAATACTTACTGTCCGGAATAACGGGACGAGTGATGGAAATGGGTGACACCAAGGATTTCCTCGTACAGAGGGAGGGATCATGGCCGTCACCCAGCCGCGCGGACGCACCGCTGCGTCCGACGGTAAGGTGCCCAAGCGGTTCACGCTGGACCTGCCGATGCTCAAGATCGAGCTGCGCCGGCCCGACATGCGAATGCCGCGCATTGAGATGCCGAACGTTTCGATGCCCCGGGTTCCGATGCCGCGGGTTAAAATGCCGCGAGTTCAAATGCCGCATGTCGAGATGCCGCATGTCAGCAGGCAGGAGGTCGGCCACTACGTCGACGTCGCGCGCACGTTCCTGCCGCCGCCCGAGCGGATCGCGTACTACGGGGCGCTCGGCGCGCTGGCGGTTCTCGGGGTCGTCGAGTGGCCGGTCGCTGCCGCCATCGGCGCGGGCACGGTCATCGCGCAGCGGCGCCGGCGCCAGGAACAGCTAGCCGGCAGGGCACGCGCGACCGCCGCCGCTCCGGCCGCCAAGGAGGTCGAGCCGGGCAAGCCGGCCACTCCCGCGCGGCGCAGGGCCACGACGCCCGGCACCACCGCCCGGCGCAGGACCGCCGCGACCGGCGGCACCACCGGCGCCCGCAAGGCCGCCGGGACGACGACCCGCGCCAAGGCTGCCGGGACCACGACCCGCGCCAAGGCTGCCGGGACGACCACTCGTACCAAGGCCACCGGGGCCACGACCCGCGCGAAGGGTGCCGCGACGACGGCCCGCGCGAAGGCCGCCGACACCGCGAGCCGCGCGAAGGGCGCCGCGACCACGACGCGTGAGAAGGCCGCCGGGACCGCGAAGCGCGCCGCCACGACGACCCGCAGCAGGACCTCCGGCACCACCAGCCGGACCAGCGCGGCCACGAGCGGCAGCCGCAAGACCACCGCGACGTCCCGCGCCACCACCGGCAAGGCCACCACGGCGGCTCGCGCCGCAGAGGGGCGCAAGGTCGCCACGACGTCCGCTGCCGGCAGCGGACGCAAGACCACCACGACCAGAACACGCAAGAGTCCCGCAGCACGCGGGTGAGCCAGGACGCCCTGGGCGGGAGGACAAATGGCGTTGCTCGGCTTGCTCGCCGTCGACACGCTCCACAACATGCTCCCCGAACCCGTGAGGAAGCTCCTCCCGAGCTCCCGGCGGGTTCATTCGTGCCCCGGCGGGGTCCGCATCCAGTTGCGGAACCTCGGCGGGCCACGTACCGAGAGGGCTGCCCGCGCGCTGGAGGAGCGGCTGCGGGCGCTCGGAGCGGTGCGCGCCGAGGTGAACGGGGCGCTCGGCTGCGTGTTCGTGGCCCGCGAGGAGGGCCCTGAGGAACAGGTGGGGCTGGACGACCTTCTGGCCGTCGTGGAGGAGCTCGACGTGGGCCCAGGCCAGGAGCCGGGGCGGGCGCGCACGCTGGACGGCGTCGAACAGCACGCTCGCGCCGCCGCCGGCCTCGGCCTGCACCTCGCCGGTGCCGTGATGGCCGCGGTCGGCACGGTGACCCGTGTCCCGAAGCTGCCCCCGGCGGTGCCCAACGTTCTCGCGCTGGTCGAGCACACCCCGCGCATCCGCAGGGAGCTGGAGGAGCGTCTCGGCCGGCCGGTCGTGGAGGCGATGGTGGCGACCGGCAGGATCGTCACGAACACGCTGGCCATGCGGCCCATGTCGCTGGTGGTGGACTCCGTCGCCGCGACCAGCCGCTACATCGACACGCGTGCCGGGCGCCGGGCATGGGATCGGCGCGAGGTCGAGTTCGCGGCCGAGGCGGGCGCGTACCGCCACGTCAGGACCGCCGTGCCGACGCGCCCGGCCCCGCTGCCGCGCGGGCCCGTGGAGCGGTACGCCGACGCGGCCAGCGCGGCCGCGGTGGCCGCCGACGGCCTGGCCACGATCGTCAGCCGCAGCCACCAGCGGGGCCTGTCCGTCCTGGTCTCGGGCGTCCCCAAGGCCGCGAACCTCGGCAGGGAGGCCTACACCAGCGCCGCCACCCGCTATCTGGCCGGGCACGGCACGATCGTGTTCAACCGCACCGCCCTGTGCCACATGGACCGCATCGACACCATCGTGCTGGACGCCCCGGTGCTCACCACGGGCAGGTGGACGATCGACGGTGTGCTGCCGCTCGCCCCCGACCTGGACGCGGACGAGCTGCACGCCCGGCTGTACGCGCTCGTCGACCTCACCGACCCGGCTGCCCGGCGCAAAAGGGACGGCTGGCGCGTGGCGCCGCACGCGGACGTGCCCGAGCAGTGGAGCGAGCAGGGGATCCGGGCGGTCGCGGTGGAGCGCGACGGGACCCTGGTCGCCCTGGTCGGCCTGGCCCGCGAGCTGGACCCGCTCGCGGAGGCCCTGGTCGCGGCGGCGAAACGGACGTGCCGGGTGGTGCTGGCCGGTGGGGAGATCGGCGTGGCCCGGCGGCTGGGCACGGATAGGGTCGAGGGCGGCCCCCGGCTGGTCTCCTCGGTTCGCGCGCTGCAGGCCGAGGGACACGGCGTGGCCCTGGTGTCACGGCGCGGGCGGCGCGGGCTGTGCCAGGCCGACCTCGGCATCGGCGTGCTCGACGGGGCAGGGCGGGTCCCCTGGGACGCCGACGTGATCGCCGAGCTCGACGGCGTGCACCTGCTGCTGCGGTATCTGGCCGCGGCCAGGAGGACGAGTGTGCGGGGTGTGTTCGTGGCGGCCGCCGGCGCGGTGGCCGGGACCACGGTGGCGTTCCTCGGCCCGGCACCGACCGCGGTCCGGCGCGCCCAGTTGGTGCGCGACGGGACGACGCTGGCCGCCCTCGTGGCCGGGGAGTGGGCGGGCCGGAAAGTGGGGCGGGAGGCACCGCCGGTACGCGCCGACCACACGCCCTGGCACGCGATGGCGGCCCAGGACGTGCTGGACAGGCTCCGTACCAGCCGGGCCGGGTTGACCGAGGAGGAGGCCGAACGCCGCAGGACGGCCGCCCCCCGCCGGGCCGACGGCAGGCCGCAGTCCCTGATCGGCGCGTCCGTGCACGAGCTCGCCAACCCGCTGACGCCTGTCCTGGCGAGCGGGGCGGGCCTGTCGGCCGCGTTCGGCTCGGTGCTGGACGCCGTGCTGATCGGCGGCGTGATCGTGGTGGACGCCGTGCTCGGCGGCGCCCAGCGGCGCGGCGCGAGCCGGGCGCTGCACCGCCTCACCGAGACCACCGCCGTCAAGGTACGGCTGCGCCGCCCCTGCGGCCCCGTGCCCGGCCTGGCCGACTACCTGGTCGTGGGGGACGTGATCGAGCTGCGGGCCGGCGACGCCGTACCGGCCGACGGGCGGCTGATCCAGGCGGCCGGGCTGGAGATCGACGAGTCCACGCTGACCGGCGAGTCGCAGCTCGTGCCCAAGACCGCCAGGCCGACCGCGGCGCCCGCCATCGCCGACCGCGCCTCGATGGTGTATGAGGGGACGACCGTCGCGGCCGGGCACGGGCTCGCCGTGGTGGTGGCCACGGGAGAGTCGACCGAGGCGGGCAGGACCGCCAGGCTGGCCCGGCAGGAGCCGCCGCCGAGCGGGGTGGAGTTGCGGCTGCGCGCGCTGAGCCGGAAGATCCTGCCGGCCGCGCTGGGCTCCGGCCTGGTCCTGATGGCCGTCGAGCTGTTCCGCGGCTCGCCGCTGTCGCAGGCGCTCGCCCCGGCGGTGAGCATGACGGTGGCGGCGGTCCCCGAAGGGCTGCCGTTCGTCGCCACGGTGGCCGAGCTGGCCTCGGCGAAGCGGCTGTCGGTGCACAACACGCTGGTGCGCAACCCGTCCACGATCGAGGCCCTGGGCCGGGTGGACGTGCTCTGCTTCGACAAGACGGGGACCCTCACGGAAGGCCGCATCAGCCTGGGCCGGGTCTCGGACGGCCGGGTCGAGCAGGCGGTGGAGGAGGCCACGCCCGAGATGCGGATGATCGTGGCCGCGGCGTTGCGGGCGGGGCCCCGGTTCGAGGGCGGGCGCGCCATCCCGCACCCCACGGACCGGGCGATCGTACGCGGCGCCGAGAAGCTCGACATCACGCCGGGGGACGGTCTGCGGAACTGGCAACGGGTGGACGAGCTGCCCTTCGAACCGGCCCGCGGCTACCACGCCGTGCTCGGCCGGTGCGAGTCCGGGCAGTTGCTGAGCGTCAAGGGCGCCCCCGAGATCGTGCTCACCTGCTCCACGAGCGTCCAGCGGGACGGGCGGACCATCCCGATGGACGACCGGATCAGGCAGGAACTGGAGCAGGAGGTGGAGCGGCTCGCCCTGCAGGGCTATCGCGTGCTGGCCGTCGCCGAACGGCCCGCGTCCAGCCGCGCCGACCTCGACGAGTCGCGCATCGAAAGCCTGTGCTTCCGCGGGTTCATCGGCCTGGCGGATCCGGTGCGCCCGACGGCCAAGCGCAGCGTGGAGCAGCTCATGCGGGCCGGCGTCCGGGTCGTGATGATCACCGGCGACCATCCCAGCACGGCGGAGGCCATCGCGGCGGAGATCGGCGCCCTGAACGGCATGCGCGTGATGACCGGACCCGAGCTGGAGCTGCTCGACGACGACGCGCTGGTCGAGGCGCTGGCGAAGGTGGCGGTGTTCGCCCGGGTGACGCCCGAGCACAAGGCGCGGATCGTCACCGGCCTGCGCAGGACGGGCGCGGTCGTGGCCGTCACCGGCGACGGCGCCAACGACGTGCCCGCGATCCGGCTGGCCGACGTGGGCGTGGCCATCGGCTCGCACGCCGCCCCCGCCACCCGCGCCGCCGCCGACATCGTGGTGGTGGACGACCGGATCGAGACGATCATCGACGCGATCGTCGAGGGCCGGGGCATGTGGGCCTCCGTCCGCGACGCGCTCGGCATCCTGCTCGGCGGCAACGTCGGGGAGATCGCCTTCACGCTCGGATCCAGCCTCCTCACCGGCCGCAGCGCACTGAACGCCCGCCAGTTGCTGCTGGTCAACCTGCTCACCGACATGCTGCCGGCGATGGCGGTGGCCATCCGGCCGCCCAGCGCCGCCAGCCCCGAGCGGCTGCTCTCCGAGGGGCCGGAGGCCTCGCTGGGCGCCGCTCTGACCCGCGACATCTACCTGCGCGCCGTCACCACGGCCGCCGCGGCGACGGCGGCGTGGCTGATGGCGCGGGTGACCGGCACCCGCGGCCGGGCGGACACCGTCGGGCTCATCGGGCTGGTGGCGGCCCAGTTGATCCAGACGCTGGCGCTGGGCGGGCGGGACAGGCTGGTGATGCTGGCCGCGCTGTCGTCCCTGGGCGTGCTGGGCGTGATCGTCTCGGTGCCCGGCCTCAGCCAGCTCTTCGGCTGCCGCCCGGTCGGCCCGATCGGGTGGGGGATCGGCCTGGGAAGTGCCGGCGCCGCGGTCCTGCTGGCGAGCAAGATCGAGCAGTCTGATGCGGACTAGTCATCAACTGTTCACCATTTCGACATATTGATCATGACCATATATACACCTTTATGCCCGATTATGCCTCTAAGTGTAGTTTCACGAAGAGGTAGAGAGTTGACTGAGTTCCTGGCCTCGTTGCTGGCAAAGGCCGCGCTCATCCTCCTCGAAGCGCTGATCACGCGCTTCGTGCAGAGCCTGGCCGCGTACATCCTCCGGCCCGCCGGACTTCGCCTGGCCTGATCAGGGCAGATTCTCCGGGCCGTCGGTGCTGTGTCGTCGGCCCGTGTCGGGCTGCCGTCTTCCGGGGTGGTGCCCTGGTGCGGGGAGGGTGTGGTTCCGCGGCGGTCAGCCGCAACCGCAGTCACAGCCGCAGTCGCAGCCCTCGCAGCAGCCGCTGCCTTCCGCGTCCGAACAGCAGGAACAGCAGGAGCAGCAGTCGCCGCAGCCCTCGCAGCCGGAGCAGTCGCAGCGCTGGCAGAGCGAGCTCTCGTGGTCCTCGTCCCATGGGGGACGGTAGAGGCCGCATGTGCAGCAGGTCAGCGCGGTGCACATCAGCGACAGCAGACCGCCGGGATCCGGCTTCGGCGGCCGCCCCGCCGGTGGCGGCGCGCCGGGATCGACCGGCCGGTGCCCGGGTGGGTGACCGGTGCCTGGATCGGCGGGCTGGTGCCCGGGTGGGTAGCCGGTGCCGGGTGTTCCGGCGGTGGCGAAGGCGCGGGAGACGGCCCTGCCGGTCTCCCGTAGCAGCAGGGCGCGCGTCAGCGCGGGGCGCGCCAGGTCCAGCCCGTCCACGGCGGCGCGCAGGTCGGCGTGCGCGGCGTCGCAGTGACGGCGCGCTTCGCCCAGGTCGGTGCCGGTGGCGACGAGCGGGTTGTACGCCCCCGACGCCCGGTCCGCGGCCAGGTCCTCCACCGCGTCGATCAGGTGCGCCAGCCTGCCGAACCCGCGCCCGGCCGCCTCCAGGGCCGCCCGGTTGTGCGGCTTGCCCGCCAGCACCGCGGTGTGCGCGAACGCGGCGGCCACGGCGTCCTCGGTGGGCCCGGTCAGCTCCCGTAACCCCGGCGCCGCCGCGCTTCCCGCCGGTGCCCGGGCCGAGGAGCGCTCCAGCACGGCCTGGCGGCCGGCCGCCGCCGCCAGCGGGGTGGGGTCGAAGCCCAGTGCCCCGGCCGTGGCGGTGCCGGCCGAGGACCAGCGGTTCGCCAGGCGGGTGGCGCCGGCGGCCACCGGGCGGCGGGCGTACGCGCCGTCCCCGTCCGCCACGTGGTCGCGTACCTTGCCGGCCGCCAGGAGCAGCGACACCGACGCCGCCAGCCGTACCCCCGCGGCCTCCACCACGTCGGCCCCCTTGAAGCCGCGCAGCGCGCACGCGCCCGCCCGCCGGCGCGGTGCGGACGCGGGCGACTGGGCCTCGGTGAGGACGGACACGAGCAGGCCGTCGTAGTTGGTCACCAGGCGGGAGAGGTGTCCGTGCTCGTCGCGTAGTGCCAGGCAGAGCCCGCACAGGTGGCTCATCCAGTCCGCGTAGAGCCCCTTGCACATGACGTGCCGACACGGGCGGACAATGCCGAACATAAATCCCCTCATGTGGATATCGCTTGGGCAACCGTAGCAATATCACTTCGGCCTGCCCGCCGTTCCGCCGCGAACACACCGAGCCGCGGGCCACGCGGGTGGCCGGGGAATGGTGGCCATCGATCACCATGAGCTTGCGACGCGATGCCTGGCGGTCGCGTGCCCAAGCCATCAGGCGACCAACGGCCACCCGCACCTCGGGGATCTCAGGGCCGGGTCGAGCAGCGCGATCAGCGCTCCCCGGCCTGTCGCCTGAGAACCCCCGAGGGCGGGGGTTACCGCTACTCGGCCTCCGGTTCGACAGCCGGGCACCGGAAGTCCTTCGGCGGCGCGGTCAGCGAGATCAGGTAGTCGTCCATCGCCGCCGTGGTGCACTCGGTCATGCCGTAGACGCCGTGACCCCAGCCCTCGTAGGTGAGCAGCACGGCCTTGGACCCGAGCTGGCGGGCCACGTTGGCCGACCACGCGTATGGCGTGTCGGGGTCGTGCAGGGAATTGGCCACCAGCAGCGGAGCGCTGCCCGTGTACCGCAGGCGGTGCTGCGGGTTGTTGGTGGGGTGGTGCTGGCAGATGGGCATGTCTCCCATCGGCATCGGGTTGTAGCGCATGTCCGGGGCCTGACGGTTGGAGCTACGCATCACCTCGGCGTACTCCGCGTAGTTCCGCAGCGACAGGTTGAAGTCCTCGCAGAGGATCGCGGTCGGCAGCTCGGCGGTGTCCCCGTCCACGGGCCCGTTGCCGGGAGGGCCCGGCATGTCATCCGGCACCGGCCCGCCGTCCAGGGCGAGGAGCACCTTGGCCTCCTGCTCCCAGTCGGGCGCCTCATTGAGCACCACGCCCAGCCAGAGGAGGTTGTGGGCGCTCACCGGGCGGTCGGTGTCGCCCGGCCAGTACAGCTCGCCGCGGTCCGCCTTCTTCAGCAGTCCCTTCCACAGCGCCCGGACGTCTCGCCCGTGCAGGACGCAGTCGGTGTCCCGGTCGCACCAGGCGACGAACTCGTCGAAGCTGTCCTGGACGGTGGCCGCCTCGGTCACCTGGAACGCCTTGACGTTCAGGCTGTGGTCCATGTTGCTGTCCAGCACCATGGCTCGGACCCGGTTCGGGAAGAGCTCGGCGTACATCTGCTGGGCGAGCGTGCCGTAGGAGACGCCGTACGAGGTCAGCTTGTCCTCGCCGAGCGCGGCGCGAATGGCGTCCATGTCGCGCGCCACGTTGGCCGAGTCGATGTGGTCGTACAGGGGGCCGGTGCGTTTGCGGCAGTCCGCGTGCAGCTCTTTGTCGAAGGCGACCCACTTGTCGTAGTCGGCCTGGCTGGTCATGACCGGGTACGGCATCTTGTTGTACACCGAAGCCGAGCAGGTCACCGAGCCACTGCGGGCGACGCCCCGGGGGTCGTAGCCGACGATGTCGAACCGCCGCTGGACGTTCTTACTGAAGCCGGAGGGGCGAAGGATGTCGTCCACGCCGGAGTTGCCGGGTCCGCCCGGGTTGCTCAGCAGGGATCCGATCCGCGCGGAGGGGTCGGTGGCCTTGCGCCGGGCGAGGGCCAGGTCGACGGTGGGGCCGTTCGGCTTGGACCAGTCGATGGGGACGGCCAGTGTGCCGCACTCGACGGTGGAGTCCTCCTCGCACGGTCCCCAGACTATGACTCCGCGCTTTCCCGCGATTTTCGTGGCTGTCCCGCCGGGGGCCGCCGTGCTGGCCGACGCGGTCGTCGAGGCGGGTAAGAGGATCGCCATCGTCACGAAGACGGTGGCGAGCTTGGAGAAGCTGCTCCGCACATTGCTCCAATCGTCGATCGGCAGACCTGGCCGCCCAAATGGCACACGACGGGCCTCGACCAGGCTGTATCTGCCAGTCGCACTGAGCAGGGCCAGTGGCTCGTCGAGTGTCTATCCCCCGAGATCGTCGAGCCGGTCCTGTGCCGCGGCGGCCGACGGCAAGGCCGTTTATTCCTGCCGCTTTTGATCTTTTGACCTTGAATGTAACAGGATGCCAGCCCGACGTTGACATCAGGCCCGCGTTACACATTGCTGCGACAATCCGCCCTCGACGAGTTGCTGCCGGCCTGCGCCGCACGAGGGATCTCGATCCTTGCGGCTTCCATTTTCAACTCCGGCGTCCTTGCCACGCCACGCCCCGGACCCGATGCGCGATTCGACTACGGTCCCGGCTGATGAGGCGGACGGGTGTCACCTGCCGGTGGTGGGCGACGATGTCCATCCAGTCGGCGAGCGAACCGCCGGATAGGTGGTGGGCGGCGTCGTCACCGGGGTCATAGACGGGGCCGATCAGCCGGGTTCTGGCCGGACTGTTGAGCCAGGCGCGAACCGGGGCCGGACTCTGCGCGCGCAGGTCCAGGAAGAAGGAGTCCAGGCCGGCATCGCCCAGAGGGGCCTCGGCGAAGTCGGGCGGCGGGGCGGGGACTGGGTAGGGCAGCGACCCGCGGTGGAAGGTCAGTCCGATGCACAGGTAGCCGCTGCCGAAGCGTTCGCGTAGGTAGCTGCCCGCGTTGCGGTGCGTGAGCGATGGGAGGACCGTCCGGGTGGCTCCGTTGACCATGTGTGCGAGGCCGCCCCAGTAGACGATCTTGTCGCCGGTGTGTTCGTGCCACCAGATCGTGTCCTCGGCCAGGCGTTGTTCGATGGCGTCGCCGACCATCTCTGGCAGATTGCTGAGTCGTAGGGGCGCCCGGTCGGGCGCGTCGGCGAAGCGGACCGGGTCGTCCGGGTGCCGTTCGTTGTGGGCGCGCATCCATCGGATGACCTCGACGATCTCCTCGGTCCGCCAGAAGGACCGGGCGTCGGCCAGGAGCGTATGCGGGTCGCCTCGGCCGGTGTAGACGTACTCGTCGAGGTTCAGGCGTGCGGCGCTGTCGCCTTCCAGGGCGATCGAGCGGAACCCCATCTCCTCGACCAGGAATCTCAGCATCCGATGGGCGATGGCCGACAGTTCGTGGGCCTGGCGGGCCGATGAGGCGAGGGCGACGACCGTGGTATCACGCGTCAGGTCGCGCAGGGCGGCCAGATCGGTCAGCGGGGCGTGGGGGGCAAGGGTGGTGAGGGGATGAGCATGACGCCTGATCCACCGACGTACTGTCTCGGTCATTGCGGTCTCCGTGGAGTTCTTTGCTCGTCGTAGGCTGGCGGGCAGGCCGCGTTCCGTGCGTGAGGGTCAGGCGGCGTAAGGGCGGGCGGTCCTGCCCGCGCGCAATGTCCGGGCCCACCAGGCGAGCCGGTCAAGCATGATGGTGGCTGCTCTCGTGCAGCCCTCCGGGCTGGACGGGTCGCCCTTGTCATCGAACTGGCCGGCGCCGTGAAAGCTGACGGTGTCCCGGATCCCCACCGCGTGTAGTTCGGCGAAGACCAGACGCAGGTGCTCCACCGCCCGCAGCCCGCCGGACAGGCCACCGTAGGAGACGAAGCCAACCGGTTTGGCCTGCCACTGCTGGTGATGCCAATCGATGACGTTCTTCAGCGACGCGGGGAAGCTGTGGTTGTACTCCGGCGTCACGACGACGAACACGTCGGCGGCGTCCAACCGCGGTGTCAGGCTTTCAAGAGCCTGTGCCGCCTCAGGGGGCGGCGCCGACCCGAAATCCGGCAGCGTCATGGGGAGTGGGACCTCCGCCAGGTCGACGACATCGACGTCGAACTCTCCATGCCGGCGGGCCTGACGAGCGAACCAGTTCGCGACGGTCGGGCCGGATCGGCCCGACCGGACGCTGCCGACGATGACGACGAGCCTGATCGGCTGCTCGGGCATGACAGGGCTCCTCGGGGTTGTTGGGGAGTGCGGCGCTCGTCGCGCCGTGTGAACAGGCTCGTGCTTAAACAAAGGTTTAAGTCAAGCTAGGGTGAGCGATATGTCAGATTCAGGCGAGGTTGCCCAGGAGTTGACCATCGGGGAGTTGTCCGGGCGCAGCGGCGTCCCTGCCTCCGCGCTGCGCTTCTACGAGCGCCAAGGACTCATTAGCAGCCATCGCACCGACCCTTCCGCGTCAGAGTCAATGAACCAGTCCCGGTCCGAAACACCCATCAACCGCGGGTAGTTTGATCACTCCGTGGAAGAGGTTGGAGCAGGTGGCAGGACCACAGCAGGACCCCAAGCAGTCCCC